>CABIVQ010000014.1 GCA_902362365.1 Clostridiaceae bacterium | reverse complement strand
CCTTTCATGTAAAGTAGTTTTGTGATTATTATTACTGTAACATGAACATAAACTTGTGAACTATTTTTTTACATATTTTTAGATGTTGCACTTAATATGATAATTTATCATATACAATTATGCTATTTATATATTAAATATGGGAAATAACTAAGTTTATGAAAAATTAATCAATAAATCTATTGACTAATATAAAATAGTTAACTAAAATAATATTTATCATGGTTAACTATTATTTAGGTTAACTAAAATTGGGAGGTTAAATTGTAAATGGATGTATCAAAGGATAAATCAAAAGAGCTATTAAGTGTCATAACACAAATTAATAAGCTTGCCCATAATGGATTTAGGAAAAAGAATATGCCAAATAGAGAGTTTATGCTTCTCAAAACTATTAAATATTTAAAAAATAGTGAAAGTACAAATGAGTATTCTTCAAAAGGCGTTAAAGCTTCTGATTTAAGTAAGTTTTTATCGGTAACAAAACCGGCAATTTCAAAATTAATAAATACTTTAGAAGAAAAGGGATTTGTAAATAGAATAACAGATAAATCAGACAGAAGAGTTGTCTATATTAACATAACTGAAGATGGTGATCAGATTCTTGCTGAGGAAACAAAAATGTTTGAAGAATTTACTCATAGAATTGTAGAAAAAATGGGTGAAGAAGATACCGATGAAATGATACGTTTATTTAAAAAGATGTATGATACTATCATTGAAATGGAATGTGAATATAAATAACATAAAGGAGTATAAAAGATGAATAAGTTAGTAAAATATTTAAAAAAATCTACCCTATCAATTATTTTCATCGTAGCATTGTTGATAGGTCAAGCGATATGTGAACTTGCCCTACCTGATTATACATCAAGTATAGTAAATGTTGGGATACAGCAAGGTGGAGTAGAAAATGCAGTACCAGAAATAATACGAAAGAGTGAACTAGATAAAATTACAATATTTATGAGCTCAGCTGATAAAGATAAGGTATTACAAAATTATAATCTGCTAAGTAAAGACTCTATTTCAACAGAAGAATTCAATAAATATAAAGAAGAATATCCTGCTTTAGAAAAAGAAGATCTTTATAAGTTAAGCACTACTGATAAAGAAATAATAGACGAACTAAGTAGTATATTAGGTAAGCCGATATTAATAGTATCTGGAATTGAAAATGGTGGTACAGAAGTTGATGCTATGAAGAAGCAAATGATGGCTAATCTTCCAACGTCAGCTACACAAAATGGTGATGTTGATATATTTAAAGTATTATCATCAATGCCTGAAGAAAATTTAACTGCTATTACAAAAGAAATAGATAAAAACTTTAAAAATTTACCCGAAACTATGGTAGATCAAAGTGCAGTTAATTATGTGAAAAGTGAGTATGAAGCAATAGGCATTAATACAGAAAAGATGCAAAACAACTATATTATAATGACTGGTTTAAAAATGTTAGGAATAACATTACTAAGTGTTCTGGCATCAGTTTTAGTAGGGTTATTAGGAGCTAGAGTTGCAGCTACTTTAGGTAAAGATTTAAGAAGTTCTGTATTTAAGAAAGTTATGTCATTCTCAAATAAAGAAATAACTGAGTTTTCTACAGCGTCTTTAATAACTCGTAGTACTAATGATATACAACAAATACAAATGATGATGGTAATGTTTTTAAGAATTGTATTCTACGCGCCTATATTAGGCTTAGGTGGTGTACTAAAGGTGTTACAAACTAATACATCTATGACTTGGATTATTGGTGTAGGTGTTGCGTCTGTTTTAGTGTTAGTTATGATAATGTTTATAGTTGTTATGCCTAGATTCAAAATACTACAAAGTTTAGTTGATAGGCTCAACTTAGTAAGTAGAGAAATTCTTACAGGTCTTCCAGTTATAAGAGCATTTAGTACTGAAAAATATGAAGAACAAAGATTTGAAAAAGCAAATAAGGATTTAACTAAGGTTAATGTTTTTGTTAATAGAGTGATGTCTTGTATGATGCCAGCAATGATGTTTGTAATGAATGCTATTACAGTACTAATTGTTTGGAATGGAGCTCATAGTATAGATGCAGGTACAATGCAAGTTGGAGATATGATGGCATTTATACAATATACAATGCAAATAGTAATGTCATTCTTAATGATATCTATGGTATCAGTTATGTTACCAAGAGCATTAGTATCTCTTGATCGTATAGATAAAGTTTTAAATACAGATATTTCCGTTAAAGATCCAGAAAAACCGGTTCAATTTAAAGAAGATAAAAAAGGTGTTATTGAGTTTAAGAATGTTTCATTTAGATACCCAGATGCAGAAGAGGATATCTTAACTGATATTTCATTTACAGCTAATGCTGGAGAAACAACAGCATTTATCGGAAGTACAGGTAGTGGGAAATCAACGCTAATTAACTTAATACCTAGATTCTTTGATGTTACTAAAGGTGAAATATTAGTAGATGGTGTAAATATAAAAGATGTTACGCAACATGATTTAAGAGAAAAAATCGGATATGTACCTCAAAAAGGTGTATTATTCTCAGGAACAATAGATTCAAATTTAAGATATGGTAAAAAAGAGGCTACAGAAGAAGATATAAATAAGGCTGCAAGAATAGCTCAAGCTACAGAGTTTATAGAATCTAAGCCGGAAAAATATGAAACTAAGATTTCACAAGGCGGGACTAATGTTTCAGGTGGTCAAAAGCAAAGACTTTCTATTGCTAGAGCTATAGCTAAAGACCCAGAAATCTATATATTTGATGATAGTTTCTCTGCACTAGATTTTAAAACTGATGCAAAACTTCGTAAATCTTTAAAGGAAGAAATATCAGAAAGTACTGTATTAATTGTTGCACAGAGAATAAGTACAATTTTAAATGCAGAGCAAATAATTGTTCTTGACGAAGGTAAAATGGTAGGAAAAGGAACTCATAAAGAGCTTTTAAATAATTGTGAAGTATACAAGCAAATAGCTTTATCACAACTTTCAAAGGAGGAGCTAGCTGATGAGTAATAATCAAAAACCAAAAAGAATGGGAGGCCCTATGGGACATGGCCCTATGAGTGGCGCAGGAGAAAAAGCTAAAGATTTTAAGGGTACAATGAAAACTTTACTAGGCTACCTAAGTAAATTTAAACTTTCTATAATATTAGTTATAATATTTGCAATTGGAAGTGTATCATTCTCAGTTGTTGGACCTAAGATACTGGGTAGAGCTACAACTAAAATATTTGAAGGTTTAGTTGCTAAAGTTTCAGGTGCTACTGGAGCTGGAATTGATTTTGATGCAATTGGGAAAATACTAATTGCGTTAATTGGATTATATATATTAAGTGCAATATTCTCATTTATACAAGGGTTTGTAATGAGTGGAATATCTCAAAAAGTTGCATATAACTTAAGAAATGAATTATCAGAGAAAATAAATAGATTACCTATGAGATATTTTGATACAAAAACTCATGGTGAAGTTTTATCTAGAATCACTAATGATATAGATACTCTAAGTCAAAGTTTAAATCAAAGTATGACTCAGTTAATAACATCAGTAACTACAATTATAGGTGTACTTGTAATGATGTTATCTATAAGTTGGCTTATGACAGGTGTAACTTTACTTATATTACCTATATCTATGATATTAATATCATTAATAGTAAAAAGATCACAAAAATACTTTAAAGCTCAACAAGAATACTTAGGTCACGTAAATGGTCAAGTTGAAGAGTTATACGGTGGTCATAACATAGTAAAAGTATTTAATGGTGAAGAAGAAGCTGTAAATGAATTTGATAAATTAAATAATACTTTATACCAATCAGCATGGAAATCTCAATTTTTATCAGGTATAATGCAGCCGCTTATGATGTTTGTAGGTAACTTAGGTTATGTAGTTGTGGCAATACTAGGTGGATGGTTAGCTATTAGAAAGACTATTGAAGTTGGAGATATACAATCATTTATACAATATGTAAGAAACTTTACACAACCATTAGCTCAAGTAGCTCAAGTTACTAATTTATTACAATCTACTGCAGCGGCAGCGGAAAGAGTATTTGAATTCTTAGATGAAGAAGAGGAAGATCAAACTGTAGAAAATGCTGTTAGTATCGATGGTATAGAAGGAAGAATTGATTTTGATCATGTTAAGTTTGGATATAACTCTGATAAAATTATAATCAAAGATTTTACAGCGCATGTAAAACCAGGACAAAAGGTTGCAATAGTAGGACCTACAGGAGCAGGTAAAACAACTATTATAAAACTTTTAATGAGATTCTATGATGTTAATTCTGGAGCGATACTAATAGATAATCATAATATAAAAGATTTTAATAGAAGTGAATTAAGAGAATTATTTGGAATGGTTCTTCAGGATACTTGGCTATTTAATGGAAGTATTAAAGATAATATTAGATATGGTAGATTAGATGCAAGTGATGAACAGGTTATAGAGGCTGCAAAAGCTGCACATGTACATCATTTTATAAAAACTTTACCAGATGGATACAACATGGTGTTAAATGAAGAAGCAAGTAATGTGTCGCAAGGACAAAAACAGTTACTTACAATTGCTCGTGCTATACTTGCAGACCCTAAAATATTAATTTTGGATGAGGCAACTAGTTCAGTGGATACAAGAACAGAAATATTAATTCAAAAAGCTATGGATAATCTTATGGAAAGTAGAACTAGCTTTATAATAGCGCATAGATTATCTACTATAAAAAATGCCGATTTAATATTAGTAATGAATGAGGGAGATATAATTGAAATTGGTAATCATGAAAAGTTACTAGCTCAAAATGGATTCTATGCAAATTTATATAACTCTCAATTTGAAAAAGATGAGGCTATGTAAATTAATATTGATTAATTAGAGAATATAAATTAAAATAATATAAGCTTTACAATATAAATAAACATAACAAAAAGAGGCAGATAAATTTTTATAAAAGAATTTTATCTGCCTTTTACTTATAGAAATTGGTTCTAACGTAATAATGTATAAACTTGATTTATTTTTTATGTTTAGTATACTAGTTATAGAATTTTAGATAAATATAGTATGATTATATTTAGGGGGTGAGCTACATTGATACTATATGAAAGAAAAGACAAAGAGACAGGAAAAGAGTATGCATATAGAGTTCTAAAAGAAAATATAATGTCTTTAGAGTTAAAGCCGGGTGAACTATTAAGTGAGCTTGAGTTAGCAGAAAAACTAAATTTATCAAGAACTCCAATAAGAGAAGTAATAATGAGATTGAAAAGTGAACATTTAATAGAAGTAAAGCCTCAATCTGGTACATATGTATCTCTTATAGATATTGATTTAATAGATGAAGCGTTGTTTATGAGATTTGCTGTAGAAGAGAAAGTGCTAAAATTAGCATGTGAAAACTTCCCACATGAAATAATGATAGATTTAGAGAAAAACTTATTTGCACAAGAAATAATAGCTAATATGGAGGGTGGAGAAACTGAATTTCACAAGTTGGATACTAGTTTCCATGAATTATTATTTGCAGGGGTTAATAAAACACATGTATGGAGTAGTATACTAAATATAAGTACTCATTACAATAGAATGAGATTGCTAACTCAGAAAAAAGATTCTAAAAAATCGGTAGTGGAGCAGCATAGAGAATTTTTAAATGTTATTAATAATAAAGATATAAGTAAGGTAGAAGAATTAATAGATAAACATATGAAGTTTTCAATGAAGAGTTGGGATTATCTAATAAAGCATGATGAGGAAATATCTAAATATTTTAAGTAAAAAGTACGTGATGCATGAAAATATTAAAAAAGATGTGATTAATTTATGATCACATCTTTTTTTAGATTATAGTTTATTTATGAAGATGTATACAAGTTTGATAAAAATAAATTTTTTTAATAAAATAATAAGTAAAATATTGAAAAAATTTAAAAATATTGTATAATTGAACTATATTGGTATACAAGTGGTAAAGAGAAAATGATTTCTTGTATGTAAATATAAACTATAATACTAGTTAAAAGATTCATAGAAAATAATTATAAATTAGTATATATAGTATAGTTTATGATTAAAACTCAATGATAATATATAATTGGAGAATTTTTATATGAAACAAACTGGTATACAAGGTTATTAGGGAGGTTCGTATGTTAAGTAAACTAAAAAAAGAAGGAATAGTAGCAGTTATTAGAGCGAAAGACCATGAGGAAGCATTGGGGTATGTTAATGCATGCTTGAATGGAGGTATTAAAGCCTTAGAGCTAACTTATACAATACCTAATGTAGTAGAACTTATAAAAGAGGTTAAAAAGAATTATAAAGATGCTTTAGTAGGTATAGGTAGTGTACTTAATGGTAAAATGGCCAAAGATGCTATTGAAGCTGGTGCTGAATATGTAGTTAGTCCAGGATTTTCAGATGAAGTAAGTGATATATGTAAAGAATTGGGAGTTGTATATTTACCAGGATGCATGACTGTAACTGAAATAATGTATGCCTTAGAAAAAGGAAATAAAATGGTTAAGTTATTCCCAGGAGATGTATTTGGAGCTAAGTATGTTAAAGCTGTTAAAGCACCAATTCCTCATGTTGAAATAATGCCTACAGGCGGAGTTAGTATAGATAATATAGATGAATGGTTTAAAATGGGAGTTTCTTGTGTAGGGGTAGGAAGTTCTTTATTTAATTCAGGAAGCTTAAAAGACATAGAAAATTTAGCTAAGGAGTTTGTAAATAAAATTGAAAAGATTAGAAGTTAATAATAATGGAAAGGTTTTAGGTTTTGGTGAAGTTATGCTAAGACTTACACCTCCAGGTTTTCAAAAAGTAATACAGGCAAATTCTTTTGATGCTACTTATGCTGGTGGAGAAGCAAATGTTATCTGTAGTTTAAGTATGTTTGGACATGATACAAAATTTGTTACAAAGGTACCAGATAATACATTAGGAGAAAAAGTAATAAGAGATTTGAATTCTTTTGGAATTTATACTAAGGAAATTATAAAGGGAGAAGGAAGACTAGGGATTTACTTCTTAGAACAAGGTAATGGACTTAGAAATTCTGATGTTACATATGATAGAAAATATTCAGCTATATCGTTAGCTAAAAGGAATGAATTTAATATAGAAGAAATGCTAAATGATGTAAAGTTAATTCATGTGTCAGGCATAAATCCTGCATTAAGTAAAGAGATAAAAGATTTAACTTTAGAAATTGCAAAGGAAGCTAAGAAAAGAAATATAGTTGTTTCTTATGATTCAAACTTCAGATCGAAGCTATGGAGCTTAGAAGAAGCTAGAGAGTTCATGTTTGAAATACTTCCATTTGTGGATATTGCATTTTTAGGTATATTAGATTTTAAAAATATATTAGAGTATGAAGTGGATGAAGGATTGGAATTTGAAGATTGTTTAACTTCATTATATAAGAAGTTATTTGATAATTACCCTAATTTACAATATGCATCATGTACAAAAAGAAAAGTTAACACAGTAAATAATAATTCACTACAAGGATTTTTATTCGATGGAGAAAAGTTAAATAAATCAAAATTATATACCTTTGACATATTAGATAGAGTTGGCGGAGGTGATTCTTATACAGCCGGTATATTACATGGGTTGTTAAAAAAATTAAATAATGAAGATGTAGTAGAATTTGCAACTTGCGCGAGCGTTTTAAAACATAGTATTCAAGGTGATATAAACTTAGTTTGTTTAGATGATGTTGAGACACTTATGACATCAGGATTACAAAATATAAAAAGGTAAAATTTTCAATATGTAAAGGGAGATAAATTAATATGAGTAATGAAATAAGAAATTTAAGTATGGATTGCTTAACTGAATCTCAAAGAGCGCATCATGAAAAGGTATTAAACAGTCCGATAAAAATAATGCAAGTAGGAGAAGGAAACTTCTTAATGTCATTCTTTGATTGGATGGTAGACCAAGCAATAAAAGCAGGAAAGTATGATGGATCAATAGCATTAACTTGTCCTTTAAACCATGATGGAAAAATAAATACACTAAAGTCTCAAGATAATTTATATACAGTAATTCAAAGAGGGTTTAAGGGTGATACAGAGGTATTTGAACAAGATGTAATATCTGTATTTTCAAAAGTATTTAATTATAATGCAGAATGGGATACTTTTATGAAAATAGCAGAACAAGAAAGTTTAGAAGTTGTAATATCAAATACTACTGAAGCTGGACTTGCTTACAAAAAAGTAGAACTTGAAAATGTATGTACAGAAGGTTTATACCCAGGTAAGCTTACTGCATTCTTAATGCATAGATTTGAAGTTTTAGGCAATATTTCTAAAAAACTTCTTATATTCCCTTGTGAACTAGTTGCAGAAAATGGAAGAGTGTTAAAAGAGTTTGTAGCTAAGCATTCTGAAGATTTTGGAGCATCAGAAGAGTTCAAGACTTGGGTTGAAGAGAATTGTGTATTCTTAAATAATTTAGTTGATAGAATAGTTCCTGGTTACCCAAGAGAAGATTCACAAGCTTATTTTGAAAGATTAGGATATAAAGATGGCGCAATGTCTATGTGTGAACCATACTTTTTATGGGCTATAGAAGGAAGTGAAGAACTAGATAATATATTACCACTAAATGCAACTGGACTTAATGTACAGTGGTTAGAATCTTTACATGATACTCAATTATTAAAAGTTAGAATCTTAAATGGATCTCACACATTAATAACACCACAAAGTATATTAAAAGGATTTAATCAAGTTGATGAAGTTGTAGAAAATGAAACAATGAAAGCATATTTAAATGAAACATTAGAAAAAGAAATATTGCCTTCATTAAAAAATAGAACAGGAAATAAAGAAGAATTTGCATCTACTGTACTTGGAAGATTTAGAAATCCGCATATAAAACATAAATTAGAATCAATATCTATGAATTCAGTGTCTAAGTTCCAAAATAGATTATGGCCGACAGTGAAGTCTTTCATAGAAGAGAATAATAAATTACCGGAAAATATGATGGTAGGTTTAGCAGGACTTTTAAGATTCTATCAAATAGAAAAAACAGAAAATGGATATATAGGTCATGATTTTAATGGAAATGAGTATAAAGTATTCGATACTCCAGAAGTATTAGAATTTATGAGTGAAGCACATTCTAAGTTTGAAGAAAAGAATGAAGAATATGTAAGACATATATTAAGTGAATCAAAACTTTGGGGCGAGGACTTAGCTACGTATTTAAACATAGTTGAAGTTATTACTGAAAAATTACAAACAATGGAGAAGGAATATGAGCCAGTTCATTAAGATAAATAAAGAAGATGATGTAGTTGTACTGTTAGCTGATGGTGTCAAGGGAGACACTATCAGCTTAGATGATAACAATATAACATTATTACAAGATACTCCAAAAGGTCATAAGGTGGCAGTAAAGGAAATATCTAAGGGAAATGATGTATTAAAGTATGGATATAGCATAGGTAAAGCTAAGGAAAATATAAAAATTGGAGAGTGGATACATTCTCATAATATGAGTACTGGATTAGATGGTATATTAGAGTATGAATTCAATAAAAATGACTTAAATCAACCTAAAAGGGATGAAGACATTTTCTTTAAAGGATATGTTCGTGAAAATGGAGATGTTGGAATTAGAAATGAAATATGGGTCATAAATACAGTTGGATGCATAAATAAAACATGCGCTTTATTAGTTAAAGAAGGAAATAAGCTTATAAATGATAAAGTTGACGGCGTTCATTACTTTGAGCATCCACATGGATGTTCTCAATTAGGTAATGATTTAGAGAATACAAGAAAAATACTTTCAGGATTAGTAAATCATCCAAATGCAGCGGGGGTTTTAGTTGTAGGCCTTGGATGTGAAAATAATACTTTAGCAAGTTTTAAAGAAATATTGGAACCTATCAATCATGATAGAATTAAATTCTTAAATATACAAGATGTCGAAGATGAAATAGAAGAAGGAAAAAAATTAATATCAGAATTAGTAGAATATGCTTCTAAATTTGAAAGAGAAGATGTACATATATCTAAATTAAAGATTGGTCTTAAATGTGGAGGATCAGATGCATTCTCTGGTATAACAGCAAATCCACTTTTAGGAAGATTATCAGATGAAATAGTTGCTTTAGGTGGAACATCTATACAAACTGAAGTACCAGAAATGTTTGGGGCTGAAACGATATTATTTGATAGAGCAGTAAACAAGGATGTATTTGATAAAAGTGTTGATTTAATAAACGACTTTAAAAAATACTTTATAAGATATGACCAAGTAATATATGAAAATCCATCTCCAGGAAACAAAAAGGGTGGAATAACAACTCTAGAAGAAAAATCATTAGGTTGTGTTCAAAAAGGCGGAAAAGCTATAGTAACAGATGTACTTGGTTATGGTGAAAGAGCAGTTAAAACAGGACTTAATTTACTTTATGGTCCAGGGAATGATCAAGTGGCAGTAACAGTTCTAGCAGCAGCTGGAGCTCACATGGTTTTATTTACAACTGGTAGAGGAACACCTTTTGGAGGTTCAGTTCCAACTTTAAAAATATCTACTAATACAGATTTATATAATAAGAAGAAACATTGGATAGACTTTAATGCTGGAGAGTTAATAGAAACAAAAGATGCACAATCTGTAGACGATTCATTCTTTAATCTTATACTTGATACAGCTTCAGGAAAATATATAGCGCAAAATGAAAAGAATGGATATAGAGAAATATCAATATTAAAAGACGGTGTAACTTTATAATAAAAGGGGGCTATAAATATGTTAAAAGATATTACAAGGGTTAAAAAATTTATGGATGAAGATTTCTTATTACAAAATGAAACAGCTAAATATTTATATCATGAACATGCAAAAAATATGCCTATATTTGACTTCCATTGTCACTTAATACCAAGTGAGATTGCTGAAGATAAAAAGTATAACAATATAACAGAAATATGGTTATATGGAGATCACTATAAGTGGAGGGCAATGAGAAGTTTTGGAATAGATGAGGAGTATATTACTGGAAGTAAAAGTGATTTTGAAAAATTCAAAGCTTTTGCAAAAGCAATGCCTTACTTAATAGGAAACCCAATATATCACTGGTCTCATTTAGAGTTAAAGACATACTTTGGTGTAGAAGAAGTATTAAGTGAAGAGAATGCAGAAGAAATATGGAATAGGTGTAATGAAGTTATCCAAAGTGATGATTTCAGTGCCAGAAGCATAATAAAGAAATCAAATGTAAAGTATATAGCAACTACTGATGATCCAGCTGATAACTTAGAACATCATATAAAAATAGCTCAAGATGAAAACTTTGACTGTGAAGTAAGACCTACATTAAGACCTGATAAAGCAGTAAAAATAGGAAATGAAGGATTTGCTGATTATATAAAAGTGTTAGGAGCTACTGAAAATACTACAATAACTAACTATACAGAGCTTATGAACGTTCTAGAAAGAAGAATTGAATTCTTCGTAGAAAATGGATGTACAATAACTGACCATGCTATGGATAGAGTTTATTTCAGAAATACAAATGAAGAAGAAGTAAATGCTATATTTATGAAAGCTATAAATGGGGAATGTTTAACTCAAGAAGAAATAGAAAAATACTCTACTTTAACTATGGTTAACTTAGGTAGAATATATTCTAAACATAATATGGTTATGCAGTTACATATAGGTGCATTAAGAAATAATAACACTAGAATGTATAAAAAATTAGGTCCAGATGTTGGATTTGATAGTATAGATGATGGTGAAGTAGCACAGCCTTTATCTAGATTATTAGATACACTAGATGGTGAAGATAATTTACCTAAAACTATATTATATTGCTTAAATCCAAAGGATAATGAAGTATTAGGAACAATGCTTGGAAACTTCCAAGGTGGAGGTATAGCGGGTAAAATACAATTTGGTTCTGGATGGTGGTTTAATGACCAAAAGGATGGAATGGAAAGACAAATGATGGCGTTATCTCAATTGGGATTATTAAGTCAATTTGTTGGAATGCTTACAGACTCTCGTAGCTTCCTATCTTATACGAGACATGAATATTTTAGAAGAATATTATGTAACTATATAGGTGAATTAGTAGAGAATGGAGAATATCCAGCAGATATGAAAATATTAGGAGAAATAGTAGAGAATATATGTTACAATAATGCATTTAAATATTGCAAAGTAAATTAATGAAATACCCCTGATTTTGCTTTATGTAAAATCAGGGGCTTAATTGAAAAAATGAAAAAAATTAGAAAAAATAATGTAAAGAAATTGAAAATTATAAAACTTTATGTTATATTGTTAACATATTTAATTATTCTAGTATACTAGAATGAAAAAGGGACAGTAAATATATAAAGAAGGGTGGATATTTAATGAAGGTAGGAAAACGTATTACAGCTTTATTGCTGGCTGCTACTATTGGATTCAGTGCTATAGGTTGTAGCAAAGTCGATGGAGCAGAAAAAAAGGTTAAAGTTATAAGGGTTGCGCATGGTCAAAATGAAGAACATCCTCAACATAAAGCAATGTTAGAGTTTGAAAAGTATGTAGAGGAAAAAACAAATGGGGATATTGATGTTCAGATATTTCCAAATGAATTGTTAGGTGCTACAGCACAAGCTGTTGAACTAGCTCAGACAGGGGCAGTTGATTTAGTTATAGGAGGTCTTGGAACATTAGAAGCATTTAATAGTAGTTACACTGTTTTAAATTTACCTTATATAATGGATAGTACAGAGCATTATCATGAAGTAATGAATGATGAAGAAATTATAGGGCCTGTATATGAGTCAACAAGACAAAGTGGATTTGTAGGATTAACTTGGTTTGATGCTGGAGTGAGAAATATATATACTACTAAGAAACCTATAATGGAGCCAGATGATTTAAAAGGTTTAAAAATAAGAGTTCAAACAAGTCCTACAAATGTAAAAATGCTTCAAGCATTAGGAGCTTCTCCGACTCCAATGTCGTTTGGAGAAGTTTATACAGGGTTACAACAAAATGTAATTGATGGGGCTGAAAATAATGAGTTAGCACTAATAAATAATAAGCATGGGGAAGTTGCTAAACATTATTCTTATAATATGCATGCTATGTTACCTGATATATTAATTGCTAGTACTTCTTTATTAGATAACAAGTTAACAAAGGAAGAAGCACAAATTGTAATGGAAGCGGCTGATTATGCGAATAAATTTGAGGTAGAGCTTTGGGAAGATGCAGCAGCAGATGCTAAAGCTAAAGCAGAAGAGATGGGAGTTCAATTCTATTACCCTGATATAAAGCCATTCCAAGAAAAGATGAAAGACTTACATGCTGAATATACAAAAGATGAAGATATGAAGGCAGTTTATGATAAGATTCGTGCAAAGGGTGATGAAATATTAGCAAAGAATGCTAATAGTGATAAAAAATAATAAATATTGTTAAAATATATTATTAAAGGAGAAAATGAATGGAAGCTATTAGAAAAGGTTTAGATAAAGTATTAGAAGTTGTGTGCTGTTTATTATTAGCACTAATGACAATATTTGCAACATGGCAAGTTGCATCTAGATATATATTTAATAAGCCTAGTACTGTAACAGAAGAGCTAGTATTAATATGCTTTGTGTGGATGGGGTTATTAGGTGCAGCATATGTATTTGGAAAACAAGAGCATATGCGTATGTCATTTTTAGTAGATAAGCTTAGTGAAAGAAATCAAACTAAGGTAAAGTTATTCTCGGAGTTAGTAGTTATATTATTTGCAGCATTAGTATTAGTATTTGGAGGATTTAAGATGTCACAGTTATCAATGGGACAATCATCTTCATCATTACAAATACCTATGGGTTATATTTACCTTGCATTACCTTTATCAGGAGTTGTAACAATAGTGTACAACATTTTAAATATATCTGATATTGTTAAAGAGCTGGCAAATGGTAAGGAAGCAAAAAATAAAAATGCTAAAACAGCGTAATTAAATTAGGGGAGGAAAACCAATGGAATTAGCATTACAAACAGGATTAACTTTATTAGCAGTATTTCCAGTTTTATTATTAATAGGGATACCGATATCAGTTACAATAGGAATATCTTCAGTTATATCAATATTATCAGCACTACCTTGGGAAAATGCTGTTTTTACAGCATCTCAGCGTATATTTACAGGGATTAACTCATTCTCATTATTAGCAATACCATTCTTCGTATTAGCAGGGATAATAATGAATAATGGTGGTATAGCAATAAGACTAGTTAATTTTGCAACATTATTATCAGGAAAATTACCAGGGTCTCTTGCACATACAAACGTTGTAGGAAACATGTTGTTTGGAGCTATAAGTGGATCTGGAACAGCGGCAGCAGCAGCTATAGGGGGTACAATGGCACCTCTTCAAGAGGAAGCTGGATATAATACAGATTATAGTGCGGCAGTTAATATAGCATCTGCACCTACTGGTTTATTAATACCTCCAAGTAACTCATTAATAATATACTCGTTAGTTAGTGGAGGGACATCAGTTGCAGCATTATTTATGGCTGGATATATTCCAGGTATATTATGGGGATTAGGAGTTATGGTCGTTGCATTCTTTATAGCTAAGAAGCAAGGATATAAAACTAATAATGAAAAAATAACATTCATGCAAGGCTTAAAAGTATTTTTTGATGCATTACCAAGTTTATCACTAATTGTAATAATAATAGGTGGTATAATAGGTGGAATATTTACAGCTACGGAAGGTGCAGCTATTGCAGTTGTATATTCTTTATTATTAGCAATGTTCTTATATAAGTCTATAAAATTAAAAGATATACCAAGAATATTATTAGAATCTATAAATATGACAGCTATGATAGTATTCTTAATAGGGGTTTCTTCTATAATGTCTTGGGTATTAGCATTTACTAATGTTCCAACATACATAACAAATTTAATATTAGGTGTATCAAATAACCCAATTGTAATACTATTAATTATGAATATACTATTATTAATAGTAGGTACTTTTATGGATTTAACTCCAGCTATATTAATATTTACACCAATATTCTTACCTATAGCTCAAAACTTAGGTATGGATACAATACAATTTGGTATAATGTTAGTATTTAACTTATGTATAGGTACAATAACACCGCCAGTTGGAAATACTCTATTTGTTGGATGTAGAGTAGCTAAAACTAAAATCGAAGGGGTAATAAAAAATATATTACCATTCTATATATCAATATTTGTCGTTCTAATGTTAGTAACATTTATACCACAAATAAGTTTATTCCTTCCTAAAGTTATGGGAATGATAGAATAGTTTTTAATTACATTTTATGGAAAACGGTGAACTCAAATTAAAGTAGAGTTCACCGTTTCTCTATGAGAAATATACTTAAGCAAGTTTAAAGTAAAATAAAATTTAATTTTTAGATAAAAAAGAAGATTAAAAAAGTGAGGGGAATTATGAAAGAGAAAAAATTATTTGTTGGGGAATTAGCATTGTTTATGGGGTTAATTATTAATAGTTTTGCTAATACGCTTATGGTTAAGAGTGGATTTGGAATATCGTCAATATCATCAGTGCCATATACATTGAGTTTGGTTTTTGATAATATTACTTATGGTAGTTGGAATTATATATTTCAATGTGTATTAATACTTATATTAGTTTTAATAACAAAGAAATTTAAAGTTGGTTACATTGTATCATTTTTTCTTGCAATAGTATTTGGCAATATGATAGATTTTTGCAATATATTTATTATGCAAAAGCTACCGAATAATATAATATATAATATAATATATTTCCTTATAAGTTTTTCAATGCTTTCAGTTGGAATGTCATTATTATTAAAATGCAAAACTCCAGTTTTGCCAATAGATACTTTTACAAGAGACTTAACTGAAGAATTTAATATAAATTATAAGAAGGTAAAAACTGTATTTGACTTATCTTGCTTAGCAACAACTATAGTATTGTCAGTAGTATTCTTAAAAGGATTTGAAGGGATAGGTATTGGAACTGTTATATGTGCATTAATAACTGGAAAGGTTGTTTCTTTTGTGAATTCTTTTGTAGATGAGCATTTTTATTTTAAACCAATGCTTAGTAAGAAAAGCAAGAAAGAAATTAATGAAGATAATATAGCTGAAGAAATAAATTAGTCAATGAAAAGTTAAAGAGTGCGTATATTATGAGTAGATTTTATATTATAAAGTTGCTTATGATATACGCACTTATTATATATTGAAGTTATTTGATATATAATAAAAATATATAATGAAAATAATAAGGAGAAAATATGAAGCTATTAATAGATGGAGATGGATGTCCTGTAATTGATATTAGCATAAATACTGCTAAAAAATTTAATAAAGAAGCTATTATTATATGTGATACATCACATGATTTTTCGAAATACAAAGTAGAAAAAATTGTTGTTTCTAAAGGTAATGACTCAGCAGATTTTCTAATTGTTAACAAGGTAAATAAAGGAGATATAGTGGTGACACAAGATTATGGATTAGCTGCCATGGTGCTCTCCAAGGGAGGACATGCTATAAATCAAAATGGACTAGTATATAATAATGAAAATATTGATCAATTATTATTCACAAGACATATATCTAAAAAAGTAAGACAAGGTGGAGGTAGAACTAAAGGTCCAAAGAAAAGAACCAAAGATGATAATATTAGGTTTGAAGAATCATTAATTAAATTATTTGAGGAAATAGGATGTTAATTAGAAATTAAGTTATAATATATAGTGAAATCATTGGATTAGAAGGAGAATAGGGGTATGCAGAATAGTTTAAAAGATATTGATAGTATGATATTTGATTTAGATGGTACTCTATGGGATTCGACTAAAGAGATTGCTTCTTCATGGAGTACTATAATAAGTAAATATGACAACGATAAAAAGGAAGTTACAACAGAGGAATTAAAGGGATATATGGGACTTGAATTAGAAGTGATTGGAGAGAGAATGTTCCCCAATATGGATAAGAAGAAGAGAGATATTCTATTGAGAGAATGTGGTGAATTTGAAAATCAGTATTTAATGGAACATGGAGCAACTTTATATGATAAGCTAGAAGATACATTGAAAGTTCTATCTAAAAAGTATAAGTTATTTATAGTTAGCAATTGCCAAGATGGATATATAGAAACATTTATGAAGTTTTATAATCTTGACAAGTATTTTGTAGATTTTGAATGTCCAGGCAGAACAAATTTATCAAAGGCGGAGAATATAAAAATTGTAATTGAAAGAAATAATTTGAAGCATCCTGTTTATGTAGGAGATACACAGATGGATTGTGATGCAGCTAAAAAAGCTGGAATACCTTTTATATATGCTCGATACGGATTTGGTAATACAGAAGAATATAATCATGTAATTGATAAGTTTGAAGAATTACTAAGTTTATAAATAAAAAATCTGATATAGATTAAATTATCTATATCAGATTTTTTATTATCTGATGACTAATGCCTTTTTACCTACTTTTTCATAAATTGATTTAAATGTAGATTTTTTTACTTTATAAGAACCTTTAGCGGGATCTGTTATGTAGAAGTAGTTATGGTCAACACCAGTTACAGCAACTACGTGTAAATTTTTAGCTACCCATATCTTATCTTTAGTACCTTCGTACCAGTATCCCATTTTGGGTGTTGTAAAGTTTAAAGTCGCCCAAACAACAAGAGGATTTCCTTTACGAATTTCTTTTTCTAAAGTATCTACTGAAGCACCAGTTATGTTGGCACTAGATTTTCTATATTTTTTTGCAAGGCTTTCTAATGCTTCTGGATAAATTGCTTGGAAAACTCCTTTTTCATTTTTAAATGGACTACCAACAAATCCAAGAGAAGGGTTTTTATTTGGTGAATAAGTCATTTCATTGGCTATAGTTATTTTATTTACATTTACTTTTTTATAATTAAGTAATTGAGTTAAAGCCGTAGCCTCGCATCCAAGTGGAAGTTCAGGATATTGGCTAATATATTTAACGCTTAGTATTTTTTTTTATAGACCCTAGTTTTTTACTACTAGTACTAGCACCTTTTCTGACATTAAGTACACTTGTATTAACTTGCATTTCTTTTACTATACTTGCAGGGTTAGAAGCATTATTATTACTGCTATTATTAGAAGAACTGCTAGATATTGAAATATTCTTTAGATATTGAGAGCTAACATATCTTTTGGAATTTTTATATTCTATTTTGGCCCAACCCTTAGATATAGAGTATACTTTTACTTTAGTATTCTTTTTGATAGAACCCACTTTTTTATACTTAGTACCAGCTCCAGATCTTACGTTAAGACTATTTGTAGTAACTTGCATTTCTTTAAAGGTAGAATTTATGGAATTAGAAACTTTACTAGATGCATACACTGAAGATGATGAACTTATAGTGATAAATATAACTGAAATTACACATAAAAATTTTCTTAATATTAAACTCATTTTACCCCTCCGATTAAATTTAATTTTTATCATGAATATAAAACCAAATTTAATTTTACCATATATATCTAAATTAAAGCGAAAAATAAATATAAATATTAGCGTTTATGGACAATATATAAATATAATTTTTAGGAGGGTATAATATGGAAGCTTTATTTGAAAATCAAAAACTGAAAGTAACATATTTAGGATCTTGTGATGAGGATATAAAAAATAAAACTCATATATTTACCATCAATATAAAAGAGTTTGATACACCACCGTTAAATGTAGAATATGATGATAATGATAAAGTTATTATAAGAACTTGGATTGAAGAGGAAGAGGATGAAAATGGTCCTAAAAGTCATGTCATATACAAGTTGTTTAGTTTAATTGAATTTGAAGTGTCTGAAATTATGCAATTTATTATAAGACATATATAGTATGTAATAATTCTAAAAAGCTAACTACTTAATTTATATGGATAAATTAAGTAGTTAGCTTTTTTATTCACAACATTATCTAGATTTAAGAAAATAAAGGGATATTTTTATATTATATTAAATATTTTAAAAATATAAAAATTGTCTATATAAAGGTTAAAAAGTAGAAATATGTTGCACTAATGATTCTAATATGATACTCTAAATAAAGAAAGTAAAAAATCATACTATTTGTTAATATAAATAAAACAATTAACAGGAGGAATACTGTGAAAAATATATGTGTCATAGGAAGTCTAAACATGGACTTAGTAGTAAAGGTAGATAACAGACCTAAGGGTGGTCAAACAGTAATAGGCGGAGATTTTAAAGAAGTTCCAGGTGGAAAAGGAGCCAATCAAGCTGTTGCTATGGCAAGACTTGGTGGAAATGTGAACATGATAGGTAAAGTTGGAAAAGACGGATTTGGAGAAACTTTATTAAATGCCTTAAAAAATGACAATGTAAACACTAAATATATAAATCAAGAAGATATAGCAACAGGTGTTGCAATGATAACTGTAGACAATAATGCGGAAAACTCTATAGTAGTTGCACCTGGAGCAAACTATAAAGTAGATAATGAATATATAGATTCAAATATAGAAGGAATAGAAAATAGTGATATAGTTGTACTTCAACTTGAAACACCATTAGAAACAATAAAATATGCACTAAAAAGATCTAAAGAGCTTGGAAAGTATACTATATTAAATCCAGCCCCAGCAGTTAAATTAGAAGATGATATAATTGCAAATGTAGATTTATTAACTCCTAATGAAACTGAGTTAGAAATTTTAAGTGGAGTAGAAATAGAAACTGAAGAAGATATTCAAAAAGCTGCTCAGGTAATGATAGATAAAGGTGTAAAAGAACTTATAGTTACTTTAGGTTCTAAAGGAAGCCTATATATAAATAAAGAAAAATCTATGTTTAAAAAGGCATATAAAGTTAATGCAATAGATACGACTGCGGCAGGAGATAGCTATACAGGAGCATTGGCTGTTGCATTTGCTAATAATAAAAATGTAGAAGAGGCTATGGATTTTGCTTCAAAAGTTGGAGCTCTAAGTGTTCAAAAAGAAGGAGCACAAAGTTCATTACCAACATTAAATGATGTAGAAAATTTTAGGGGGTAGGTAGAATGAGAAAAACAAAACTTATAAATAGTGAAGTATCATATACAATATCTAAAATGGGACATACAGATAGTTTAACAATAGGAGATTGTGGGTTACCTATACCAGATGGTGTAAATAGAATAGACTTAGCATTAAAATATGGAGTACCTTCTTTCTTAGAAACTTTAGATACAGTTTTAGAAGAATTATGTGTAGAAGAAATAGTTATTGCTGAGGAAATAGTAGAAAAAAATACTAATATATATAATGAAATATTAAAGCGATTTGAAAATATAAAAGTAACAATGGTTAGTCATGAAGATTTCAAAAAAATGACTAAGGAGAGTAAGGCAGTAGTAAGAACTGGTGAATGTACTCCTTACGCAAACATAATATTAAAATCAGGAGTTGTATTTTAAATGAAAAACCCTATTTTACAAATGAAAGACATAGTTAAAGAATTCCCTGGAGTTAAGGCGTTAGATGGGGTAAACTTAGAACTTTACGAAGGTAAAGTAATGGCCCTAATGGGTGAAAATGGAGCAGGAAAATCAACACTTATGAAAATATTAAGTGGTGTATATAAAAAAGATGGTGGACAAATATTCTATAAAGGTGAAGAGACGGATATAAAAGGTCCTAAAGATGCTGGAGAAAAAGGAATAGCGATAATACACCAAGAGCTTAACTTATTACCAGATTTAAGTATAGGTGAAAATATATTTTTAGGACGTGAGCCAAAGAAGGGATTTGCTGTTGACTTTAAAAAGCTTTACGGTGATGCAGATGCATTACTTAAAAAGTTAAATGTAGAGACAAGTGCAAGAGAGTTAGTAGGTAATTTAAGTATAGCTCAGCAACAAATGGTAGAAATAGCAAAGGCATTATCTTTAGATGCACAAATAATAATAATGGACGAACCAACTGATGCTCTTACAGATAAAGAAACAGAAAGTTTATTTAATGTAATAAATGAGCTGAAAAATGAAGGTAAAGCCTTAGTTTATATATCGCATAGACTTAAAGAAATCTTTGAAATATGTGACTATATAACAGTTTTAAGAGACGGGAAATTTGTTGGAACTGAAGATTTATGCAATTTAGATGAAGATAAAATGATAGAGATGATGGTAGGTAGAAAGCTTACAGATCAATTTCCAAGATTAGAAACTGAAAAGGGAGATACAGTGCTTAAGGTAGAAAATCTATGTAACGAATATGTAGATAATGTATCTTTCGAGGTTAAGGCTGGGGAAATCTTAGGTATATCAGGCTTAATGGGAGCTGGAAGAACAGAGTTAGCTAAAACTATATACGGACACTTCAAAAAGACAAGTGGAAAAGTATATATAAAAAATAGAGAAATAGATAATAAATCTGCTAAAGATGGTTTAAAGAATAGAATAGCATATGTTTCAGAAGATAGAAAAGGTGATGGATTAATACTAGACTTATCAGTAAGAGAAAATATGGCTATATCTTCTTTAAATAGAATGTCTTCATTCTTCAGAATTGATAAGAAAAAGGAACTTGCTAGAGTTCAAGACTATATAGGTAGAATGAGAATAAAAACTCCAAGTGAAGAACAGTTAATAAGGAATTTAAGTGGTGGTAATCAGCAAAAAATAGCTATAGCTAAAGCTCTTATGACTCACCCTGATGTCCTTATACTTGATGAACCTACTCGTGGGGTAGACGTTGGAGCAAAAAAAGAAATATATGACCTTATAAACGAATTTAAGAGTCAAGGTAAAGCAGTAATAATGATATCTTCTGAAATGCCGGAAATTTTAGGATTAAGTGATAGAATTTTAGTTTTAAGTCAAGGTAGAATAACAGGAGAATTTGATATAGAATCTGCAACACAAGAAGCAATATTAAAATGTGCGGTTGAAGCTAAGGAGGCATAAAATTGGATATATCATCAAGAGCACAAAGCTCAACATCTAAAAATGTAAATATAAAAGAATTATTAGTTAAATATAAAAGTTTATTAGGATTAGTATTATTAATAGCTGTAGTATCAATACTGAATCCATCGTTCTTAAGTCCTAAGAATATAATGAATATACTTAGACAAACTTCGGTAAATGCAGTAATAGCAGCAGGTATGACTTTCGTTATATTAACTGGAGGAATAGATTTATCAGTAGGTTCGATACTAGGTATAAGCGGTGCAGTATGTGCTAGTATTTTAGTTTCAGGACAAAATGTAGTAATAGCAGTACTTGCAGCTTTAGTAGTAGGAGTAGTAGTTGGATTCTTAAACGGTTTTATAATATCAAAAGGTAAGTTACAACCATTTATAGCAACTCTAGCAACTATGACTGTATTAAAAGGTTTAACATTAGTTTATACAAATGGAAATCCTATAACTTTAGGAAGTAATGAATTAGCAATGTCATTTGGTAAAATAGGTGGAGGAACAATACTTGGAATACCAACACCAGCTATGATAATGATATTAGTATTTATGGTATGTTACTATATACTTCATAATACTAAAATGGGTAGATATACTTATGCATTAGGTTCAAATGAAGAAGCAACTAAGTTATCAGGACTGAATACAGATAAAATAAAAATATGGGTATATACAATAAGTGGAATACTTGCATCAATAGCAGGTATAATAATAACTTCAAGACTATACTCAGCACAACCAACTGCAGGTTCAGGATATGAGTTAGATGCCATAGCAGCAGTAGTACTTGGAGGTACTAGTTTAAATGGTGGTAAAGGTAAGATAACAGGAACAATAATAGGGGCATTAATAATAGGAGTATTAAGTAATGCGCTTAACATATTAGACGTATCATCTTACTATCAAACAATGGTAAAAGGTGCAGTTATATTATTAGCAGTACTTTTAGACAGAAAAAGCAACTAAGAAAGGAAATATAAAATGAAAAAATTTCTTTCTATAATATTAACAATAATAATGAGTGCTATGACTTTAGTTGGATGCCAACAAAAAAGTGACAGTAGCGTTAAAAAAATAGGATTTATAGTATCAACGTTAAACAATCCATTTTTCGTTGACTTAAAAAGTGGAATAGAAGAAAGAGCAAAAGAACTAGGATATGAGGTTGTTGTTTTAGATTCTCAAAATGACCCGGCTAAAGAAGTATCTAATATGGAAGACTTAACAGTAAAAGAGGTAGATATAGTTCTTTTAAATCCAGTTGATTCAGATTCAGCAGTGGCATCGGTAATGATAGCTAATAACTATGAGTTACCAGTCGTAACTGTAGATAGAGCTGCTAACGGTGGAGATGTAGTAACACATATTGCATCTGATAATGCAGTTGGAGGATCTATGGCAGCTCAGTACCTAATAGATCAATTAGGTGGAAAAGGGAATATAGTTGAGCTTGAAGGAACAGCAGGTTCTTCAGCTGCTAGAGATAGAGGTCAAGGATTTGATGATAAGATAGCAGAAAGTGATATGAATATAATAGCTAAGCAAATAGCTGATTTTGATAGAACACAAGGTCTTACTGTAATGGAAAATATACTTCAATCTAAAAAAAATATAGATGCAGTATTTGCTCAAAATGACGAAATGGCATTAGGAGCACAAAAAGCATTAGAAGATATGGGAATGAAAGACGTTCTTATAGTTGGATTTGATGCAACAGATGATGCAGTAGAGGCAGTTAAAAATGGAACTATGGCAGCTACAGTAGCACAACAGCCATTATTAATAGGTGAGGCAGCTGTAAATGCAATAGACAAAATATTAAAAGGTGAGAAAGTAGACAACTTTATACCAGTAGAATTAAAATTAATAACTAGAAACTAAATTAATAAGAAGCACAGATATGTAATTTGGATAAAAAATTCAATGAACTTATCTGTGCTTTTTTATTTCTATAATTGAATAATTAATTTGTTACATAGATTTATAGAATTATTGTGAAATCATCAACTTATAAATATTAATATAGGAGAAATAATAAAAGAAATTATTAATTGGGAGGTTGATGCATAGTGTTATATAAAAAAGCATGGTCGATAATAATTATTTTAGTAGCTATATCTTTTTATGGCTGTTCAAAGATAAAGGTACAAGAAGATGATTATTTAGATATAGAAGAAGAGCCTATAAAGCAAAGTATAACTTTAAGTTTTGCAGGTGATGTTACAATGGGAAATTACATTGGATCTATAGGAGGAGGAACATTTGATCATGAGTTTGAACAACAAAGTAATAATTATGGATACTTCTTTGGTAATGTTAAAGAGATATTTAAAGACGATGATTTAAGTATAGTTAACTTAGAAGGTACATTAACTGATTCTAATAATGGAAATACAGAGAAGAAGTTTGCATTTAAGGGCCACCCATCATACGTTAATATATTAAAAGAAGGAAGTATCGAGGCCGTAAGTATAGCCAATAACCACTCTCAAGATTATTATGAAAAAGGTTTAAATGACACAAAAGATATATTAGATGAGGCAGGAATATTTTATGCCGGATTAGGAGAAAAAAGTATAATAGATGTAAAAGGAATAAAAGTTGGATTTTTAGCTTACACTGGATGGAATTCAAATTATAGCCCATCATATTTAAATGAAATCAAAGAAGATATAAATGACATTAAAGAAAGTGGAGTAAATATGGTAATAACCTACTTTCACTGGGGTGCAGAAAATGATTATTATCCTAATGAAGTTCAAAAAAATATAGCTCATTTTGTTTTGGAGAATGGTTCTGATTTAGTTGTAGGTAGCCATCCTCATGTATTGCAAGGAATAGAAAAGTATAGAAATTCAAAAGGGGAAGATAAGTACATAGCTTATAGTTTAAGTAATTTTTGTTTTGGAGGAAATAGAAACCCATTAGATAAAGATAGTATGATATATCAACAAACATACAATTTTGAAGATGGAGAACTAAAAACTATAGATGAACCAAATATTATTCCATGTTCTATATCATCTACAAAAAATCGAAACAACTATCAGCCAACAGTACTAGAAGGAGAAGAGTATAGTAGAGTTATGGATAAAATAAATAAAATTAGCTATGAATTAAATAAATAGAGCCTTAATTAATATAGAAATAATAAAGTAGATAAAATTTTAATAATTAATTTAGTAAAGTATAGGTTATAATGATATTACAATATACACTAGAGAAAGAGGTAACAACTATGAATTTAAAAATATCAGCAGTGTGCAATAATGAAGAAAGTGCAAAAGCACTTACAGAAGCAGGTAAACAACTAGGATATGAAATAAACTGCGAAGTGCAAGAACAAAATAAAATAAAAAACAAACTATCAAATGAAAATATAAAAAGCTCAAATGTAATTTTATTCGTAACAGATAAAAGTGTAGAAGATATAGAGGAAATAGAAAGATTTATAGACTGTGAATATTACGAAGTAGAGCCAAAATTCGTAATAGAAAATCCAATAAATGTGATAAATGAAATAGCTACAGATTTAAATTAATTTTTTATTTATAGTTATTAAAAAAGAATATATTAGATTAATAGAGGTAGATACCCAAATAGGTAATTACCTCTATTTTAATGCATTATTAATTATATTTCTCTTCTAGGAATTTCAAATTTTATAGTTTCTTCTATTTCATTTAAAGTTTTAATATTTTTAGGATCAATAAACATACAAGTATATCCGCCCTTACCAGCTCTACCAGTTCTACCTATACGATGAACATAATCAGCTGCAGTTTCTGGGATGTCATAGTTATATATATTATCAACCCCACTTATATCAAGTCCTCGAGAAGCGACATCAGTAGCTATTAGATATTGAATATCAGCATTTCTAAAAGATTTCATAATTCTTTCACGCTTTGATTGTTGGATATCACTATGAAGTTTAGCACAGTTATAGCCATTTTTAGCCATAGCTTCTTCAAGGGCATCAACTCTTCTTTTAGTTCTGCAGAAGATTATTGCCATAAATGGGTTATCTTCATTTAGAACTTTAAATAAAGCATCTTGTTTCCATCTATCTGTAGTTTCAACAACTTCCTGCTTTATCGAATCAAGAGTAACCTCTGCTTTTTTTATTGAAATTTCCATAGGATCAGTCATATATCTATAAGCTAATTTCTTTACCTGAGAATTCATAGTAGCAGAGAAGCATAAAGTTTGACGTTTCTTTGATGTTTTAGATAATATAGCTTCAACTTCATTTTTGAATCCCATAAGTAACATTTGATCAGCTTCGTCCAAAACAAAAGTTTTTATTTTACTAAGATCAATAGTTCCTCTATCTAGATGGTCTAGAAGTCTTCCAGGAGTTGCTATGATTAGATGAATATTTTTCTTTAATTTATTAATTTGAGAACCAATATCCTTACCACCATAAGCTGCAAGTATATTTATATTCTTTGCTTCATTTAACTTTGTAGCTTCTTCTGTAATTTGTATAGCCAATTCTCTCGTAGGAGATAAGATAAGAACTTGAGTGCTGTTTATATCCTTTGATATATTTTCGAATATAGGTAGTAAAAAAGCTAATGTTTTTCCTGTACCTGTTTGAGCTTGTGCTATAATGTCTTGACCATTTTTTATAGGTATTACACTCTCTTCTTGGATTGGAGTTGGTGTAGTTATACCATTTTTATTTAATATATTTAAAATATCTTCTTTAATTCCTAATTCTCTAAAATTCATATTACGACCTCACATGTTGAATTATTTTATATTAACTAATTTATAATATCATATTGGCATAATTAATACTATTTATATTATTACTATTATTATTAATAAAATATCATAATCTAAGATAAAAATTAGGATAGTATTAGTAAACAAATAAAAAATTAATATAAACAGAAACTTAATCCTACTAAACCTTAAAGGTAGCTAATCTAAACTTTATTGTAAATATACTTAGTTATAATCATTGAAATACCTAAGGTTCATAAAAAATAAGAAAATAGATTGAAAAAACGATAAAAAACACTTGAAAAAAATAACAAAATTTTGTATAATTTTAAGTTTGGAAAAGTGGTGTATACAAAGGCTTTTTTATCCTATATAATTATAGTAAATTAAGAAAGAAAGGGAATGGATAAAATGGCCAGGCGGCAAGAAGTAGAAAGAATTCTACGTATAATAATGGGCTCAGCAATACTTGCATTTGGAGTCTATAACTTTTATTATTTAAACAACATAACAGAAGGTGGAGTGTTAGGACTTTTACTACTGCTAAAGAACCTATACAACATTCAGCCAGAGATAGCAAATATAATAATAGATTTATCACTTTTATTAATAGGATACAAATACTTTGGGAAAAAATTCTTTATGTATTCTATATTTGCATCAATTAGTTTTTCTGTTTTATATGATATATTTGAAAGTATAGGACCTATACTACCTAGTATAAATAGTATGTTTATATCTACAGTACTTGCAGGTATAAGTGTAGGATTAGGAGTGGGGCTTATAGTTACAACAGGATGTGCAGCTGGTGGAGATGATGCTTTAGCATTAGTGATTTCTAAGACTACATCTTTAAATATCGGTAGAGTATATATGCTAGGAGATTGTGCTGTTTTACTATTATCATTATCATATATGTCTATTGATAATATACTTTACTCATTAGTAGCAGTAGCTATTAGTGGAAATGTAATAGATTATATATATAATCATGTTAAAAAAAGTAAATCTAATATAATGATAAAAAGCGAACTTTAGATGAAGTTCGCTTTTTATCATTATATTAGAATATTACATAAAAATTTGATAAATACCTAGAATAATTATCAGTACTCCACTAACCAAATCAGAGTATTTTCCAACAAGTTTAGAGGCATATCTTCGACCTACATAAAAACCTATTCCAATATTTATCCATGTTAATATAAAAGTAAATAAAGTATTTAATAAGATGCTTATACCTGCAATACTAGCAGCTATTCCAACACTTAAGTTATTTAATGTAAGAGCTATTGATAAAGTTATACATTCTTTAATATCAATATCTCCAGAATTATCAGCGTCTGCTTTTATAGGATTATCTAAAATTTCTCCATAGCTTACTTTTTTATGTCTTAATAAATCTTCAACATGCGATTTTCTATATTTTTTTAAAAAATCAATTACAATTTTAAGACCTAGGATTAATAGTAAAATTCCACCGATTATAGTTACAATTTTAGGTGAAATGAAATTAGTAATGATTTTACCTAAATACATAGATAAAAAAGTACCAAGAGATGTTATTAAACTAATCAACAATGCTCCTATAAAACTTAGTTTTACTTTCTTCATACCATAAGAGATGCATACCGCAAAAGTATCTAAATTAGCTGAAACAGAAAGTAAAAGTGCTGTCGTATAGTTCATAAAATATCCCCCTTATGATTATATAAATAAAGTCTTTATAATCCATAATATATATTTTTCTTAAAAGTGTGATTTTTAAATGAAGCAATTCGCAAAGTTTATAAAATATAAATATAAATAATGAAAATTTTTAGTTTTATTATATGAAAAAACTAAAAATTGTTTAGCAATATAAGATAGTGTTGAAATATAGATTAATTTTACGTTTTTAAATAGTATATAATAACAAGGAATTTGATATTAAATAAAGAAATTATTCCTTATATTGATAAATTATAGTGCAAGGAGGTTAGAATATGGGGATATTTAAATTGAAATCTGAAGAGGATTGGAAAATTAATTACATAAAAGAGTTTAATGAAATGAGAAATAATTATGAAAAAAAATTGCAGAAAAAACAATTAGAAATAGATAAGTTAAAAAGTGAAATCGAGTTATTAAAATCTAATAAGAGTGGATTAAAACCAAAAGAAAAGCAAATAAGAGATCTTGATATAAGTAATATAAAAAATTTAAGAGAGGGTGGTTTGAGTTATAGAGAAATAGCAAAAAAAACTAATTGGAGTAAGGCAACAATATGTAGAGTATTAAATGGATTTTATGATTAAATAAATAAAGACACCTTAATTCATTTAAGTTAAGGTGTCTTTATTTATTTTTTCTTAATTTAGATGCAAGTATCAATTGTATAAATACTATAATGAGAATTATTAAAAATAATGCAGATGGATGTAATATATATGAAATCCCTATGGATATATTATTATAATAGCCAGACATATAAAAATTAAAGAAGCCTAAACATAAAATTGATATTACAGTAAAAAAGCATAGTGAAAATTTATAAATAAATTTATTTTTCATAAATTCTCCTTTCATGAATGTAGTACATTAATAAATTAAATATATCTTATGAATTTCCCTTTTTTATATTTTACAAAATAATAATACTCAGTTATACTGTGAATATAAATAAAAAGCAGTATAAACGTAGGTGATTAAAATTGAAATCTAGAGCAAATTATAAAGAATACATAATAGATGTAATTCTTATTTTATTTGTAGTGCAATTAGCTAGGATAAATATTAAATTTATTTTATTAAAACAACTTAATTTTAACTTGGTAAATTTAATAATTACGACAGCTATATCTTTTGCATTATTAGGCATTTTATTGCTATTAATATTAAAAAATAATGAAATATTTAATCCGACTAGCTTAAAAATTGTGAATATGTTTAATCAAAACAATAAGCAAATTCGTATGGTATTAGGAATCATTGTTATATTAACCTTTATGATAACTCAATACTTTGAAGATGCATATAATATTTACAATATTGGACTATCAGTTTTACTTATAATTATTATTCCTATTTTTGAAGAATTATTATTTAGAGAATACTTATGGAATTATTTAACTAACCATATAAAAAATGTTATGATAGTTTTTATATCTATAACAATACTATATGCATTTTATCAGGTTGGTTATATAGATATAATTAGACAATATATAAGTATCACAAATAAGCCAGGATATATTATTGATATAGTTACTTCAAGCATGATGAAAGCTTTTATAATGGGGAGTATATTAGGTGCTGTAAAAGTAAAATTAAAGGATACATATATATGTATGCTATTACATGCACTGTTTAGTATATTATTTTATTAGCCAGGAAGATTCTGAAAATATAAAAATATTAGATATTTACAAAAATATAATTAGAATTTATAATTAATTATTATATAGCTTAACATAAATAAGGAGATAGAAGTATTATGCTTATAGATAAAGACATAAATAAAGATAACATACATGTACATTTAAACCCACAGGTAACTACACATTATGAAATCGAAGATTTTCGTGATCCTAAAAATATAGACTTATATTTACAAGAGCTTATATTTGATTTGGTTGAACGAAAAGAGAATGAAAGCATGATAGAATCTTTAATGGAAGAATTTAATGAAATATAGCACACAAAAAGTTACTAATTATATATAATTGGTAACTTTTTATTTTTGTATTAAATTATTTGCAGTTAATATTCCTCTTTAAAAATAAATTAATTACAGTACCTCCAACTACAGCTGGAAATATTGATGAAGTTAAACATATTTTTAAATTTATGTAGTTTATATTGCCTTTGAAAGTAAATATGTATAATGTTAAGAATAAAGCATAGATTAGCAAGTAATTAGATATTTTTAATTTTATATTCAAAATTGATCCAACTCCCTTATTTAATTTACAATAATTGAATAAAACTACTTAATTTTATTATAAAAAGAAAAAATTAATTTTGCAAATGTTTTCACAGGAAGAATTATGTATACAGAAATAAAAAAATAATAATACATATAAATAAATCGTTAATATTGACATAGGAAATATAAGGACTATAATTATATCAATATTAGAAAGTAATAATTAAAAATAGTATTTGAAATATATTAAAATTATGGAGGGATAGAGATGAACCAAATTAGAAGAATGTTAGAAGAAAAACTTTATAAATTTTATAACTTATTTTTCTGGGGCTTTTATTTTAGCGCTGGATATTTCTTCTGCAAAAATAAATATAAAAATTTTTCTAATGAGTTCATGTATTCTATTTCATTCAAGTAATATATCACATTTAAATTAGTTTTAGTTGGGATATTAAGAAAGAGCTCATTTGAGCTCTTTTTTTATATTCTAAGGGATTATAAATTATCTGGTTCGTGGATAATTTATAACTCCAACTACTAAGTTTGAGTAACGGATGCATTCATTGGGACATGAGCGAAGTGAATTTTTATTCAAAATAAATAAGAAAGGATTGATGTGATGGATTTACTAGAGAACTATAGATCTGAAATTGACAATATAGATAAGGAAATGACATTACTATTTGAGAATAGGATGAATTTATCTAAAAAAATATCTGATTATAAGAAAAATAATAATATGCAAATATATCAAAGTGAGAGAGAAGAATTAGTTATAGCTAAGAATATATCTTATCTAAAAAATAAAGAGTATGAATCATTTCTGAGAAGTTATTATATGAACTTAATGAATTTAAGCAGATTAATTCAGAGTAAAGAAATAAATAGTGATTATGATAGTGAAAAAGTAATAAAATATCCAAAAGAAAATTTAAAAGTAGGGTATCAAGGCGTTATTGGATCTTTTAGTGAAGAGGCGATGCATAAACATTTTTCTAGTATAAAAAATACTAAAAATTATGAAACGTTTGAAGAGTTGTTTATAGCTTTAAAAAATGAAGAGATTGATTATGCTATTGCTCCTATAGAGAATTCATCAACAGGTGGAATAAGTAAAGTATATGATTTATTAAAGATATATGATTTTTATATAGTAGGTGAAGAATGTATAAAGATAAATCAACATCTAATAGGTGTAAAAGGAGCAACAATAAATGATATACAAGAAGTTTACTCTCATCCTCAAGGATTTGAGCAAAGTGCAGAGAGCCTAAAAAGGTATGAGAATATAAAGTTGATACCTTATTTAAACACAGCTATATCTGCAAAATTAGTTTCAGATTTAAATGACAAAACAAAGGCTGCAATAGCATCAGAAAGAGCAGCTAAGATTTATAACTTAGATATTATAGATAGTAATATAAATGATAACAAGGATAATTATACTAAGTTTGTGATAATAGGTAGGAATTTTGAAGTAGGAAATGCTTGTGATAAGTCAAGTATAATATTTTCTACGGAACATGAGTCAGGTGAACTATATAGACTATTAAAGTATTTTGCAGATTATAATATAAACTTAACGAAGATAGAGTCTAGACCAAACAAACATATACCATGGCAATACCTGTTTTATGTAGATTTTGAGGGAAGTATTAAAGAGGAAAAAATAAAAAGAGCTATAGCTAATATAGAAAACGAAAGTAAATATTTTAAATTTTTAGGGAGCTATAAAAAAGGTAATATTTAAATAAGTAAAAAATAAGGGAGGGAATATTGTGGTTATTGTTTTGAATACAGGATACACTCAGGATGAAGTAAGAGAATTAGTTGATCATATAGAAAGTAAAGGTGTAAAAACTAATATAACAGAGGGAAATTCAAAATGTATAGTAGGCGTGATAGGAGATACTACGATTATAGATTCAGATGAAATTTTATCATTTAGATATGTTGAAAAGGTATTAAAGGTACAAGAACCATTTAAAAAAGCAAATAGATTATTTAAAACAGAAGATACTGTTATCGATGTATTAGGAAGTAAGATTGGTGGATCTAATTTAGGAATAATAGCAGGTCCGTGTTCAGTAGAGTCTGAAGAACAAATAGTTGAGATTGCAAAAAGTGTAAAAGAATCAGGAGCAAACTTTTTAAGAGGTGGGGCTTTCAAACCTAGAACATCACCTTATAGTTTCCAAGGCATGGAGATGGAAGGGTTAAACCTATTGAAGTTAGCAAAACAAGAAACTGGTTTACCTATAGTGACTGAGCTTATGTCAACCGATTATATAGATAAATTTGTGGAAGATGTAGATGTAATACAAATTGGGGCAAGAAATATGCAAAACTTTGATTTATTAAAACAAGTGGGAAGAACTAATAAACCAATACTATTAAAGAGAGGCTTATCGGCGACTATAGAGGAATGGCTGATGAGTGCGGAGTATATAATGGCAGAAGGGAATGAAAATGTAATTCTATGTGAAAGAGGAATCAGAACATTTGAGAGATATACAAGAAATACATTAGATTTAAGTGCGATACCAATAGTAAAGAGGTTATCTCATTTACCTGTTATAGTTGACCCAAGTCATGCTTCGGGAGACTGGAGATTGGTAGAACCTATGTCTAAAGCAGCAATACTTTCTGGGTGCGATGGACTTATTATAGAGGTACACAATAACCCACAAAAAGCATTATGTGATGGACAGCAATCAATAAAGCCAAATAAATTTAGATTTTTAATGGAAAAAGCAAGGGTATTGGCAGAAATAGAAGGCAAAGTAATATGAAAATAGCTATAGTAGGATTAGGTGTAATTGGAGGGTCTTTTGCAATGGCCCTTAAAAAAGCTGGATATGATGAAGTATATGGGATAGATATAGATGAAAGTACAATAACAAAGGCGAAAAGTATAGGAATAATAAAAGATGGCTGCACCAAAGGAAATGAGATATTAAAAGAAGCAGATTTAGTGATAATTTCAATTTACCCTAAACTGATAAAAAAATTTATTTTGGAGAATAAATTAAATTTTAAAAAAGGAGCCGTTATAACTGATACCACTGGAATTAAGGGATTGTTTATAAAAGAGATATTAGAAATATTACCTAATAGTGTAGATTTTATATTTGGTCATCCGATGGCAGGTAGGGAAAAAAAAGGCTTAGATTTTGCAAGTAACGAAGTATTCAATGGAGCTAATTATATATTAATTAATTCTGAATTTAATAAAGTAGAAAATATAGAATTATTAGAAAGTATAATATATTCAATAGGATTTAGTAAAATAAGAAAAGTAAGTGCAGATTTTCATGATGAAATAATTTCTTATACATCTCAATTACCACATGCATTAGCTGTTGCATTAATAAATAGTGATGAAAATAATAGAGCAACAGGAGATTTCATAGGGGATAGTTATAGAGAGCTAACAAGGATAGCAAATATTAATGATGAGTTATGGTGTGAACTTTTTATTGGGAATAAGAAAAATCTATTAAAATCAATAGATGATTTTACAATTGAATTAAATAAAATAAAGAAATCTATAGAAAGTGAAGATAGTAATGAACTAATTGAATTATTTCGACAATCATCTAGTAGAAGACAAAAACTATAAAGTAAATTAAAAAAGGGAAAACGGTAAGCAATGTGGAATTAAAATATAAAGTAAAATTTTTATGAATATGTTAATTAAAGTTTTTTTGGGGGGTATTATGAGAGAGAAAGTAGCAGAGATACTTGAAAAAGTAAGACCAATTCTTCAAAGAGATGGTGGAGATGTTGAGTTAGTAGATGTAAATCAAGATGGAGTTGTATTAGTAAGATTAAAGGGAGCATGTCAGGGTTGTCCAGGGGCGACAATGACTATAAAGGCTGTTATAGAAAATTTATTAGTTAAAGAAGTACCTGGCGTAACTCAAGTAATAGGAATATAATTACTAAAACTATTTGATAAATAATTTTTTTATTATATTATTAAATAAAAAATATATATTTAATAGATGATATTAAAAAAGTCATGAAAATTTAAGTGATATAAATAACTTTATTTTCATGACTTTTAATATATATAAATAAATACTTGATATTTTGAAGAATTGTTAAAAATAAAGAGTTAGATATAGTATTTTAGAATTAAATTAAAAATTCAAATGGATGTGGGAGGATGTTTATGAATTGGGTAGATTATGCTAACGATATAGACTTATTTGAAGTATTTAATAAAGATGTAAAACCTATGTCAAAATCAGAAAAATACAGAGCAGTTAGAGTATTAATTGACTATTTTTCTAAGGAAGGGATTTGGAATACTAAAAATTTACCAGATACTTACGATACACGAAGAAATATGCTTCGTGGAATTCTAAATGCATATCCTCCAAAAGAAATTGATCCTGTAAATCTTGAATTACTAGAACGATTATTAATAACAGAATGCAAAGAAAAAAATACTATAAGTGTAGATGATATACCAGAAGTAGAAAAAGATATATCCATATTCAATGGAGATATAACTACTATAAAATCAGATGTAATAGTTAATGCAGCTAATAGTAGATTGCTGGGGTGCATGCAGCCACTTCACATGTGTATAGATAATGCAATACATTCAGCAGCAGGACCAAGATTAAGAAAAGATTGCAATATTATAATAGAAAAACAAAATCATTTAGAATACACCGGCTCTGCAAAAATAACTAGAGCTTATTGTTTACCATCTAAATATGTTATCCATACAGTAGGCCCTATTGTATCTTCATTAGATCCAACTAAGGAGCAAGAAAAACAATTATCATCTTGTTATAATTCATGCCTCAATATAGTAAGGGATATAGATAATATAAAAAATATAGTTTTCTGCTGTATATCAACAGGCGTGTTTGGTTATCCAAAGGAGGATGCTGCTAAAATAGCAGTTAAAACCGTAAAAAAATGGATGGAAGATAATCCAGAAAAAGAATTAAAGGTAGTTTTTAATGTTTACAAAGATAGTGATGAAGAAATATATAGACATATTTTATCAAAGTAAAGATATAGCGTAATAATATAATAAAAGAGTAACCTAAGTATAATTTAAACTTGGGAAGCTCTTTTTTTATTATTTATTATTTTAAATATACTTTTATTAAATAGTAGAGAGTTATTAAAGGAAAAAATACAAAAATGAAATGTAAACGGTTGCACAATGGGAAATCTTGTGCTACTATTTTATTAAAGATGTGCAATCGATTGCATAAACTTTAATAAAATAGGGGGAATACATATTATGAGATTCAAAAAAGCATTAAGTTTAATGACAGTAACAACTTTGATTTGTGGAAGTCTTGTTGGTTGTAGTTCAAGTAAAGATTCAAGTGGAGGTAGTGCTTCTGGAGATGTTACAGTGGATATATTCCAATTTAAGGTTGAAACTCAAGAAGCACTTCAAGCAGCTGCAAAGAAATATGAAGAAAGCCACGATGGAGTAAAGATAAACATAGAAACTATTGGTGGAGGAAATGACTATGGTGCGGGATTAAGAACTAAATTCCAATCTGGTCAAGAACCAACTATATTTAATATAGGTGGACCTCAAGATGTTGAAGACTGGGCTTCTAAATTAGAAGATTTATCTGATCAACCTTGGGTAAATCAAGCATTTGAAGGAACTCTAGGTTCAGTTACAACTGATGATGGAATATTCGGTATGCCTTTTGCTCAAGAAGGATATGGATTTATATATAATAAGCAAATATTTGAGAAGGCTGGAATAAACCCAGAAGAAATAACTACTTTTGCTAAATTAGAAGAAGCAGTTAAGACATTAGACTCTAAAAAGAGTGAGTTAGGAATAGAAGCAGTAATGTCATTACCTGCAAAAGAAAAATGGGTAACAGGATTACACTTATTAAATGTTGCATTAGGTAATGAATTTGCAAGTGGAAAAGAAGCTTATGAAGCTAAAACATTAGAATTTAAATATAGTGATCAATTAAAGAAAATTCTTGATTTACAAGCTGAGTATTCTTATATGCCAGATGGAACTAAAGCATCTTTAAACAGTGTTGATTATGCTATGCAAACTGAACAAAAATTTGCTACAGGTAAAGTTGCAATGATACAAATGGGGAACTGGACTTATCAAGCTATAAGTGGAGTTAATGAAGAAATAGGTAATAATTTAGGGATATTACCAATGCCTTTAGAAGGTGTTAATGAAGACTCTATACCAGTAGGTATACCAATGTATTGGTCTATAAATAAAGATAAATCAGATGAAGAAAAGGCAGCAGCTAAAGATTTCTTAAACTGGTTATATACTTCTGATGAAGGAAAAGAAATGGTGATAAATGATTTTAACTTTATTCCTGCATTTAAAGGATATGAAGATGAAAGTTTACAACCAAAAGATCCATTATCTGCAGCAGTTTTACAATATGCTAACGATGGAAAAACTATGCCATGGGTGTTCATGGGATATCCAAGTGGATGGGGAGAAAACGTAGTTGGAGCAGATATTCAAAAATATTTAGATGGAAGTATGTCTTGGGAAGATTTAGTAAAGCATGCACAAGATACTTGGGCTGAAGAAAGAAAGTAATTGGTAATTCTGACAATATAGGAAAGTACAATGTACTTTCCTATATTTGAATAAATATAGATGTAATTTTTAAGTTAAATATTTATTATATTGAAATAATTAATGTTTAACTTAGAGATTAATACAAATAAAAGGGGGATCTAAATTTATGGAAAGTGTACATAAAGGTCAACAAAAGAGTAAGAACAAGGGGCAAGAAAATAAGATAAGAAAAAATAAAAGATTAAAAGATAGTCTTACTTTTTGGGCATTTGTAGGTCCGAGTTTACTAGCATTTGTCGTTGTAGTTTTGATACCATTGCTATTAGGTATATACTATTCATTCACAGATTGGAATGGTATAGGAAACTCAGCTCAGTTTATAGGACTAGAAAACTATGTAAAAGTATTTGCTGATGAAGGATTTAAGCAATCTTTTGGATTTACAGTTAAATTTACATTAGCATCTATAGTAGTAATAAACTTTTTAGGGTTTACATTAGCATTATTGGTTACAAGGGAGTCTAAAATAAGCAATCCACTTAGAACAGTATTTTTTATGCCGAACTTAATAGGTGGATTGATTCTAGGATTTATATGGCAATTTATATTTGTAAATGTATTTAATGGGCTAGGTCAAGCATTAAATCAAACTTGGATGATGGGATGGCTATCAAATGAAAAAACAGGTTTCTGGGGATTAGTTATATTAACAGCCTGGCAAATGGCAGGTTATGTAATGGTTATATATGTAGCAGGATTACAAAATGTACCACCTGAATTAAATGAGGCAGCAAAAATAGATGGAGCAAGTCCTCTTCAAAGAATAAGATTAATAACTTTTCCTATGGTTAGACCTGCGTTTACAGTAAGTTTATTCCTAACTTTATCAAATTCATTTAAGTTATTCGATCAAAACTTAGCTTTAACTAATGGTGGACCAGGAAATGCAACTCAAATGTTAGCTTTGAATATATATCAAACAGCTTTTTCATATAATAAGATGAGTTTAGCACAAGCAAAGGCAGTAATATTCTTTATATTAGTAGCGGTAATAGCATTAACACAAGTTTATTTAACTAAGAAAGGTGAGGTGGAAGCATAATGGATAATAAATTAAAAAAATGGGGCTTAAATATATTAGGATTAATATTAGGGTTAATATGTTTATCACCTTTTTATATAATAATAGTAAACTCTTTTAAAACAAAGGGAGAGTTATTTGAAAGTACATTAGCTCTTCCAAGTAGTGCAAGTTTTAGTAATTATATAAGAGCTTGGGAGCAATTAGATTTTATAAAAGTTCTAGGTAATTCACTTTTTATAACTGTAATTAGTGTATTGCTTATAATAATTTTCTCTGCTATGGCAGCATGGATGATTCAAAGAACAAATTCAAAACTAGCAAATGGAATATTGTTCTTATTTATTTCATCTATGATTGTAACATTCCAATCTATAATGTTACCTTTGATAAGCATAGCAGGAAAATTAAATTTACTTAATGTTCCAGGGATCATATTCATGTATATAGGATTTGGATGTGCATCAGCAATATTTTTATATCATGGATTTATAAAAGGCATACCAAAGGAGTTAGATGAGGCGGCTATAATAGATGGATGCAGTAAATGGCAAACATTTAGATACATAATATTCCCACTACTTAAGCCTACTACTATAACTGTAGCTATACTTAATACAGTTTGGATTTGGAATGACTTCTTATTACCATCATTAATAATAAATACGCCAGAAACAAGAACAATTCCGCTTGCAATGTATTTCTTCTTTGGTCAATATACAAAGCAATGGGATTTAGCATTAGCAGGATTAGTACTTACTATAATACCAGTTTTAGTATTTTACTTCTTTGCACAAAAACACATAATAAAAAGTGTTGTATCAGGAAGTATAAAGTAAGTACAACAATATAAAAGATTTCTATAGGAGTGAAGTATATGAAGGTGACTATAAAAGATGTAGCTAAGGAGGCAGATGTAGCGACATCTACAGTATCTAGGGTTTTATCAAACAATCCTAGAATAAGCGAAACAACAAGAAAGAGAGTTCAAGAAGCAATTGATAAACTTGGGTATGAGCCAAATGCAATGGCAAGAAGTTTGGCTAGAAAAAGAACAAAAATATTAGGTGTGGTTTTGCCAAATGAGGCTAAAGATTTATTCACAAATCCTTTCTTTATTACATCAATGCAAGGAATGAGCCTATATGCTCAAACTAAAGGGTATTATATTACGTATGCATTTAGTGAAGATGATAAAGGTGAATTAAATCATGTGAAAGAAATTACTAATAATAACTTAATTGACGGAGTTATTCTTATGAGAAGTAGACAAAATGATGAGATTATCAATTACTTACAAGATAAAAAGTTTCCTTTTGTAGTTATAGGTAGACCCGAGGATACAGAATCTATATTATGGGTAGATAATGATAACGTTAAGGCTATGTATGATTTAGTTCATCTTCTTATAGAAAATGGTCATAAAAAAATAGGATTCGTAGGAGCTATTGAAGAATGGAATATGTCACAAGATAGATTAAAGGGATACAAAGATGCTTTGATAGACTCAAAACTTGATTATTATGATAATTTAATTGTGCAACAAAATGAGTTTAATGCAAAAAATGGTTATGATGCAGCTAAGAAATTATTCAAAGAAGAAGGGTTAACAGCTATAGTAACCACAGATGATCTATTAGCTTTAGGTGTTCAAGAGTATGTTAAAGATAACAGTATTAAAGATATAGCATTGATTGGGTTCAATAATTCACAGATTGCTCAGTATCAGAAGCCATCTATAGCCTCAGTTGATATAATGGCAGGAAGGCTTGGACACTATGCAGCTAAGTTGCTAATTAGTAAGTTAGAAGGAAAAAATAGCAAGAGAAAGAATTATATCGTAGATACTAAACTAGTAGAAAGAGATACTTTTATCTAAGTAATATAGTATGAGTCGTAATCTATTCAATTTAAAAAGAGGAAGGATTTTATTATAGATATGATAGAAGCATTTATATTTGATTTAGATGGTGTTATAACTGATACAGCCTATTATCACTATCTAGCATGGAAGGAATTAGGTAATAAAATAGGAATAGAAATAGATGAGGAGTTTAATGAAACATTAAAGGGAATAAGTAGAATAGAATCACTTGAAAGAATGTTAGTGTTCGGTAATAAAGAAAATCAGTTTACACAAGAAGAAAAGCTACAATTGGCTACTGAAAAAAATGAAGACTATAAAGAATTAATAAAAAGAATAACTCCAAATGATATATTACCTGGAATAATAGAGTTATTAGAAGAAGCTAAGAACAATAAAATTAAGATAGGGTTGGCATCAGCAAGTAAAAATGCAATTCCAGTTTTAAATAGTTTAGGAGTTATAGAGTATTTTGATTTTATAGCAGATGCATCAGAATGCAAAAACAGTAAACCAGCTCCAGATATTTTTCTTATGGCAGCAAAAGGACTTAATGTAAATCCAAAATATTGCATAGGATTTGAAGATGCAAGTGCTGGAGTAGATGCAATTAATTCTGCAATGATGTATTCTGTAGGAATTGGAGATACAGATACATTATGCAAAGCAAAATATGTAGTAAAATCTACAAAAGAACTAGACTTTAATTTAATTATATCTAAATATAATAAATCTGAAAAAGAGTATTCATTATAAAGATTTTAATATTAGGTTGGAATTTTATGGGGGACAATTATGAAACGTATATTTAACAAAATAGATGAATGGAAAATAATACAAGATAAAATTGAATTTGAAGAAAATAGATTAGCTGAATCTATAATGAGTTTAGGGAATGGTTATATGGGAATGAGAGGGAACTATGAAGAAATGTACTCAAAAGATAGTCATAGAGGTTCTTATATAGCAGGTGTATGGTTTCCAGATAAAACAAGAGTTGGTTGGTGGAAGAATGGATATCCCGAATATTTTGGAAAAGTTCCAAATAGCATAAATTATATAGGCATAGATGTACTGGTAAATGGCAAATATCTTGATTTAGGTAAATGTGAAGTTGAAAATTTTTATAGAGAATTAGATATGAAAAATGGTATTTTAACTCGTACGTTTATAGCTAATGTAGATGGTTCAAAAATTGAAGTAAAAGTTCAAAGATTTTTAAGCATAAAAAGAAAAGAATTAGCAGTTATAAAGTATGATGTAAGAGCATTAAACTTTGATGGGGAAATAACTTTTGTATCTTATTTAGATGGTAATGTTACAAATGAAGATTCAAATTATGAGGAAAAATTTTGGATAAATATTAGCTCAGGATCAAAAGAGTATAAGGGAAATGTAATATCAAGAACTAAGGACAATGAATTTGGAACAGAAGTATTTACAGTATGTGCAAACATGATAAATAAAGTTAGCAAAGAAGCTAAGGTTTCTGAATTTATGAACAAAGAACTTTATAGTGCAAATACTATAGTTGTAGATATAAATCATAATGATACGGTGTCATTAACAAAATATGTTGCTATAACTTCAACTAGAGATCATAATCAAGATGAACTTCTAAGTTCAAGTGAGAATATCCTAAATGAAGAAATAGTAAAAGGATATGAAAATTTACTTAAAGAACATTCAGAAGAGTGGAATAAAAGATGGGAAACTTCAGATGTAAAGATAGAGGGGGATATAGCAGCACAGCAAGGTATAAGATATAATCTATTCCAATTATTCTCAACGTATTATGGGGATGATTACAGGTTAAATATAGGTCCTAAAGGATTCACTGGAGAAAAATATGGTGGAGCAACTTATTGGGATACAGAAGCGTATTGCTTACCGTTATATTTGGGTGTAGCAGATAAGCATGTGTCAAGAAATTTATTAGAATATAGATATAATCAATTAGATGCAGCTAAAGAAAATGCTAGAAAGCTTGGATTAGAAGGTGCTTTATATCCGATGGTAACTTTCAATGGTGAAGAGTGCCATAATGAATGGGAAATAACATTTGAAGAAATACATCGTAATGGAAGTATGATATATGCAATTTATAATTACACTAATTATACTGGAGACTACTCTTATATAGAGGAAAAAGGTATAGATGTAATAGTTGAGGTTGCAAGGTTCTGGGCTAGTAGAGTTCACTATGCAAAGTGTCAAGGTCAATATATGATACATGGAGTTACGGGTCCTAATGAATATGATAATAATGTAAATAACAATTGGTATACTAATTATATAGCAAAATGGTGCTTGGAGTATGCAGTTGAAAATATAAATAAATTACAAGAACAGTATGCTAAATCAGTAGAAAGAAATAATGTAGTAGAAAGAAATAATGTAAAAGAAGAAGAACTAAGTAATTGGATTACTATAGCTGAAAATATGTATCTTCCATATGATAAGGATTTAGATATAATAGTTCAACAAGATAACTTTTTAGATAAGGATCTTATAGAGGTTAAGGACTTACCTCGAGAAAACTTACCATTAAATCAAAATTGGTCCTGGGATAGAATACTTAGATCTTGCTTTATTAAACAAGCAGATGTACTTCAAGGTATGTATTACTTTGGGGATAAATTCTCAATAGAAGAAAAAAGAAGAAACTTTGATTTTTATGAAAAATATACAGTTCATGAATCATCATTATCTTCATGCATATACTCAATAATTGCATCTGAAATAGGCAACTTAGAAAAATCATATGAACTATATTCAAGAACTGCAAGATTAGACTTAGATAACTATAATAATGATACAGAAGATGGATTGCATATTACATCTATGTCTGGGTCATGGTTAGCAATAGTTCAAGGATTTGCAGGAATGAGGACTTGGAATGAAACCTTATCGTTTAATCCTAAGTTACCAGAGCAATGGAATTCTTATTCATTCAACATAAACTATAGAGAGCATGCTTTAAAAGTAATAGTTGAACAAGAAAATATATTTATAGAAAATATAAGTGAAGGGCAAGTAGAATTAGTTGTATATGGAGAGAGTTATAAAATTGAAGATAAGTTAACTATAAAGAGAGAAGAAAATTTATATTTAAATATGTAGAAATTCACTATATGGGGGAAATAAACAGAATGAGAAAAGCATGGTGGAAAGAAGCTGTAGCTTATCAAATTTATCCAAGAAGTTTCATGGACTCTAACGGTGATGGAATAGGAGATATTCAAGGTATTATAGAAAAGCTAGATTATTTAGCTTACCTAGGAATAGATATAATATGGGTATCTCCATTTTACAAATCACCAAACGATGATAATGGTTATGATATAAGCGATTATAAAGCTATAATGGATGATTTTGGTACTATGGAAGACTTTGATGAACTATTAAAAGAAGCACATAAAAGAAATATAAAATTGATAGCAGACTTAGTAATAAACCATACTAGTGATGAACATCCATGGTTCATTGAATCAAAGTCTTCTATAGATAGTGATAAAAGAGATTGGTATATTTGGCGAAAAGGGAAAAATAATAAAGAACCAAATAACTGGGAAAGTATATTTAAAGGATCTGCCTGGCAATATGAGGAAGAATCTGACGAATACTATTTACATTTATTCTCAAAAAAGCAACCAGATCTAAATTGGGAAAATGAAGAAGTAAGAGAAGCATTATATGAAATGGTAAATTGGTGGTTAGATAAGGGTATAGATGGATTTAGGATAGATGCTATAAGTCATATAAAAAAAGATGAAGGTCTTTTAGATATGCCTAATCCTGATAATTTAGAATATGTACCATCTTTTGATAAACATAGCAATAGACCTGGGATACAAGATTTTCTAAAAGAGTTAAAAATAAATACCTTTGATAAATATGACATAATGACGGTAGGTGAAGCTGCTGGAGTTGATGCTGATGAAGCTGAAGTTTGGGTTGGTGAAGATGATGGAAAGTTCAATATGATATTCCAGTTTGAAAATATGGACTTATGGAATGATAATCCAGGTAGGAATGTAGATTGGATAGAGTATAAAAGGGTCATAAGTAAATGGCAAAATAAGCTTCATAATAAAGGGTGGAATGCTTTATATATAGAAAATCATGATACACCAAGGGTTGTATCTACATTAGGAAATGATAAAGAGTATATATATGAAAGTTCAACGTCTTTAGCACTTATGTACTTTATGATGGAAGGGACACCTTTTATATACCAAGGGCAAGAATTAGGTATGACTAATGCTAAATTTAATAATATTGAAGAATATAATGATGTTAGAGCTAAAAGTGTATATGAAGATAAAATAAAAAATGGAAGAACTATAGATGAAGCACTACGTGAATTAAATGCATATTCTAGAGATAATACAAGAACTCCTATGCAATGGGATTCTTCTAAAAATGGAGGATTTACAGTAGGAAATTCGTGGCTTAAAGTAAATGAAAATTACGAAGATATTAACGTTGAGAAGCAGTTAAAAGATAGTAATTCAGTATTAAATTTTTATAAAAATATTATTAAAATAAGAAAAGAAAATGAGTGTTTAATTTATGGATCATATAATCTTATTCTGGAAGAAGATAAAAATATATTTGCATATGAAAGAATACTTGATGATAAAAAATTCTTAATAATAACTAATTTGAGTAATTATGATAATACATATTCTTATAATAAGTTAAACTTAAGATTTAGTAATTTAGTAATATCAAATTACAAAGTTAAAGAGCATAAAGATATAAATAGTATGATATTAAAACCATGGGAAGCTAGAATGTATAAAATATAATAACCTCTACCTATAAAATGGACCTATATTAAGTTATAGGTTCATTTTATATATAAGAATAATGAATATACAATAGACCATGGAATTAATAATAAGAAGAATACTGTTGATTTATTATAATATGTATTAGAAAATAGCAATAAAAAAGCCAAGGATTAATCTTGGCTATAAATATATACTATTTTCTCTTTCTTAAAATGATATTAACTACAATAAGTGCTAAGATTGCAATGATGCCTAAAGTACAAAAGATAATAATGGAATTATCTCCAGTTTTAACATTTTCGACTTTTTCTTCACCATAATTATAAACGGAAATATTTATAGTTTTACGAACTGTTTCTCAGGATCTTCCCGTAACTTCATAAGTAACTTTATATTGACCGGCTTGAGTTATAATATTCTTTGTATTTGTAACAATAGTATTATCAGATATAATTATATTTTTTGTAATATCAGAACCATCAGAATCTGTAGCTGTAACATTTTTCATGGGTTCAAATAAGTCACCAACGTATAAGCTTTGATCTTTAGCATTTATTTTAATTTTAGATAATTTTGATATAAAAGTATTCTTATTAATAACATTTTTAATTTGGGTAATAACAGTAGTATCATTATTAACTATTGTATTGTTACTGTTGTCATCAATGTCTACAATAGTAGTATTGTTATTATTAGGTTCATCATTATTATTAGGAGTAGTTGGTTCATCAGGTTCATCGTTATTGTCATGAGCAGTTGGCTTATCGGAATCATTAGGTTTTTGAGAGTCTGAATTATTTATTTCTATGTCTAAGTAGTAAATAAAGCTCCACCCTTCAATTTCATAGAATTTAATTTGATATTCTGAAGATTCCTGGATATTAGTTAATAAAATTTTTGTACTATCTATATTGCCAGATGGATTAATAGATTCAATATCAGGAGTTTCTTTATACATGTTAATTGGTTGAGAAATATCACTTCCCAGAATTAGTGTTATATCAGAACCTTTATCAGACTTTATTGTTTCTAGAGTGTAAGTTTGATTATAAGCTTGGAAACCGTACTTAGTATCGTCAGTACCATAAGTAGTTATTATTTTTTGTGCTATGTTAGCAACTGGTGATAAGTCGATTATATTATTGTTATTTAAAAATAGGCCATTTAAGTTATCTAAACTAGATAAAGGGGCAACATCTTTGATGTTATTATCAGAAAGATCTAATAAGGATAAGTTTTTAGCTGATTCTAGTCCACTTAAATCCGTAATACCAAGACCAGAAGCATCTAATTCTTCAAGGCTTAAGATATTAGAGCTATTTATAACCTCAGTTGATCCATCTATACCTAAGGCATTATTTATGGCGTTTAATAAATTAACATCATGTATTTCTATGGGTGTAGGATTATCTATAGTAGAGTCATCTTCAGTTTGGATACTCTCTGCAGGCTTAGAAGGTATATTATCTTCTTCGGAGTAATTATCATCATCAAGAGTAGTAGATGTGTCATCATGGATTACATCATTAGAATCAGTAGATATATTAGGATCTTCTATTATTTGTTCTTGTGAAGGGGGATTTTCAAATAGTGCGTATACATTTGCAAGATTATACTGACTAATTAGGACTATAGAGAGTATTAGTGTAATTGTAATATTCTTAAAGCCTTGCTTCATATTGACTTACCTCCTTAATTTAATATAAAAATATATACTTTTACTGAATTACATAGTATATAATATGGTTAAAGCATGGTCTATGTTAATGAATATAAATGAAAAGAGGGATGAGATTGAAATTAGTGTGGTTAGTAGTAGCAATTCTGTTTGGAATAGGAGAATTACTTACAACAAGCTTAACTTTAATTTGGTTTAGTATAGGGGCGTTAGTAGTATTAGCATTGAGTAGTTTTATATCAAGTATAATACTTCAAGTAATTATATTTGCAATAATATCCATATCTCTTTTAGTTATAGTTACGAAAAAAATAGTTAAAAAAGATAAGAATTATAAATATGAAACTAATTTGCAGGGAATTTTATCTAAAAGAGGAGTTGTAAGAGAGAATATACTTCCATACAAAACTGGAATAGTTATTGTGAATGGAGAAGAATGGAGTGCAATAGGAGTTAATAATGAAACAATTGAAAAAGGTACTACTGTAGAAGTTATAAAAATAGAAGGCGTAAAACTAGTTGTGAAAAGTACAACTAATTAATAAATCTCAATAAAAATAGGGGGAGAAAGATGTTTAAAATAATATTAGTAGTAGTGTTAGTATTAGTAGTAGTTTTAATAAGTTTAAGTTATGTAAGGGTAATTAAACAATCTAAAGTAGGTATAGTTATGAGGCTTGGAAAATTCCTAAAAGTAGCAGATACAGGTGTACATTTCTTAGTACCATTTTTAGATCATATGGCTTATGTAATTGATTTAAGAGAAATCGTTATAGATTTTCCGCCACAGCCAGTTATAACAAAAGATAACGTAACAATGCAAATAGATACAGTTGTTTATTATCAAATTACAGATCCAGTAAGATATGTATTTGAAATAGCAAATCCAATAGCTGCAATTGAGAATTTAACAGCTACAACATTAAGGAATATAATAGGTGAATTAGATTTAGATGAAACATTAACATCAAGAGACTTAATTAATACAAAGATGAGATCTATACTTGATGAAGCTACTGATAAGTGGGGAATAAAAGTAAACAGAGTTGAATTAAAAAATATAATGCCTCCAGAAGATATACAAGTAGCTATGGAAAAGCAAATGAGAGCTGAAAGAGAAAGAAGAGAGTCAATATTACAAGCAGAAGGTAATAAGGCGTCATCAATATTACAAGCAGAAGGTGAAAAGCAATCAGCTATATTAAGAGCAGAGGCTAAAAAGGAAGCGATGATTAGGGAAGCGGAGGGTGAAAAAGAATCAGCGATCCTAAGAGCAGAAGGAGAAGCAGAGTCTATAAAGAAAATAGCTGTAGCAAAAGCCGAAGGTGAAGCGGAAGTAATTGTTAGAGTTCAAAAAGCGACAGCTCAAGGATTATATGATGTATTTAAAGCTATGAAAGAATCTGATATTGATGATAATATGCTAGCACTAAAATCTATGGAAGCTTTAGAAAAATTAGCAAAAGGAGATGCTACTAAGATAGTTCTACCTTCAGAAGCTGTTAATCTTTTAGGTACATTTAAAGGAATAAAAGAGGTGTTAGCAGATGAGAATAAAAGATAATAGGATTTGGAATTAAATGAATAAATATAAAGAAAAAAGAAGGAATATGTAAATTCCTTCTTTTTTCTTTATATAAGAAATTAGATAATTTATAAAATAATAACAAGAAATTAAAAAAATTAAGAGGGATTTTTGACTCTTAGGAGAATTAAATCATAATGCAGATACCCTGCTAAATAAAAAATAGCTCAGTAAGTATTTAGAGTAGTGCATTTAATTTAAAAATATTAATAGATAAAAAATAAATATGGAATTATAAAAAGATAATCAACACTTACAAAATAATTATATTTTGTAAAGAAGAATGTTTAAGGGGGGGGAGATTTCTATTAAGTATGAATCAATAATAACAGAAGACAATATAAAGAAATTTAAAAGTGGGCAGTCAATTAATAGTTACGAATTTATGGGAAGTCACGTTGTAAGTTATAAAGGGAAAAAAGGTGTATCCTTTATGGTGTGGGCACCAAATGCAAAGTGTGTCTACTTGAGTGGGGAATTTAATAACTGGAGTATAGATTCTCATCCAATGACTAATTTATACCATAGTGGAGTATGGGGAATATTTATAGACAATTTATCAGAAGGGGAGAAATATAAATATAATGTAATTGGTTGCGATGGTATTAGTAGATTAAAATCAGATCCATATGCTACATTTTCGGAGTTAAGACCTAATACAGCATCAGTAGTGTATGATATAGGGAATTATGAGTGGTCAGATAATAAGTGGCAGGAATGTAAATCTAAAAAAATATGTGATAATGAACCTATGAACATATATGAAGTAAATTTAGGATCATGGAAAAGAAAGTGGGATGGTGGCTTCTTTTCATATGAAGAATTATATGAGATGTTAGATTATGCTAAAGATATGGGATATACGCATATTGAAATAATGCCGATAACTGAATATCCATTAGATATGTCTTGGGGATATCAAACAGTTGGATATTACAGTCCTACAAGTAGACATGGTAAACCGAATGAATTTAGAAAATTTGTTGAGAAATGCCATGAAAATAATTTAGGCGTAATCTTAGATTTTGCTTATAGTCATTTCTGTAGAGATGAACATGGATTGTACAAATTTGATGGATCTCCTCAATATGAGTACTCAGATCCTACAAAAGCAGACAATCATGGATGGGGTACAGCTCATTTTGACTTAGGTAAACCAGAAGTTAATAGTTTCTTATTATCCAATGTACTTTATTGGTTTAAGGAATTTCATATAGATGGAATAAGAGTGGACGCAGTATCCAGTATGCTGTATTTAGATTATGATGGAGGTGACTGGAAGCCAAATAAATATGGTGGAAGGGAAAACTTAGAAGCAATTGATTTCTTAAAGAAATTAAATGAAACAGTATATAAATACATTAAAAATCCAATTATAGTAGCTGAAGAATCTACTGCATGGCCTATGGTTACGGGACCTACTTACAAAGGTGCATTAGGATTTACTTATAAATGGAATATGGGATGGATGAATGATACATTAAAATATATGGAAATGGATCCAGTTTACAGAAAATATCACCATGAATTAATTACATTCTCGTTTATGTATGCATTTTCAGAGAATTTTATACTACCATTATCTCATGATGAAGTTGTTCATGGTAAGAAATCTTTACTTGATAAAATGCCAGGAGATACATGGCAAAAATTTGCAAGTCTTAGATTATTATATGCATACTATATGATTCATCCAGGTAAAAAGCTCTTATTTATGGGATCAGAATTTGGGCAAGGTCTTGAATGGAGATATGCATATGGTCTTGAATGGGAATTATTAGAAATTGAACCGCATATTAAAATGCAGGACTATGTTAGAGATTTAAATCATATGTATAAAGGTGATAAAGCATTATATGAGATAGATAATAATTATGAAGGTTTTGATTTTATAGACCCTCATAATAATGAACAAAGTGTAATAACTATAATGAGAAAAGGTAAAAAAGAGAAAGATTTTACTATAGCAGTAATAAACTTTACACCAGTAGTTCATTATGATTATAAAATAGGGGTTCCATATAGTGGTATTTATGAAGAAGTATTTAATTCAGATGATGAAAGATATTGGGGATCTAATCAAACTATGAATGGGGCAGAACTCTTCTCAATAAATGAAAAATGGCATAATAAAGATCATAATATAACAATAAAAGTACCTCCTTTAGGTGTAACTTTTATAAAGTTAAAAGAAGAACTTAAAAATAATGGGGAAAATAAAGAGAAGGAAAGTATAAGAACAATAGATATAAAAGATTAAATATAAATGCAACTAAAAGCAAATCAAAAATTCAATGAGCAAATAAAAAATTATAAATTTAAAATCATAATACAATAAGCATATCAAATAAAAATTTAAAATATATAAAGTTATCTAGGGGGAATCAAATTTAATGAATAAAGAAATGATAGCAATGATTTTAGCTGGTGGTCAAGGTTCTAGATTAGGTGTATTTACAAAGAGTATAGCAAAGCCAGCAGTATCTTTTGGTGGAAAGTATAGAATCATAGACTTCGTATTAAGTAACTGTTCAAATTCTGGAATAGATACTGTAGGGGTTTTAACACAATACAGACCATTAATATTAAATTCTCATATAGGAATGGGGAGCCATTGGGATTTAGATAGAATTAATGGTGGGGTTTACATATTACAACCATATATGGATGAAAAAGAAGGTAATTGGTATAAAGGGACTGCAAATGCAATATATCAAAATATGAACTTTATAGATACATATAATCCAGAATATGTTCTTGTTTTATCAGGAGATCACATCTATAAAATGGATTATAGTAAAATGCTAAACTTCCACAAGGAAAAAAAGGCAAAGGCTACTATTGCGGTAATTGAAGTGCCTTGGGATGAAGCTCCTAGATTTGGAATAATGAATGCTAAAGAAGATGGTAAAATATATGAATTTGAGGAAAAACCAGAAAATCCTAAGAGTAACTTAGCATCTATGGGAGTTTATATATTTAACTGGAGTACTTTAAGAGATTACTTTATAAAGTCTGAGGATAGTAATAAGTGTTTTGATGACTTTGGAAAGAATATAATTCCTATGATGCTAGAAGACCAAGCTGAAATGTATGCATACTCATTTAAAGGATATTGGAGAGATGTTGGAACAATACAAAGTTTATGGGATGCAAATATGGATCTTATAAAATATCCAGATGCAATAGATTTAAATGATTCAAGATGGAGAATATACACTAATACTATGGCTAGCCCACCTCAATATATAGGAAAAGATGCAGATATAAGTGAAGCATTAATAGCAGATGGATGCTCTATATTAGGAGATGTAGAAAACTCAGTTCTATCTCATGGTGTTTACGTTGATGAAAATAGTACAGTTAAAGATTCTGTAATAATGCCTAATGTAAAAATAGGTAAAAATGTAACAATTGAAAAAGCAATGATTGGAGAAGGTGCAATTATAGAAGATAATGCAATTATAAGAAATAATGAGGATGAAATTAATGTAGTATCAGAATATGAAATTGTAAAACCTCAACAAGTATTACAAGGGGGAAAATAATTATGAGAAATGAATGCATGGGATTAATAAATTTAGATAAAAAAGGTGCTCCTAGTGTAAGTAAGCTTAACTATGCTAGGCCAATAGCATCTATACCAATCGCAGGGAGATATAGAGTAATAGATTTTGCTATTTCTAATATGGTTAATTCAAGAATGACTAATGTAGGGATTTATGCAAAAGAAAAATATAGATCACTGACAGACCATTTAGGAAGTGGAAAAGATTGGGATTTAAGTAGAAAAACAGGAGGACTTTGCATACTTAGTCCAGAGAATACAAAGTACCATAATCAATATGAAGGCAGAAATGGTGATATTTATACTATATTAGCTAATATAGATTACATAGATAAAAGTGAAGAAGAGTATATTTTAATAGCTCCAAGTTATATGATTTGTAATATAGATTATTTAGAAGCATTAGAATATCATAAAAAATCTAACAATGATATAACTGTAATTTATAAGAATATAGATAATGCAAATAAAGATTTTAAAGGATGCTTAACGTTAAATTTAGATGGAAATGATAGAGTAATAAATATAGGTAGTAACTTAGGGACATTCCCAAGAGCTAACATATTTATGGAAATGTATATAATGAGACGTAAGGACTTTGTATCTTGTATATATGAAATAGTTAATTTAGGTACATATTCTTATTTCCAAGATTTTATAACTCATGAAATTAATAATATACAAGTAGGAGCATATGAATTTAAAGGCTACTTAAAGTGTATAAATTCAATTCAAAGTTACTATGAAATGAGTAAAGAATTATTAGAACCAGAAGTATCTCAAGAACTTCTTTATTCAAATAAAAGAATATTAACAAAAGAAAAGAATCAAGCACCTACAATATATAAAGAAAATGCTAATGTAAAGAACTCATTTATAGCAACAGGTTGTGTAATAGATGGAGTAGTAGAAAATAGTATTATATTTAGAAAGGTTAATATAGGAAAAAATACTGTAATAAAGAATTCTGTAGTAATGCAAAATTGTACTATTGAATCTGATGTAGTATTAAATAATGTTATATTAGATAAAAATATATCAATATCAGAGGGAAAAGAATTAAGGGGAGACGAAAATTACCCTATGGTTATAGAAAAAAATCTAAGTATATAAGGGGGAAATTTAATGAAGGTTTTTTATGTGACATCAGAGTGTTGGCCTTTTGTAAAAACTGGAGGGTTAGGCGATGTGTCATATGCATTGCCTAAAGCTTTGAAAAAAGAAGGGGTAGATGTAAGGGTAATATTACCTAAATATTCAACTATACCAACATATTTAAAAGATCAACTAAAAGAAGTAGCTGTATTTAATGTTCAAGTAGGTTGGAGAAATCAATATTGTGGCCTTTTAGAAATGGAATTTGAAGGGATTAAATTTTATTTTATAGACAATGAGTATTACTTTAAAAGGGAAGGGGAATATGCTTACCTTTACGGATATGGAGATGATGCAGAAAGATTTGCATTTTTCAGTGAAGCCGTACTACAAACTATGGAAAAAATAGATTTTTACCCTGATGTAGTTCATATAAACGATTGGCATACAGGTATGATACCTTTGATATTGAAAAATAGATATAATCATTTAGATAAATATAAAAATATAAAAACTTTATATACTATACATAACTTACAATACCAAGGTATATTTGGAAAAGAAGTGTTGGGAGACTTATTAAATTTATCTGATGAGTATTACAATAATGGAGATGTTGAATACTACGGTGGAGTAAGTTTTATGAAATCAGGTATAGTATTTTCAGATAAGGTAACAACTGTAAGTAAGACTTATGTAGATGAAATACAGACTCCATTCTATGGAGAAAAATTAGATGGATTATTAAGGGCAAACTCATATAAATTAGAAGGGATTCTAAATGGAATAGATTATGATATAAATGATCCATCGACTGATCCAAATATTTTCTTCAAGTATGATGCTAATAATTTAGAAGACAAAATTAAGAATAAGTTAGAATTACAAAAAATACTAGGGTTAGAAGTAAATCCAGATATTCCTGTAATAGGTATAGTATCTAGGCTAGTATCACAAAAAGGATTTGATTTAATATCTTATATTATGCCAGAGTTAATAAGGGAAGATTTACAGTTAGTGATATTAGGTACAGGGGAACAGCAGTATCAATCTATGTTTAATTACTATAGTTCTCTCTACTGTAAAAAAGTTTCTGCTAGAATAACTTTTGATAGCGGTTTTGCTCAACAAATATACTCTGGTAGTGATATGTTCCTGATGCCTTCTTTATTTGAACCTTGTGGAATAGGTCAAATGTTAGCTATGAGATATGGAACCTTGCCGATAGTAAGGGAAACTGGAGGTCTTAAGGATACTGTAGAACCGTATAATCAATACACGGGTGATGGTAATGGATTTAGTTTTGCAAATTATAATGCGCATGAAATGTTGTATTGCATTCAAAGAGCATTAAAAGTGTATAAAGATAAAGATATGTGGTATAGGCTAGTTGAAAATGCTATGCATACTGATAATAGTTGGAAAAAATCAGCTCAGAAATATATAGAGGCATATCAGGGGATTCTCAATTAAAGGAGAGATTTGATGATCACAATTAGCAAAAAGAAATTCAAACAGTACTTTGAAAGTAAGATGTATAGTTTATATGCACAACCTATAAATGAAGCTAGTAATGAACAACATTTAAATGTTCTAGCAAGTGTATTAAAAGATCTTATTGCTAAGAAATGGGTGGACACAAGGATTGATACAGAGAAAGAAGTATATTATTTTTCAATAGAATTTTTATTAGGAAGACAATTAAAATCCAACCTATTGAATCTAGGCGTGGAAAATAGTATTAGAGAAGGGCTAAAAGAGTTAGGTATAGATTTAGATGACTTAATAAAATCAGAGATTGACCCTGCTCTAGGAAACGGTGGGCTAGGAAGACTAGCTGCCTGTTTCTTAGACTCTATGGCATCTGTAGGTATGAGTGGGCATGGATATGGAATAAGATACAAATATGGATTGTTTAAGCAAAAGTTTGTAAATGGTTGCCAGGTTGAGGTTCCTGATAACTGGCTTACTCAAGAAAACTATTTATGGGAAGTGGTTAGACCAAATAAAGCAATTCTAGTAAAGTTTGAAGGGGATGTATATTTAGAGGAGCATGATGGTAATTTAAAAGTTATTCATAAAAACTACATTCCAGTAATGGCTATGCCTTATGATATACCTATAATTGGTTATAGAAATAATAGTGTGAATACACTAAGATTATGGAAAAGTGAAATACCTAGACGAGATTTTGGTCAAACAACAGCAAATGCAAAAAATTATTCAGGAAGCTATGAAGAAGCTTTAAATTATAAGTACTATACAGAGGAAATATCACAAGTTTTATATCCAAATGACTCTAACTATGCAGGCAGATTACTAAGATTAAAACAAGAATATTTCTTTGTAAGTGCAGGAATACAAGATATTTATAGAAAGTATAAAAAGCATAAACTTAATATACATGAACTTCATAAAAAAGTAGCTATTCATATAAATGATACTCATCCAGCACTTTGTGTACCAGAGCTTATGAGAATATTATTAGACATAGAAGGTCTTTCATGGGATGAGGCTTGGAATATAACTATAAATACTATATCTTATACAAATCACACCATAATGGCGGAGGCTATGGAAAAATGGCCTGTAGAAATGATGAAAAAATTATTGCCAAGAATTTACATGATAGTAGAAGAAGTAAATAGAAGATATTTAATTTATTTAAATAGTAAGTATTCAGATCAAAATAAAATCAATAGAATGAGTATTATCAATAATGGAAATATAAATATGGCTAACTTATGTATAGCATCAAGTTATAGTATCAATGGTGTTGCTAAACTTCATACAACATTATTAGAAAGAGAAGTATTAAAAGATTTTTATAATGATACACCTTACAAATTTAATAACAAAACCAATGGAATAGCTCATAGAAGATGGTTAATGAGCGCTAATCCAGAGCTTAGTGAGTTAATTACCAATTTAATTGGTGAGGAATGGAAAACAGATACCTTTAAATTAAAAGAACTAGAGCGTTATAAAGGTGATAATCATGTTTTAAATAGGTTAGATGAAATAAAATATAATAACAAGGTTTTATTATCTAATTATATAATGGATAAATATGATATAGATGTAGATCCAAATTCTATATTTGATGTACAGGTAAAAAGATTACATGCGTATAAGAGACAATTGTTAAATTTAATTAATATTATGACTTTATATCATAAAATATTAGATAATCCAGATATGGATATCGAACCTAGAACATTTATATTTGGAGCAAAAGCAGCTCCAGGATATTATCTAGCTAAATGTATAATAAAGGTAATAAATTCTGTAGCTGATTTAATTAATAATGATCCTAGAGTAAGAGGAAGGTTAAAAGTAGTATTTATAGAGAATTATGGAGTTTCATTAGCGGAATTAATAATTCCAGCTGCGAACGTAAGTGAACAAATTTCAACGACTACAAAGGAAGCATCAGGAACTAGTAACATGAAATTTATGATGAATGGTGCTATAACAATGGCCACATTGGATGGTGCAAATGTAGAAATTCATGAGTTGATTGGAAAAGAAAATATGTTTTTATTTGGTTTAACAGCTGAAGAAGTATTAAACTATAATAAAAACGGAGGATATTCCTCAATTGACTTATATCATACAGACTTGAAGTTAAAGCAAGTTGTAGATGATTTAATTAATGGATTTATACCTAATTTGGGTAAAGAAGGCAGGGAGGTTTACGACTCTTTAATAACTTACAATGATGAGTATTTTGTACTTAGAGATGCCAATGACTATGAAAGAGCTCAAAGAGAATTAAGTGAACTTTATAAGAAAAAATATGATTGGAACAGAATGTCTTTAATAAATATAGCAAATTCTGGTGTATTTTCAAGTGATAGAACTATAAAAGAATATGGCAGAGATATTTGGTTTAGAGGGTGTGAGATAAATGAGAAATTTAATAAACTATAATTCTTGGGATGAAAAATTCAAGGCTCCATTTGGAGCCTTGAATATTAAGGAAGAAGCAATTATAAATGTAGTTTCAAATAAAAACTACGATGTATACAATATATCAATGGTAATTTTGGGGGAAAATGAAGATTTAAGTACTTTTATATATGAGAAAATAGAATTAAAAGAAATGCAAAATATCGATAACGAGAAAACTTTTTATTGTAAAATTAAACCTTTTGGAAAAACAGGTTTATACTTCTACTATTTTGAAGTCGATGTCAATATAGATGGAAATGTACAAAAAGTATTTTATGGAAAGAGCAATGAAGATGGACAGGCTTTTGAATATTCCTATGAAGGAATAAATAAATATCAAATAACGGTATATGATGATGTAAATGTACCAACATGGTATAAAGAAGGTGTACTGTATCACATATTTGTGGATAGATTTAATAATGGTAACAGAAATGATAAACTTAGTAATCCGAAGAAGAATACTTTTATGTATGCAAATTGGGATGATGAACCAATGTACATAAAGGACGAAAATGGAGATATAATTAGATGGGATTTCTATGGAGGAAACTTAAAGGGAATAATAAATAAACTAGGTTATTTAAAAAAATTAGGTGTTAGTATAATATACTTAAGCCCTATATTTGAAGCATCTAGCAACCATAAGTATGATACAGGCAATTACAAAAATATAGATCCTATGTTTGGTGATGAAGAGATATTCGCTGAACTAATAGAAAAAGCTAACGCTAGAGGTATATCTATAATATTAGACGGTGTATTTAATCACACAGGAGCAGATAGTAAATATTTCAATAAATATGGAAACTATGATAGTTTAGGTGCATATCAATCTAAAGATTCTGAATATGCTTCTTGGTACAATTTTAAAGAATTTCCTGATGAATATGAGAGTTGGTGGGGCATAAAAGCACTACCAAATGTAAATGAATTAGACCCATCTTACATGGATTATATTATGTATGATGAAGATAGTGTTATTAAGAAGTGGACAGGTATGGGAGTAAAAGGATGGAGACTTGATGTAGCAGATGAGCTTCCTACGAAATTTATTAAAGAATTAAGAAAAGAGTTAAAGTCTGTAGATAAGGATGCTATATTAGCTGGAGAGGTTTGGGAAGATGCTTCTAATAAGATAAGTTATAATAAAAGAAGAAACTATCTTACAGGAGATCAATTGGACTCAGTATTAGGATATCCTTTTAGAAAAAATATAGTATCCTTTTTAAAAGGAGAATGTAATTCTCTTGAATTAACAAATAGTTATATGGAAGTAAAAGAAAATTATCCTAGTGAATCATTTAAAGCTAATTTAAATTTACTTGGAACGCATGACGTAAAAAGAATTAAAACTGAATTAGATTGCGATAAAGATATGGTTAAGTTAGCTGTTATCACACAAATGACTTTTGAAGGAATTCCTTATATTTATTATGGTGATGAAGCCGGATTAGAAGGTAATACTGACCCTGACAATAGAAGAACATATCCATGGAAAAATGAAGATGAGGATATGGTTGAATTTTATAGAAATGCTATAAATACAAGAAAGAAACGCTTAGTTTTAACTTATGGTGATACTAAGTTCTTATATACTAATAACAATGATGTATTTGGTTATATTAGATATGATAAAAATTCAGAAGAAGAAGATTTATTAATATTAATAAATAGATCTAGAGATGAACAAAGTATAACTATAGATTTAAATGCAGATATTTTAGAAGAATTACCCATAAAATACATACCTAAAAAGTATGGAGAATTAATAGAGAAGGAAGATGGATTGTTTAATAAGGGGTTATTTAATATTAAGATTAGAGAAAAATCATTTAGAATATTTAGTTTAAGAAATAATATAGAAAAATAATAAAAAAGCCGTTATATAATTCTAGTGTTGCATTAATGTAAAATTTAATACTTTACAAAATGACCCTCATGATTTTAGAGCTAACGCTCAATTATTATGAGGGTTGAAATTTTTTCCATTTTATTTTTAGACGCACTTACCTTATAAA
>CABIVQ010000013.1 GCA_902362365.1 Clostridiaceae bacterium | reverse complement strand
TTGGATGGATTTGTCGTTACTTCCATTTAACCAAAGAAGGTTATTTTTTTCATTATATAAATTTTGTAAAAATCAAGTTGCAAATATTAACTAGATGCAACACTAGAAACCCACAGGTACCTTCACAATTTAGTGTTTAACTACTATTAGAGTTCCTTTTGCTATTTGATGAACCATACCTGACACACATTTAGACATTAATAATGCCTTATTTTGCAAGTCTTTATCATCATTTGCATAAAATATAGGACAACCTCCAACAGGACTCATATTTTTATCAGTTGTTATTACTGCTAGGGTGTATTCATTTAAACCTACATTATTTCCCACTTTTATGCACTTCCTTTCTTATCTATTTTGTAATTTTTTAATGATAAGTATCTTCCTTTTGAACTAGAAAGAATAGGACATGATTTAACTGCCTCTACTACTTTATCTATATCTTTCTCCATAGGTACGAACGCTATCATAATGCTTTCATTTTTAGGATATCGTCTTGGTATTGGTACAAAAGCTGGCTCGTTGCCCTCTCTATATACTCCCAACCTTGAATAAAGATTATACGCTATAGCTTGTCTTTGTCCTAAGTCATAAAGTATAGATGCATTAGTATAACTATTGTCCTTCGGTATTATTTCTATACCTACTCCTTTTGAAATAAATCTTTCTCTATCCTTTTTAAGACCTACATTAGTTATTCCACTTAAATCTCCAACTTTCATTATTACATCATCAACAAAAGCAATTTCAACTACTGATACATTTGCAATATCTCCTATACTTTTTCTTTTCAACGTTTTTCTAAGGATAAAAGCTAATATCAGTCCTGACAATGTACTTATGACTATACTTATATTATTATTTAATTTAAATTCTGATACAATTAAATAATACATTCCTACAGTAAGAAACGATGTTACTATACACATATAATTTCTGACTTCATAAGTCCTAGCTATCTCCTCTATAAAAGAGTTACCCCTTTTTACTAGCTGTGAATCCTCTAAATTTTGAAGTGTATTTCTTCTATTCTCTCTAACTTGCCTAAATTGCTCTGCTGCCAATGATAAAAATGTTATAGATGTATATGATCGTTCTATCAAAGCCGGTACTAAAAGGGCGCCTAAGGATGATGCTACGAAAGCTAGTACCATCTGAGATACTAATACGTTAGGCTGTGTTGGATATTGCTTTTGATCTAAATTTAACATTATTAACCTAGAAATTAAACCAACTACAATACCTATAAAAAAAACCTTATCCATTTAATCACCTCTTATTTAAAAAAAATTGGCTTTTTCTTGTAAGCACTTTGTTTTCCTTTGGCCGTTTCTATAATAGGAGTACTTTTAATAACTTGCTTCAACGCTTCCATATCTTGTAAAATAGGTATATAAGGTATAACAACTGTTCTTTTATCTAAATCAGTTCTAGATACAGCCAAAATGTCAACCTCATCTACATCCTTATCTATTCCCATATGAATAAATATATTATGTAATATAGCTTGCCTTTGACCAACATCATTTATAATCCCAAAATCAGACATACTTTTAGGAATTATCTCAACTGCCATACCTTTATTTAAATATCTATCCCTAGTATCTTTTAATCCTACATTAGTTATAATCACATCATTTACCATAAGTATAGTATCATCAAAATGCAGTTTAGCAGGTACTACATCTGCCACATCTCCAATGCTATTTCTTCTTAGAGCATATCTAAAAATCAAACCTACTATACCACCACCTATTGCTGCAGCTAAAGTACATATTATTGGACTTAGATCATATCTTCTGGCTATCACTATGTATACAGTAGAGGCTACTAAAGAAGAAAACAAACTTATATAACTTCTAGTTTCATATGTTGAAGCAATTTCTTCTACATATGCCCCACCTTTAGGCACTACTTCATCATTATCCAGATTTTCTAAAGTTATTCTTTCTTGTCCTGCTAATCCTTGGAATTGTTGAATTCCTACTGCAAAGAAAGTTAATGCTGAAAATTCTTTATCTATAAGAGCTGGTAATGCTATTGCACCAAGGGATGCAGAAAGACCTGCTATTATTATTTGTTCTAAATAATCTAATGGTCGAGTTGGATATTGCTTATCTGTTACTCTTAGAACAAATCCTCTGCAAAGAGTTCCTATAATTAAAGCTACTATAAACGCATGTCTAAATAAATCATCATTCACTAAACTCTCTTTCATTAGTCTTCCTCCTTATCATTTAGTTTTATTCAAATTACCATAAGATTAGTTTGTACAAAAACAAAAAAAAATTTCCTATTATTCTAGGAAATTTTTTTAGGTATAGTTACTATAAATTCACTACCTTTATTCAATTCACTTTTTACTTCAATCATTCCATTTAATGATTTTACAATATGCTTAGTAATTGCTAAACCTAATCCGGTACCGCCTACATCCCTACTTCTAGCCTTATCTACCCTGTAAAACCTTTCAAATATCCTCTGTATATCCTCTTTAGGAATACCTACACCATTATCTATTACCTGCAATATTATTTCATTTTCATTAGACGACACTATTACTTTTACTTCTCCATATTCAGGAGTATATTTAATTGCATTTTCAATTAAATTCAAAAATATCTGCTTTATATAATCTCTATTTGATACAACAAACAAAGATTTATCTAGGAATTCATAACTAAATGTAATTTTTTTACTTTCAGCAATATAGTTAAGCATATCCTTCACATCTTTAAAAGTATCATATAAATTTATCTTTTCTAGAACTCTACTCTCTGTATTCTCTATAGACGATAAAAACAAGATATCATCTATTAATCGCTTTAATCGATCAGATTCAGTTTCTATTATTCCTAAAAATCTATTTCTAGTCTCAGTATCTATGTTTTCATTTAACCTTAATGTTTCAACAAACCCACTTATAGATGTTAGTGGCGTTTTTAGCTCATGAGTTACATTAGCAACAAAGTCGCTTCTCATATTTTCAAGTTTAACCTTTTGTGTAATATCTTCTATATTTATTATAGATCCTATAATTGCATTAACTGTATTTTGTAGGTAAACAGGATCTACCTTAATATTGTATACAGTTTCGTCTTCCATTACGATTTTTGCTCTTTCATTTTTATTAGATCCTCTAAATTTAGAAATCACCTTAAGGATTTTTTCTTCTTTTATTGCAGAATTAATATTTTGACCTTCTACCACTTTATTAGCTTTGATTATCTTTTTAGCTTCATCATTTATTAAAAGTATATTTCCACTTATATCTATAGCTAAAATACCATGAGAAATACTTTTCAAAATAGATGTTAATTGAAGATGTTTATATTCTACTTCCTCAATTGTATCACCCATTTTTTCTATCATATAATTAAAATTATTAGTAAGCTCTCCTAATTCACCCTTTGCAGATATATTTAACCTCGTATGAAATTCTTTATTGCTTACTTTTTTTGAAACTATTCTAAATTTTTCTAAGTATCTTTTTATTGTTATAGTATATCTAAGAGACAATATTGTTATGGTTATAGAAGCTAATGTAATAAAAAAATATATATTATCTAATTCATTCATAATTTTATTCTCCTAAAATATAAAATTAATCAATTTTATACCCTACACCTCTAATAGTTTCTATATACTTTTCATTGCTTCCTTCTATTTTTTTTCTTAAATACCTTATATGAACATCTACAGTTCTAGTTTCTCCATAGTATTCATAACCCCATATTTTATCTAATAAATAATTTCTTGAAAGAACTTTACCTTTATTTTGAAGTAATAATCTTAATAATTCAAATTCCTTAAGAGTAAGATCTATTTTTTCATTACTTTTTAAAACCTCATGTTTTGATAGATCTACTTTAATATCTTTATATATTAAAACATCATCTTCTACTTTTGTATTTAAATTGTATCTTCTAAGCACAGATACAATTCTAGCTAATAATTCTTTTATACCAAAAGGCTTTGTTATATAGTCATCAGCACCTACTTCTAATCCTTCTACTTTATCACCTTCCATATTTTTTGCTGTAAGCATTATTACAGGAATATTCTGTAAATATTTATCACTTCTTATTTTTCTTAAAACATCTATCCCACTTATATTTGGGAGCATCCAATCTAAAAGAATTAAATCTGGTTTAACCTCTTTAGCTTTTATAAATCCATCAAATCCATCGTAAGAATAATGGACCTCGTAGTTTGCTGTTTCTAAATTGAACTTAAGTAATTCTACTATATGCATTTCATCATCTATAACAAGAATTTTAGTATTCATAAGAATTATTCTCCTCTCTATTTTATCTGTAGTATCATTCCTATCCTCTTATCTGTCTTCTCATGAATTCTATAAGAATGGAACCTATCTGAGTTACAGCTAGTACAAATATTCAAGTTAATTATATTTTTTTCTTTGACCCCACAAGTCTTTAATACATATTCATTAACTTTCCATAAATCTAAATAATACTTTCCTTCTTTTATTATATAGAATTTTTCTTTGCAGTTTGTAAGAATTATGTTAAATTTTTCAATTAAATCTTTCGACACTTCATAACAGCATGATCCTATTGATGGACCTATAACACAAAGTAAGTCTCTTGCATCAGTATTATATTCTTTTTTCATTAACTCTATTGTATTTTTAGCAATTTGAGAGTAAGTCCCCCTCCAACCTGCATGTACAACACCTATAGCCTTATTCTTCTTATCAATAATTGCTATAGGAACACAATCTGCTGTAAAAACAAGAAGAGGCACTTCTTTTACATTTGTAATAAGTGCATCTCCCTCATTTTTAGATCCTATATTACTTTCATCAATAAGATTAACTATTTCAGAATGAATTTGAATATTACTTGTTAAATTTTCAAGATTAAATTCATCGTTATTAAAAGTATTTAATAAATCTTCTTTATTTTTTGAATCTATATTTTTAGTAGTTATAGCTAAATTAACAAAATCTAATTTTTCTTTAACTTTCTTAACATTTATGTAATTTTCCACCTTTAGTCTCCTTTTTCTATTAAGATATTCTTTAGTTCATTTACAAATGTATTTATATCTTTAAATTGTCTATATACAGATGCAAATCTAACATAAGATACTTCATCTACATCTTTTAATTTCTCCATAACCATTTCACCGATTTCTTTAGCTTCAACCTCTGATGTAAAGTTTTTATTTATCTCATTTTCAATATAAAATACAATTTCTTCTATTTGCTCAATTGATACTGGTCTCTTTTCACAGGCCTTTAATATTCCATGTTTTATTTTTTCTCCGCTAAAATATTCTCTTGTATTATCTTTTTTTACAACCATTACTGGAGTCGTTTCTATTTTTTCATAAGTAGTAAATCTAGTCTTACAAGACTCACACTCTCTTCTTCTTCTTATTGATTTACTATCTGTATGTCTTGAGTCTACTACTTTTGATTCTTTGTAATTACAATAAGGACACTGCATATTCTTCCTCCTAAGTTTCTTTTGTCTATTATTTTCTATAATTTGTCTATATTAAATTCATCAAGATTAATATCTGAACCTAAATTTACTATTATTGTATCACAACCTACCTTTAATATATCACTAAAGAATACAACATCTTCTTCAGCTCCTCTTGAAAAAAAGTTTCTAGAGTCACCTAGTATTGTAAAAGACATTACCTTCCCTTCATTAATATCTAAATCTATGTCTGTTATGAATCCCATTTTCTTTCCGTTTTTTATATTAATAACTTCTTTCTCCATTATATCAGATATTCTCATCATATTATAATCTCCCTCCTCTAAAAAATAAATATGTACTTGGCCAAAAAAAAAGAACTATTTAAGTTTAAAATAAAAAAGTCATCTAAAATAATTTATTTAAACGTGAAAAAAGAGCCGCCTCTATTATGTAATTCACTTAGTATCTCTACTCTTTTATTTATATTATGTGAATTTATTTTGAGGCATGCTCATTAAGTTTAATTTTTATATATATTTTCTCATATTTTTGAGTGCATTTTTTTCTATTCTTGATACTTGAGCTTGAGATATTCCTATCTCATCTGCAACTTCAATTTGTGTTCTCCCTTTATAGAATCTTAAATCTAATACTAGTTTTTCTCTGCTGTTTAATTTTTTGATAGCTTCCTTTAAAGCAATTTCTTGTAGCCAATTTTCATCTGTATCCTTTTTATCTTGAACTTGATCCATAACAAATATTGCATCCCCATTATCTTGATAAACCGGATCAAATAAAGATATAGGATCTTGTATAGCATCTAATGCCATTACCACTGATTCGACTTCTAGTTCAAGTTCTTTAGCTATTTCTGACACTGTAGGCTCTTTTGCATTACTTCTAACAAGCCTTTCTCTTACTTGTAAAGCTTTATATGCAATATCTTTTAATGATCTACTAACTCTTATTGGGTTATTATCCCTTAAGTATCTCCTTATCTCACCTATTATCATAGGCACTGCGTAAGTTGAAAATCTTACATTTTGGCTTAAGTCAAAATTATCAATTGCCTTTATAAGTCCTATACATCCTATCTGAAATAAATCGTCTATATTTTCCCCTCTATTATTGAACTTTTGTATTACACTTAAAACTAATCTCAAGTTTCCTCTTACAAATTGTTGTCTAGCTTCTTCGTCACCACCCTTTATTTTTATAAGAAGCTCTGTCATTTGATTATTTTTAAGAACTGGAAGCTCAGATGTATTAACACCACAGATTTCAACTTTATTAATTTGCATAAGTTTCAGTCCTCTCTTAAAAGATTTGTTATATATGAAATTATTTACACATCATATATTTTTATACTTTTAAGATGGAATTATTTATATTATACAAACTTCTTCATTTCTTTTTTTAATCTTGAAATTATTTTCTTTTCCAATCTAGATATATAAGATTGAGATATTCCAAGCATTCCAGCAACTTCTTTTTGTGTTCTTTCATTACCTTTATTAGTAAGTCCAAAACGCAATTCCATAATTTGCTTTTCCCTTTCAGATAATCTATCTAATGCCATAATTAACAAATCTTTATCTATCTCTTCTTCTATTATCTTATAAATTTCATCATTCTCAGTTCCTAATACATCAGAAAGCAGAAGTTCATTTCCATCTAAATCTATATTTAATGGCTCATCAAAAGATACTTCAACCTTTTTCTTATTATTTTTTCTTAAATACATAAGTATTTCATTCTCAATACATCTAGAAGCATAGGTTGCTAGCTTTATATTTTTATTTAGTTTAAATGTATTTACAGCCTTTATTAATCCTATAGTACCAATTGATATTAAATCTTCAACATCTATCCCTGTATTTTCAAACTTTCTAGATATGTATACAACTAACCTTAAGTTTCTTTCAATTAATGTAGTTTTAACACTTTCATCTTTTTCTAATCTTTGTAGCAAAGCATTCTCTTCATCTGGTTTTAACGGAGGTGGTAATATATTTACTCCTCCCATATAATAAATACTATCTGATTTTATGATACCTAATTTAATACCTACTTTTAAAATTATTCCCCTACATTTTGTAATAAATTTTCCTAATAGAGACTTCATTTTACACTCCCCCTTTAGATTTTTCAATTTCTTTAGATTATGATAAAATGTTTGGATTCAATATGGCGCCATATTCTTCATCTTTAAAATTTGATACTCCTATAATTACATTTCCAAATTTTCTTTCATCTATTTCTAAGTAATCAGCCTTAAAACCTAAAATCATATTAGCCTGACTACTACCAGCATGTTTATATGGGATAAGCCTAACCCTAGCTGATAAATCATCATCTAAATCATTTATTATCTCATCAACTTTTGATACACTTACATCCTCATAATTATAATTAAGCTCTACTTTTGGTAGCAACTCCTTTAAAATACTAGATTTTACTATAACCACATCACTTTTACTTATTGGATCTTTTAAAAAATTACCACTATCTAGTAATGCTTCACATTTACAGTTACTATTTAATAAACTAATTGTTATGGTCTTAGTAAATTCTTTAAGATGTTTAATTGTTTTTATATCTCTGTATATATACTGAAGAAGTTTACAACTAAAGTACGCACATGATATTAAGAATGAAATTTTCAAATGGCTAATTCCAGTAAAGTAAATTATGAAATATGTACTCCCAGAAATAAAAATATTAACTAAATAAAACATCAAGAGTATTCTTATGTACTCTTTTTTACTCTTATATTGAAATGATATTAATGTAATGATAATTATAAAAATAAATTTTGATGGTACCGTAAATAAAATTTTTAATGATGGATATATGTATGCTACTGAATATATCGTGCCTAATATTGAGCCAAGGAATTTCTGTTTTCTACTATTAAAGTTTTTTGTTAGAATAGATGTACAACTTATAATAATATAATTTATTAGTAGGTTTTCTATAATGTAAGAATCAATATACATTACCTACTCCTCCTCTTCATAAACCTTTAGTTCATTATAAACTACTCACCACAGAATTTTATGTCAATATTAACAGTCGAAACATAACCATAGAATCTATAAAAATACTCAAATTCAAACCTATTCTTCTCTATTTCTTACCTACTAATATATCTATAGTCTCTATTAGTAGAATATAACTGTAGAATAAAATACTTATAAGTAAAATTTAGTTATAAATTACTTATTATTTTTATTCTAATAAATATATTTATATGAAAAATTTTATAATTAACATATTAATCTTCTTAATACATTTTTGATTTATATATAAATTATCATTTCCTTGCAATAAAAAAGAGATAACCATAGGTTATCTCCTTCATTTTAAAATATACGTTTTATTATCTTCTTCTTCTTAAAAAAGTAGGTATTATCATATCATCATCTTCTTCAGTTAAAGATACTTTTTTAGGTTCTTCTTTAGCAGCAACTACTTCTTTTATAGGTTCAACTTCTTTTTTTTCAACTACAGTTTCAACTGGCTTAGTAGTGAACTTGCTTATAGTATCATTTATTCTCATATCTTGAAGTTGATTACTTTCAAATCCTGTAGCTATAACAGTTATACTTATTTCATCTCCTAAGTCTTCTCTTATAGATGCTCCAAATATAATGTTAGCTTCTGGATCACATGATTCTTGTACTAATGTAGATGCTTCATTTATCTCGAATAATCCTAGATTAGAACCACCTGTTATATTAAGTAATACCCCTTTAGCTCCTTTAATTGAAGTTTCAAGTAGCGGAGACTGTATTGCTTCTCTAGCAGCTTCAACAGCTCTATTTTCACCTACAGCTGTACCTATACCCATATGAGCTAAACCTTGCTCCTTCATTATTGAAGTAACATCTGCAAAGTCTAGATTTATAAGACCTGGTACTGCTATTAGGTCAGATATTGACTGTATACCTTGCTTTAATACGTTATCTGCTATCGAGAATGCCTCTAGCATAGATGTGTTCTTTTGTACTAACTGTAATAACTTATCATTTGGTATAGTTATTAAAGTATCAACATTTGCTTTTAAATCTTCAATTCCTCTTTCAGCATTTTTCATTCTTACCTTTCCCTCAAATATGAAAGGCTTAGTGACAACTCCTACTGTAAGTATCCCCATTTCCTTAGCTAATTGAGCAACTAATGGTGCTGCTCCTGTACCTGTTCCACCGCCCATACCAGCAGTAACAAATACCATATCCGAACCTTGAAGTAATGTTAATATTTCATCCTTACTTTCTTCAGCTGCTTTTTTCCCAATTTCAGGATTAGCTCCTGCTCCAAGTCCTCTAGTAAGTTTATCTCCTATTTGAACTTTATACTCAGCCTTAGATGTGTATAAAGCTTGCTTATCAGTATTAATTGCAATAAACTCAACACCTTTAAGTTGTGCCTCTACCATTCGGTTAACAGCATTATTTCCGCCTCCACCGACACCTATAACCTTAATCTGCGCAAAATTGTCTGATTCTACGTCAAAGTTTAGCATTTATAAACCTCCTTATTTTACGATTCAAAGTAAATCTATGTAATAATTATATCATTTAATCTACAAAATTTGTTAACATTTAACTAACTTATTCCATAAAAATACTTAATTTCCTCTTTTTTTATTACTTAACCTTAAAATAATATGTCTTCTTATCATTGATAAATTGTCGAATAATCTAGATCCAAATACTAAAATTGCTACATAATAAATTGGTATCCCTAGCTTATCACCTATATAAGTTAAGAATATAGCTAATAATGAATTTCCAATAAATCCAGTAACAAATATTATATTGTCATATTTACCTTCAAAAGTTGATTTTACTGCACCAAAGATAGAATCTAAGGTTGCAAGTATTGCAACAGACATATAAAGGGAGTAATCCATAGGATAAGTAAATGGAATATAATAACCAATAACTACTCCTAGTGCTAGTCCTCCTAGTATCCATAACATAAATACTCACCTTCTTTATTTTACTTTGAAATAGTTCTATTTTTCAAGCTTTTTATACTTTTATTTATTATTTTCATAAAATTTTAATGTTATTTCTTCATTTTCTTCTATATTTATATAAATTCCATATACACTCCTTAGTAAACTGGCATATGATTGTGGAGCATTTATACTTGCCATTAATGATTCAGTATCCCCTATTGCTTCTATTATAAAAGGTTGTCCATAAGTTGTTTTATTAACTGTAATTGTAGCTCCAGAGCATTTTATTTCACTCGTAGGTAAAACTCGTTCACCATTTATTGCTATTCCCTTTGATCCTGCTTTTTTTAAATCATTTAATATTCTCAATATATCTATATCATGGACTAGTAAGTCATTTGGGGTTTCTCCACTTGAAAGTTCTCTTTCACTGTCTTTTATAGTTATAACTACCCCACTTCCTACAATACTCGAATACCCACTTATTACTTTTAAATAATCTAGTTCTTCATTCATCAGTTCTTCTATAGATTTATTTTCATTTTTAATAACCTCTTTATAGGCCTTTAAACTCTTTTCGTATTCTTCTTTTCTCTTTTTTAAATTAGATATTTCTACTTTTTTATTATTAATCTCACTTTCAAGTAGTCTTTTTTCTTCTAAAGAAATATATACATTATTAGAATCCATTGACTTTAAATATATAGCTATAAATATACCTAACACGAATGCTATTAATAAAATTAAGGTTTGCTTTGTTTTTATCTTACTTTTATTAATCTTCATTTATTTCTACATCCTCTAAGTATTTTTTTTCACTAGAAGCCCCTATGGTTATATTATCGCTCTTTTCAACTGTAACTTTAGCATCATAGTACTTCTCTATTTCCCATATGATTCCATATTTGATTTGAAGTGCAGATGCTAAAGTATCCGAATCGCCTATAGCTTTTATAATAAATGGCTCATTTATAGCTATATCATTTAAATATAGTTTATCGTCCTTTAAGTGTAGGTATGAATCATATACTATTCGCTGATTATTTATAGAAATTGCATTTGCTTGAGCAGAATTTAATTTGTTAATAAGTGATAGTAATAAATCATAATTATAAACTATGCTGTTATTTGAATCATCACTTAGATTATTATTTGTAGATTTTATACTTACCTTAATTCCTTCGCCCTCTACATCTGTATAACCTGCTAATGCTTCATATTTTTTAATTTCTGTTTTTATACTTTCTTCTGTAGTTCCGTCTTCCATATTTTTATAACTGTCTATATCATTTTGAATATTTTTAATTTCTTCTCGTAATTCTTCTTCTTCTTTTTTTAATGACTTTAATTCTTGTTTTAGCTGTTCTCCCTTTTTGAGGGTTGTCATTCCATTATTCTCTATATTTATACTTTTCAACTGTAAACTTATAAAAACTCCTAATATAGTGGTCACTATAACTAAGCTTTTATAAGGTATTTTCTTGTGCAAATATATCACTCCTCATTTGCTGATTATCAACTTGGTTTATATACAGCATAGTTGCTATAAGTTAAGTCCACAACACCATCTTTAATATTTTTATTTTTTAGATCTAAAAGTATTTTGCTTGTTCTTGCTATATTATAATTTAGATTATCATCGTTAATAAGTAAAAACTTAGCTCCTATCTTTGATTCTAAATTTAATTTAGAGTCATTAGTATATTCTACTTTTACAATTTCTTTTTCTAAATGTTCTCCTTTTAGAGCACTTATTAAATTTAATATGCTTTTCTTATTTTCTTCACTTTTAAAATTTATTACTTGTCCATTTTCTATAGAATATTCTGTACTAAATACTATTTTATCACTATTTTCTTCTATATTATCAATTTTTTTAATTAAATTTCCCTTATCATCTATGTAACAATAATCTTTTCCATTAGATAATAAGGCTACAACTTCTACTTCGTCTACAGTTATTATTATTTTATTAGGAAGTTTTATTTTTACTTGAGCATCTTCTACATAAGGATTTTCTAATATCTCATTCTTGATACCTTTTAAGTTATAGGTAAATATATTTTTATTAGTCATTAAACTTTCTAAATCAACAACCTCATTTTCTTTTAAATTTTTATTGCCTATAATTTCTATCTTGCCTAGATTAAAAATACTACTTTTTAAAAAGGCTATTGATCCTAATGATATCATCAAAACAAAAACTAAAACTATAATTACCCTATCTGTCTTTTTCTTCTTTTTTCTTCTTTTCAAGCATTCACCCCCCATTATAAATATAATTATAAAATACAACTTTATTATTATATTTCCCTACATAATAAACTATACTTTTGAAAGCAATTTTAATACTATTTTTACAATAAGTATAATTTTACGCCGTAAATATACTTTATGTTTTAATATATATTAAAAGGCTCTATTTTGAGCCTTTATATTTTCCTAATATCTGCACCTAAATTCCTAAGTACATTTTCTATATTCTCATATCCTCTTTCAATATGATAAACATCTGAGATTTCACTTTCACCCTTAGCTGCTAATGCCGCTAATACAAGACTAGCTCCTCCTCTTAAGTCTGTAGACTTAACCTTAGCTCCATAAATAGCATCCACACCTCTTACCTCACAAATTTTATCTGTAATAAGTCGTATATCAGCCCCCATATTCATAAGCTCTTTACAATGCATAAATCTATTTTCAAATATAGTTTCAAAAAATACGCTAAGACCATCAGATAATGTCATTAAAGCCATCATTTGGGACTGCATATCTGTTGGAAATCCTGGATGTGGTAAAGTTTTAATTAAATCAACAGCTTTAATTATTTTTGGAGATAATAGATTTAATCCAGTTGTTGTGTACTCTATCTCGCATCCAGCCATTCTTAAAATATTACTTATAGGTTCCATATGAGGTCTTATTGCTTTTTCAACTTCTAGTCTACCACCAGTTATAGCGCTAGCTACCATATAAGTTCCTATGGCTATTCTATCGGGTATCACGCTATATTCTACTTCACCTAACTTTTCTACACCTTCTATTTCTATATAGCTTGTTCCGGCACCTTTTACCTTTGCACCCATGGCATTCAAAAAATTCTGTAAATCTTCTATCTCCGGTTCTTTAGCTGCATTATATATTCTTGTTACGCCCTTAGATTTTACTGCAGCAAGCATAGCATTCTCAGTTGCTCCCACACTTGTTTTTTCAAATCTTATATCATTTCCTTTTAGACATTCTCTGTAACAATTAATAACACCATCTTCCTCTTCAATTATAACACCTAGAGATTCTAAAGCTTTTAAATGCAAGTCTATCGGTCTAGCACCAATAGCGCATCCTCCAGGATGACTGATTTCTATATGCTCAAGTCTGCCTATCATTGCTCCCATAATAATTATTGATGATCTCATCTTCCTTACATACTCTTCATCTATTTTATGAAAATTTATACCAGAACTTTCTATTATCAGGGTATCTTCACTATATTCAATTTTGCAGCCTATACTTTCTAGTATCTTTATCATAATAAATACATCAGCTATACTAGGTACATTATGAATTATGCTCTTATCCTCATTAAGTATTGTTGCTGCCATTATAGGTAATATAGCATTTTTTGCTCCCCTAATATTCAAAATTCCCTCTATTTTATTACCTCCGTGTATTATATACTTAGACAAAATTAACCCCCCTAGTAGTAGATTTAAATCCAAATGCCTATAATTTAAATCTATGTACTAAGGGGGTTATATGTTACTTTTTCTTAATTCCTATTACCTTTGGTTGTTCTTTAGAATCATTATTATTGTCTAAAGATGATTCTTTTTCATCTTTTTCTTTTATATCTGTATTTTTGTCTTCTATATTAGATTTTTTTACTTTATTTTTTTCTTCATATATCTTGATAATTTCATCGCAAATTAAATCTATTGCCTCGGGTTTTCCAATTTTCTTACTTGCATTTTCCATATCTATTAAAAGTTCTCTATCCCCTAATAGTCTAAATACAGTTTCATTTAAAGTTTTAGGTGTTAAGTCTTTTTCTAATATTGCAATTCCAGCACCTTTTGACTCTATACTTTTAGCGTTATATTCTTGATGATTTTCTGCAGTATAAGCCTTAGGTATTATTATTGATGGTTTCCCTAATGCTGTTATCTCAGCTAAAGATATCGCACCTGCACTTCCTATAACTAAATCACTTGCAGCTAGTGCATTTGCCATATCCTCTAAATATGGAACTACTTGTTGATATGGTTTTAAATTTAGATATTCTATACTCTTTGTAAATTCTTCATAGTAATACTTACCTGTAGCAAATATAAATGCTATATCTTCCTTAACCATATTTTCTATTACAACTTTCATTGCATCGTTTATTTCTTCAGATCCTCCACTACCTCCATAGCAAAGTACCATTTTCTTATCTTCACTTATTCCTAGATTTTTTCTAGCGATATTTTTCCTAGCTACTAATATTTCTTTTCTTACTGGATTTCCTGTTAAAACTAATTTATCACGGCTTCCTTCTGGGAATCTTTCATGTGAATCTTCAAAGCTAGTTAAAACTCTTGTAACAACCTTTGAAAGTATTTTATTTGTAACTCCCGGGAAAGAATTTTGTTCATGAATTACTGTTGGAACTTTGCTCATAGCAGCATTAAATAATACTGGTCCACTTACATATCCTCCAGTTCCGATTACAACATCCGGTTTAAACTTTTTAACAACTTTTCTTGATTGTTCTAATCCTTTGAATAATTTAAATACTCTTTTTACGTTATCGAAGTCTATCTTTCTTTTAAAACCTTGAACTGTAACAGTTTTTAATTCATATCCATATTTCGGAACTATTTCAGATTCTATTCCTTTTTCTGTTCCAACAAATATTATCTCAGCATCTGGATATTGTTCTTTTATTCTATTTGCAATGGCGATAGCTGGATAAACATGACCTCCAGTTCCTCCACCTGATAATAAAACTCTCATTGAATCCTCTCCTGTTAATTAATTTTGACATGTTTTGAGATGTTTAGCACTATACCTACTGCTCCCATAAGTATGGTTAGCGAGGTTCCTCCCATACTTATAAATGGTAAAGCTACTCCCGTAGCTGGCATAGATGAAGTTGCAACAGCTATATTTAAAGCTGCTTGAATTCCTATCTGTGCACCTATACCTATAACCACCATACAAGAAAATATATCTGAACATTTTAATGCTATTCTTATGCATCTATATACTAATATTAAGAATAACATCATAACTACTATACATCCTATAAGCCCTAGTTCCTCACCTATTATAGCAAATATAAAGTCATTCTGTGGTTCTGGTATGTAAAAATATTTTTGCTTACTTTTACCAAGTCCTAATCCAAATAATCCTCCTGAACCAATGGCATATAAACTTTGAATTACTTGATACCCTGATCCTAACGGGTCTTTGAATGGATCTAAGAAAGAGGTTACACGATCTAATCTATACGGTGCTGAAAGTACTAATCCTGCAAATGCTGCTATCCCTAACGCTACCATAGTATATACAAATTTCATATTCATTCCTGCTACAAATAACATTACAAACACAACTAATATTATAGTACCTGCTGTTGACATATTTGGTTGACCCATTATAAGTATAAAGAAAGTACCGGGAACTATAAGAAGTGGTAAAACACCTTTTGTCAAAGATTTTATATTGTCATATCTTTTTTCAATTAATTTAGCAGTTATTAGTATACATGCAAATTTAGCAATTTCAGCTGGCTGTATAGTTGCTCCACCTACACCTAACCATCTTTTTGCTCCATTCGCTTCTATTCCTAGAGGTGTTAACACCAATACTAATAAAACTACTGCTATTATACCTATCTTTGTGGCATTTTTCTTCCAAAATGTGTACTCTATCCTAGACATTATCATCATCCCAACAAAGCCTAAAACAGCGTAAATCACATTTCTTTTTAAAAAATAAAAGGCATCATGGTGCTTAAATGCTGCTTGTATATAGCTTGCACTAAACACCATTATTATGCCTATAAATACTAATGTCATCGTAGTATAAAAAACTACTGAATCAAATTCAGTCTTCATTCCTCTTTTGATTTGTTTTTTCAAACCTTCCTTAGGCATGTTAGACTTACCTCCCTTTGCATTTGTGGTAGCGGTAAAGAGGTTATTTTAAATTGTTTACATTATCCTTGAAGTCTTTTCCTCTTACTTCAAAATTCTTATACATATCCCAACTTGCACAAGCAGGAGAAAGTAAAACTACATCCTTACTTTGTGCAATTTCATAAGAAGTTTTTACAGCTTCTTTCATATTATTTACTATATAGATTTTGTCAAATCCTTTTTTTCTAGCAGTTTCTTCTATCTTAGATGCTGTTTCTCCTAATAATACTAAAGCAACTACATTTTCTTTTGCAATCTCAAGAAGTTCATCAAAGCTACTTCCTTTATCCTTACCACCAGCAATTAATATTATATTTCTATTATATGATTTAATTGCTTTTATAGTAGAATCTGGATTAGTTCCTTTTGAGTCGTTAACAAACATTATGTCATTTATTTCTCTTACAAACTCTTGTCTATGCTCAACTGCCTTAAAAGTTTTTAATACATCTTTTATTACTTCTAAATCAATATTACTTACATAAGTTATTCCTATAGCCGCCATGCAATTTTCTAAGTTGTGTTCTCCTGGTAAACTTAATTCATTTGCATTTAAAAGTACTATTTTCCCATCTATATCTATAATTATATTATTGTCTTCATCTAAATATATTCCATTATTTAATTTTTCTTTTCTTGAAAAGAATATAACTTTAGATTTACATTTTTCTGCTAAGTTTCTTACTTGAGTATCATCATAATTTAGGATTGTAAAATCTTCTTCTTTTTGATTTTCAAATACTCTAGATTTTGCATTTATATAGTTTTCCATTGTATGATGTCTATTCATATGATCTTCAGTAACATTTAAAAATGCACTTACTTTTGGTCTAAACTCATCAATGCTCTCTAACTGGAAACTACTTAATTCAGTTACTAGTACTGAATCTTTACTAGTAAAGTCTACTGTATCAATAACAGGATTTCCAATATTTCCGACTATATAAGTATCCTTATTAGCTTTTTTGAAGATTTCTCCTACTATGCTAGTAGTAGTAGTCTTTCCATTAGTTCCTGTTATACCTATAAATACAGGATTATTTTTAGACAATCTATATGCTAATTCTACTTCTCCAATTATTTTAATATTATTTTCTCTTAATTTACATATGAAAGGTAAATCTAGAGGAACTCCTGGAGATACAATAGCAAGATCTATATCATCAACATTTTCTGGATGATATCCTAATATATATTCAACATTTTTTATATCTTTTAACTCACTTAGTATGTCTTCTAATTGTGATTTTTCTTTTATATCATTTACAATAGTTTTTGCCCCTAGCTTATCTAAATGCTTTATTGTAGATACACCAGTTTTTGCAAGACCTACTAGTAAAACTTTTTTGCTTTTAAGTTCCACTTTTCTTACCTCCAAAATTAGAATACGGCAATTATTCCTATCCAAGCTAAAACTACAGTAACTATCCAGAATGTAAATACTACTTTAGTTTCTGGCCATCCACATTGTTCAAAATGATGATGTATAGGAGCCATTTTAAATATTCTTTTCTTAGTTAGTTTATAGTAAGTTACTTGAAGCATTACTGATATAGCTTCAGCGAAGTATATCCCTCCTACTAAAACAAATAAAAGCATAGAGTTTGTTAATATTGCAAATGCTGTAACTGCTCCTCCTAATGCCATAGAACCAGTGTCTCCCATAAATATTTTAGCTGGGTATGCATTGAATCCTAAAAATCCTATACACGCTCCTACTGTTGCTGCTGCAAGAACTGCTACATCTGTATTTGATATAGAAGTTGCAAATATCATAAAGAACGTTGCTACTATCAGAGTTACTCCTGACGCCAATCCATCTAGTCCATCAGTTAAATTAACTGCATTTACTATACCTACTATCATAAATGTCATTATTGGTACATATAACGGTCCTAAATTTATTACTGCATCAGTAAATGGTATTATAAGCTGTGTTGCACTTGGAGATGAACTATATTGATAATAAGATACATATAAGGCTAAAGCTACTTGCATAACTATTTTTTGCCAAGGTTTTAATCCTAGCGATCTTTTCATTTTTATTATTATAAAGTCATCTACAAACCCTACAAAACCAAAACCTACCACGCAGATAAGTCCTATTACCATATCTGAACTTATATTACTTCTAGTAAGTCCTGTAATAAGTATAGCTATAATTATAAGTACTCCTCCCATTGTTGGAGTTCCATTTTTCTGTAAATGTGTTTTTGGTCCATCATCTCTAACTGTTTGACCGAATTTAAATTTAGTTAACATCGGTATAAATATTGGTCCTAATATAATTACTATTAGAAACGAAATCATTGCTGTATACGTAAGTTCTGTTATTCCTAACATAATACATACTCCTCTCCCTGTTGGCTATCTCTTTCGTTATTTACTTACTTAGATATTCTACTATTTTTTCTAATTTCATACCTCTAGATGCTTTAACTAATACTACATCATTCTTTTGTATTAGGTTATCTAAACTATTTATAGCATCTTCTTTTGTGGCAAAGTGATATATACTATTAGGACATAACCCTAATTTTTTAGCTTCGTCACTAATAAATTTAGAATCTTCTCCTATTGTAATTAGTAAATCTACATTGCCTATTGTTGATTCTCCAACTAGTCTATGACCATATTCTGCATGCTCTCCCATTTCGAACATATCACCTAATATCGCCACTCTTCTTTCCTTATACCTTCCTAGTATTTTTAAAGCAGCTTTCATAGAATCAGGGCTTGCATTGTAAGTATCATTTATTATAGTTAAATCATCATCTTTTACTATATCTAGTCTCATTTTTGTCGCTTTATAATATTTTAAACCTTCCTTTATATTTTTTAAAGGAATTTCTAAAGCCATACCAGTTAATATTGCAGCCATTGCATTGTATATATTATGCTCTCCTACTGCTGGTATAAAGATTTCTTCTTTATTTCCATCTATAATACATGTAAAAGTTATACTATCTTCTCCCATAGTAAATTCTTCACAATAAATGTCATTATCGTTATTAAATCCAAATGTTTTTAAAGTATAAACATGTTCTTTGTCCTTTAGTGTAGATAAGAACTTATCATCTCCATTAACTATTAAAGTGCTCGTTGAATCGAAGTTTGTAGTTATCTCCATCTTAGCCTTTAATATACCTTCTTGTGAACCAAGGGCTTCTATATGAGAAAGTCCTATATTCGATATAACACCGATTTTAGGATTAACTATATTTGCTAAGTATTCTATTTCATTAAATCCAGACATACCCATTTCTATTACTGCACATTCATGTTCTTTATTAAGCTCAAATAAAGTAAGAGGTACACCTAATTGATTATTAAGATTACCCTCATTTTTTAATGAATTATATTTAGATGATACAGCTGCATATACCATATCTCTAGTTGTTGTTTTTCCAACACTACCTGTTATTCCTATAAAAGGTATCTCAAACTTTGATTTATAATACTTTGCGATATCACCTAATGCTATTTCTGTATCTTTTACTTCTATCACATTAACATCTGATTGTTTTAAATCAATATTAACTTTATCATTTTTTATAAAAGTTCTGCAGCCTTGGTCATATGCTGATTGTATAAAATTATGACCATCTAGATTTTCTCCAACTATAGCTACAAATACATTATTCTCATTTGCTTTTCTACTATCTATGATAATGTCGTTTACAAAATTATTTTCATCGCCTAGAACTAATTTTCCTTTAGTAGAAATTACTAACTCTTTCACCGTTAGATTTTCCATACCACTCCTCCTTTTAATTTTCTATACGCAGTTTTATTTTACAACTCATCTTAATAAAAGGCAATGTATATGTATACATTGCCCCCAAGTATATTTTAACTTTATAATTATATAACAGATTGTGTTTTTTTTGAAGTTATTTATAATTATATTTTAATTACAAATTATTTACAATTCTAATTATCAAAGTATATTGATATGCTTGAACCTTCTGATACTTTGACTCCTGGTTTTGGGAACATATCAGTTACTTTAGAACCTTCAGGTACATCTACATCTGGATCTAAATTCACTTTTAATTTTGATTCTTCTAGTACTTTTGCTGCATCTTCAATAGCTAAATTTCTAACATCAGGAACTACTACTTTAACCTTTTCATTTTCTGCTTTTTCTTCTTCTGTGTATTTAGGTTCAACACCTAAATACGGTAATGCTTCGCTCATTATTTCTTTTATTATAGGTCCCGCAGTTGTACTACCAAATAAACTACCTTCCGTAGGTTCATCAACTGTAGCCAATACTACAATTTGAGGATCATCTGTTGGGGCAATCCCAACGAAAGAACAAATGTATTTTCCTTGTGCATATACTCCATCTACAACTTTTTGTGCTGTACCTGTTTTTCCACCTAATCTGTATCCTGGTAAGTATGCAGTCTTACCTCCACCATCACTTACAACTGACTGAGCTATTTCTAACATCTTTTTAGAAGTTTCTTCTGATACTACCTTTCTTACTGACTTAGGAGCTATTTCTTCTATTACATTTCCTTTATTATCAGTATATCCTTTTACTAATCTAGGTTGCATAAGTTCACCATCATTGGCAATTGCTGATATTGCAGTAATAAGTTGTATTGGTGTTACTGATATAGATTGACCAAATGACATTGTTGCTAGTTCTACAGGTCCTACATTTTTTTCATTATAAATTATTCCTTTCGCTTCTCCTGGTAAATCTATTCCAGTTTTTGACTTAAATCCAAAAGCTTCTATGTAATCATAAAACTTACTTACACCTAATCTATTTGATAATTCAACAAAGACTGGATTACATGAATTTTGAACTCCTTGAGCAAAAGTTTGCTCACCATGAGGTCTATAGTGTCTCCAGCATTTGATTTTACGTCCACCTACCGTAACACTACCGGTACAAACAAATTTATCTTTGTCACTTACTACACCTTCTTCAACTGAAGCAGATGAAGTTATTAACTTAAAGGTAGATCCTGGTTCATATGTATCATTTATTAGTGGATTTCTCCACATTGCATAATATCCATTTATTTTTTCCTTATCACTATATTCTTCTAATAATTCTTGATAGTAAGGATATATAGCTGTTCTTGAATCATTTGGATCATAATCAGGTTTTGATGCCATTGCTAGTATATCTCCTGTTTTAGGATCCATGGCTATAACATTAACCCTTTTTGCTCCTGTTACCTCGTATGCCTTTTCAATTGCTTTTTCTGCATAATGTTGTATAACTTCATCTATAGTCAATACTAGCCCATTTCCTTGTACAGGTTCATAATACGTTTCTGACCCTTGAGGTATCTCTCTTCCTGATGCATCCGTACTAACTATAAGTTTTCCAGCTTTTCCTTGAAGTTTACTATTATATTGCATTTCTATCCCTGCAATTCCAGTAGAATCTGCTGCTGTATGTCCTAAAACATATGCTGCAAAATTTCCATATGGATAATATCGTTGATTGTCCTCTGCTACCCAAATCCCCGATAAACTCAAATCTCTAATTTTAGTCGCAGTTTCATCATCTATCCATCTTTGAATTCTTACTAATGCTGTATTCTTTTTATTTACTAACTTAGATACTTCCTCTTCTTCTTTACCTAAAATTGATGCTAATTTTTCTGCTACATCTTTTTTATCTTTTACTTCTACAGGTTTACACCAAACTGTATACTTTGTAACACTTACAGCAAGTTCTTTCATATTTGCATCATAAATTGTGCCTCTCTTCGGTTCTATTGGTATTTCTCTTGTTTGTTGCTCCGATGCCTTTGTACTTAGCCACTCTCCCTTTATAAGCTGAAGATATCCAGTTCTAATTATAAGACAAAAAAATAGAGAACAAGCCAGTATAAGAACAAGCACCAACCTTTTCCTACTTAACCCTTTTATTTTTTTCAAAAGCTCTCACCCCTAATCCTCAACAGTTATATACTCGATTTGACTTTCTTTCGGATAATCCATATTAATTTTTTCTTTAGCCATTTTTTCAATCTCTTCTATACTATAGTTACTATATATTCTCGAATTTAATTGCTCTATAACTATATCTTTTGCTCTTAAGTCTTTTTTCAAGTAATATATATCATATTTAAGCTGAGAGACTATAGAGTAGCCGCATAGATTTCCTATTACAGCACTTGCTACACAAATAAATCCAATAGTTACACGAGATTTCTTAAAGGCAATTCTTTTCTTCCTATTTTTATTTTTATTCTTTTTCTTTTTCTTATATTCGTTTATGTCCTCAATTTTATTATTTTTTTTCACCTCTATCACTCCCAGCAATAAAATTAATAAATTTAACCATTATTCTTGACTAAATACTATATATTTTTAATTCCATATATTATTTATTTGCAAATAATACAAAACCTCCTCCAATGACTTATATCTAAATTTATACATAAAAAAATAAAAAAAGTGTGCTTATTATACTAAGCACACTTTTTTGTATTAAACTTACATATTTTTTAATTCTAATTCTCAATAAACTCTATATATGTTCATATGTCCCATACACTAATACTTCTTTATTTTCTATCATTATTTTCCCATTTGCTATAACTGTATCAATATTCAAATCTTCATCTAATAATAACACATCTCCATCAGAGTTTTCATTTATACACCCTTTTCTTGGATATATTTCTAATCCTTTTGAAACATTAGAAGTTATATAAATTAAAGCTTCCTCTATACTAAAGTCTAAATCATTTACCATTGATTTAAACTCTTCATGTAAACTAGACACACTTGATACTCCCATTTTTACTAAATTTCCGCTTGCATCATATTTAGACCAGCTTCCATATCCATCCGAACTTATTGTCATATTTTCTCTAGGTACACTTTCTTCTATAGCTTTCTTTATACTCTTTCCTGGAGTTAAGTCATCTCTCATTCCACAAGTTAAATCTATCTTTCCTCCCCTCTTAGCATAATCAAATGCTTCTAGTAAAAGTTCTTTCCTTCTATTTACATGAGTAGGCCTTATAGTTTTTATAGGTATTTCAGTTTCTTCTAATATTTCATTTACTGGTGAAAGACCCTTTTTACCATCACCCATATGAAGAACTACAATTCCTGCTTTTCCACTTAACATACCAGCCACTCTTGCATCAGATGCCACTCTCTGTAATTCCAAATTACTTACATTTGGTGCTCTATGATCAGATAAAGCCAATTTTACACCTATAATCTCATCTACAAAAGCTATATCTTTTTTTACCGATCCTGTAATTGTTACTGTTGGATACTCATACGAACCTGTATGTGTAAAAACTGTAATACCTTCTTCTTTCAATGCTTTAGCCTTCGCAACTAAGTTTTCTACACTTCTTGTTGTTCCATCTGTTCCTAGAAGTCCAACAACAGTTGTTATCCCACCTTTTGTAAGTTTACTTAAAGTTATTTCTGGAGCTCTAGTTTTAAAGCTACCTTCACCACCACCTCCAGTTATATGGACATGCTGGTCAATAAATCCAGGTGTAAGCTTTTTTTTGCTACCATCTATTATCTTAATTTTATCATTCTCAAAATTAATTTCATCTTGTATTAAAGATATTTTTCCTCCACTTATGAAAACATCTTTTTTGCCCTTATATTCTGGTGCATATACTTCTACATTCTTTATTAATATCATATAAATTATGCTCCTTTTATTGCGTCTTCTTTTTCATTTTTATCTATCTTAGCTATTCCAAATCCAGTAATTGCACATATTATTGCAAATATTATACCTGTATAGTTAAGTATTGCCCATGGTAAGTATTCTAAGGTAGGAACGCCTAATGTTGCTGCCATATACGCTCCTGCCGCTGACCATGGTATTAAAGGAACAAGGACTGTTCCTGAATCTTCTAATGTTCTAGATAAATTCTTAGGATGTAAATTTCTCTTTGGATACACGTCCTTAAATAATTCCCCAGGTACAAGTATTGATAAGTATGAGCTCCCTGTTACAAATGCAACTGTAAAGCAAGATGCTATAGTTGATATTATTATTCCAGATGTTGATTTTACTTTTGACATTAATAAGTCAAGTACTACATCTAACATACCCGAAACACTTACTATCCCAGCAAATCCCATAGCACAGAATATAAGTACCGTTGTACTTGTTACTGATACAACTCCACCTCTATTTATAAGTTTTATTACTTCAGCCGTAGCTTCTCCTTTAAAACCTGTCATAGTTAAATCGAATCCAGAAATTAAAGATGTAAATCCATCAACTATATTAAATCCTTGAACCACCGCACCTAAGACTATAGTAATTAAACTTGTTCCTAGCATAGTTGGTATAGTTGGCCATCTTCTTACTGACCCTAAAATTACTAATACTAATGGTAATAATAATAACATGTTAAAGTTAAACATTGACTCTAGCTGCTCCATCATTACTTTAACTGAATCTGGTGTCACTAATTCCCCAGAAGAGCTAAATCCAACAATTAAATAAACTACTATACATACCAAAGAAGCTGGCACAGTCGTATAAAGCATATGCTTTATATGATCATATATTTCACTTCCTGCTGCCATAGGAGCTAGATTTGTAGTGTCAGAAAGAGGAGATAATTTATCACCTAAGAATGCACCTGATACTACAGCTCCTGCTGTAGCTGGTAGTGATACTCCTAAACCTCCTGCAATCCCCATCATTGCCACACCAATAGTTCCTGCCGCTCCCCATGATGTTCCTGTCACTATGGCAAGCAGTGCTGATAATAAAAATGCCGTAACTAATATAAACTTAGGATTTATCATTTGTACTCCATAGTATATTATCATAGGAACAGCTCCCGAGAACATTAACGCTCCTATTAAAAGACCTACACTCCATAATATTAATGTAGCTGGAAGTGCACTTGCTATCTTATCTACTATAGCTTTTTGCATTTCATCCCATGTATAACCTAATCTATATGCTATTATACCAGCTATAAAAGCCGATGCTATCATTATAGGTTCTGCATTTATACCTAATACTCCATAACCTATAGCCAATGCAACAATCATAAATACTATAGGTATTAAAGCTTGTAACAATGTTGGTTTTTTCTTTTTTAATGTAGTCATTTATTTTTCCTCCATACAATTAATTAAATTTTATATAATAGTATAGAGCAAGTTCCATGCCAACTTTCACTTTTTATCTTTATTTTTTCATACTTTAAAACATAAGGCCTTTAAATATTTTCTTATATTTTTTTAAGGTATGACTTTAAATTTATTTTCCTTTATAAACCAATATGAAATGAACCAAAAACATAAAGGGTTAATTTTGTTATAAATTAACCCTTTTTATCCCTTTATCCAATATTTTTGTCCCTTTTAATCCCTTATTGATATCTATATATCCATATAATCTTAACTTTTTCATGATACTTCTAATTCTGCCTTCGCCAATATCATAACCCTCTTCATAAGATATAATGGATAATGTTCTCCTTCCAATCCCCTCATACTTATAAATCTTTCGTAATACCCATAATTCTTTTTCATCTAAATCTTGTTCTAAAGATAATTTAGTCTCAAATCTATCTTTATTTCCATTATTATTAATAAGCTCAACAATATATTTAGGTAGATCATTAATGTCTATTTTTATTCCAAGCTCTTTTATTGTAGATACATATTCTACTACATTCACAAGTTCTCTTATATTGCCTGGCCAGTTATAATTTTCTAACAATCTAAGTGCATCTTCAGTGAAAAATGAATTCAAATCATTATTTTTAGCCACTTTAGATAAATAATATTTTAATAGTAACTTGATATCTTCTTTCCGATTTCTTAAAGGTATTGAGTATATAGGCATTACATTTAATCTATAGTATAAATCTTCTCTAAAATTCTTCAACTTAACTTCTTCAAATAATTCTTTATTTGTAGCTGCAATGACCCTAATATCTATAGGTATAGTTTCAGTGCTACCTACTGGTGTTATTTCTCTTTCTTGAAGTACTCTAAGTAATCTAGACTGCAAATATAAAGAAGCATCACCAATTTCATCTAAAAATATAGTTCCCTTATGTGCTTTTTTGAATAAACCTATTTTTCCACCTTTTTTAGCTCCTGTAAAAGCTCCCTCTTCATATCCAAATAGTTCACTTTCTATTAAGTTTTCTGGAATAGCAGCAAAGTTAATTGCAACAAATGGATAATCTTTTCTTTCTGACTCATTATGTATTGCTTGTGCTAGAACTTCTTTACCTGTACCAGTCTCACCTTGTATTAAAACAGTAGAATTTGTCTTAGCTACCTTCTTAGCTAAATCTATACTTTTGGTTACAGACTTAGAGTCTCCTACCATATCATCAAATGTATACCTAGCATAGTTTTCCTTAGATCTTTCCTTCTTCCTTAATTCATCATCAATTTTATGTATATGTTTAACCTCATTAAGTACAATCATATTTCCGCTATAAAAATTATTACTTTTTATTTTTTCTTTAGAAACTAAAACCTCTCTATTATTAATGCTAATAATATCCTCTTTTAATTCTTTAAATATCGTATATATATCTTTTCCTATAATATCTTGTCTACTTATATTTAGTAAATTCATGGCTTCTTCATTTAGTACAAATACTCTATTTTCAATATCAGTATAAATAATACCGTTTTTTTGATTATCCAGGATATTTGTTAAAATCTCCTTTAGCCTATTTGTTTCTTGATACATATTTATATATTTTTTAGAAATATTTATCATATCTCTGTAAAAATAAGAAGAAACTAAACTACCATACTCCTCTATACAGTTTAATTTCATTAAAACTTCAATTAGACTAGTTACATCCATTCTTCTAGCACTTATATCAATAACCCTTTTTATCCCATTAGGAACTAAATGAGATTCACCCGGTGTGATAGCCACATCAGTTTCTTTATATTCACTAATACCAGGGTAGTATTGATAATATTTAACATGATCTATTCCTTGCTTTTTTAGTTGATTTATAACTTCTTTACAACTCTCTTCAGTATCATTTACTACAAGAACATCTTTATTTTCTCTTATCTTTAAAATTTCATCTATACACTCATGCCTTATAACCCGTTTTAAAACTATAAAATCAAACTCTTTATCAACTGTAAGTAAGCAAATATCTCTAACTTCTTCACTAGAGAATATCACCAAATCAGTATATAAACAATAATCAAAGCTATCTTCTACACTTAAATTAATAATTTCAAATTTATTCCCCAAAATATCTTTAAGTTGAGCCTTTATACTCAATCCTGTATGTTCACCAAAAGATATTATCAAAATCTTTTTCATAGTTTCACCCTACAATCTAATATAATTTAACTAATATTATATATCAAATTATTGAAATATTATAAATAAAATACCCTTTAAGATAAAATATTATATCAATCTTAAAGGGTATTTTATAAAAATCTTTTATATTTTCTCTGCTACTCTAAGCTTCGCACTTCTACTTCTTGGATTAAATTCTACCTCTTCTTTACTTGGAAGTATCGGTTTTCTAGTTATAACTTTAACTTCAGGCTCCTTATCGCATTGGCATATCGGAAGTTCTGATGGGCATATACAATCTAAAGCTAAATCTCTAAATGCATTTTTTACTATTCTATCTTCTAAAGAGTGGAATGTTATTATACACACTCTTCCACCTTCATTCATTATAGATACTGCATCATTTATCATTTTAGTTATAACACCAAGTTCATTATTTACCTCTATTCTTATAGCTTGGAATGTCCTTTTTGCAGGATGTGGGCCATCTATTCTTGCTTTTTTAGGGATAGCTTTTTTTATTATTTCAACTAACTCACCAGTAGTTTCAATTGGTTTTTCAGATCTCTCTTCAACTATAAATTTAGCTATTCTTTTTGCCCAGTTATCTTCACCGTAATCTTTTATTATTTTTGTAAGTTCATCTTCACTATAAGTATTTACAACGTCATAAGCTGAAAAGCTACATCTAACATCCATTCTCATATCAAGTGGTGCATCTTGCATATATGAAAATCCTCTATCTGCTTCATCTAACTGATGAGAAGAAACACCTAAATCTGCTAAAACTCCATCTATTTTATGAACTCCAATTTTAGCTAACTCTTCTTTTATATTTTCAAAGTTACTATGAACAAATCTAACTCTATCGCTATATTCGCTTAATCTTTCTTTCGCTGTAGCTATTGCATTTTTATCTTGGTCAAATCCAATAAAAAGACCTTTATCCGATAATCTTTTTACTATTTCCTTTGAGTGTCCTGCTCCACCCATTGTACAGTCAACATAAACACCATCTGGTTTTATATTTAAATTTTCGATGCACTCCTCTAAGAGTACTGATACATGATGAAATTCCATATTACCTCCACGTACTACTTATTTTGATTCTTCTTTTTTATTATTATTTTTCTTCAATAAATAAATATGCGCTATTATTCCACCTACTACTCCAACTAAGCTTATAACTTGAGCCATTCTTAAAGGACCTATCATAAGACTATCAGTTCTAAGTCCTTCTATAAAGAATCTACCTAGTGAGTAAAGTATTATATAATAAACGGCAACTTGGCCTTCATATTTCTTTTTCTTTCTAAACATCCATAAAAATATAAATATTCCAAAATCCCATATAGATTCATAAAGGAATGTTGGATGAACCTTAACTCCATCAACCATTATTCCCCATGGTAAATTAGTTGGACCACCATGAGCTTCTCCGTTAATGTAATTTCCCCATCTTCCTATTGCTTGTGCTAATGGCATACCTATTAATGCTATATCAGCCATTTTAAAGAAATTGATTTTCTTAATCTTTGTATAAATTAATCCAGCTAAAATACCACCAATTAAAGCTCCATGTATTGCCATACCTCCACCTCTAAAGTTTAAAATTTGAGACGGATTTTGAGAATAATATCCCCAATTAAAAATAACATAATACAATCTCGCTCCTAAAACACCTGCTGGTATTGCAAAAATTGCTAGATTTAAAACATCATCTTCTGAAATTCCAACTCTTTCAGCTTCTTTTAATGCTAAATAAGTTCCTAAAATCATGCCTGTGGCCATTAGTATACCATACCACATTACATCTATACCAAATATAGTAAATGCTACTCTATCCATAGATTTTCTCCTTATCGTTTAAATAATTTACTAAATAATCCTCTTTTTTCTTCATACATACTTGCCCTAGGTATAATTATATCCTTATTTTCTATAATTAAACTTTGGTTATTTTTAAATAAGTTATCTGCTGTTTCTTCAGAGTATTTATTTTTCACAAATTCATAGGCCTCTCTTAATTGAGGTCTTCTTCTTTCACTTCCATGAGCATCACTTGCTACTATATGTATCATATTATTATCCAATAATATATCGCTTACTTTCTTTATTTCTTTTCCATGCTTTCCTAATATACTAGATGCATTTACTTGAATTATAGCACCTTCTTTTATGCAATCATAAATTATATTTGGATTTTCTATAATATTGTTATATCTTTCAACGTGTGCTAATACTGGTATGTATCCTTTTAACTTAACTTCATAAACTACATCCGCCAAATTTTTAGGTACATTCATTGGCGAAAACTCTATTAGTAAATATTTACTATTATTTAAAGTATGGAAATTTAAATTATGTAATTCTTCTATAATTTCATCTGTGTAGTAAATTTCATTACCTATTAATACTTCTAGGTCTATTTTATTTGCTTTTAATGCTACATTAAAACTATTTATCGCTTCAACTAGTTCTTCTCCCATTGTGTATTTAAACTCAGGATGAAAATGTGATGTATTTACTATTTTTTTTATTCCTTCGCTCTCAGCTATTCTTGCCATCTCTAATGCTTCCTCTAAATCGCTTGCTCCATCGTCAATTCCAGGAAGTATGTGGCAGTGCATATCTATCATATTTTATGCCCCCTATTATAACTTATTTAACTTTAAAAGTTTATTTTAATATTATAACAGTTTTAAATTTATAAAAAAGTATTTTATATAAATTTATAATATTATTAACACGAAAATAATCAATAATTTATATAATAACTCACAATTTGAATAATTAATAAAAATAGATTATTCTTAAAATAAGATATTTATATATATAAAGTTAATGGAGGACTTATGAATAATTATAATTTAATTACACTAACTAGATATTTATCCTTATTTATGGTAATTATGAATTCCTTAAATGAAATAAATATATTACCAACTTATTTATTTTTTCTAATATTGATATTTATAATAAATAACCAAATTAGATACTTTAATTCATACAATAGAAAAAGTCTTATGACTGCATCATTGATAACAGAATCTTTTTTAGTTTTTCTAATTTCTAACTATGTAGATAAGGTTAATGTTTTTTTCTTTATTCCAATGATTTTAGATATTACAAATTCTAAAAAAATTTATAATAAGACTACCTATTTAATGCTAATTATAATATTTTCTTTAACAATTAATATTAGATACTCAATCTCTGATGCTTTTGAATACTCATTTATTTTATTGATTATATCTATACTGTGTATATACATACATAAAGAAAATTTATCAAAATCAAAAACAGAAAAAATTTATGATCAACTTAGAATATCCGAAGATAAATTAAAAAAATCAAACTCAGATTTAGAAATTTATATAGATTCATTAGAAGAGCTTACTATACTTAAAGAAAGAAATAGAATATCCAGGGAAATTCATGACAGCGTAGGTCATGCACTTTCTACAACAATAATTCAACTTGGTGCAATAGAGAACTTAGTTTCTTTTGATAAGGATTTAAAAGAATTAGTATTTGAGCTTAGGGAATTTGTAAAGAAAAGTCTAATCGAAGTAAGGAATGCTATAAATACTTTAAAACCTGATGAGTATGAAAATTATGAGAATCTTTTTAAAATAAAAGAATTAGTAAATAATTTTTCTAAAATGACTAATATAGATGTTAAAATAACTATATCAAAATATACATGGAAGCTTTCTAGTATACAATCTATTTCATTATATAGAGTAATCCAAGAAGCTTTATCAAATTGTGTAAAACATTCAAATGCAACTAGAATTCAAATTTTTTTTAATTTTAATAAAGATAATTTAGTTATAAATATAAAAGATAATGGTACTGACTGTAAAAATATAAATAAGGGAAATGGTTTAAAGAGTATAACTGAAAGAATAAATGAACTTAATGGTTTAGTTCGATTCAATTCTTCAAGTGATGGTTTTTCAATCCATGCTTCTTTTCCTAAAAATACTAGAGGTGAAATAATTGAGTAAAATAAAAATCCTAATCGTTGATGATGAAAAACTTATAAGAACAGGACTTAAGATAATCCTTAAATCCCATGAGGATCTAGATGTAATTGGAGATGTTTCAAATGGATATGAAGCATTGGAGTTTTGTAAAAATAATGATGTAGATTTGGTTCTTATGGATATAAGAATGGATATTTGTGATGGTGTATTAGGTACTAGGCTAATTAAGGAATATAATGATTCAATAAAAATCCTTATACTTACTACTTTCAATGATGATAAGTATATAAAAGATGCTATAAATTTTGGTGCTTCGGGATACCTACTAAAGGATAGCTCAGATGATGTTTTATATGAAGGAATTCGTTCTAGCTTTTATGGGAATATCGTTCTAGATAAAAGTGTTGCATCAAAGGTTATTAATAAAGAACAAACTGTAGACACTAAAAGTATTTCAAATACACATAATTTATCTCCTAAGGAGATTGATATAGTAAGACTTATTGCAAATGGTCTTACTAACAAAGAAATAAGTAATGAACTGTTCCTATCTGAAGGAACAATTAAAAATAATATAAGTAATATATTATCTAAACTTGATCTTAGAGATAGAACACAAATTGCTATATTTGCTTTTAAAAATAAAATAGTGACTTAAGTCATTATTTATAGTTACTTTAGGGCATAGTATTTCCTCCCATAATTGTCTATTATAATATTAGAAAATTAATTGGGAGGTTTTTTATGAGCTTTATAAAAATCGAAAATATAACAAAAAGATTTAATGATAAATTAGCTTTAGATAATATTAGCTTTAACATCGATGAAGGTGAAGTATTTGGTCTTATAGGTCCAAACGGTGCTGGTAAATCAACATTAATAAATATTATTTCAGGACTTATGTCACCTAATAATGGTACTGTCGAAATAGACAATATGAATATAAAGAAAGATTCCATAAAAATAAAATCTACACTTGGGTTAGTACCACAAGAGCTTGCCATAATAGAAACTTTAACACCTTATGATAATTTAGAATACTTCGGTTCATTATGTGGTCTTCATGGTAAGTTACTAAAAGAAAGAATAAATGAATGTTTAGAAATATCCGGCCTTTCTGATGTGAAAAAGAAAAAAGTAAATAAACTATCTGGTGGTATGAAAAGAAGATTAAACATAGCAATCGCTTTAATAAATCATCCAAAAATATTAATCCTTGATGAACCAACGGTAGGTGTTGACCCTCAATCAAGAAATTATATATTTACAGTTTTGAAAAAATTATCAAAAGAGGAAAATACAACAATAATATATACATCACACTATATGGAAGAAGTAGAAAATCTTTGTTCAAAGATATTTATTATGGATGAAGGTAAAGAAATAGCTTGCGGTAATCAAGAATATTTAAAAGGATTAGTTTCAAGCAATACAAATATATCTATATGTATAAACAATTTAAATGGAAATATTCTATTTGAACTTAAAAACCTTGAAGGCGTTATATCTGTAAAAGAAGAAGATAACTCTCTTTTACTTACTACTGAAAAGAATTTTTCTATATCAAAAGCTTTAAGTATATTAGAAAATAATAATGCTTCTTTATCTAGTATTTCTTATGATAATTCTAGCCTTGAAGATGTATTCTTAAATCTTACAGGAAAGAATCTAAGGGATTAGGAGGTTAGTATGAGATTATATTATAGTATTAAATTTTTCTTTAAATCACTTAAAAATAATTTTTTTGTGAATATATGTATGTTTATACTCTTGCCTATTATTCTAGCTCTTTTTATGAATAATATAGCAAAGTCTGCATTTGAAAGTCCTAATATTACAGAAATAATAAATATAAATTTTGTAGATAATGATAATACACCTTCATCAAGTCAACTTATTAATTATATAGAAACTAATTATAGTGAGCTGTTCGACCTAGATAATAAAGATGACGACCTTGATTTGGAAATAACAATTCCTAACGGATATGAAATTAGTTTAGCAAATAATAATAAAAATTCTATTAGTATAAAAGAGCTTCATAAAAGAAGTTCCAACTCTTCAAATATAGTTAAGAATATAATTGATAACTACCATGAGGAATTATATTTTAATGATGTTGGTACTTCATTTATAGAAAATAAATTTATAGATGCAAATATATCTCAATCTTCATCTGAATATTTTGCAATATCATTTTTAGGTTATTTAGTTATATCACTTGTATTTAATAATATAGCATCTACATATGTAGGCGAAGTAAGTAATTCTTATGTAGGTGAGTCTAGTGGATTAAATAAAAGAGTTTACTCTATGCCTATATCTAGAATATGTAGATTAGTATTAAATTTCATAAATTTATTTATATACGCTTCGATATTCTTACTTTTATATGTATTAATCAATAGATTTATCGGAATTGCATTTACGGGAGATATTTATTTATTGATTTGTATATGTATAATAAGCTCTGTGTTTATAGCTTCAACATCAAAGTTTATAGATGTATTCTTGCCTAAGAAATATGCTATTACAATTACATGTATCTTGTTATTAGTTCAAGTAGTTTTAGGTGGTATGGTTACTCCTTTTATTGATACCTTGTCTAAGTTTGCTAAGCTGTCACCTACCTATATTATAAGTGATTTATTTACTAATTATAGTATTTACAATAATTTTGACGCAGTATCAGGTTCATGTACTTTATTATTATTAATATCATTAGTCTTATTTATTTTATCAGCACTAAAAGAAAAATATCATTGGAGGGAGATCTAAATGAATATAATAAATTTAACTTTAGCAAATATAAAAAGGTATTTAAAATCTCCACATTTAATATTGCCAATGATACTTGTACCACTAGTTATGGTATTTTTAGTAAGTATATCAACAAACAAAGACTCTAGTAACTCTTTATTTGAACCACCAATAGCTTTAGTGTGTAATCAAAATGGAAAATATGAAAGTAAACTTATAAATGAACTTGGTGAAAATGTGACTATATTTGATATACAAGATAAAGAAAAAGCTATAAATCAGCTTAAAGATAATGAGATTTCTTCTGTAATATCATTTGACAATAATTTTTCTAATGATATAGATAATTTAGTTAAACCTAAGGTAGTCTCTTTTAAAACATCTAAGGGTGGAGGAAGTTTATTAACTGAGTCTAATATAAATAAATTTATTAGCAAGTCTTTAAAATATAGAGAAAACAGTGATAATAATATTAATATAATAAGCTCTAATATAATAAAAAAAGAATCATCTTTCTTAGGCAGTACATTCTTACCTGTATTTATGATTTCTTATTTCTTATACCTATGTAGTGGTGTATTTTGTCATGACTTATTATCACTTAGAAAGTCTAATGTCTTAAGAAGAATGTTATCTACTAAAAATAAAGACTTCCACATTATATTCAGCTTATGTCTATCATTATTTTTAGTTCAATCAATTACCTCTTCTTTAGCCTTAATCATTGCAAACTTAGTTAATGGAGATGCTATAAGCATACCGATTATATTATTAATTTGTGCTAATGCATTTGTATCTACAGGTTTAGTAATTTTTGTATGTAGGATATTTAAAAATGAATCCTATGTGTTTTTTGCAACTTCTATGTACTGTTTGTTTGGTATTATTTTATGCTTAGGTAAGTTATTACCCTCATTAAATATGAGTATACCATTAATGGATAAACTAGCTATGCTGTCTCCTTTTTATTGGATATTTGAAGTGGCAAATGGAGGTAGTATTTATACATCTATAATTGCTTTATTATTAATAGGGCTAGTATTTATGACTTGTGGTAGTTTTAAATTAGAAGACTTTGCTAGAAATTAAAAATATAATAAAAAAAGAATTCACGATATCGTGAATTCTTTTTTTATTATTTAGGCTCAACTATAGATATAACACAATATTCTTCTTTTAGATGAGATTTTAGTCTTTCTTCTATTTCTTCAAACTTAACATCTTTTATAACTTCTAGGTAATCTAATAAATTCATTTTTTTGAAATTATATGAGATAAAATTATTAGCTATAAAGTTAATAGAATCAAAGTATTTTAAGAAATGACCAATTTTCTTTTTCTTAGTTCTTTCAAATGCAGTTTTGTCTAAGCCTTCTTTTTTATACTTTTCTATATATTCAAGAATTATTCTCTTAACTTCTTTTGGATTTTTTGAATCTCCGCCTATAATAGTAAATCCATAATCCACTTGAGAAGAAAATCCGGAACCGAAGTTTTCATTTATTAAACCTTGCATATATAAATCTTCATAAAGAGCTGTTCCTCTTTTGAAAATCATATCTATTAATATTTCTGTGATTACTTCCTTTTTCATAAGTTCTCTTCCAGATATTCCGACATTATTATCTTTAAAGGCTATGTTAAACATCGGTATAGATATAGGAAACTTAGCTATAACTTCTTTTTCATTTACATAGTCTGGTTCTTTTGGATAGAACTTTTCTATTTTATGATCTAATTTTTCTATATCATAATGATTATATTCTTTTACAACATCCATAACCTTATTTACATCTAAATCTCCTACTACAAATAAAGTCATATTTCCCGGGTTATAAAACGTATTGTAACACTTGTATAGTTCTTCTTTATTTATTTTATATATACTTTCAACTGTACCTGCTATATCTACTCTTACAGGATAATTAACATACATTGCTTTTAAGCAGTTAAAATAAACATTCCAGTCAGGGTCATCATTATACATTTTTATTTCTTGTTCTATTATTCCTTTTTCTTTTTCTACATTTTCATCTGTAAAGTAAGGAGTCTGAACATAATCAATTAGATGTCCTAAACATTCATAGAAATTTTCTGTACAAGAAAATAAGTATGCTGTCATAGTAAAATTAGTAAATGCATTTGCACTTGCTCCATATTTTGAAAATAAATCAAAGGCATTTTTCCCGTCTGGTTGTTCGAACATTTTATGTTCTAAGAAATGAGCAATTCCCTCATTAACTCTAATCTTCTTGTCCTCTCCTATAGGAATAAATTCTAACTCGTTTGAGCCGTAGTTAGTCGCTAAAACTGCATATTTTTTCGTAAACCCTTTCTTCGGCATAAAGTAAACGTCTAATCCATTTTCTAACTTTTCATAATATATTTCTTCTTTTAAAATTTCATTAACGATTTTTTTCATATTATGCCTCCTTATTTACTTAAGAAATATACAGTATCAAGTTTTATATCTTTTACAACTTCAACTATATCTTCTATACTTACCTTACTTAATTTATCTATTATTGAGTCTATTGTAGAATTTGTTTTTCCCATAGCTTGAGCAAAATAAAAATCTGACCTTCCACCTATACTATCTGATATAGTTCTCATTGAACTAATTAATGCACTCTTACTATTTTGCAATTCTTGTTCTGATATATCTCCATTTTTTAATTTCTCTAATTGTTCATTAATTAACTTCACTGTTTTTTCATAATTCTCTGCTTCTATTCCAGAAGATACAAATAATATTCCCTTATACTTTTCTACTGATGAATAAACATAATAACATAAACTTTCTTTTTCTCTTACATTTATAAATAATTTAGAGTCAGGTCCACCACCTAGAATATTTGAACCCACAACTAATGTATAATATTCACCTTCATCTAAGTAGTCAATATTACTTCTATAACCCATAATAAGCTTACCTTGAGTTATATCTATCTTTTCGTGAATATTTTTTACTTCTTTGATATCTTTTTTAAATTCATCTCTTGGAATATCTATTATTTCTCCTCTTTCAAATTTAAAATTCTCAGTTATAATCTTTATAACCTCATCTTCATCAAAATCTCCTTCAACAACAATATCTATAGGAGAAGTTCTTAATATTTCTCTATAATGATCATACAGTTCTTTAGGTGTTATTTTATCAATATCTTCTTCATAACCATATTCGCTTATACTATATTTTTCACCTTCACACATTTCCTCAAAAGCTCTTTCAAGTGCATATCTACCCTTATCATTTATTTTAGCTTGTATTCTATCTTTTAGATTTTGCTTTTCTATATTTAGATACTCTTCTTTAAATCCTCCATCTATTACCAAAGGATTATTTACTACATCATTAAAAAATTCTATTACATCTTTAAATATTTTTTCGTCTAAGTATCTTTCATTAGTGCTAATAATTTTAAAACTTAATACTTGACGTTCTCCTCTTTTTGTAATATCAGCTCCCATAGAAGAACCATATAAATTATCTAATTCATTAGATATTTCTCTTGCACTAGGGTATTTCATACTACCACTAGTTACCACATCCGGTATTAAAGCATTTTTTGTTACCTCTTCTTTATCTAATAACCTTTGTATGTATATACTTACAAGGTTAGACTTAAACTTTTCTCCAGGAATTAAAGTTAAGTTTATTTTGTCACCCAAGCTTATATTTTTTATGCCTTCCATTTTACCCTCCTATTTGGCTTAGTAAGGATATTCTATTAAATATCTCTTCTACTATTAAATCGTATTTTTTATCTGTATCTATATAGTAAAACTTTGTATTTCCCATATCTAATTCATTAAGTATACTATCTACTAAGTTTTTAGTATAAATACTATCAATTATACTTGTCGGTAAAACTATATATAGACCATCAATTCCATATTCTAGCAATTCTTCACCACATTTAATTATATCCTTTTTATTATTTTCTAAAAGGGGTAATTTTATTTGAATATAGCTATTTTTTTCATCTTGTAATATGTAATCTCTTATTTTCTCTCTAAATAATATATCTTGTTCTAGGTTATTTTCATTTTGAAATCCTACTAAAAGAACACCAATATCTTTATTTTTAGTTGTAATATTCTTTAATATTTCATCCTTATACAACAGTGCTAAGTTATTTGACTTATAAAAAGTATCTAGGATTTCTACTTGATTTAAATTATATGTACTTAAATTTAGTTTTTCATATCTTTTAATTAGAATATTAAAATCTTCACCTTCAGTCATAAACATTGGGCAAATGATTATATTCTTATATCCTTTGGAAATAATATCTTCTATGCTATTTTCAAAGTATGGATAACTATACAGATAAGAGTTTACAACCTTATAATCTTTACCTAATTTTTCTCGTAAACTTGACGCTATGTACTCTGAGTCATTTTTAAAATTGCTTGACCCTAACTTTTCATAATACATCTTATAAGTGTATAAATCTTTTATTGTTGTTACATATGATAATAGTCCTTTTTCAAAATAAATCTCACTTGCTCTTTCCTTTAAATTATAATTTTTACTTTCACCTTCAGATACTAATAATACAACTGTTTCTTCTTGATTTTCTAAAGGAGTTATTTCTTTAGTAGTTATCTTATTTCTAAATATTGAAACAGTTATTATATTAACACCAATAAAAGCAATAATAATACCATAAGCCATATATTTATAATTTCTATCTACAATTATTTGCTTATAGAAAATAAGAGTTGCTAAAACTATAAATATATTTTCCATGTAGCCAGTAAGTATCAAGCTAAGAAATATGCTACCAAACAAAAGTGTTGAATTTAGCATAAAATCAACCCCACTATAAAATTTTACTTTGCTTTAATTCACCAATAACTTAAAAACGTGTTTGTTGCTCAAGCTTTAGCTGTTGGAAATTATAATGTACGTAATATTTAATGTATAGTTTACATCTATTATATATATGATGTATAATCAGTATGTATGTCTATAATGAAGTTTGTAAATTTGTAAAATTCAGCTTAATTAGTTGTTTTCACAACTTGAGAGGTTGTATAAATTTATATATAAAATTTCAATATTAAATTAGCACAAAGAAAGGAAGATATAATTATGAAATTAGGTATAGTTGGTTTACCAAACGTAGGTAAAAGTACACTGTTTAATGCTATAACTCAAGCAGGTGCAGAGTCTGCAAACTACCCTTTCTGTACAATAGAACCAAACGTAGGTGTGGTTGCTGTTCCAGATGAAAGATTAGATAAATTAAAAGAGTTATACGATTCAAAGAAAATAGTTCCTACTGCTATAGAATTCTGTGATATAGCAGGTCTTGTTAGAGGAGCTTCAAAAGGTGAAGGTCTTGGCAACAAGTTCTTATCTCACATAAGAGAAGTTGATGCTATAGTTCACGTTGTTAGATGTTTCGAAGATCCTAACGTTGTTCATGTAGATGGAAGTGTTGATCCTTTAAGAGATATAGAAACTATAAACTTAGAATTAATATTCTCTGATATAGAAATATTAGAAAGAAGAATCCAAAAAAGTGCTAAGGCTGCTAAAGCTGATAAATCTGTAGCTGCTGAAGTTGAATTCTTAAAAGAAATATTAGCAACTTTAGAGGATAATAAATGCGTTAGAACAATGAGCTTCTCTGAAGATCAACAAGCTTTCGTAAATTCATTAAACTTATTAACTTCTAAGCCTGTAATCTACGCTACAAACGTATGTGAAGATGATTTAGCTGATGAAGCTGAAAATAATGAATACGTGAATAGAGTTAGAGAATTCGCTGCTACTGAAGGTGCTGAAGTTGTTGTTGTTTGTGCTCAAATTGAAGCAGAAATAGCAGAACTTGATACTGAAGAAGAAAAGAAAGAATTCTTAGAAACTTTAGGCCTTGAGCAGTCAGGATTAGATAAATTAATCAAATCTTCTTATGCACTATTAGGACTTATATCTTACTTAACTGCTGGACCTCAAGAAGTTAGAGCATGGACTATAAAAGTAGGAACTAAAGCTCCTCAAGCTGGTGGAAAAATTCACTCTGATATAGAAAGAGGTTTCATAAGAGCTGAAACTATCGCTTTTGATGATTTAGTAAATGTTGGTACAATGACTGCTGCTAAAGAAAAAGGTCTTGTTAGACTTGAAGGAAAAGAATATATTGTTAAAGATGGAGATGTTATACTATTCAGATTTAACGTATAATAAAAGAGTTGCTTTTTAGCAACTTTTTTTATATTTAAATTAAATAAATTAACTATCTTTTATACTGTAAATAAGTAAAAAAGGTAAACTCCTAAGAGTTTACCTTATATATTAAGAAATTTTTGATTCTTTTTCAGTATTTGATTTAAATTTATTTATATTCAGCATGAATAAACCAAATAATACCACAGCAAATATTACACCAACTATATTAGATAATTGAGCATTTAACTTAAATCCTTCTGGAGCTTGTAGTATATATGACATACATACTGCACTCATAAATGTTGCTGGTATTAGAGTTATCCAATGGTTACCTTTGTTCTTTAATAAGTAAACAGTAGCCGTCCATAAGAAGATAGTCGCTAATGTTTGATTAGACCAAGCAAAGTATCTCCATATTATATTAAAGTCTATTGTAGTTAAGAATATACAAACTACGAATAATGGTATTGCTAATTTAAATCTACTTAATAATCCTTCTTGCTTTATATTGAAAGCATCAGCTATTGTAAGTCTAGCACTTCTGAACGCTGTATCTCCTGAAGTTATAGGGCAAGCAACAACTCCAAGTACTGCAAGTACTGCTCCTATTGGTCCTAATAATTCTTTAGATATCATACCAACTACTCCTGATTGACCTCCAAAGCTATCAAGAGCTGCTTGTATTGCTCCACTTTCTCCAAAGAATGCTATTGTAACAGCACACCATATTAAAGCAACTATACCTTCCACTACCATAGCTCCATAGAATACTCTTTTACTTTCAGATTCTCTATTTATACATCTTGCCATCATTGGTGATTGAGTAGCATGGAATCCTGATAAAGCTCCACAAGCTATAGTTGTAAATAAGAATGGGAATACAGATAATCCACTTGGATGTAAATTTTGTAATGTCATTTCAGGCATTACCATACTTCCATTGAAGTGTCCTACTATCATAGCTCCAGCTAAACCTATTGCCATGAATAATAGTGATGCACCGAATATTGGATATATCTTACCTATAACCTTATCTACTGGTAAAACTGTCGCAACTATATAGTATACTATTATTAAAACTACCCATATAGTTTTATCTATTCCAGTCATAGATGTTAATAATCCTGCTGGAGATGTAACGAAAACTGTACCAACTAATATTAAAAGTATAACTGAGAATACTCTCATAACGTTTTTCATACTATCGCCTAAGTATATACCAACTATTTCTGATACTGAAGTACCATCATGTTTCATTGATATAACTCCAGAGAAGAAATCATGTACTCCTCCTGCAAATATTGTTCCAAACGTTATCCATAAGAATGCTACTGGACCAAATAATGCCCCCATTATAGCACCAAATATAGGACCTGTCCCTGCTATATTTAAGAATTGTATTAAGAATACTTTATGCCAAGGCATTGGCATATAATCTACACCATCTTCTAATTTTACCGCCGGAGTAGTATTTAAATCGTCTAACTTTACTGACTTTGATACATAAGTTCCGTAAGCGAAGTATCCTATTATAAGAATTGCTAAACAAGTTATAAATGTTATCATACCGTTTTCTCCTTATTCAAAATTTATTTTTATTAATTATTAATTCTATTTAAGAATAACGTTTTTCTTGAATAATAAGAAGTTTTTTTGTATGAAATACATTTATTTTACATGAAATGCATTTATATATTCATAAGTTTTTTAAATTCTTTAATTTTACTTCTACTTACGTATATATCATTTTCAATCCCACTTAACTTTAATTTATAAGTAGAATTAAACCATGGAATTATTTCTTTTATTTTATTTATATTTACAATATAAGATCTATGAGTTTTAAAGAACTTCTCTAAAGTTAGTTTTTTTTCAAATTCAGTCATGGAATTCTTGTAAATATAGTGACCATCTTTAGTATATACTAAAGTTTCTCTTTCCCTAGCTTCACAATAATATATTTCCTCAATATTTACTACTACTAATTTATTCTCTTTCCATAATGTTAAATTCCCTGAAGTTGTAGTGTTTGTATTTATAACTTCATCGTTTTTTATTTCAATTTTTTCAAGCTTTTTTAAAGTTGATTTTATCCTATCATCTGAATAAGGCTTTAATACATAATCAAATGCATCCAACTCAAAGGCATCCACAGCATGTTCTTTATATGCTGTTATAAATACTATTTTAGGTTTATATTTAAATTGGTTTATTGTTTTTGCAAGTAACATACCATCAAGCTGAGGTATATTTATGTCTAAGAATATTACATCAACAAAATTATTTTGAATAAATTTCAATACATCTAAACCATTATCAAACTCAGCTAATATATCTATATTACTAAAGTTATTTATAAAATATTTCAACTCTTCTCTTGCTGGGAATTCATCTTCTACTATTATCGATTTCATATACTATCTCCTAAATATAAAACTCTATTTTAGTTCCTGGGTTTAATTTATTTATATTAAGCCCTTTATCATATATTAATTTTAATCTTAAGTGGACATTATAAAGTCCTATCTTATTTTCTGGCATATTATCATTATAAACTTTTTCTATTATATTATCATCTATACTTATACCATTATTTTCAACACATATCTTAGTTTTATTATTTTCTTTTTTTACAGATATTTTAACAGTTCCACTTCCACCATTTTCTCTTATTCCATGAATAATTGCGTTCTCTACTAAAGGTTGTATTATAAGACTTGGGATTTTAACATCTATATCTTCATCTATGTCGTATATAACTTTTAATTTATCTCCAAACCTAGCTTGTTCAATTTCTACATACGCCTTAACTTGCTCTAATTCTTTATTTATATCAATTAAGTTACTATTAACTTCTAAATTATATCTCATATATGTTGATAAATTTATTATTAAACTCCTTGCTTTATCTGGATTTATCCTTATAAAAGAAGTTATTGTATTTAAGGCATTAAATAAAAAATGAGGATTTATTTGTGTTTGTAATGCTTTTATTTCTGCTTTATTCTTAGCTTCCTTTATTTTTTCAATCTTAGATATTTCCATAAGCGTAGAAATTATATTAGATAGACCTATCGCTAAAGATTTTTTTGAAAAACTCATATTATATTTTTCTGTATAATATATTTTTAAGCTACCAATAACCCCTTGAGAGTCAGTTAGAGGTATTATAAGAGCTGTCTTTAAATTTATCTTTTCACTTAATGACTGTTCATCTTTATCCACTTTTATATTTAATATTTTATTATTATCCATTGCTTCTTTTGTTATAGAGCTTATTTGCAGATTATTTCCTTTAAATACTTCTTCCCCTTTTCCTACATAAGCTAATATTTTATTAGTATCCGTGATGCTTACTGCATCGGAATTTATTTCTTCTTTTATTATACTGCATATTTCTTTTAAGGACTCTTCATTTATATTTCTAAAATAAGGTAAAGTCTTGTTTGCTATATTAAGCGCTAGCATAGATTGAAATGCCGCGATTTCATCCTTTTCTCTTTTTATGGATTGAGATATCGATACTAAAAGACCTATCCCTACCTGACCTACTATCATAGGTATATATATCTGTTTAATTATATTTAATGCAATATTATGAGGGCTTGATAATAAATATATAAGAAACATTCCTATACTTTCACTAATTGTTCCACACAGTATTCCATAAAACCATTTATTTTCATCTTTTACTTTTTTACTAAGTATACCAGATAATATACCTGCAAACACTGTCGATATAAAACAAGGGAGTGATGTTATACCATTTATATCGATAATATATCTATTAAATCCTGCTATAATTCCTGATGTTATACCTACAAAAGGACCAAATAATATGCCTCCAGATACAGTACCTATTATTCTAGTATTCGCCCTTGCACCATCTACATCTATATAATTATAAGTTCCTAACATACCTATAGCACTGAATATTATAGATATGATTATTAAATCTTTTAAATTATGCCTATCTTTTTGAAATATATATTTAAATCCTTTTAACTTAGATATTATTATAAACAAAACTATTATTAAACTTGATTTTTCTATCAGTGATAAAAGAATAGTACCTTTTCCCATATTTTCTCCTTTAACAAAAATTCGCCTTCCTTATTCATGGAAAGCGAATACTTATATATTATTATTTTACCTCTACTTTATTGTCATCGTAGCTTATCCAGTCACTAAAGCTACCTGTATAAACTTTATGATTTATTCCTACTTCTGTCAGAGCTAAAGAATTTGGACAAGCTGTTATACCTGACCCGCAATAAACTATTACTTCATCAAATTTATTTAGTTCTTCAAAATGTTTCTCTAAGTCAGACTTATTCTTTAAAGTTATCTTACCTTCACTTTGATCTAATATATCCATCCAAAAGAAATTAAGAGCACTTTGTATATGTCCACATTTTTTGTCTACTGGTTCGAATTCTCCTATGTATCTTACATTTTCTCTTGAATCGATTATTGCTATATTATCTTTATTTATACTATTTCTAACATACTCCATATCAACTTTCATATATTCATTAATATTTATATTTAAACTTCCTTTTGTTATAACTGGGACTTCATTAGAAACTTCTCCGCCTATTTTTATAAATTCATTTATTCCTCCATCAAGCACATAAACCTTTTCATGACCTAAGTATTTTAGTATCCACCAAAGTCTTGCAGGACCTGATAAATCACCTTCATCATAAGCTACAACGATTGAATCATTGCTAATTCCTATATTTTCAAAAGTTTTTTGAAGTTCTTCTATTGATGGCAAAGGATGTCTTCCACCATGTTCTTTAACTTCACTTGATAGTTGTGTTTCAATATCAATTCTTACAGCACCTTTTATATGAGAAAATTCATAACTTCTTTTTCCATATTCTTTGTCCATAAGATTAAATCGTGTATCAACTATTACTAATTTTTCATTATTTAGGTTATCTTTTAACCATGATGAATTTACTATATTATTCATTTATATCTCCCCTATTTATGCAATAAAAGAATTTTAATTAAATAATTAAAATTCTTTTATTGTTGTCTATATTATTAAGGCTGCTTCTTTTAATTTCCTTGCAGCATTTATAGCTATTTCTTTTTCACTAAATGGTATTCTTTCACCTTTAATTAGCTGATACGTTTCGTGTCCCTTTCCAGCAAATACTATCATATCACCTTCTTTAGCCATTTCTATAGCCATCTCTATAGCAACTTTCCTATCTGGTTCTACTACATATTCACAGTTTGTACCTTCAAAAGACTCTGCTATATCTCTTATTACATTCATAGGATCTTCAAAATCAGGATTATCAGAAGTTAATATACATAAGTCACATTCTCTTGCAGCAACATCACCTAATTCTTTTCTTCTTATTTCTGTTCTTCCACCTACTGAACCAAATAAACATATTAATCTATTATGGTCGTATTTTTTTAATGTTTGAAGTATATTTTCTAAACTAACACCATTATGAGCATAATCTACTATTACAGTTGCATACGGAAGTACAGGTAAAACCTCTACTCTACCATTAACCTTAGCCTTTTTTAGCGAATTTATCATAATATCTTGGTCTACTTTTAAGTATCTACAAACTGATATTACAGCTAATGCATTATATATACTAAACTCTCCTGGCGAACATATATAACAAGAGAATTCATCGTTCTTAGTACGACAAGTGAAGTTTACACCTAAAGAATCTATTTCTTTAGAGTACTCTATATTCTTAGCCATTACATCTGATTCTTTCACTATAGAGAATCTTTCTACATCACAAGTTGCTTTATTTATTATCTTTTCTGCATGCTCATCATCTATGTTTATTATTCCATGTTTAGCTAAAGTAAATAATCTAGCCTTACACTCTAAATAATGCTCAAATGTTGGATGTTCCTTTGGGCCTATATGATCTGGTGATAAGTTTGAGAATATAGCTATATCAAAATCTACATCTTCAACCCTATTCATCATCACTCCACCAGATGAAACTTCCATAGAAACACATTGAACTCCATTATCTAACATAGTTCTAAATATTCTATGAAGTTCATAACTTTCTGGAGTTGTATTAACAGTCTTTTCACTTATACCATTGTAGAAAGTACCATTAGTTCCAATAACCCCAGTATTTAATCCCGAAGAATTTAAAACTTCACTTATATAATTTGTTATTGTAGTTTTACCCTTTGTACCAGTAACACCTATTACTTTTAATTCCTTTGATGGATTACCAAAATAGTTTGCAGACATTTTTGATAATGCTATTCTACTATTCTCAACAAATAATTTTATAGAATCCTCACCAAGGTCTATATCATCATTTAATATAAATACTCTACATCCTCTTTTATAAGCATCTGCACAGTACTTATGACCATCTACAGTTTCACCTTTTATCGCAACAAATATATATCCACCTTCACATTTTGAAGAATTATACGCTATATCTTTTATTTCTATGTCTTTTATTTCTTCCCAAGGCTTATTAGATTTAAATTTCACATCTTCCATAATATTAAATAATTTCATCTTAAGCCCTCCTTTTCTTTAGCAAGTTTATAAATTGTAGTATATCATATATTTTTTCACTTTTTATTGGGCAAATATTAGTTAAATATGAAAATAATATAATAATTCATTTCTTAAAAATAGAGTAGCTTTACACTACTCTATTTACTTAAGTTTATTATCTTTTTACTTTTTTCCCACAGTTCTCTATAGTTTTTACAGCTAGTACTTCTAGGGAGTCTATATAAAACTCATTGTCTAGATTATTATCATTTTTTAAAATTGATAACTCAGTACAACCTAAAATTGCACCATCACAATCATTTCTCTTTAAGTAATCTACTATGCTATTAAACTTATTCATATCTGCAGGTTTTCCACTTTTTATATCGTCATATATTATAGACATTATATCAGCTTGTCTATTTTCATCTAAAATCATGAACTCTATACCATGCTTTTGACACATATTTTGATATAACTTAGTATTAATATTTCCTGTCGTTGCTAATATGCCTAGCTTTTTATGTCCTTGATTTTTTGCATATTTTACAGTTTCTTCTATTATATTTAAAACAGGTATGTTTACACTATTTTTAATTTCATCATAGAAATAATGTGCTGTATTGCAAGTTATAACTAAAAAATCAGTTCCAAAAGACTCTAATCTCTTAGCATCTTTTTTCAATACGTCACTAGGGCTATTAGTGCTTTTTCCAATTATATAGTCAGTTCTATCTGGAGTTGTTGCTCTATTTGCTATAACCATATCTATATGCTCTTGATCACGATTTGCATCTGTTAATCTAACTATCATGTCATAAAAGTACACTGTAGCCATCGGCCCTAATCCACCCATTACACCAACTGTTTTATTATTTTCCATGTTTATACCACCAATCTACTTGCAGTATTTATTGAACTTTCTCATTTGATTTATATTATATAAGAATACATACCAACTTCTCTTAAAGTTTCCTTTTAAATCAGCTTTGTAACCAAATGAAGTTGCACTCTTTCCTTCTGAATCTAGTTTCTTAGCAATATTTACTAATTCTGGATTTTTAACAAATTTGTAAACAACACTTTTTGGTATAACTCTCCAGAAGAAAGGTTCTTTTTGTATTTTTAAATCTAATTCTTTGTTGTAAACTCTATCTTCTACAACATACTTAGCTATGTTATTTCCTGAAGAAGTTACGTAGAAGTTACTTCTACCTTGTCTTAAGTTTATTTCAAACACCTTATATGTGTTATCTCTACTATCAAATTTTATATCAAAGTTAGAGAAACCTGTGTAGTTTATGCTTTCTAAGAAGTTTTTAAACTTTTCCATTAAAGGTCCATCATACTCAGTTATTATAGCCGCATGATTTCCTATTCCTTTTGGAGTATGCTCTTCTAATAATACATGTCCTAAACACATCATCTTAACTTTACCATTTTGATCTGAATAGCAAGTTAAAACTCTCATATGTGAGTCATCACCTGGTATGAAATCTTGTATTATTAAATTCTTATCGTATTTTCCATTATATATTGAAGTAGTTATTTCTCTAAACTCTTCTTCATTATTTGCAAGGTATGCTTTCTTCATTCCTTCAAATGGGTGTTGCCAGAATAATACACTATCTGAAGGCTTTATTATAACTGGATACTTAAATCCAAAATCTTTTATTTCATCGCCTTTTGAGTATATGAAAGTTTTAGGATAATCTAATCCTTTTTCTTCACACATTTGATAGAATAACTCTTTTTCTATAAGCTTTTCTTTAAGCTCTTTTCCTATATAAGGAACTATATACTTTTCAGATAATATATCTCTATGGTCTATTATTAATTCTGCATACTCATCAGTACATCCATGTATTATTAGCTTCTTATTAGGAGCAGCTAATTCATCAGCCGTTTGTAATAATACCTTTATAAACTCTTCCTCTTCTGTTATTCTTGGATCTATTCTAAAATCTATTATATTACTGTCTTTTGTTGCACCTAAAGCGTATCTACCAAAAGCTATTGATTTTACACCATAAGCTTCATGATATGCTCTTGCTACACTGTAGCAGTTTATATCTCCACCAACTAAGACAGGTTGAATTATTATGTTTTCCACGTTTTCCACCTCTTACACTTAAAATTGAACGTACTAATTAAGTATACTTTATTTTATTATTTATGTCAAAATACTAAGATTTTAATCTATTTCTAGAAGAATATGCTAAAAAGTTTATATATACATAAATTTCTACATTTTTTTCACAAATTATTTACATATACATATTATATTATAGATAGATATTATGTAATATCTATCTATAATATAAAAAGGTGTTGATAATTATGTCAAATTTTAAAAATTTAACTCCTACAAATGGATTTAATTTTAAAGATTTAATAAGCGCAAGACAAAATAACTATGCCTGGTCAATCAGCGAACTAGGTGACTATATATATGTTGGTACTGCTAGGAATATGATGCTAGTAACATCTGAACTATTTATAAAAAATCTAGAGTTTCCGCTGTCTTTAAATCCAACAACTAGAAGTGATAATGCAGAAATATGGAGACTACGAAAACATAAAAATTGCGTCTGGGAAAAAGTATTTACTGTTCCAGATAATAGCAATATATATGGATTTAGATATATGATTAATTACAGAGCATATAATGGTAATCCTGCACTATATGCAGCAGGTTCAAGTAAGCCAAATTCAAACTTAAAAATATATAAGTCAGTTAATGGTATAGATTGGAAGGAAACCAAGTCAACTGTATATAATATGGGAAATTTAGAAGGAAATTCATCTAGAGCTATGGTAGTATTTGATAATAAACTATATATAGCTAATTTTGATGAAAGCAATAAGGAAACATCTCCTCTATTGTATAGTAATTTAGATCCTGAATTCTATTCTTGGAAACTAGAGACTTATCCTTATTCAACTACTAATTATAATCCAAACAAAAATCCTATGGGTTCTATAACAAATATGGCAGTTTTCAACGGTCATTTATATTTAGCAACAACTACAGATGATAAAATTCAAATTTGGAGAACAGATGGCAATAAAACTGAATTTAATAAATGGACACTTGTAGTCGATGGATTTGGATCTCCAGCAAATACAACTGCTTTGTCTATGGGTGTATTTAAAAATCACCTTTATATAAGTGGAACAAAGAAAGTTCCATTATCTTGGATCATACCTCAAGGATGCGATATAATAAGATTAGATGAATATGATAACTTTGAAATGATAGTAGGACCAGATAGCATCTCTGGAATTAATTCAGGATTTAACAATCCATTTAATGTTTATGGATGGCAAATACAAGAATATGACAATACTTTATTCATAAGTACCTTTGATAGTTCTATATTTATGCAGTCTATGCTAGAATTTTTATTATCCTATAAATCTGAATTGCCTCTACCTCCAAATGTCATTAATATTTTAATCAAAATATATAAAATTATTGTACACATTTTGAATGAATTTAAATATCCTTTTGGATTTAATTTATACAAGTCTTACGATGGAGTAAACTTTTCACCAGTGATATTAGATGGTTTAGGTAATAGATATAATTATGGAGGTAGAGTTTTATATGTAGATTCTTTAAATGATTTATATATAGGAACTGCTAATCCATATCAAGGTTTAGAAGTTTGGAAATATGAATCATGCTATTGTGATACTGATACTTATAAGATGGAACCAGTTCCTTCTTATAATATATTAATAAACTCACTTAATGACTACTTCTCAGAATTAGAAATGTATGCTCCAGATATTTTTAATTCTATAAGCTCTTTATACAATAATTTTAAATTTTATATTAATTAACTAACTAATTACTATTTTTTAATAAAGTATATATAAATAAACATATATAAAAGGGTTGAACTTTGTTAAAGATCAACCCTTTATATTTTAAAATTGTTTTTTTATATCTAAACATTTTTGATATTAATTCTATTATTTTCTTTTACTTTACATAATCCATTTTTAACTTTAATTTTTTCATTTTCTTCTAGGTTGGTAAATATTACCGGAGTTATACTTGACGTAGCATTTGCTTCTATATATTCTAAGTCCATTTTTGCTAGCTTATCTCCAGCATGAACTTTATCTCCCACATTTACAAATAAATCAAATCCTTTACCTTCTAATTTAACTGTTTCAATCCCCATATGTATAAGAATTTCTCTACCAGTTTTAGATTTTATTATAACAGCATGTTTTGTAGGGAATATAACTTCTACACTACCATCAACTGGAGAACATATCACTCCATCATTTGATTTTATAGCAAATCCATCTCCCATTAATTTACTTGAAAAAACTTCATCTGGAACCTTAGATAATTCCAATATTTCACCATTTGTTAGTGATAATATTTCCTCATCAGAAGATGTTGCTACTTCCTTACTTTCTATTTTTTTATCAATCTCTTTTTTATCAGATTTATTAACTACTAACTTACCTGATATAATTTCATTTATTTCAGATTTTAATGTATCTGACTTTGTTCCAAATATAGCTTGTATATTATCCCCTACAACCATTACTCCAGCTGCACCAAGTTCTTTTAACTTATCTTTATCTACTTTATTTATATCTTTAACTTGTACTCTTAATCTAGTTATACAAGCATCTAAACTTTTTAAGTTTTCTTTTTCACCTAAGGCATTTAGTATTTCATATGCTAATTCGCCTTGTCCTAAATCAGATAAATTTCCATCCTCTTCAACATCATCTTCTCTACCCGGAGTTTTTAAATCAAATTTTCTTATCATAAATCTAAATCCGAAGTAGTATATTACTGCTAAAGCTAAACCAACTACTATGACAAAATACCATGGAGTTCTATTTGGTATTATCCCAAATAAAGTAAAGTCTATTAGTCCTCCTGAGAATGTCATTCCTATTTTAACATTTAATATCTGCATTATCATAAATGATAAACCTGCAAATACACAGTGTATCCCAAATAATACTGGAGCAACAAATAAGAATGTAAATTCTATCGGCTCTGTTATACCTGTTAAGAATGAAGTTAATGCTGCCGATGCCATTATACCTGCTACATATTTTTTCTTTTCAGGCTTTGCTTCATGTACCATAGCTAAAGCTGCTGCTGGTAGTCCAAACATCATAAATGGGAATTTACCAGTCATAAATGTACCTGCTGTAAATTCTACACCATCTTTAAGTTGTGCAAACCATATACTTTGATCTCCCATTACAAGTTCACCAGCTTTATTTACGTATTCACCAAATTGATACCAGAATGGATTATAAAATGCATGATGTAATCCAAATGGTATTAATGCTCTTTCTATTGTACCAAATAATAATGCTGCTAACGTTTGATTAGCATCTATAACAGTATTTGAGAATTCCATTAATCCGTTTTGTATTGGAGGCCAAATAAACGTTAAACCTAAACCTATTATTAAAGATAATGCTGCTGTAACGATTGGAACAAATCTCTTACCAGCAAAGAACCCTAGATATTGTGGCAATTCAATCTTATAATATTTCTTATATAAATTCGCTGCAAGGATACCTATTATAATACCTCCAAATACACCAGTTTGTATTGTCGGTATACCTAACACATTTGCATATAAAGGCCCATTAGTCATTTCAAGTGTTACTTCACCAGTAATCCCCATAGACTTATTCATTACTAAGAAACCAACTATTGCTGCAAGAGCTGCAACACCTTCACCATCTGTTAATCCAACGGCTACACCAACTGCAAATATTAGTGGTAAGTTATCAAATATTATCTGACCACAACCTTCCATTATACTAGCTATCATAATAACTATGTCATTAGCTAAAAATGGCATGTAAGATATTACACTTTCATTTACTAATGCATTTCCTATCCCTAGTAATATACCTGCTGCTGGAAGTATTGCAACTGGTAACATTAGAGATTTACCAACTTTTTGTAAAATACCAAATAACTTTTTCATAACAATCTCCTTTTCTTAATTTTTAAATTTAATATGATAAAAACATATTTTTACTTGATAAAAAATTTTAATCATCTTACTATAAAAATATAATTTGCATAAGTACAAAAATATTTCATTAATAAAAAAGTTCCCTTTGCTTAAGCGTAAAAAAAGACTTAAGCTTATAGAAATATACAATCATTATTCTAATAAATTCACGTAAATAAACCTACCCTAAGGTATACTTACTACTTGAACTTATTAAAAATCAAGTAATCATATATTTTTATAAACCTAAGTCTTGCCTGCCGAACAGTAACAACCTTAATATAGTTTAATTATTCATTTAGCTTCTTCTATTCTTATAACTTCTATAACCCTATTAATATGTAATGTTAAATATAACATTTCATCTTCACTTACCTCATATTCATAATGTTCCTCTATGAAAGTTTTTATTTTAACTGCACAATTATATGAATCCTCATATTTTACTTTTATAATATCTAATAATTCATTCTTCTTATTTCCTTTACTCTCATGTTTAATTAATCGCTTCGCAAAAAATTTTAAATGAGTTAATAATCTTTCATAGTTCATTTCATTAGTATTAAAATCTACAGAATAAAAATATCTTATTATATTAAGAATTTCTTTAACTATCTTTGTCATCAAAAATGATTCAGATGTATCTTCATTATAATTAGCATTTACTATATGCATAGCTATAAATGCAGCTTCATCCTCTGGTAAATTAAGATTAAACTCTTTATTTAAATGATTTATTGCCCATAAACCAATTTCAAATTCTTGCTTGTGAATTCTTCTTATCTCATATAATAATTCATTTTTTATTTCTATATTTTCTTCATACCTTTTTAATGCAAATGCAATATGATCTGTAAGTGCTACATATATATAGTCATATAACTCTGTATTTAATAGTTTCTCAGCATATTCAATTATATCAAAACTAGCCTTAAATACATTTTCATCAACTTCCATTGCAAGTTTACTTATCTTATTTCTAAAACTTACATCTTCAGCTATAAACTTTTTTTCTATTTTACTCTCGTCAGCTATTTGGCCTATTTTCTTTTGAAATCCTATACCACAACCTGTAAGTATTAATTCTTTTTGACTTTGTTCATCTTTAACTAATACTACATTATTGTTATAAACTCTTTCAATAATCATATTGTCTCCCCCCTCTAACTGACTACTAAATTTACACAAATAAAAATACCTAAATTAAGATACAGTTATACTGTAAAACTTAACCTAGGTATTGCCTGCATTATCAGTAACAATCCAATATAGTTAATTGAATTATATTTTATTTAAAATTTATTACAATTAAATTCTAGTATAATGTATATTTAGTGTCAAGTTTTTTCATTATTAAATTACTTAAAAATTTTAAACTTTATCTTTCTTTTATTAAACCTTTTCTATATGCTAGTAAAAGCATTTTTAAATCTTTTATTTCTTCCTTTATTTTCTCTCCAGCATCAGTATCTTTTACTCTTCTTCTTTTTATTTTATGCTCTACAACTACTGTAGTTGATAATATATCACTTTCATTTACTATAGCTTCTTCTGCTGAACTGAATGGTTCATGCGATACTATTTGTAAGCTATATGAATTATATATTAAAGTATATCCAGCTATACCAGTTTTCTTTTGATAAGCTTTTGAGAAACCTCCATCTATAACTAATATCCTACCATTTGCTTTTATAGGACTTTCTCCATTTTTACTTTCTACCGGAACATGTCCATTTATTATATGTGATTCTTCAAGATCTAGTCCAAATTCTTCATAAACTCTTTCACACATTTCATCATCTTCTCTTAGTAGATAATATGGATTCTTATTTTCTTTATGAGCTTCTTTTTCTGCTATAAAATACCTTTCAAATGTGGTCATATCATCTTTTCCAAATAGTGAAGAGCATTTACCAGTCCATAAATACCACATAATATCCATACCATACTGCTTTTGATATGTATTTTCAGCAAAGAAATATCCTTCCCTTGCTAAAACTTCCATTTTATCCATTAGCTCTTTACCTTTATATTCTTTATTTTGAAGTTTCATAGACATAAAGCTTCCATCTGCATTTAAAGGTATGCATCCGTGGAATAATAAATTAGAATTAGCTTTTAAATATATACTTCCTTTTGAAAATAAGAAAGAAACATGTTTTTGTAATTTCTCACTTCCTTTAAATGATGATACTAATTTTTCTACTACAACCTCTTCTGATTTTGTTAACTTGTAAGGCTCCTTAGGATCTATCGTAGGGAAATTAACATCTTTTAATTTATATGTTCTCCCTTTTAAATTAATAGTTCCATCTTCATAATTTATTTTCTCTAATAATAATCTATGGTTCATTTCAAACTCAGGTCTTCTTTTTATTACTTCACCCTCTAGTTTGAACTGGATTATACTTATAGCTTTATGCATTTTTGCTATTAAGCTTTTTTCACTTTTTGATACATCTTGATCTCCTACTTTAGGTATAAACTCCTTACACGGGTCATCTTTATATACTTCCATTGCAAAAGTTGCTAAAGGAAGTAAGTTTATTCCATAAAAATCTTCTGCTATATCTAAATTAGCATATCTTGCACAAATTCTAAGTGCATTAGCTATATTCACTGGTTGTCCAGCTGCAGCTCCCATCCATAAAACATCATGATTTCCCCATTGTATATCTACACTGTGGTGATCCATTAATGTATCCATGATTATATCTGGTCTTGGGCCTCTATCATAAATATCACCTAGTATATGTAATCTATCTACAACTAGCTTTTGTATTACCTTTGATATTGCTATTATAAATTCTTTCGCTCTATCTATATCTATAATAGTTTCAATTATACTATGATAGTATTCTTGTTTATGATCACTACTATTATCTGGATGTAATAATTCTTCCATTATATATCTAAACTCTTCCGGTAAAAATTTCCTAACTTTCGATCTTGTATATTTACTTGATGTATATCTGCATAGCTCTATTAATCTATACATATTTATTCTATAAAAATCATCTATGTCAGTTTCTTCCTTAGATATTAACTCTAACTTTTGTTCTGGATAATAAACAAGAGTTGCTAGCATCTTTTTTTCCGATTCTCTTAAGTTATTTGCAAATAACTCCTCTATTTTTCTTTTTATTACCCCTGAACCATTTCTTAGTACATGTACAAATGGCTCATACTCTCCATGCACATCTGTTAAAAAGTGTTCTGTTCCTTTTGGAAGATTTAATATTGCCTCCAAGTTTATAATTTCTGCACTAGCCTTTGATATGCTAGGATACTGCTTTGATAATAATTTTAAATACTTAATATTATTCATTAAATAATCATCTGACACAGTTGATAGTTCCTTCATTTTACTTCCTCCAACTTCTCTTTTTATCTAATGTATATTATATCATATTTAACCATTTTTTTTTAATATGATACACTATTATTATTTATAACGATAAAATCTAATAGAAATTTCTTTTATATAATTTATCACACAAAAAAATCTTGAAATTATAATTCTAAATTTTATAATTTCAAGATTTCTTTTTTTAATTTGAATTTTTATTGCAATTATCACTAGATGAGCATCCTTTACAGCTACATCCACAACTAGATTTTTCATCTTTTATATTTTTAATAAAGTTTTTTATAACTAATACTACTACTAAGAAAGCTCCTATACCTATTATATAATTGATCATTAATTCACTTCCTAACGCAGTTAAAATTTAAAATATCATTTGGCATACCATATATGTTCCAAAAGCTACTATCCAAGCTACAAGCATTTGGAATCCTACTGTTCTTAATGTCCATTTCCAAGATCCCATTTCTCTTTTTATTGCCCCTACTGCGGCAAAGCATGGCATACACAATAAGTTAAATACCATATATGAAAATGCTGATGCTTGTGTAAATACATCTACTACTCCTGGTATAGCTGCACTACCTTCCATTGCTGCTTCTGTTATGGCATCACTTGCTCCAAATAAAACACCAAATGTAGAAACTATATTTTCTTTTGCTATCCATCCAGTAACTACACCTACAGATGCTCTCCAATCTCCAAATCCTAATGGTGCAAATATCCATTGAATACTTCTACCCATACTAGCAAGTATACTATCTTCCATTTCACACATTCCCGATAAATTAAAATTAGATAATAACCATATTAATATTGTTGATGCTAATATTATAGTTCCTGCTTTTATTGCAAATCCTTTTACTTTCTCCCATGCATGAATTAATACACTTTTTAAAGTTGGTATTCTATATTGAGGAAGCTCCATTATAAAGTTTGATGCTTCTCCTTTTAATACAAATTTACTTAATATTAATGCACATAATACTGCTACAACTAACCCTAACATATAAATAGAGTAAATTATATTTGTTTGATTACTATTTGGGAATAAAGTTGCTGCAAACATTAAATATATTGGCAATTTAGCTCCACAAGACATAAACGGTGTTATCATCATTGTTATCTTACGATCTTTTTCATTTTCTAATGTTCTTGAAGCCATAAGTGCTGGTACTGAACAACCAAATCCCATTAATAAAGGTATAAATGATTTCCCTGATAAACCAAACTTTCTAAATATCTTATCCATAACAAAGGCAACCCTTGCCATATAACCACTATCTTCAAGAATAGACATAAGTAAAAATAATACTAATATTTGAGGTAGAAAAGATACGACTCCACCTACTCCTGCTAATATTCCATCTCCAACAAGTGATATAGCCCATTCAGATGCTCCTGCACTTTCTAAAGCTCCTATTATAGTTTCTGTAAGTGGTCCATCCCAAAAATCACAAACTATCCCTTGTAAATAAACACCTACTCCTATAATACTTTCTCCAAAAGTTATAGAAAATAATAAATACATTACTGCTAAGAATATCGGTATTGCCAATACTCTATTTGTAATAACTTTATCTATTTTATCTGATACAGTTTCTTCCCTTTTCCCATTAGCTATTTTAGATTTTGATACAGTTTTACTTACAATCTTAGCTATAAATTTGTATCTTTGATCTGCAATTTCAGACTCAATATCATCATTAAATTCTTTATTTGCTTTAGCTAATATTTTTTCTATTTCAACTTTTTCAGATACATTTAAAGTCTCACTTACTAGCTCATCTTCTTCTAATACCTTTAAAGCTTTCCATACATTTATTCCTTCACTACTCTCAAACTTTGAGTATATATCTTGTATATATCCTTCTATATCTTCAGAGAATACATTTAGTCCTAAACTTAAATTTATGGCTTTAGTTCCATCTGATTCATTTATGTAGTTTGATGAGACACTTGATTTTTGATTTATATCAACAGAGTTTGCAACCTCTATTGCAGCATTCATTAATTCCTTAATACCTTTTCCAGTTCTAGCTACTATCGGTACTATCTTAACTCCTATATATTTCGAAAGCTTAGCTATGTTTATTTTCGTACCTCTTGCTTCAACCTCGTCCATCATATTTAATGCTATTACTGTTGGTATTTTTGTTTCTAAGATTTGTAAAGTCAGATACATATTTCTTTCGATATTTGTTGCATCAATTATGTTTATAAGTACATCTGGTTTTTCATTAATTATATAATTTCTAGCAACTATTTCTTCTGCTGAATATGGTGATAAAGAATAAATTCCTGGTAAATCTACCACATTTACATCCTTATTTTTTCTATATTTCCCTTCTTTTTTTTCTACTGTAACTCCAGGCCAGTTACCTACATGTTGTTTAGAACCAGTTATTTCATTAAAAACTGTAGTTTTACCACAGTTCGGATTACCTGCTAATGCAATTGTACACCCCATGATCAATCTCCTTATTTTAATACTATATTTTGAGCCTCATCTTTTCTAAGGCTTAATTCATACCCTCTTATATTGATTTCTATCGGATCTCCTAATGGCGCAACCTTTATTACCTCAACTTTAACACCAGGCGTTACTCCCATATCCATTAATCTTCTTCTAATCGGCCCCTTTTGTCCTATACTTTCAACTACACCAGACTGACCTGGTTTCAAATCTTTAAGCGTCATTTCATTTCCCCCTTAACAAACTATTATTTTATTTGCTATTCCTTTATTTAAAGCTACTTTCGAGCCTTTTATTAATAATATAAATCCACTAGGATTTTCAGATATTATTTCAACTTTTTCTCCCACTATGAATCCTAAGCTTTGTAAGTGTTTTTTTACTGAATCCTTAGCTCTTAATTCAATGATCTCTTTTTCTTCTCCTATATTTACCATACTTAAAGCCATATATATCACTCCCTTTGCGATTCTGAAAATCATTATCACATCTAAAGTATAGTTTTATTGATTGTTATTGTCAACTATTTTTGGTAATCATTGTATTTTTCTCTGCAATATTTTTTCTAGATAGATTGTCAATATAAGTGCAACACTTTATATTCATGTTGCATCAAATACCTCTGCAGGTGTCCTATATCCAAGACACTTGCGAGGTCTATT
>CABIVQ010000012.1:971-62294 GCA_902362365.1 Clostridiaceae bacterium | reverse complement strand
ACTAGTCACTATGGGTCTATTTTTTTGCAAAAAACATTTTACTTTATTTGGAAATTAAATTTAACTAGCACAATAGATTAATTATATGAATTATATTTATAATTAGTAAATATAAAATCTTTTAGTATTTCTTATGAAGATAAATAAATAGTTAGGGGCGTTTATTATGATAGGTATGATTCAGTTAGATAAGCTTATTGATGTTAATGTACTACAAAATATACAAGATAGTTTTTCTGATGCTACAAAAATATCTGCTATTACTGTAAAGTACAATGGTGAGCCTATTACAAAACCGAGTAACTTTACAAATTTTTGTAATCTTATTAGGAAAGATGAAAAAATGGCATCAATGTGTCATAAATGTGATGCTTATGGTGGAGTTCAATCAGTAATAAGTGGAAAGCCCTATATATACAAGTGCCATGCAGGATTATATGATTTTGGAGTACCAATAATGATAGAAGATAACTATGTTGGGGCTATACTTTGTGGTCAAGTCAAAATAAAAGACAATGAGGATGAGAGAATTGGTAATTTTGGAAGAAATACAAATTGGAATTACAGTAAAGAAATACATGATGCATATAAACAAATAAAAAGTAAAACGTATAAAGAAGTAGAAGACGCAGCTAATTTAATTTACCAAATGTCAAAATATATGGTAGATAGCGAATTCTTAAGAGTAATAAGAGAAGAGTTAAATAATAAATCTACAAAGTTAATGGAAGAAGAGAATAAAAGAATTGAATTAGAAAGGGATTTAAAGGAAGCTGAATTAAAATCTTTGCATAATCAAATTAACTCCCATTTTATGTTTAATTCTATAAATACAATTGCAAATATGGCTAGGTTAGAAAAAGCATATGAGACAGAAGAGTTTGTATACAACTTTTCAGATATGATTAAGTATAGCTTAAGAAAAGACAATTCTAATACAGTATATTTAGAAGAAGAGTTAGTATATATAGAGAATTATTTAAAAATTCAAAAAACTAGGTTTGGAGATAGGTTAGAATATACTTTAGATGTAGACAATAAATTCTATAATATAGAATGTCCTTATATGATACTACAGCCTATAGTTGAAAATTTTATCAAGTATGTAGTTGAACCTAGAGTTCATGGAGGAAAAATTGAAATAAAGGCATATAAGGAAAATAAGAGACTCATAGTAGATATATGCGATAATGGGGATGGTATAAATAAAAATAAAATAAAAAATATACTTGAAGGAATTGAGTACTTAAAAAACAAAAACTGTATAGGACTTTACAATATAAACAAAAGACTAATTTATCTATATGGAGAGGAGTATAAACTTCAAATACATAGTTCAAATAAGAAATATGAAGGTACATTAGTAAGAATTGTGTTACCAATAGAAAAGGAGGTTGTATATGTTTAATATTCTAGTTGTTGATGATGAGTATTTATCACGAGAGGGTATAAAATCAATTATACAAGAAGAACTAGAAGAAGATGTTAAGGTATTAGAAGCAGCAAATGGTATAGAAGCAAGAAAAATAGTTGATGAACAGAACTTAGACGTTATACTATTAGATATAAATATTCCAGGTATAAATGGAATTGATTTATGTAGATATATAAAATTAAAATATACAGATATATATATTATAGTAACTACAGCGTATGATGATTTAGAAACAAAAAATAAACTGATGAATCTAAATGTTAATAAATATTTAGAAAAGCCTATAAGGCCACAAAAAATTGTAGATAGCTTAAAAAAAATATTAAACAAAAATAATAAAATTTCAAATCCTAAATACAATGAATTATATATAAATAAACTTAAAAAATACATATCAAATAATTCATATAAAGAAAGTACAGAAATAGTAAAAGAATATTTGGATGTTCTTTATATGAATAAAGATGAAGAATATATTATTAATGATATTTATAAATTTATAAATGGATTAGAAGAAATTTGTAAAAATAAAAATATTTATGATGATCCAAATATAAGTAATAGAATAAGTAAAATTAAAAAAGAACATTATAATTATTTAAAAAAGAATGAACCATTAAGAGAGTTTATAAAACTTGTAAATGACATATTTGATTCAATATTAATAAAAGAAAATACTTCAAACAATTATGTAAAAGATATAAAAAATTATATTGAGAGAAATATTAATAAAAATATAACCTTAGAAGATGCAGCAAGTTATGTTAATCTTAGTCCACATTATCTAAGTAAAATTTTTAAAAAAGAGACTGGTGTTAACTTTATTAGTTATTTAACTGATAGAAGAATTGAAATTGCTAAATACATGTTAGAAGATGAAAGTATTCCAATTTCAAACATAGCAATTGAACTTTGTTATAGTAAGTCTAATTATTTTAGTAAAGTATTTAAGAAGAAAGTTGGTTTAACTCCAAGTGAATATAGAGAGCAATATTTAAATAAGAAGTTATGCCTTGTTTAAGTATGTAAGCAAGAAAGATGTAAATGATTTATACATCCCTCTTGCTTAGCACAATAATTGGATCTTTAATATAAGCTTCTTATTAAATCCTCTAAATCATTAATACTAACTGATACTGGATTAGTAGAAGTACATATATCTTTATAAGCAGTTTGAGCTAAGTTTGAAACTATAGCATCAAACTGCTTTTTATCTATATTTAAACTTCTAAGGTCTAGAGGAATTTCTAAAGCTTTATTAAGTTCTATAATTAGCTCCTTTAAAATAACAGTTGACATATTTGAATTAATATTAGAAGCACCCATAGCCTCTAAAATTCTAATATACTTTTCACGAGTTTTTGCATCTCTACCATTAAATTCTATTATATAAGGTAGTACAATCGCATTACAAAGTCCATGTGGTAGATGAAAGGATGACCCTAAACCATGTGCAATACTATGTGTAATACCTAAACCACTGCTATTAAAAGAAATACCTGCCATACAAGAGGCAATCTGAAGGCTATTTCTATATTTTGTATTATGCAAGTCATTAAAGCATTTTAAAAGATTTGATCCAATTAATTCTATAGATTTTAAAGCATACATTTGTGAAAATATATTACTATTAATCGAAATATAGCTTTCGATTCCGTGTGTAAGAACATCCATAGCAGTTGCAGCAGTTACACTTTTGGGAACTGAAACTGTTAAAATAGGATCTAAAATTGCTTCATCAGGTAACATAATATCATTAGTTAAAGGAATTTTACTTTTTGTATTAGTATCAGTTATAACTGAAAAGTTTGTAACTTCAGAACCTGTTCCAGCTGTTGTAGGGATAGCTATAAAGTAAGGTTTATCTATTTTATTTTCTTCGATAAAATTTTTTTTTAGTTGAATACAAAAGTACATTATAGCTTTTGCCGCATCAATAACAGAGCCACCTCCAACTGCAATTAAAGCGTGAGGTTTTAAATTAACAATATGAGAAAGACCTTTCTCAATAATTTCTGTAGACGGATCAGGTGTTATTTCATCAAAAATATGATAATCAATATTATTTTTATCTAGTATATCTGTTATTTTACATATTAGTTTACTTTCTACCATAAACCTATCTGTGGCTATACAAACTCTTGTAAATCCAAAGTCTTTTAAACTTAAAAGTGAATTTTCACCATATGAAATTTTAGGATTTATATAAAAATTACTTATTTTATTCATTATGACACCTCCATCGGTCTAATATATTAGATTAAATTTTATAGGTATATTATAGTTTAATCTTAATAAGAAAACTTCATATAACAAAAATTTGCATGTAAAGGTTAAAAATGTATATTTAAAGTGAATATTTGAAGATAGCATATCAAAACTAGTATAAAAATTTCTCCTAATATTAAAAAAATCAACCAAAACACTTGAGGAAAATGATTTCAAGGGTAAATTTTAGCTATTATATATTCAAAATAGGATTAAAAAGTATACTAATAAGTTAATAAATTTGCCATAAGACTAGTATAAAATTTAATTAAAGATGTATGTGATACATATATGTGCATGTACATAAGATTAAATTTTATTTGGTTAGGATATTAAACTTTGATAGTCCTAGGAAGGGGGAACCATGCAAAAGGAAGCTTTAGGTATGATAGAAACTAAAGGGTTAGTTGGAGCTGTTGAAGCTGCAGATGCAATGGTTAAATCTGCTAATGTTACATTAGTAGGATATGAAAAAATAGGTTCTGGTCTTGTTACAGTTATGGTAAGAGGAGATGTAGGGGCAGTTAAAGCTTCAGTTGATGCAGGAGCAGTTGCTGCTGAGAAGGTTGGAGAAGTTGTATCTATACATGTAATACCAAGACCACACACTGATGTTGAAAAAATATTACCAAAAGAATTTTAATTTATTGGGTTATAGGAGGATATTGATATGAATGAAGATTTAATGGCAAAAATAATGGACCAAGTAATGAAGAAAATGGGAGATACGCCGGTTGAAGACCCAGCTACTGTAGAAGCTCAAGTTGAAGAGGGACCAGGATTTAATGTAACTGGTTGTGGACTTACTGAATTTGTAGGTACTGCTATAGGAGATACTATAGGTTTAGTAATAGCTAATGTAGATTATAATTTACACGAATTAATGAATATAGATAAAAAATTTAGATCAATTGGTATAGTTGGTGGTAGAACAGGTGCTGGACCACACATATTTGCTGCTGATGAAGCTGTTAAAGCTACAAATAGTGAAATAGTATTAATTGAACTACCAAGAGATACAAAAGGTGGAGCTGGACACGGTTCTTTAGTTATATTTGGAGCTGAAGATGTATCTGATGCGAGAAGAGCTGTTGAAGTTACATTAAAAGAATTAAATAGAACTTTTGGAGATGTTTATGGAACTGATGCAGGTCACTTAGAATTCCAATACACTGCAAGAGCGAGTTATGCATTAAACAAAGCTTTTGGTGCACCAATAGGAAAGTCTTTTGGTATAACTGTTGGAGCTCCAGCTGCAATAGGTGTTTTATTAGCAGATACAGCTGTTAAGGCGGCTAATGTTGATATAGTAGGATATTCTACACCAGGTAACGGTGGAACTAGTTATTCAAATGAGGTTATATTAACATTCTCTGGAGATTCTGGAGCTGTTAGACAAGCGATAATTGCTGCAAGAGATGTTGGTAAGCAAGTACTAGGAACTTTAGGAGCAGATGAAATAAAATCAAGTACAATACCATATATATAAAAATAATAGGTTAGAGGGGAGTGAGCGTTTTGAAATCTAAACGTTTTGAAGTATTAGCAAATAGACCGGTAAACCAAGATGGTTTCGTAAAAGAGTGGCCAGAAGTTGGTTTAATAGCAATGGAAGGACCAAATGATCCAACTCCAAGTATAAAATTAGAAAATGGAGTTGTTGTAGAATTAGATGGAAAAGCAAGAAAAGACTTTGATATGCTTGATTACTTTATAGCTGATCATGCTATCAATTTAGATAAAACTGAAGAAGTTATGAAAATGGATTCTTTAGAATTAGCAAGAATGCTAGTTGATATAAATGTAAAAAGAAGTGATATAGTTGATTTAACAACTGCTATGACTCCTGCTAAAATAACTGAAGTTGTTTCTCAAATGAACGTACTAGAAATGATGATGTCTATGACTAAGATGAGAGCAAGACAAACACCATCAAATCAATGCCACGTTACAAATGTAAAAGATAATCCAATACAAATAGCAGCAGACGCAGCAGAAGCTGCACTTAGAGGATTTGATGAGCAAGAAACTACAGTTGGTATAGTTAGATATGCTCCATTTAATGCACTTGCTATAATGGTTGGTGCTCAAGTTGGTAGACCGGGAATACTTACTCAGTGTGCTGTTGAAGAAGCAACAGAACTTGAATTAGGTATGAAAGGTTTCACTGCTTATGCAGAAACAGTTTCTGTATACGGAACTGAGCCAGTATTTATGGACGGTGATGATACTCCTTGGTCTAAAGGATTCTTAGCATCTTCATATGCTTCAAGAGGATTAAAAATGAGATTTACTTCAGGAACTGGTTCTGAAGTTCAAATGGGATATGCTGAAGGTAAGTCTATGCTTTACTTAGAAGCTAGATGCTTATATGTAACTAAAGGTTGTGGAGTTCAAGGGATACAAAATGGTTCAGTAAGTTGTGTTGGTGTACCAGCAGGTGTTCCAAGTGGTATAAGAGCTATACTTGCAGAAAACTTAATTGCTGCAATGCTTGACCTAGAGTGTGCTTCAAGTAATGACCAAACATTTACTCACTCTGACTTAAGAAGAGTTGCTCGTTCATTAATGCAAATGGTCCCAGGAACTGACTTTATATGTTCTGGATATAGTGCAACTCCTAACTATGATAATATGTTCGCAGGTTCTAACTGGGATGCAGACGATTATGATGACTGGAATGTAATCCAAAGAGATTTAAAAATAGATGGTGGTTTAAGACCTGTAACTGAAGAAGATGTAATAAGAGTAAGAAATAAAGCTGCAAGAGCTATTCAAGGATTATTTAAAGAACTTGGACTTACTGAAATAACTGATGCAGAAGTTGAAGCGGCTACTTACGCTCATGGTAGTAAGGATATGCCAGACAGAAATGTAGTTGAAGATTTAAAAGCTGCAGAAGAAATGATGGCAAGAGGAGTTACTGGTATAGATATAATAAAAGCTCTTTACAGAGCTGGATTTGAAGATGTAGCTGATAGCGTATTTAGATTATCTAAACAAAAAGTAGCAGGAGATTATCTACATACAGCTGCAATACTTGATAAGGATTTTAAAGTTCACAGTGCAGTAAATTGCCCTAACACTTACAATGGTCCAAAAACAGGATACCAAGTTGAAGGTGAAAGATGGGAAGAAATTAAAAATATAGCTAATGCTAAAAGCCCAGAAGATTATTAAGAGAGAGGTGATAAAAGATGGCAATAGATGAAAGAATGTTAAAAAGTGTTATAGAAGAAGTATTAAAAGAAATGGCTGGTGGAGCTAGCGAAGCGCCAGTAGAGCCTAAAAAAGAAGAAATACCTAAAGAAGTAAGCTCTCTTGTTGTAACTGAAATAGGTGATTTCGTACCAAGTAACAGAGCGGATGAAGTTGTTATAGGTTTAGCACCAGCATTTGGTGTTCATCAAACTAAAACAATAATAGGGATAGATCATGCTAAAGTTTTAAAAGAAGTTATAGCAGGTATAGAAGAAGAAGGTTTAAGTTATAGATTTGTAAAAATATACAGAACATCAGATGTTTGTTTTATAGCTCATGATGCTGCTGAACTTAGTGGTTCAGGAATCGGTATAGGAATACAATCTAAAGGAACAAGTGTTATACATCAAAAGGATTTATTCCCATTAAGTAACTTAGAGCTATTCTCTCAAGCTCCACTTATAGATTTAGAAACATTTAGAGCCATAGGTAAAAACGCTGCTAAATATGCTAAAAATGAATCTCCAGCACCAGTTCCAGTAAAAAATGATCAAATGGCAAGACCAAAATATCAGGCAATAGCTGCATTACTTCATATAAAGGAAACTGAGTATGCAGATAGAAATAAGAAACCTCAAGAATTAAAAATTGAGTTTAAATAAAACGGGGGTGACAAGATGAACCAAGATGTATTAATAAAACAAATAGTTGAAGAAGTTTTAAAAACTATGGGAGGAGAAGCTCCTGTAGCTAAAAAAGAATGCTGTCAAGGTAGTGTATCTAAAGAAAATTATCCTTTAGGTGAAAAAATACCTGATCAAATAAAATCTCAGTCTGGAATGAATCTTGCAGATATAACTTTAGAAAAAGTCATAGCTGGTCAAATAAAATCTGAAGATATGAGAATATCTCCAAAAACTTTAGAAATGCAAGCTCAAGTAGCTGAGTCAGTAAATAGAGGAGCTTTCGCTTCTAACTTAAGAAGAGCAGCAGAACTTATAGCTGTTCCAGATAAAAGGATACTTGAAATCTACAATGCTTTAAGACCATACAGATCTACAAAAGCAGAATTACTTGCTATAGCAGATGAATTAGAAACAAAATATGGTTGTAAAGTAAATGCAGATTTCGTTAGAGAAGCAGCTGATGTTTATGAAAAAAGAGGAAGACTTAAAGCTTAATACTTAACTAGGGAGGTATGCTATGGAAATAGTAGCTGGTGTAGATATAGGTAATGCTACTACGGAAGTGGCTCTAGCTAAAATAGAAGGTAAAGAGATTGAGTTTTTATCTAGTGGTATAGTACCAACTACAGGAATTAAGGGAACTAAAAAAAATATTAATGGACTGTTTCAATCATTGAAACAGTCCTTAGACAAAGTAGGACTTAGCGTAGATGATTTAGATAGAATCCGCGTTAATGAGGCAGCTCCCGTAATTGGAGATGTAGCTATGGAGACTATAACAGAAACTATTATAACTGAGTCTACCATGATAGGTCATAATCCAAATACTCCTGGTGGTGAGGGAGTAGGAGTTGGTATAACTACACTTATAACTGATCTTTCAAAAATGAAGGATAATGAAAATATAATAGTAGTAATACCAGCTGAAGTGGATTTTGAACATGCAGCAAGGCTAATAAATAAACATAATGATAGACTTAATATAAAAGGAGCAATAGTTAAAAAAGATGATGGAGTTTTAATTAACAATAGAGTAGAAAATAAAATTCCTATAGTAGATGAAGTAAGTTTAGTTGATAAAGTACCTATTGGGATGAGAGCTGCTATAGAAGTTGCTCCAGTAGGTAGAGTAATCGAAGTACTTTCTAATCCATATGGAATAGCAACTCTTTTTGATTTAACTTCAGAGGAAACAAAACATATTGTTCCAATAGCTAGAGCATTAATTGGAAATAGATCTGCAGTAGTTATAAAAACTCCTAAGGGAGATGTTAAGGAAAGACGTATTCCAGCAGGGATAGTAGAAGTAATCGGTAAAAATAAAAGAGTTTGTGTAAATGTAGATGAAGGTGCAGAAAAAATAATGCAAGCTGTGAACTCTGTTAATGAGATATGTGATGTAAAGGGTGAACCGGGAACTAATGCAGGAGGTATGTTAGAAAAGGTAAGACATGTAATGAGTCAACTTACTAATCAACATCCTAATGTTATAAAAATCCAAGATTTATTAGCCGTAGATACTTTTGTACCACAAAGTGTTAAAGGAGGACTTGCAAAAGAGTTTTCTTTAGAAAATGCGGTAGGAATTGCTGCTATGGTAAAAGCTGATAAACTTCAAATGCAAATGATAGCAGATGAATTATCAGATAAATTAAAAGTACCTGTTGAAGTAGGTGGAGTGGAAGCTGATATGGCTATAAGAGGAGCATTAACAACTCCTGGTACTAATAAACCACTTGCAATACTTGATATGGGTGCAGGATCTACAGATGCATCTATAATTACTAGAAATGGAGAAATAAAATCTATACATCTAGCAGGTGCAGGGAATATGGTAACATTGCTTATTCAATCTGAACTTGGATTAGATGATTTTGATTTAGCAGAAGATATTAAAAAGTATCCATTAGCTAAGGTTGAAAGTTTATTTAACTTAAGACATGAAGATGGAACTGTTAAGTTTTTTAATGAACCTCTAGATCCTAAATTCTTTGCAAAAGTAGTTATATTAAAAGAAGACATGATGATACCTATAGATGGAAATAAATCTATAGAGAAGATTAAATTAGTTAGAAAACAAGCAAAAGAAAAAGTATTTGTAACAAATGCAATAAGAGCTTTATCAGAAGTTAGTCCAACAAACAATATTAGAGATATAGAATTTGTTGTTTTAGTAGGTGGATCAGCATTAGATTTTGAAGTTCCACAATTAGTAACAGATGCATTATCTCAATATAATGTAGTTGCAGGTAGAGCAAATATAAGAGGTGTCGAAGGTCCAAGAAATGCAGTTGCAACAGGTCTTATACTATCTTCAATAGAAGAGGTGAACTAGTATGAGAATGGATTCTATGATAAATAGCAAGCCTGTTATAAAAGTATTTTTTGATCAAGATAAATTAAAAGAAACTGATATACAAGAAGTATTATGGGGGATAGAAGAAGAAGGCATACCTTATGAACTATTTCCCGTAAACATTGAAAATGCAGTTGATAGTGGCTACAAAGCAAGTGTAGAATCCTCTCTTGGAGTAGGAATAGGAATCGATGAAAAAACTATAGTCCTTCACTATAATAAATTAAAAAAAGATTCACCTCTTTTCATTATAAAAAGAAATAGTGATTCTACTAAAATTAGATCTTTAGGTGCAAATGCAGCAAGATTAGTTGTGAAAATGCCATTTAAAGAAATATAAAGCTTTTAGTTATTATCAAAGGAGGTATTTAAATGTCTCAATTAGCTATAGGTATGATAGAGACAGTAGGCCTTGCTGCTGGAATAGAAGCCGCTGATGTTTGTTTGAAATCTGCAAATGTAACTTTAATTGGTTATGAACTTACAAAAGGAAATGGAATGACTGTTGTAAAAATAGAAGGCAATGTAGGTGCAGTAAAAGCGGCTATTGAAGCGGCTACTGTTGCAGCAAATAAGGTTAGTAAGGTCTTTAGTACAAAAGTAATACCTCGTCCAAGCGAAGGTATAGATTTCTTAATGAGAAACTGTGATACTGTTGGATATGAAAGTGAAAAAGCAGTAGAAGAGTTAGTTGAAATATACGAAGACAGCGATGAGGATAAAAATAAAGAAAATATTGAGGAAGATAAAGATAATACTCAAGAAAAAATAGAAGTAGAAGTTTCAGAAGAGATAAGTGAACATCAAATCAACATAGAAGAATTAGAAATAGAAGAAGATGATTCTAAATTAGAAGAAACTGATAATATAGAAGGAAATAATCAGGAACTATCACAAATAGATAATAGTGAAGATGAGTCTAAAGATGGTCATAATTTAATGCATGATATAATTGATAAATTTAAGAAAAAAAGTACTACTGAAGTAGAGTATACATGTAATTTGTGTAAAGATCCAAAATGTCCAAGACAAAAGGGAGATTTAAAAACAACGTGTATTCACTATGAAGATCAAAATAAATAAATTTAGGAGGTATTACCATGGGAGAAGCATTAGGATTAATAGAAACTAAAGGATTAGTAGGAGCTATAGAAGCAGCAGATGCAATGACTAAGTCTGCTAATGTAGTTTTAGTTGGATATGAAAAGATAGGTTCAGGATTAGTAACAGTAATGGTAAGAGGTGATGTTGGTGCTGTTAAAGCTTCTGTAGATGCAGGTGCAGTTGCTGCTGAAAAAGTTGGAGAATTAGTATCTAAGCATGTTATACCAAGACCTCATACAGATGTTGAAAAAATATTACCAAAAACTGCAGAGTAATAGAATAATATAGTATTGTAAGGTGATTAAAATGGATATATCTCAAGAAGCTTTAGTAAAGTTAATAACAGAAAAAGTTATTGAACAATTAAATGAGAATGAAGAAGTTTTAATCCCTATAGGTATTTCTAATAGACATATACATTTATGTAGAGAAGATTTAAACCATCTCTTTGGAAAAGGGTATGAGTTAACTAAGATAAAAGATTTAAAGCAACCAGGTCAGTTTGCATCTGATGAGGTTGTAACAATTAAAGGTCCTAAAGGCGAGTTTAAAAAAGTTAGGATTTTAGGACCTTTAAGAGATGAAACTCAAGTTGAAATTTCAATTTCAGATGGTTTTAAATTAGGAATAAATCCTCCAATAAAAGAATCTGGAAAGTTAGATAATACACCAGGAATAACTATTATTGGACCTAAAGGGAGTATAGAATTAAAAAAAGGAACTATAGCAGCTTTAAGACATATACATATGACTCCTGAAACTGCTAAAAAGTTAAATATTAACGATAAGGATGAAGTAAGTGTTGAAGTAAATGGAGTTAGAAAAGCTGTTCTTGGAAATGTACTTGTAAGAGTTTCTGAGAAGTATGCTCTTGAAATGCACTTAGATATGGATGAGGCAAATGCTTGTTTAGTAAAAAATGGAGATTTAGTTAAGATAGTATAAAAATAGCAGAAAATAGGTGATAACTTGGATTTAATGAATTGCAACAAATTAATAGAAGAGTTTTCAGAACTTATAAAGAATAAAAAATGTAATCCTTATGAAGGAGAGCTAAAGGTAGGAGTAGACTTAGGAACAGCTAATATAGTTTTATCAGTTGTAGATTCTAATAATAGACCTATAGCCGGTGCTATGTATCCATCTAGTGTAGTAAAAGATGGAATAGTTGTAGACTATATAGGTGCAACTAGAGTTGTAAGAGATTTAAAGGACCAAGTTGAAGCTATTATAGGAGTGCCTCTTACAAAAGCAGCTACAGCAATACCACCAGGAATTACAGAAGGTAATACAAAGGTAATTGCTAACGTAGTAGAATCGGCGGATTTAGAAGTTGTAAATGTAATTGATGAACCTACAGCTGCATCTTGTGTGCTTGGCATAAATGATGGAGCTGTAGTAGATGTAGGTGGAGGTACTACTGGAATTAGTATAATAAAAGATGGGAAAGTAGTGTTTACTGCTGATGAGCCAACTGGTGGTACTCATATGACTTTAGTTTTAGCAGGATTTATGAAAAAATCTTTTGAAGAAGCTGAAGAAATGAAAAAAGATAAATCTCATGAAAGGGATGTATTTACTATAGTTAAGCCTGTAGTTGAAAAAATGGCTTCAATTGTAAGTAAATATATTCAAGGATATGATATTGAAACTATCTACGTTGTAGGTGGTGCTTGTTGCTTTAAAGAATTTGAAAGAATATTTAAAAAGGAAATTAAAGTAGATACAATAAAACCCATAGAACCACTTTTAGTAACACCTCTTGGAATAGCTATGAATTGTAGTGTATAGAAGGTGATAAGTTGAATCAAAAAAAAATATTGGAAAACATAATAGAAGAATCAATAGTTGATTATATTGTAGAAAAGGTAATAGAAAAAATTATGAACAAAAGTAAAAGAGGTTTACTTTTGTTTACTGGAGCAACTATTGGTTACTGCCAAGCAATAGAGTCAATAAACAAATTAAAGATGGATGGATGGGAATTTGATGTAGTAATGTCAAAATCAGCTCAAGAAGTGATTACTGTAGATAATGTAAGAAATTCTATAGGAGCAAAAAATATAATAACTAATGAAGATGGATTAGTTATTAAGGAGTTACTACAAAAAAATAATATTATAATAATTCCTACTCTAACTATGAATTCAGCTGCGAAGATTGCAAATTGTATTAGTGATACACTTGTTACCAATATAGTTTCAAAGGCTCTAATGTCAGGAAGACCTGTAGTAGCATCAATTAATGGATGTTGCCCAGATAATGAAGAAAGAAGAAGATTATATGGAGATAATTTAAGTGATTTTTATAAGAAAAGATTAAGTTTAAATCTCGAAGCTTTAAAAAATTATAATATAAAGTTAACTTCTTCTGAAAATTTATATATGAAAGTAAACAAAACACTATTCAAAAGTTTTGATTTAGATAAATCAAATGCATCAAGCATAGCAAAAGTAAATAGTAATATAGAAATCAACAAGAAAGCTAAGTATAAAACTGATAAAAACTCTCCATTTATTAAAATAAATAAAAAGATTTTAAGTAGAAGAGATATATGGGACAACAAAATGTATAATACAATTTTTGTAAGCCCAAATACATTAATAACAGATTTAGCGAGGGATGAAGCACAACGATTAAATATTAAGTTACTAAAAGAATAAGGAGTAATGAATATGTATTTAGGTAAAGTGGTTGGAACAGTTGTATCAACAACTAAAAATGAAGCCTTAGTAGGTTTTAAACTTTTAGTAATAAAAAAACTAGATGAGCGTTTGGGTATAACTGATAATAGTGAGGTTGTAGTAGATTCAGTTGGTGCAGGAGTAGGAGAAATAGTATTAGTATCTAAGGGGAGCTCTGCAAGATACGTGCTTGAAAGAGAAAAAGCTCCTATAGATTCAGCAGTAGTAGCTATTGTTGATACTGTAGAAGTAAATGGTTAGGGAGTGAAATTCATTGGCTAATTTATACACAAAGACAGGAGATAAAGGTGAAACAAGTTTATATGGTGGTAAAAGAGTAAAAAAAAGTAGTGCAAGAGTTGACTGTTATGGAACTATAGATGAGGCAAACTCAATGCTAGGTCTTGCTTACTCACATCTAAAAAATGAAAAAATAAAAATTTATGTAAACTCAATACAAAAAAGATTATTTAGTGTAGGTGCTGAATTAGCAAGTGATGATAAAGGACTTCAAATACTACAAGGAAAAGTAACAGAAAAAGATGTAACTTTTTTAGAGCAAATTGTTGATGAGTGTACTGAAATTGTAGGGAAACAAACTGAGTTTGTAGTTCCAGGGAAAAATCAAGCATCAGCATCTTTACATGTAGCTAGAACAATTATTAGAAGGGCTGAAAGAAAGATTATATCATTAAGGGAAGAAGAAGAGATAAGAGAAGAATTGCTTAAATATATAAATAGACTATCTGATACTATATATGCTCTAGCAAGAGTAGAGGAACATAACTCAGAAGTAGAGAATATAAAAAATAAAGTTGTAAAGAAACTAAAAGAGAAATTTTCTAAGGATTTCAATCTAAATAATATCAAAAAAATGGCAGAATTTGCTGAAGAAAAAGCTATGGAAATGAATGTTCCGATGGTTTTTTCAGTAGTAGATGAAGGCGGAAATATTATTTTAGTTCATAGAATGGAAGGATCTTTATTAGCAAGTTTGGATATATCTATGAATAAGGCATATACGGCACTTGCTCTTCAAATGCCAACATCAGATGTAAGTAATCTGGCTAAAGAATCAGGTTCACTTTATGGAATACAAAACACAAATTCTAATAGAATGGTAGTATTTGGTGGAGGTTTTCCTATAGAGGTTAATGGAAAGATAGTTGGAGCAGTAGGAGTAAGTGGAGGGACAGTGGAACAAGATATGGCAATTGCTCAATATGCAATAGATTCATTATAGATTAGGGGGGAAGTCGTATGAATATAAGTGCTCTAGACATAGAAAAAGTTGTGAAAAAAGTCATAGAAGGAATTGATATGCAGGAAGAGAAAAACTGTGTAGATTGCGTAGACGGAATATTTGAAAATATGGATGATGCAGTAGAAGCAGCATTTATAGCACAGAGAGAATATATGAAATGCACTATGGCTGATAGAGATAGATTTATTAAGGCTATAAGAGCAGAGTTTTCTAATGAAGAACTTATAGAACTTATTTCAAGAATGTCAGTTGATGAAACCGGAATGGGAGAAGTAGAATATAAGATTATAAAAAATAAACTCGTAATAGAAAAAACACCAGGAATAGAAGATTTGAAAAGTGAAGCTATATCAGGAGATGATGGTCTTACTTTAGTAGAATTATCTCCATTTGGTGTTATAGGCGCAATAGCACCTACTACAAATCCAACAGAAACACTTCTTTGTAATAGCATAGGCATGCTTGCTGCAGGAAACTCTGTAGTATTTAGTCCTCATCCTAGAGCTAAAAAAGTTTCAAAATTAACTATACAAACTATAAATAGGGCTCTAAGAAAAGTAGGAGCACCAGAAAATCTAGTGGTTTCAGTTGCTGAACCATCTATAGAAAATACAAATAAAATGATAAATCATGATAAAGTAAAATTATTAGTTGCTACAGGTGGACCTGGAATAGTTAAATTAGTTCTATCATCAGGGAAGAAAGCAATAGGAGCAGGTGCAGGTAATCCACCAGCTGTAGTTGATGAAACTGCAGATATTGAAAAAGCTGCAAAAGATATTATAGATGGATGTAGCTTTGATAATAACCTACCTTGTATAGCAGAAAAGGAAGTCATTGCAGTTGATTCAATTGCAGATTACTTAATATTTAATATGAATAAAAATGGAGCTTATCAAATAACTGATAAAGATCTTCTAGATAAACTAGTAAAATTAGTACTTAATGATAAGTTAAAAATAAAAACTGAATTTGTAGGAAAGAGTGCTAAATACATACTTAGTAAACTAGGTATAGAAGTAGATTCAAGTATTAAAGTAATAATAATGGAAACTAATAAAGATCATCCATTTGTTCAAGAAGAATTAATGATGCCAATACTTCCTATAGTAAGAGTAAAAGATGTAGATGAAGCTATAGACTTAGCTGTAGAAGTAGAGCATGGAAATAGACATACTGCTATGATGCATTCTAAAAATGTTGATAAATTGACTAAAATGGCTAGACTTATACAAACTACTATATTTGTTAAAAATGGACCATCTTATTCTGGAATTGGTGTTGGAGGAGAAGGACATACAACATTTACAATTGCAGGACCAACTGGTGAAGGTTTAACTTCAGCAAAAACATTTACTAGAAAAAGAAGATGTGTGCTTGTAGAAGGGTTTAACGTTAGATAAAGAGGTGAGCTAATTGGAAAAAGATTTAATAAGCCTTGTAAAAGATGCAGGTATTGTTGGTGCAGGTGGAGCTGGATTTCCTACTCACGTAAAATTAAATGCAAAGGCTGAATATGTAATCGTAAATGGTGCAGAATGTGAACCTCTTTTAAGAGTAGATCAGCAACTTATGGCAATGGAATCTAGAAAAATCCTAGAAGGTTTAAAGCTTATAAAAGAACATGTAGGAGCAAAATATGCTGTAATAGCTCTTAAAGAAAAATATAAAAAAGCTATAAAGTCTTTTGAAGATATAATTGGAGAATATGAGGGAATAAGTCTTCATAAACTACAAAATTTTTATCCTGCAGGAGATGAACAAATTATAGTATATGAAGTTACAGGAAGAATAGTTCCTGAAGGCGGAATACCTCTAAATGTTGGTGCTATAGTTTCTAATGTAGAAACTATAGTCAACATATATGATGCATATTATAATAATACTCCTGTTACAGAAAAGTATGTAACAGTTACAGGAGCAGTAAAATCTCCAAAAACCTTAAAACTTCCAATAGGATTAAGTATAGAAGAAGCTATAAATTTAGCTGGAGGATCTTATTTAGAGGATTATGTAGTAATAAATGGTGGTCCTATGATGGGCAAAATTACAGATATAAAAAACCCTATTACTAAAACAACCAAAGGCCTTATAGTCTTACCATCTGATCATTCACTTGTAAAATCACTTACTAAGGATATAAATCAAATGTTAAAAGAAGCTAAGGCTGCTTGTATGCATTGTAGTCACTGTAGTGAAGTATGTCCAAGAAATTTAATAGGACATAGAATATATCCAGACAAGATGATGAGACTAGCTAGTTATAGTGATTTATGTGATGAAAGTGTAACACCAGTAAATGCATTTTTATGCTGTGAGTGTAGACTATGTGAATATGCATGTATAATGGATTTACAACCTTGGAAGTTACATAATTCACTAAAAAAGACAATGGGGTCAAATGGAATAAAAAATACATGCAAAAATCATCCGGAAAATGTTCACCCATTTAGGTCATATAAAAAGTATCCAGTGAATAAATTAATTAATAAGATAGGATTAAACTCATATGATGTAGAAGCACCAATGACAGATATTAAAGTAAATGCAAAATCTATAGCTATTCCTTTAAATCAACATATAGGTGCACCAGCAACACCAGTAGTACAAATAGGTGACAAAGTTTTTAAAGGAGATTTACTAGGAAATATAGAAGATAATAAATTAGGAAGCAATATTCACTCAAGCGTCAATGGAATTATCAAAGATATTAGAAATAATATAATTATAATTGATTGGGGGATGTAATATGAGTATTTTATCAGTACTTGCAGCATTCGGTGGAGGAGCTTTTGGATCAGCTATAGGTGCATTACCTGCATTTATTATGACAGGTATTATAGCTGTAGTTGGTACGGCTATGGGTTTAGGTACAGGAGTAGATGTAGTAACTGGTAATATTGCATTTGGTTCTTTCTTTGGACCACACATCGCATTTGCTGGTGGTGTTGCAGCAGCAGCTTTTGCAGCAAGAAAAAATAATGCTATAGCTAATGGTAGTTTAGGTGGAGGAAATGTAGCAGTTGCTGCACCTTCGGGAATAACTAATGGAGCAGATATACTTTATTGCTTACATGGTACAGGAGATGCTTCTGTTTTATTAGTTGGTGGTATATTTGGTGTAATAGGTTTATTAATAAATCATTTATACGCAAATGTTTTAGCAATACCTACAGATACAGTTGCAATGACAGTTGCGACGTCAGGTTTAATAGTAAGATTTGCTATAGGTAAATCAGGGTTAACTGGTAAGTATGAAGGTAGTACTCCTAGAGAATATTTCCCTAAAGGAAATGCTTTTGTATATAATATAGTACTTGGTTTAATAGTTGGTTTAGTAGTATGTTATACAGGAACATTATTAGAGGAAGCTGGCGTATCTCGTGAATTTATGCAAGTATCATATCCAGGATTTGTATTTGCAATAAGTGCAATATCATTGATATTTGCACAAACAGGATTTACAGCACCAACTACACACCATATAAGTATAACTGCAGCATATGCACTAGTATGGTCAGGTAGCCCAATTATAGGTGTTATAGTAGCAATAGTTGCTGCATTACTTGGTGAATTCTTTGTTAAGACTGTAAATAGTCATGTGGACAGCCACATTGACCCACCTGCATGTACAATATTCATATTATCACTAATAATATTTATGATATTTAAATAATAAGAAACAGAAGAGAGGGGATACCGTTGAAGAAAGCAATAGGTCTTGTGGAGATAAAAAGTATTCCTATTGGTATAGAAACAGCTGATGAGATGTTAAAGGCTGCTAATGTGGAATTAATTATGGCAAATCCTATTTGTCCAGGAAAATATATGATATTAATCACTGGAGATGTAGGTGCAGTTAAAAGCTCTGTTGAATCAGGAAAAAAAGTAGCGGGTATATTTTTAGTAGAATCTCATGTAATAAATAATATACATGAAGATGTATTAGTATCACTTACTGGATTTACAGAAATAGACAAAGTAAAATCTATAGGTGCAATAGAAACTATATCAGCATTAACTGCTATAAAAGCAGGAGATATAGCTGTAAAAGCTTCAAATGTAAAATTAATAGAAATTAGAATTGCTAAAGGATTAGGGGGAAAAGGTTTTTTAATTTTAACAGGTGAAGTATCAGCTGTTAAATCAGCGGTGAAATCTTGTTTAAATGAATTAGGTGAATCTGGATCTATAATAAGCACTTCTGTAGTATCTTCGCCTCATAAAAGCTTAATAGAGAAGCTTAGATAAGGTTGATAATTTAAATTATTAAAAGTAGGGGCTTATAAGTAGATAATATTAAAATCTATTTATAGCCCTTTCTTAATAAATATTTATAAAAAATGTTTATTAAGAAAGGGTTATGAATTTACAAATGAGGGGAGATAATATGGGAATTTATAAAGCATCATCATTAAAAGAGCTTTTAAGTAAAGAAGTATTAAATAATGTTGTTGATGATATAAAAGACATGAAAATATATAGTATAGATACTAGTGGTTTATCTGGATCTAAGATGTATAAGTTGAAAATAAATACTAATGATAATAGTAAAAATTTATATTTAAAAGTTAATAATTTAAAAGAAGACTGGCTTGCAAGAGTAAGTAATGATAAAGGTAGAGAGCTTACTATATTTAAAGATGGTATATTTAATAAAATAGAAGAGTTCATTAAAGATGTTTATATAGCATATTATGAAAATAGCGATTGTTATGCAATATTAATGAATGATATGTCAGATTTTATAGGATCTGAAAAAAATAGTGATGATTACTACGCATATTTAGATAATCTAGCTAAGTTTCATGCCAAATTCAGTGAGCATGATATACTTAGATATAAATCTTTACTTAGTGTTGAAGATTATTATTACTTTTTAACTGAGGAAAAACTTAATCAAGTAGAAGAGTTTAAAGAAGATAATTGCTATGGATGGAAAAAATTAAGAGAATTTTTAGGAGAAGATCGATATAAAAAATATTGTAAATTTGAAAATGTAGATCAGAATTTTTCTTATTATCCTAAAACATTTGTGCATGGTGATTATAGACCAGATAATGCTCTTTACATAGATAAAGATGATGTAAGGTTTATAGATTGGGCAAATAGTGGGTGTGGACCATGTACCTTAGATTTATTTTGGTATCTTATGAGTTCTGTAGATAATAAAGTGGATAAAATAGACCTTATTTATTATTATAAAGAGTCATTAGAAAAAAACTTAGGATATTCATTTACTAAAAAAACTTGGGATACATTAACAAGAGTAGGAGTGCTATGTGCATGTAGAATGTTTTTGCCAGCACTTATAAGCAGAAGTAACTTAAATGATAAGTTTGCAATTTATAACTTACAATGGTGGCTTGAAAGTTTAATAATAATACTAGATGATTTAAAAATAAAATAATGAGCATTATTAATAAATAGATAATATGTAATAACAGAATTAAGATTAAAAAACCACTGACATTTACAGTATTGTAAGTTATATGTCAGTGATTTTTTATTTGAATAACTTATACTAAAGGGATTAACGATATACAGTTACCTTTTCTGTTGATTTTTCTTTCCATTCTTCAACATAAGAAGTTAATATCTCTTTTATAGCCTGACCAATTTTATAATAAGATTCACTTTCTAAATTAGCTAATGAAACTCTAACTGACCAGATTGGACCAGCAAATCCATCTCCGCTAAGTAATACAATTGAGTAATTATTTGCTAGTTTATATAGAACATCTAATAACTCATAGTTAGAGTTTAAATAATTAACTAACTCTTCACCATAGAATATTCTAGCCCAGTTTTCGATGTCAAACTGATAATAGTAAGCTGCATCATATTTATTTTCTTCTAATTCTAATCCAAGTCCTTTAAATAATAATTTCTTACGACTATTACAAATATCCATGTTAAGTGATTTGTAAGCATTATTAGTATCGATCAATGCAAATGCAGAGAAAAATGCCATTTGAACTTGTTGTGGTGTAGATAGACCTGCAGTATGATTCAATGCAACTAATCTACTATCTGCAACAATTCTGTCCATAAAAGAAATAGTATTTGGATCAATTCTCATGTCTTTGTAACGTTTATTAACAGATTCTTTTAATTTTGCGTCTAGTTCATTTATTCTTTTATCGAAAACATTGTTCTCATGTAATGCCATTGTTCCTAATCTCCAACCAGTAACTCCAAAATATTTAGAGTAAGAATAAACTCCAAGAGTATTATAAGGAAGCTTAGACATTAAAGATGTAAATTCAGGAACAAAAGTACCATAGACATCATCAGAAATAATCATTAAATCCTTGTTATGATTTTCAACAACATTGATTATATTATTGAAAGTACTTTCATCCATAGCGATTGAAGCTGGATTATTAGGGTTTACAAGGAAAAGAGTACTTATAGATGTATCCTTAAGTTTTTCTAATTCTTTTTCTGAATATTGCCAAGTATGAATACCATTTTCATCAACCTCATCTGCATTTATATAAACTACTTCGAAGTTATATCTAGGAAGATGAGGTATTTCAAGGTAAGGTGTAAATATAGGAGTCATTATAGCAATTTTATCACCTTTTCTTAAAAGTTCATTTGCCATTAATGAATCAAATATATAACACATAGCAGCAGTAGCACCTTCAACAGCAAATATGTTTAGCTTACCACCACTCTTTACATCATATTTCATTTCTTTTACTAAATAGTCATGAACTATTTTTTCTATATGAGGTAACATTCTATCAGGGAATGGATAATTATCTCCTATAATGGCATCAGTTAACTCATATATAAATTCATCACTATTAAAATTAAGTTCATTTATACCGTAGTCAATTATATCTTTAAGTAGAGAAGTTCCGGGCATATTTTTATTTTCCTCTACAAATTTATAAAATCGCTTTGTTATACCTTCTTTTTTTGGCATTCCAGCTAGATCGCCTAGATTCCACGTTAAGCGAGTTTCGTTAACAGCAAATTGGCCGAAAGTAAAAAATGCTTCACGAGGCGTTGCTGCTGTCCAGTTAGGGTTACCACGACCTGCATCAAGTATATTTCTATTATTTTTTTCTGCGCTATATTTAGCTAAATCTATTAACTTATCTTTAAATTCAAAAGGGCTTATTTTTTCATGCATCATTTTTAGTTCTTTGTATGAATATTTCAAAATTAATACCTCCATAAAACTTACAATAAAATTATTTACTATTTCAATTATATATATTTTTTTATAAAAGTAAATAAAAAAATAATGCATTTTTTGCAGGATGATTTAATAAACATTGTATTATTGGATTAGTTGTTAAGAAAATAAACTAATATAATAAATATACTTAAAAAAATAATTAGAAACAAAACTAATATTTAGGTTTATGACAATATTAAAACGTAAAAAATGGTTGACATAATAGTAATGTCAGCCATTTCATCTATATATACTATTTACTTTGCTCCTAGTATACCAGAGATTAAGATTTCTATATCTGCACCTAATAAATAATCATCAATATTTATATGGCTTAATACTTCTCTTAAGCTATTTTCCTCATGCTTAGTACCACAAATTAAGATTTCAAGAGTGGAAATGTCGTTTTTACCAAAGAAATCTCCAAAGAATTTTATCTTAGTAATTATTCCTTTTTCAACTTCTAAATTAAATTCAATATTACCACCTGGATATTTTAATTCATTCAAAAGAGAATATTTAGGTGAGTTACCATAGTTCCACTCCCATGTACTATATTTGTTTTCAACTAATTTTTCTATTTCTTCTTTATCTTTTTTATTAATAGTATAAAAGTTATTTTCTGGACTTATATCAGATATATAATTCATTAAAATATTTTTAAACTCTAGTATATCCATATTATTATCTAAATGTTCACTTATATTGGTAACACGAGATTTTACTGATTTAATACCTTTACCTTCAAATTTAATACTTTTTACTTTTAAAGCATTAGATAAATCTGTTATTTGTGATGAAAATAATAGAGTACCATGATGCATAACTTTATCTTTGTAGTTATATTGTGCATTCCCAGAGAATTTTTTACCATCTATTAATAAATCATTTCTACCTGAAAACTCTGCATTAAGTCCTAAAGTTTTTAGTAAGTCTATTATAGGTTGAGTAAACTTTCTAAAATCGCTAAAAGAATTGTTATTACAAGATATAAAAGTAAAGTTTATATTACCTAAATCATGAAAGACAGCACCTCCACCAGATTGTCTTCTAACGACTGGGATTGAATGCGATTTTACATAATCTAAGTTTATTTCAGATAATGTGTTTTGATTCTTTCCTATGATAATAGAAGGTCTATTTCTCCAGAGTATAAATAAATCTTCATGGGTATTTTTTAAGAAATATTCTTCCATAGCTAAATTGAAATATGGATTAGTATTTTCATTGTATATTAGTAACATATTATTTTCCTCCCAGATATATTTGTATACATAAAACTTATGACAATAATTATTCTATGAAAAGATACAGAATCCTTTTTATAAGCAAAAGGAGTACTAGTTTGATAATGATATAGGTTGTTTTGCTCCTAAAATTCCTGACACTAATACATTTACATCCGATCCTAGGAAGTAATCATCAATATTTATATTGTTTAACTTTTCTTTTAAGGATTCTTCTTCATGCTTTACACCTATTAATAAATCTTCTACATTTGAGATATCTTTTTTTCCAAAGAAATCACCAAAAAATTTTATGTCAGTAATAAAGCCTTTTGATACATTTAGATGGAATTCAAGAGTTCCTCCTATATATCTAAGTTCATTAACTAAGGAATAATTTGGAGAATTACCAAAATTCCATTCCCAAGTAGAATATTTTTCTTTTGATAATTTATTTACATTCTCTATATCTTTCTCAGTTAAGTTAAAATATGAATTATTACTATTCAAAGAAAAGACATAATTCATTACTAAATCTCTAAATTCAGAGATATTCATAGGCTTATCTAAATGTTCACTAATATTAGTAACACGTGATTTAACAGATTTAATACCTTTACTTTCAAGCTTTATAGGTTTCACCTTTAGAGCATTAGATAAATTGCTAATCTGAGATGAAAACAAAAGAGTTCCATGATGTATAACTTTATTTTTATAATTATACTGAGCATTTCCAGAAAACTTTTTGCCATCAATAAGTAAATCATTTCTACCTGAAAACTCAGCATTAATTCCTAAGGTTTTTAATAAATCAATAATCGGTTGAGTAAACCTTTTAAAATCACTAAAGGAGTTATTGTTGCAAGATATAAATGTGAAATTTAAGTTACCTAAATCATGAAAAACAGCTCCTCCTCCAGATTGCCTTCTTACAATAGGAATAGAGTTTTTTCTAACGTAGTCTGAATTTATCTCAGAAATTGTGTTTTGGTTTTTTCCTACTGATACACATGGATCGCACATCCATAATCTAAATAAATCTTTATCAGTTTTTTTTAGTAAGTATTCTTCTAATGCAAAGTTAAAATAAGGATTTGTATTATCATTGTTTATTAGTAACATCTAAATTCCTCCTAAACTATATTTAAACAAAATATGTATATAAAAGCTTTAATTCTACAAAATATATAAAAATCCTTTTAAATAATAAAAGTGACATAACTTTAAAATTATAAGAGTTATAAAAACTATTTAAAATAAAATTAAAAATAAAAATTTTCAGAAAAGTATTGCAAAAAATAAAAAATTACCATATAATTCATATTAAGAAAAATAAGTGAATAGAAAAAAGGGTAGAGGCGCGATATTTATCAGTACTAATAACGAGGTAAGCACGATGACTTATTAGGAAAGGAAATATTGCCGAAGTATATAACTAATGCTTTGATGTTATATAACTGGGGATGTATAGAATATATGCATCACTGTCACAAATTTACTTTGTGGTGAGCTACATTTAAGGAATTATTGTATTATTTTGAATTAATTAGCAATATGATTATTAGCCTTGAGTGTAAACTCAAGGCTTTTTTGATTGTAATAATTTTATAATTTATCCACAAACCCTCATATATTCACTTAATAAATTTAAGGGGGAAGTTTTATGAACAGAAAAAATTTAAGAATCATGTTTATGGCATTAACAGTATTTATGATGTCTACCACTTTAGGATTTGCAGAGGAGGTTGATTTAGCTACAATAAATGCTGGTAAGTTTGGAATCTTAACTTTAATACCACCGTTAGTAGCGATAGTTCTTGCATTTATTACTAAAAATGTTGTTGTTTCATTATTTATTGGTATTTTATCAGGTAGTTTTATAATTAATATAAGTGGATCTAATCCATTTGCAGCATTAATTAATGCATTTTTAGATGTTGTAGATAGAGCGGTTGGATCACTTGCAGATCCATGGAACGCTGGTATTATACTTCAAGTTTTAGCAATAGGAGGAGTAATAAATTTAGTTGCTAAAATGGGTGGAGCAAAAGCTATAGCTGAAGCACTTGCAAGAAAAGCAAAAACTGCAAAAAGTACACAGTTAATAACTTGGTTTGCAGGATTACTAGTATTCTTTGATGACTATGCAAATGCACTTATAATAGGGCCAATGATGAGACCAGTTGCAGATAAAATGAAAATATCAAGAGAAAGATTAGCATTTATAATAGATGCTACAGCAGCACCTATAGCAGGCCTTGCAATAGTATCAACTTGGATAGGACTTGAAGTTGGATTAATAGGTGATGCATTTAATGGTATAGGAGTAGAAGCAGATGCTTTTGGAGTATTTTTAAATACTATACCATATAGATTCTACAATATATTGATATTAGTATTTATTGTTATAACATCTTTATTATTAAAAGATTTTGGACCAATGAGAAAAGCAGAAATAAGAGCTAGGCAAGGTAGAAGTCTGGATTCTGAAATAGCAATGGATTCTTCAGAACACTCAGATTTAGAACCCAAAGAAGGTGTAAGATTAAGTATATGGAATGCTATAGTACCAATAGGTACATTAATAATAGCAGCGTTAGTAGCGTTCTATTACAGTGGGTATTCAGCAATTATGGGTGGAGATGATGCAACGCTAATACAATTATTTACTGATTCGCCATTCACATTTACAGCAATAAGAGAAGCATTTAGTGCGTCAGATGCATCTGTTGCATTATTTCAATCAGCATTACTTGCAGGTATAGTAGCTATGGTAATGGCTGTAGTTCAAAAAATATTTACGGTATCAGAAGCAATAGATGCTTGGGTAGATGGTATGAAAACATTAGTTATAACTGGTGTCATATTAATACTGGCTTGGTCATTAAGTTCAGTTATAAAAGAGCTAGGTACAGCTAAGTATTTAATAAAGTTATTATCTGGATCATTCCCAGCATTCTTATTACCAAGTTTAATATTTGTGTTAGGTGCTATAATATCATTCTCTACAGGTACAGCATACGGAACAATGGGGATACTTATGCCGCTAGCAGTTCCTCTTGCTCACTCTATAAATCCAGAAATGTCATTTATAGTAGTTAATACAAGTGCGGTATTAACTGGAGCAATATTTGGAGATCACTGTTCACCAATTTCAGATACTACTATATTATCTTCAATGGGAGCGGGATGTAATCATATAGATCATGTTAGAACACAAATGCCATACGCTTTATTTACAGGTGCAATTACAATTTTATTTGGATATATTCCGGCAGGGTTAGGAATGCCGATATATATAGTACTACCACTTGCTATATTAGCGGTATTTGTAGGAGTACAAATATTTGGTAAAAAAGTAGATGGAGTTGAAGCAAAGGTTTTATAAAATATAAAAAGATTGTTCGGGCTCGGGTAATGAAATAAAAAATCCACAGCATGCAACATAAGACGTTGCAAATGCTGTGGATTTTTTTATTTCATCACTTTGTGCCTAATATCTATTTTATATAGTTATAAATTTGGAGAAGAATTAATAATAAAGATATTTATGGAACAAAAATTATATCAGGAAGTTTATTGATAACCATACCAGGAAACAATATATTAAATGGACTTGTATTAGCTTTCGTTGATGTAATAAATAGAATGGTAGAATCACTAGCTGATCCATGGAATGCTGGTATTATACTACAGGTTTTAGCAATTGCTGGTTTGATAAACTTAGTGACAAAAATGGGTGGAGTTAAAGCTATAGCTGAAAGTTTATCCAAAAGAGCTAAAAATAGAAAAAGTTCACAAATTATAATATGGCTATCAGGTCTAATTATATTCTTTGATGATTATGCAATGCTATGATTGTGGGTACTATGATGAGACCGATAACAGGTAAATTGAGAATACCTAGCATTCATTGTCGATGCAATAGCAGCTCCAGTAGCAGGGATAGTGGTTATCTCGACATGGATAGGTATGGAGTTAGGCCTAATAAAAGATGCATTTAGTACAATAGGTGTGAGTTCAGATGTCTTTGGAGTATTTATTCAGACAATTCCATATAGATTTTATAATATTTTAATACTTTTATTTATAGTAATAAGTGCACTTTTATTAAAAGATTTTGGACCTATGAGAAAAGCAGAGATAAAAGCTAGAGAAGAAGGTATATTTTCTGATGAGTTAATTATTGAAACTACAAACCCAGATGATGATATGAAATATTTATCTAAAAAAGGTATAAAACCAAGTATGTCTAATGCCATAATTCCAATAGGAGTGCTTATATTTGTGGCGTTAATTTCTTTTTACTTTAGTGGATATAGTAATATAATAAGTGGAGATAATAATGAATTAATATCATTATTAGAAAGCTCACCAGTATTATTTACAGCTATAAGAGAGGCATTTAGTGCTTCTGATGCTTCGGTAGCTCTTTTTCAATCATCATTACTTGCTGGTGTATAGTGTAAATTATTATGGCTGTAGCTAAGAAGATTTTTACTTTATCAGAAGCGATAGAGGTATGGATGGAAGGTCTTAGAAGATTATTAATAACTTGCGTTATATTAGTTTGTGCATGGTCATTAAGTTCAGTAATTAAAGAATTAGGAACGGCTAAATATCTAATAACATTATTATCAGATACTATTCCAGCATTTTTATTACCAAGTATAATATTTATATTAGGTTCTATTATATCCTTTGCAACAGGAACTTCTTATGGAACTATGGGAATACTCATGCCACTTGCAATACCATTAGCTTATTCTATTAATCCAGAAATGTCATATATAATAGTAGCTACTAGTGCAGTATTAACAGGAGCAATTTTTTGTGATCACTGTTCTCTTATTTCAGATACAACTATATTATCATCAATGGGAGCGGGATGTAATCATATAAATCATGTCAAGACACAAATGCCCTATGCATTATTTACTGCAGCTATAACGATAATATTGGGATATATACCTGTTGGATTAGGTCTTCCTATTTATTTAGGATTACCTCTCGCAATATTAGCTTTATTTATAGGCATGCAAATAATTGGAGAGAAAGTTGAATAAGTGAATATAAAAAAATAAAATACAAATAATATTAATAAAAAGGGCATCTCTTACAATATAGCTATTGCTTTAATACTGTATTATAAGAAGCCCTTTAATTTATATTATTTTAGGTAACAAGGAGCGGTTATGGCATATATAAACTTTAAAGAAGAAAGATATTCTATAAATAAACAAATTGAAAATAGAAAAAAGAACAGTTCAAAAGTTGTAAGCTATATCCTAAAAAATAAAGATGATTTAAAAGATTATACTCCATGCAAACAATATAGTTATAAAAATTTTAATGGAACTAGATTTGGAAAAGATGGATTACTAGATGAAGCTGATTTTAGAATAGTAGAGAGTAAAGATATAGTATGCTCTAAGTTTATTGACTGTAATTTTAAGAATATAAGATATAAAAATTGCAACTTTATAGGGTGTATATTTGAAAATTGTACATTCAATGACGGAGGAGTAACTTTTGAAAACTGTATATTTGTAAAAGAAGGTACGGAACAATTACCATCTTTAAATAATAAAGATAATCTAGGTTGTTATTTTTATAATTGCAATATGTATGCTAGATTCTTAAATTGTGATTTATCAATGGCATTATTTGAAGAATGTAATATAGCTAATACATATTTTGAGATGACTTATATAAGAAAAGGTATAATAAAAAATTCTAAGCTAGATAAAATTGTATTTGAAGATTGCAATCTTTGTGGTTTTAAGACTTTAGACTGTTACATTATAGATTTAGATTTTAATGATAAAGATAAAACGAAATTTGATGAAAAAACATGTTTTGGTAAAATCGAAGCTGTAGAAAAAACAAAGCAAGAATATGAAGGTATATATATGACGTATGAAACGATAGCTGATAAATTTAAAGAAAATAATTTAATTAACAACTTTGGAGAATATTATTATTTGGGCAAGGTTGCAGAAAGAAAGTCAGTAAAAAAAATAGTACCCAAAATATCATCATACTTTTATTGGATATCATGCGGGTATGGTCAAAGAGCTATATATCCAGTTATTACATCTTTAGCTGTAATAATTATTTGTACAATATTATATTTATTTATGGGAATAAAGATTGGAGAAACAGAAGTTGTAACATTCTCGACACTTTTAAATAGTGATTTTAAAACAATAATGGGATATATAAATGAAAGTTTTAACTTAAGTGTAGGAATGTTTGCAGGTGTTGGTATTGATAATTCTCAGCCTACACCAACTACTTATATGGTGTCAAATATTGAGATGATGATAGGCTTATTAATGATGGGAGTAGGTATTGCTACATTAGTTAGAAAGGCTAAAAATAATTAAATATTTTTAAAATATATTGAGAAATATAAAATCATGTGCTACATTTAAAGAGTAACAACTTGCGGATGTGGCGGAATTGGCAGACGCACCAGACTTAGGATCTGGCGCCTATAGCGTGGGGGTTCGACTCCCTTCATCCGCACCAATATTTAACTAAAAAAGCATTGATATAATTAATTATATCAATGCTTTTTTAGTTAAATATATACTGTAATATATCTATATAAAAAGGTCTCTACCATTTGAATATATGAATGGTAGAGACCTTTTTTGCTAATTTATATTTTTACTACTAAACAGCTTCGTTAGATTCAGTTCCACGAACTACATCAGCAGTAGTTATTTTGTAGTTTTTGAATATAGCATGTCCTATAAATCCAGCTAATATACTTACTAAAGCACATCCTACAGCAGTTATTATAACTTTTATTGCTGGGTTGTAAGCGAACATTACAGCAAGACCAGCTATTGGAGTAGCAGTTCCTGGAGAATTATTAGTAAGACCCATTAAAGCTATTATAACACCAGACATAGCTCCACCTATGAAGTTAGTAACATATACTGGTACAGGGTTTGCAGATATTAAGTCAGCTTGAGTTAATGGTTCTATAGCAACAGCTATATTATCTTTCTTAGAACCAAACTTCATTTTTGAGAAGAATACGAAGTTCATGAAAGAAGAACCGAATACTGATAATGCACCTATTGCCATTGGAGCACCTGTTAAACCTATCATAGCTGTTAAAGCCATTGAACTAAGTGGAGCAGTAGCAACAACTGTTATAAGTCCACCAAGTATTATACCCATTAATATTGGAGAAGCAGAAGAAGCTTCAGTTAAAACAGAACCTACAGTTCCTAATACACCGTTAACTATTGGGCTAGTAACATCTCCTATTAAGTAAGCTAATGGAGTAGCTAAAACTATTATTACTATTAAATCAAGACCAGCTGGTATTTTCTTTTCTAAGAATTTGATTACGAAAGATATTAAGTATCCAGCTATGAAACCTGGTAATATTTTAAAGTTCATACAAGCTAAACCTACCATTACAGCATAAACTGGAGAAACTCCTAATGCTAATGGTACTAATGTAGCAGCAGCAACTCCACCTAATGAACCGTTTGCAGCCCCAACATTTTCTAAGAATTTGATTCCTAAAACTTCACCAAAGAATGAGAAATGGAAAGCTTCAACTAAGAAACTTGCACAAGCAGCGTTTGCAAGTCCACCCATTGCCTTCATACCTTGTGGCGCTTTGTAACTAAATAAAGTAAATAATGCTAATACTACTAATAATAAAGCAGTACCTGTTAATATTTGTATCATAACTTTACCTCCTGATGTTTTATTTTTTTATAAGTCCTAATGATACTGTTTTCCTTCGATTCAATATATGTGAAGGAATTAATTAGATTAATTATGATTATAAAGCAAATAATTAGGGTTGTAAATAGATTTTTTTAAAAAAATTAAAAAATTATCAAAAGAATACGAAAAATGTCGAATATATGAAATAAATCAAGATTATTACATATATAGTAGAACTTGTATTGATCTGTATTTAAGTGTAATAAAGTTGTTGGAGTGAGAATAAAAATATGTTAGAATAAAAATTATCTAATATTAAATATTAATAACTTTTAATAGCTAGATACTTACTGATATATTTAAACAAATAGTTAGTAAAAAATTAAAACTCTAAATAGTAAATTTTATTTAGGACTTGTTCGAGAAGTGATATTTTACATTTATTGGTAAAATATAATTACTATAACTGCTGGAAATACCAGATTTAATTAGTTTATTTATTATAAAAATACACTGACATCAAACTGACAATCTATAAAAACTGACATCAAACTGACAATGCTGCAACTTAAAAAAGTGCAGCATTATTAGTTTGATTTTTTATATAAAAGTATTTTTTCTATATTTTCTGATGCGGTTAAATCCATTTCTTTTAAAACATGACTATATATGTTCATGGTAATTTTAATATCTGTATGACCCAGTCTTTCAGATACAGTTTTCATATCTGTATTTGCTAATATAAGCATGGATGCATGAGCATGTCGCAATGAATGAATTTTAATGTATCTCATATTTATTTTCTTTAAAAAGGTTTTATAAGCAACTGTAAAAGAACTATTATTCCAATATCTGTATTTACTATTCAAGCAAACTACATTGTGATCATTTTTTAATAAATTTTGCATCTTAAGCTTATTTTGTTTAATCTTCTCTTTCTTAAGTAGTTTCATTAAAGCTATTGGAACTGTTATATCTCTAGTACTTCCATCTGTTTTAGTTTTCCTTAAGAAATATTCTCCATCTACATATATTAAATTATTACGTATTCTTAATATGTTATGTTCAAAATCTACATCTTCCCAAAGTAGTCCTGCCATCTCTCCAAATCTTAAGCCACCTAATAAGAATAAATGCATAGGTATTTCTAAAATAGGAAAGTTAGAGCACTCTGAAAGTATTTTTTGTGCTTCTTCTACAGTATAAATATCTATGTTAGATATATCTGATCTCTTAGGCAAAATTATAAAGTCTGGAATATTTTCTTTTATTTCTCTAAGCCTATAACACTCATGTAAGACTGCGTCTGTTTTATTTAATATTTCTTTTATAGTGCTTGTCTTTAGACTTGTTGTATATAAATGATTTATAAAGTCTTGGTAATTTTTAATGCTTAAATCTATTAACTTTTTATCTTTAAAAAAAGAGTTTACGTAATTTCTTATAACGGCATTTGCACGTTTTAATGTAGTAGGAGAAAAATCCTTAGCGGTGTTATTATAATATTCATAACATCTATCTACGAATGTTTTGGACGTTGGAACTTGGAACTTATTATTATTAATAGAACTTTTTATTTCTATAAGAAGTTTTTCTGCATCTTTTTTCTTTTTAAAAGATCCTTGGCTTCTTTGTTTGCTTTTCCCAGTTTCTTCATCTAAATATTCTAGTACTACATTATAGTTTTCATTTCTTTTTCTGATAAAAACACTGTTGATGTTCAATCAGACCACCTCCTTATAAGTAAGTGCAAATATCTTCATAAAAATATATATTCGGAAGATTAGTAAGCACTAATTGTCTTGTATCAGATATTCTTAGAGTTGGTTTTTGTAATGATAAATATTCAAGCCTTTTTAGTAAAGTTTTAACATCAACATCTAAGTATTCTGCAAGATCATGAATACAATTAATATTTTTATTCAAAGCATCAATCAATTCATCTTCTCTAACTAAAAACTCACAGGCCCATCTGTCAGCTTTATTTTCACATTTATTGTTAAGTACTTTTTCAATATAGTTAGTTTCAGCTATAGAGTTACCAAAACTCGTAAAATAATGTCCTAACTCATGAGCTAAAATATTCAAATGAAGTGTAGTATCTTTCTTAACAGAATGATCTAAAAATATCATGTGTGGCATATTTTCTTTACTAACATTCAATCCTAATAAACCAATTTCTTTTAAATCGAAGAAGTGAATATCAATATGCTCATTTAGAGCAAGTTCATATAAATGTTCTAGTTTTGTCATTATCAATCTCCCCTTCGGATTGCGAACTTATGTTCGGTATAGAGTTATAAATAAGAGCAGTATCATATTTACCGCTCTTATTATTATATTTTAATTTTAAATAATTAATTATAGATTATATTTATTGTTTTAACTAGCTCAAAGATAAACTTTGATGATACTCTTCAGCTATCATTGTTTTATTAAACTCAGCAGAAGGATCTATATCATTAACTAATTCTTCCAGTTCATCTATTGAAACTTTAAAGAACTCTTTCCTTAAGTTTATTTTATTAACTCTCTTATCTTCTAAAATATTATGTAGTTTTTGCTCTAATCCTACTGCATCGTCAGAGAAAATAAAACTATGAATATCAAAAGTAAATGGAACACTCGCACTACCAAGTTCTTTAATTCTTTCAAATGGGTCTAATCTTCTCGTCATACCTATCTTAAATACATTATCACCAAATGAACCAAGGTTACTTATTATATAAACATTACCGGCCTTACCATTTTGTCTACTTATAATATCTTCCTTTTTAGTTTCAACCATATCTAGTTGATCCTGAAGTTCTTGTATCCTACGTTCAAACTGAGCAATTTTTTCATTATCCTCTGATGCTTTTAACTGTTCTTGTATTTTAAGTATTTCATTCTTATATTTTTCTTCTTCTGCTTCCACTTGTTTTTTTTGAGCCTCTAGAGCTTTCTTTTCAGCGGCCTCTTGTTTCATTTGTTCTCTAATAGCAGCTTGCTCAGCTCTTTGTTGTTCTTTTTTTACATAATATTGGTACTCTATTCTTACACAATCTAGGAATAGATATTCTATTTCACCGATGAATTTAACTACAGTAGGTGCAATATTTTGATTTCCATCAGAGGCAATAGTTATATATTTTTTTGTTATCTCTTTGATTGCATCTAAAGATTCATCTAGAGAACCATATTTTAAATTATACAAGACATTTTGAAGCTCAGATCTCAGGGCTATAACCATAAGTTTATATATTGCTTTATTTGATTTAGTTGTATACCTTGATTCATACTTATTTAGTGCTTCCTCTATTAACTCTTGATTTATTTTTAAAGATTTTCTTAATTCCTTAATATCCATACTATGAAGTTTTATACTAATAGATGGAGTTAATCTATCTATTAGCTCATGATCATAATCTGGAAGGTTAAGATAGTGTGAAGGTAAATCTGCAGATATATATTCTTTAAGTGTATTTTCCATACTTTTAAAAATTGTATTAATTTTAATCTTTTTCTTAGGTATGTTCTCTAATTTATTTAATTGAATATTATATTCATCTTTTAAAGTAGTATATTCTTGTAATTTTACTTCACAATCAGTAGATATACGTTTTAATTCTTCTGACTTACTTGTGATATCAGTATTAAGTTGTTGACTATTTTTAAATAATACTTCTAATTCCTCTTTTAGATTTAGGTATTTCATTTCTTCTTTAGAAAGAGTTAAAGATGCTAACTTATCTTTGAATGTATTTTTCTCGATATTAGTTTGAGTTAAGCTTTCTTTTAAATTGTTATTTTCATTTTTAATATTTTCTAAATTCTTTTCGATAATAGCATTTTTATTTTGTAACTCTAATATTTGTTTTCGTAATTCTTTTTTACTTGGTCCAAAATTAAATATCCCCATATGTAATGTTCCCCCTCGAGTAGATAATATATTTAGATATATAAGTTCTAAAGATTTAGCATTATTTATCTTTATTTTTATACATCATTTCAACCATTTTTATATATTCATTAATTTTGTCATATGCCTCGTCTGGTAAATCGTCATCTATATTTATTTTTTTAGCATTTATTGTTGTAATACCTTTATCAAGTTCAGGTTTTTCTTTATTTAAGTTTCTTTCATCTGTTCTTCCAAGGAGGTAGTCGACAGATATATCTAATGTGTCTGATATATGCTTAGCGACTTCTAAATTAGGGCTTCTTTTTCCTGTTTCGTAACCATTATATGTATTTGGAGGTATATTAAGCTTTTGAGCCATCTCCTTTTGCATCAATCCTAAACATTCTCTTTCTTTTCTTAATCTATTCGCAAATATTAATTTATCATCTATAAATGACACTAAAATCACCTCCTATATGACTTTATAATATACTAAAATACGCAAAATGAGTATTAAATTCGCAAAATTAGATTTTTTTTCGAAAAATGTATTGACTATTCGCATTTTGGGAATTATACTAATAACATAGAAAGTCGCAAAATGTGAATTGAGGTGAAGAAATGAAGAAAAATATATTAAAGTCAGAAAGAGTAAAAAAAGAACTAACTCAAAAGCAGGTCGCTGACAAACTAGGACTTTCCACAGGTGCATATTGTGATAAAGAAAATGGAAAAAGAAAGTTTACTGTAGCTGAGGCAATAAAATTATCAGACTTATTAGGATTCGACATGCGAGAAATTTTTTTAAGTTAACTATTCGCGTATTGTGAATTTTTAAAATGATACTTATGTATAACTTTATTGTATGAGATTTATATAGAAATAATAGGAGGGATATAATGTCAAATTCAGTAGAAGCAACAAATGAAAATATAATACCGATAAAAATTGAGGTAAATGAAAATCAAGAACCGATAGTAAATGGTAGAGAGTTATATGAATTTTTAGAAGTAAAATCTAAGTATATAGATTGGTTTAATAGAATGTGTGAGTATGGTTTCGATGAAAATATTGATTTTGCAATGTTTAATGAACTTTCTCAAAAAAAAGAAGGTTCAAGAATGGTAGAAAGAATGATTATAAATCATGCACTTAAACTAGACATGGCAAAAGAAATAGCAATGATACAAAGAAGTGAAAAGGGAAAACAAGCAAGAAAATATTTCTTAAAAATAGAAAAAGATTGGAATAGTCCTGAAAAGGTAATGGCAAGAGCATTGATACTAGCAAATAAGAAAATAGATAATTTAAATTTAGTTAATGAAAAGTTGAAAATAGAAAATAATGAATTAAAACCAAAAGCAATATTTGCAGATGCAGTAAGCGCTAGTCATACATCAATATTAGTGGGTGAACTAGCAAAGATACTAAAGCAAAATGGAATAGATACAGGTCAAAAGAGATTCTTTGAATGGTTAAGAAATAATGGATACTTAATTAAAAGAAAAGGTGTTGATTACAATATGCCAACTCAAAAGTCTATGGAGCAAGGTTTATTTGAAATAAAAGAAACTACAATAAATCATTCAGATGGTCATATAAGCATAAGTAAAACACCTAAGGTAACAGGTAAAGGTCAAGTTTACTTTATAAATAAATTAAAGCCGATATTAGCTGTATCAGAGGCATAGGAGGGAATTATGGCAACTGAAGTACAAAAATTAATAGTTAGAAATATAGATATAGATTCACTTTTAATAGCTATATCAGAACGAGAAGATATAGTAGAAGTTATGCAAATGTTTAGGGATAACAATGATTATGCTCCTAGAGAGTATCTAACAATAAAAGAATTTTCAAATTACATAAAAGCATCAGAAAGTTATGTTAGATCTCTAGCTAAGTATGCTGAAAAAAATAAGCTATTTTCAGTAATTAAAGTTGGAAGAGAGTATAGGATAGATAGACTTAGTTACGAAAAATGGACATCTAATGGTGGTATTTTTTAAGGAGGTTATGCAAATGAACATACTTATACTTCAATCTTTTGTAAAAGATTTTAAACATAGAAAAGATGAATTAAATTTCAGATTTGATTTACTAAAAGCGTATAGAAGGATGGTGAGTTAAATGGATCAATTAAAAAAAGTAAGGCAGTTGAGAACAGATGCTTATAAGGAATATTTAAATTTTAAAGCAAAAATGGCTAATGACAGAACAATGTTTACTGATGAAAAAGAGTTATTAGTAAAAGTAGCATATGAAAAATATAAAGAAATTGAAGCAGAGGTAGATGCAATAGAAGATATGATTGAACTTGAAATATTAGAAAGGGACACCATACAGAGTATGAAATGTCCCTACTAAATAAAGGCCACTGCGATGGCCCTTATGCAAATAGACTAATTAAATTATATCACAAATAATTCTAAAAAGAAACTGGTGATAAATGTGAGCATTGAAAAAGAACTTTTAAAAGCAAAATGGTTAAGTAGATATACAGGACCAGACTATGAAAGTAATTGGGGTTTTAAGTCTGCTATTCAATTTTGCTTAGATAAAAGAGAAGAAGGATGGTCGTTACAAGAGTTTATAGACAATAAAGAACGACTAGATGAACAGTATAAAGGCGTTGAAGGACCATATAAGGATGGATATATGTATGGACTTAAATTAAACATAGAAGAACTTAATAAGGAGAGTGTAACTAATGAATAATATACAAGCAACTAAACAATCTGCATTAGCGTTAGCAGAATATACATTAGATGGAGGACAAAAGTTAACAGCAGAAACAATAAAAAGATATATTTGTCCTGATGCAACAGAGCAAGAAATATTATATTTCTTAGAATTATGCAAAGCTCAAAAATTAAATCCTTTTATAAGAGATGCCTACCTTGTTAAATATGGATCACAACCGGCTCAAATAATCGTTGGGAAGGATGTTTTTATAAAAAAGGCACATGCATCAGGAGTACTTAGATATATAAAAGCTGGGATAGTTGTAGCTGATAAAGATAGAAACATAATAGAACGTGAAGGAACTATAAAATTTGATGATGAGATACTGCTTGGTGGATGGTGTGAAGTATCTAGAACAGACAGAGAATTTCCTACACATCATACAGTTAATTTCCAAGAGTATGTTCAAAGAAAAAAAGATGGAACTACCAACTCTATGTGGTCAAGTAAACCATGCACAATGATACGAAAAGTTGCTCAAACTCAGACGTTAAGGGAAGCTTTTACAGATGAACTACAAGGGCTTTATGAGCAAGAGGAGATGGGTATTGAAAATAAATTACCAGAAAAAGAAGTAAAAGTTGGGTACGCTACAACTGGTCAAAAACAAGGAATTATGAAGCTTGCAAGTATGAAAGGTTTATATGACTATGATAACCCTAAGGATATATCTAAAATGCAAGAATTTTGCGAGAGTAATGGATATTGTTTAAAAGAACTTAAATATGAAGAGGTAGACGAATTATTAGACTTACTTTCTAAATATGAACCTAAAGAAGAAGTGGTAATAGATACAGAATTCACAGAGGTAGTAGAAGAACCACAACAAACAGTATTAGAGGTTTAAAATGCAAGTGATATACATGACAATATTAGTAGATGCTCTAGTGATAACTGGAGCCTGCTACTTAATAAAAAAGATATGCAACAGATAAGTAGGTGAGATTATGGCAGAAAGAAGAATGTTTGCAAAAACAATTATAGATAGTGATTTATTTTTAGACATGCCCTCAAGTACACAATGTTTATATTTTCATTTATCTATGAGAGCAGGTGATGATGGGTTTATTAATAATCCTAAGAAAATACAAAGATTTATTGGAAGTAGTGATGATGATTTAAAATTATTAATTGCTAAAAATTTTATAATTCCATTTGATAGCGGAGTAGTAGTAATAAAACATTGGAAAATACACAATTACATCAGGAATGATAGATATAAAGAAACCTTATATTTAGAGGAAAAAGCGCAATTAGCTGTTACTGAAAATAAAGAATATGTTCTTGGTATACCGAATGGTATACCAACGGTAGGCGAAAGGGAAACCCAGGTTAGGTTAGGTAAGGATAGTATAGAGTTAGATAAGAATAATATAGATATATATACAGAAGATGGGAATGTAGATAAGTATGTAAATGAATCTAAGAATTTAAAAAATATATCAAGATTATATGAACAAAATATCGGTCTTATAAATGGAGTAACTGGAGAATGGCTTATAGAAATATCTGAGAAAATAGAAAGTGGTTTATTTAAAAGAGCAATAGAGATAGCAACAGATTCTAATAAATGCACTTTAGGATATGTAAAAGGAATTATAAAAAAATGGCTTGAAAAAGATATAACAACTTTAGATAAACTAGAAGCTTATAGATTACAACAAAATCAAAAGGAAGTGGATTCAGATGTCAGAAGAGGAAAAGGAAATTTTGAAAATGAAGGTCCAACAAATGATCCAGAAAGTGAAGCAACAAGAAGGAGAGAATTACTCAGACAGATTGAAGAACTTGAACGAGACGAGTTATAAATGTGATAAGTGTAAAGATATGACCTTTCTTTTACTTGAAGATGGAACGGCTAAAGAATGTGAATGTAGGGCACTAAGGATAGCAGAAGAAAAATTAAAGATAAGTGGTGTTTCAGAAGAGTTTAGACAAATGAGATTTGAAAACTTCAGCTACGAAAGAAGCGTAGAAACGATAGATGCTTATTTAAAAGCAAAAAGCTACTCTAAGAATTTTAGCGATATTAGAGCAGCTAGACAAAATTCTATTATGTTTTTAGGACAAGTAGGTTCTGGAAAAACACACTTATCTATGGCTATAGCTAATAGTTTATTAGATAAATCTATTGGAGTTATATATATGCCATTTAGAGATAGTATAACCAAAATTAAGCAAAGTATAACTGATGAAGTTAATTATAACAAGGAAATGGAGCTATATAAAAATGCCCAAGTGCTCCTTATAGATGATTTATTCAAGGGAAGTGTGACAACTGCAGATATAAATGCAATGTTTTCGATTATAAATTATAGATATATGAAGAAATTACCGATCATTGTATCTAGTGAAAAAAATATAAATGAACTATTGGCTATTGATGAGGCTATAGCTAGTAGGCTTATAGAGACTTCTAAAGGTTTTGTAATAGAGTTCAAAGGTAAACATCTTAATTATAGATTGGTAGGTGCTTAAAATGGAGTATGAATGTATCGAAGAAGTTAAGATGCTGTTAGAAATGATAAGGGATATAGCTGGAGAAAAGAATGAAGGTTATATTTCTTTAAAAGAAGCAATTGAATTAGTTGAGAGTAAAAATATAAACTAGGAGATACTATTCTCCTGGTTATATAAAGGGGAGATTGAAAAATGATATTAAATAAAAATAATATTAATAATTCTATAGCATTTAATCCTGTAATAGATGATTTAACTTACAGGGGATATATGGCATTAGCACATGCTATTTGTGGGGTTAAAGATTGTAACGGAGTTTGGAAGCAGATTAGCTTAGGACAAGTAAGAAAAATTTTCGGATTAAACGAAAGAGATGCAGATGATGTAGAAAAAGAAAAAGAAATAGAGAAATCAAAAAAATACGAAAAAACCACAACTAGTAAGTTTAAATATATAAATATTAAAGTATTGAATATAGAAACATTTGAAGTTGAAACATTTAACAATACAGAAGAGCTTGCAAAGCATTTTGGGGTTAACAGTAATTTTAATAGCCATATAAGAAATAATTGGACATATAAAAATAAATATAGATTTAAAGCAGATATAAATCCAGAATATATCGCAGGAGCTAGCGAATCTAAAAAAATAAAAGTTACAAATATAAATACAAATAAAGTAGATATTTACGATTCTGTAAAAATAGCATCTAAAAAATTAAATCTAAGCATGGTGACAATATATACTTATGCAAAATACGGATCGTTAACTAAAAAAGGATTGAAGTTTGAATATTTGATTGAGGATTAAAGTATGGAGCTACACAGATTAAGAGAATTAATAGATTTAGCTAAAGTTTATATAGCAGAAGGTAACGGAACAATAGATGCACTTAAAAAAGCTGAAGAGGAGCTAAAGAATGGTGAAGATATTGATAATGATAATTATATTTAATATTGGATTTTTAACTGGAGCAGTATGGCATAGCACTTGTGAAAATAATAAAAATATGGACAAACGTATGGGGGATGAAAAATGATTATAGATTTAAGAAATATACAGGTTGAACAAGTAGAATTTATTAAATACTTAGAAAGTAAGCCAGGTGCAATTAATCCTAAGAGTAAGTTCGGAGTTACAAAAGGACAAGCAATAGATTTATTAAGTGAACTAATGGAAGTTTGTAATGCAGCTAAGGTACAAAAGTGGTGGGATAAATCAGATATAGATAAGGATCGTGTAGCAGAAGAGTTATCAGATTTATTAGCTCATATATGTAACATAGCTAATTATTTGGATATAGATTTAATACATGAAGTAGAAGAACTTCAAATAAAGTCGATAGAAGGCATTGTACTAGCTTTTGTACAAGATGTAATACTTTTATCTAACTCTAATAACAAAACCTTTATAAGACACCGTATATTCGTTATTTTGACTAAATATATTCAAATAGTATATGCTCTGGGATTTAATATAGATGAAATTAAAGATGCTTATCATAAAAAATTAGAAATTAACTATACAAGATTTTAATGGGAGGAGAAAATCATGGCTAGTAAAGCAAAGATACTAGCAGCTAAAAGTGGAGCACGTGATAAGAAGTTTAGGTAAATGTGGTAAATGCAAATTTAATAATTATATAAGAGGAGAAAAAGGAAATAAATTTAAACATGCGGATTATTGTCATGTAAAAGATACGGAAGTAAAAAAAGTATTTTTCTGTAGAGATTTTAAGAGAAATAGATAGTAATTTGGTAAAGAAAAGATGGGTTTTAATAGGAGGAATAGAAATGCTAGTACCTTTAGATGATGATTTATATGAAAAGATAGATGCGATAGGTGAGAAGTTTGGAATGACAACTGATTCTCTTATTGAACTTGCAGTGGAGAATTTGATTAAAAACATAGAAAATATTAATAAATAGGTGGTGGAGATTATGAAAAAAATTAAATTTAGAGCATGGGATACAGAAAGAGAAGTAATGGCTAATGTTAGTCATATAGGATTAAATGATTGTGAAGTAGGTATGGAAGATGAAGAATGCAGATGTTGGAACACACCATATCCTTACGTTTGCAAATTAATGCAATATACAGGATTAAAAGATAAGAACGGAAAAGAGATTTATGAAGGTGATATTCTAAGTTATAAACATATAACATACACTGATTGCTCTAAAACAAAAATTGAAGAGATTGAAGATGAATCATTTATAGAAATAATTACTTATTCTCCTATGGCATCTATTGTAAAACCTCATAGTAAAAATGTTAAATGTTTTGGATATGATAGTATCAATAAGGAATGCCTTATACTTGATTTGACAAGTGATGAAGTAGAAGTTATAGGAAATAAATTTGAAAATCCAGAGTTGTTAGGATAAAAGATGGGTTTTAATAGGAGGAGATATGTTTAAAAAAATTAAAGAAATTATGAAAATGTTCAAAGGTGTAAAATCTTTAGTAATGCTTAGATGTGCAAAATGTGACTCTTTGAATATTAGATTAATAAATGGAACACTTAAGGAAAGTGAGCATGAAATAGAAGCAATACACAAAACAATAACTCATGTAGAGTATGCAGTAAGGTGCAATGATTGTAAGGCTATGGGAGTTATAAAAGAAGGTTGGTAAAGAGGAGTTTTAAACTATGGAAGAAAGAAAAAATGAAATAAACTTTATAGCTGATATAATTTATAAATTATGCGTTGAAAGTGAGGTATGTTTATTACCTCATGAGTTAGATAATGGAACTAAGTTAGTGGTTATACAAGATAATAGAAATGGCAAAAAGTATGCTATAACTCAAAATAAATAGGTGGTGGAGATTATGAAAATAGGACAAGAGATCATAGTTAAAGAAGATTTTAAAATAAACACAATAGTTAGTGATAAAGTTAAAACTGTTAGAAAAGGTGATAAGGGATTCTTAGATAGTAAAGGATTTTTACATCTAGTAAATGGTGCAGGTAAAGGGAAAATAGTAAATGTAGAAGGTATAGAAGTTAAAGGTTATGACCATGAAAATATGGCTAGAATGATATTTGGAAGATTAAGTAATTACTTTAACTTAGGTGAAATGTTAGAAAATGAAGATATAGACAGTGAAAGGTTTAAAGAAGAAATTGAATATGTTCTAATGGATATACTTTAGTAAAGAAAAGGGGAGAATTAAATTATGGCTAATAGAATAGCAACATTAGTTTGTGTAATAGGTATGTGTATTAATATGGTTACAGACAATTTAGTAGGAGTAATAGGAATAGGTTTTTTAGCAATCCTGAATATGATGGAAGCATTAAATGATAAATAGGAGGAGATTATGAAAGAATTTTACGGTAATGTAAGCTTAATATTAGATTTAAATTTTTCTATAGAAGCGAATTCGATTGAAGAAGCTAAGGAAAAAATATTTGAAGATGCGTGTCTTGATTTTAGATTGTATAACGGAGAAAGTAATGAAGATATATTTATAGAGATATATCCAGATGAATGGTATTTAGTTGATGAACCAGCAAATGGAAATGTAAGGCAGAGTGGAGTAAGAGAGTTTGAAATATATGAAGAAGATTAGGCGGTGGAGATTATGAGAGAAATAAAATTTAGAGCTTGGGATATAGTTTGGGGAAAAATGAGATATAACAAAGATTTATGGGATATACCATATAATGAAATATTTATACATACGCCAGATCAAAGAGCATTAAATCTTATGCAGTATATAGGAATAAAAGATGAAGATGCAAAAGATATATACGAAGGAGATGTAGTAGAAAGAGTAGATAGAACTCCAATAGCTCATATGTATGGAAAAATAGTTATAGGTATAGTAGGTTTTGATAATGGTTCATTTGTATTAAATACAGATGAAGGAGCTTATTCAATGGACAATAATAAATTGAGTAACACGTGTTCTTATAGAGTCATAGGAAATATATATGAGAATCCTGAGTTAATAGGTTAAAAGGGAGATTTAGTATGATAATAAATACACATGAAGAGTTTAATAATGCGATATTAAATTATAATATACCGGCTGAAATATTATTGGATGTGAAAAGTAGAATAGGCGACTGGACTTCGAGCGGAGGAAGTTTAGATGATCCATATATAAAGCAACAATGGAAGTATATCGAAAATTATATAAATTATTATATTAAGAAATAGGCGGTGGAGATTATGAAAAAAATAAAATTTAAAGCATATAGTAAGAGTAATAACAAAATGTTCGATAATGAATTACTTGAAAATGCAGCTGATGGTTTATACAACATAGCTAAAAGTAAATTATTAGAAATGGGATATTTTGCACAAGCAGAAGATTTAGAAAGAGGGGTATATCTCCCAACTAAAGATGATGACTTAGTTTTTATGCAATACACAGGTTTAAAAGATATGGATGGTGTAGATATATATGAAGGAGATATATTAGATTATGGGATGTACGGTAAGTTTAAAGTTGTTTTCAACAAGGCGTCATTTAAAGTACAAAAGTTAGGTTTCTCTGATGGGTATTTATATTTGCTAGAAAGTTGTTTTCTTGATGAAATAGAGGTTATAGGAAATATATATGAGAATCCAGAGTTAATAGGTTAAAAGAGGAGTTTTACATGATAAAAATAGACTTAGAAAGTAAGGAATACTATTTTGAAAGAGCATGGGCGCATTTATTAAGTGGTCATGCAATAGCAAGTAAAGTTACTAGATGTGCATATTGGTTATCAGAAGATGGTAAAAGTTTAAAATTTTATAATCCAATAGTGACGATAGTACAAGATAGTGATTATATACTTAATAAAGAGATGTTAGGAATGTGGGTAATAGGAGATATAGTTAAAAAAAATAAATAACTCATTAGAAGTTAAAAAGGGAGATTTTAGGCAATGGCAAAGAATGTGGTTGTATATAAAGAATTTATAATAAATGGATGTAAATTTAAGATAAGGAAATACAGAGGAAGTTGCAATGAATTAATTTATAGTGTGTTTGTTAGCAAAGGTAAGGGGGCAAGAAGTTTAGGAAGTTATAAAAACCCAAGAGTAGCTATAAATTCAGTAAAAGAATATGCTTGTATATTTGAAGATTATTCATTGAGAGTATAAGCAAATAAAACAATAATTTTAGTTTATGAGGGTAGAGTATTACAACTCTATTCTCATATGATAATCGTTTAATAGGAGATTGAGTATGAATAAATATAGAAATAAGAAAGTTGAAATAGATGGAATTAAATTTGATAGTAAGCATGAAGGCGAGTATTATCTATATCTAAAAAAGTTAAAAGATGAAGGTAAAATAAAAGACTTTGGATTACAACAAAGATTTGAGTTACAACCTAGTTTTAAAAAGGATGGGAAAACTCATAGAGCTATTACTTATACAGTTGATTTTGCTATATATCACTGGAATGGAGAAGTTGAATATATAGATGTGAAAGGTATGGAAACTCAACAAGGTGTTATGAGAAAAAAGATGTTTGATTATAAGTATAAAGAAAAAACTCACATGGATCCAAAAGAGTATTAAGTATGGTGATGAATATGGTTGGATTGAATATGAGGAATTGAAGAAGAAAAGAAAAGCAGCAAAGAAAGCAGTTTAGAAAGCGGGGGACTAATATGAGTAAGGACAAAAAAGAATTATTTAAAAAAGTTGAAGGTAGACTTCATAACTATAAAAACTTAGAAGTTCAAATAAGAAACTTAGAGCTAGATATAGAGAGAGAAAAGAATGATTATAAAGGTTGTGGGGCTATTGGATATGATGAAAAAACAGGAGTTACATATAACATATCAAGAACTGTAGAAAATGAAGTTATAGCTAAAGAAAAAAGAATAGGAAAGTTAATGCAAACTAAGTTAGAAAAAGAAATAGAAAAGAAGAAGATAGAGAATGCTTTAACTACCTTAGATAGTAGAGAGACAGATCTATTTAATTTACTTTATAACAGTAGAAGTAAAAATAATATGAATTACATAAGTATAAAGTTACATATAGATAGAAGCCATTGTTACAGAATGAGAGAAACTATAGTTTATAAGGTAATGAGTATACTATATCCAGAGATACTAAAAGAATTGCCACTTTTAGAAGATATATAAAATATAATTTTTATTTAGGAAGTGATGAAATGAAAAAATATAAAATAGGTAAAATGTTTATATATTTAATTAAGAGAAGAAAAACTAATTTTAAAGTTTTTACTTATGAAACTAATTATGTTAAAAAAGCTATAACTTTTCAAGTTCTAAGATTTAGTTTTATAGTAGGAATATCTAAATAAAATAATTCATTTATTTAAATGAGACAAAAATGAGACATTTTTGAGACAAATTTGAGATTTTTTTGAGGGATAAACATGAGATAATAGTAGTATAGAAATTTCTATTTCTCCCCAAATAACTTTATATATGAAAATACCAGGTTTCCCCGCCTGGTATTTTTTATTTTGTGAAAGGTGATACTTATGAAAGTTTATAAAGATATAGATGAAGCAATTAAACCAACTGAAGTTCCAAGAGAACTTTGGAAATATGAAAATGAAATGAAAAAGAAACCTAAGTTTGAACATAGTAAAGAAGGTAAGAAGAGTAAAAATAAAAGAAGATACAATCATTATTAAAGTATATAAAGTAGGAGGTGAGCATTGTGAAGCTCAATGTAAAACAAAAAGCATTTGCTGATTATTATATTGAAACTGGCAATGCTTATCAATCTGCAATAAAAGCTGGATATAGTGAAAATTACGCTAAAGGCAATATAATCAAATTGTTGGAAAATGAGAGTGTAAAAAGCTATATTCAAGAAAAAATGAAAGAAATAGAAAGTGAAAGAATAGCTAAGGCCGAGGAAGTCTTAGCTTTTTTAAGTTCTTCATTAAGAGGAGAAGTATTAGAGGAAGTTATATCAACAGAAACTATAGACGGTATGATTAAGCCTGTAATACTTAAAAAACAACTAAGTGCTAAGGATAGAATAAAAGCAGCGGAACTATTAGGTAAAAGATATGCTTTATTCACTGAAAAGGTAGATTTAGAAGGTAATGTTGGAGTAACAATAATTGATGATATAGGAACATTAGAAGATGCATAAGAAAATATCAGAAATTATAAATAAAAACTTTTATGAGTTTTGGAAGACTATAAATTCTAATAAGTACTTATTTCATGTATTAAAGGGTGGGAGAGCAAGTGCAAAATCTACTCATATAGCTATTTGGTTAGTATTAGCTTTAATGAAATATCCAGTAACTTGTCTTTGTATTAGAAAAGTTGGAAATACATTAGCTGAATCTGTATTTGAACAGTTAAAAGAAGCTATAGATATTTTAAATGTAGGTCATGTTTGGAAAGTGCAAAAGTCACCTCTTCAGTTAGTTTATATACCTAGAGGTAATAAGTTTATATTTAGAGGAGCAGATGATCCTGCTAAGATTAAATCTATTAAGATGAGTAAATTTCCTATAGCTTTTGTTTGGTTTGAAGAATTAGCAGAGTTCAAGACAGAGGATGAAGTTAGTACCATAGTTAACTCAGTCTTAAGAGCAGAGCTTCCTCCAGGATTAAGTTATAAGGTTATATATTCTTACAATCCACCTAAGAGAAAGCAATCATGGGTTAATAAGAAGTTTGAAACTCAATTCTTACCTTCTAATACCTATGTACATCATAGTACCTACTTAGATAATCCTCATATTTCTAAAGCTTTTATAGAAGAAGCTGAGGAAGTTAAAAAGAAGAATGAATTTAAATATAGATGGGAGTACTTAGGAGAACCAATAGGCTCTGGAGTAGTTCCTTTTTCTAATTTAGTATTTAGAACTATAACTGATGAAGAAATAAAAAGCTTTGATAATATAAGGCAAGGTAATGACTTTGGTTATGCAACAGATCCTATGGCATTTGTTAGACTTCATTATGATAAAAAGAAAAGAATAATTTACTTTATAGATGAAATATATGGAGTGAAGATGTCTATTAGAGAGTTAGCCTTAAATATCATCAAAAAACAGTATAATGACACTTACGTTATTTGTGATAGTGCAGAACCTCGAAGTATTGAAGAATTAAGAGTGTTAGGAATAAAAGCTGTTCCTGCTAAGAAAGGTCCAGGAAGTATTGAGTTTGGAGAGAATTGGCTGGATGATCTAGAAGGTATAGTAATAGATTCTAGAAGAACTCCAAATATAGCTAAAGAATTTGAAAATATAGATTATCAGACTGATAAAGACGGAGATATAATTCCTAAATTAGAAGACAAAGATAATCATAGCATAGATGCAACTAGATATGCATTAGAAGTTGATATGAAAACTCATGGATTAGAGAAGAGTAGAGAACGTAGGAAGGTGGTGAGAAGGTAATGACAAAACCACAGGTAAGAATAAAAAAGATAATGGGTAGTAGCATAGGACAATCTAAGCAAATTGATGATATATTCAACGAGTTTTACAGTCAAGGATATATTATTCAGCCTGAAATGAATATAGAAGCTTTAGCTAGAATATCTGAAAACAGTGATATATTACAAGTTTGTATAGAAGCTTATAAAAATAATATAGTTGGATTTGGGACTGTATTAGACTATAACTTTGATTACAAAGAAGATACATCAAAACAAAGTATAGCTGATGCTGACTGGTCCAAGTATGAAATGTTCATAAAGTATTGTAACTTTGATGAACGATTTACAGGAGTTCTTAAGAAGTTTATAGACGATAGAGAAAGACTTGGATATGCAACTATAGAGTGTATAGCTGATGAAACTGGAGAAATATCAGAACTTCAACATATACCATCTCATACAGTTAGGCTATGCAAAGAAAGTGATCCAATAGAAGTTGAAGAAGTTATAACTGACTCAAATGGTAATGAGCGTAAAATTAAACGTTGGAAAAAATTTAAGAAGTTTATCCAGATGGTAGGTTCAAAGCAAGTTTATTTTAAAGAGTTAGGAGATCCTAGAAAGTTAAACAGACTTACTGGAGAATATTTAGCAGATGGGCAAGAAATGAATATAGATGATGAAGCCAACTCAATTATATTTGATAATATATATTGTCCTTATACACCATATGGATTACCACGTTATATAGGAGCTTTAGTTAAGATGATGGGTTCTAGGAATGCTGATGAACTTAATTATAAGTATTTTGAAGATGGAAGGCATATTCCTTTAGCTATAGTTGTTGAAAATGGACAGCTTACACAAGATAGCATTGATTTGTTAGCTGGAGCAAAAGGCCAAGATGCACAACATAAATACTTAATTCTAGAAGCTGAAGCATTTAGCAATGAGTTTAGCATGGAAGAAGGTAAATCAAATGTAAAAATACATTTCGAGAAGTTAGCAGAAATAATGCAAGATGATGCTTTATTTTTAGAATATCTTAAGAACAATAGAGATATTGTAAGAGGTTCTTTTAGGTTAGCTCCTATTTATACAGGAGATACACAAGACTATAATAAGGCTACAGCAGAAACTGCTAAACAAATAACTGAGGAACAAACATTTGAACCTCTTAGAGAAGATTTAGCAGATTTATTAAATAAGAAGTTGATGAAAGAATTAAATATAAAATTTGTTGAACTTAAGTTTAAAGGACCAAAGACAACTGATGATACTGAAATAGCTAAAGCATTAACGCCTTATATAGCTGGAGGTGTTGCTACTCCTAATATGTTATTAGATAGCTTAGGAAAGTTATTAGGTAAAGAATTTGAACCATTAACGGACGAGTGGGCAGATATACCGTTACAAGTGTATCTTGCCAATAGAAACACAAATTTAAAACCTACTTTTGAAGAACAGAATCATATATCTAAGGCTTTTGATATGCAAGATGTAATAAATCCTTTAAAGGAACTACAAAAGGCTATAGAAGGTGCTTTAAATGGATAAAGATAAACTTTGTATAATTAATGAGATATTGAAAGAGTTTATATTAGATAATGACAAGAATAAAACTTGGATATATCAAATAAATCAATCTGATGAGTGGTTAGATGCTACTTACGAAGCATTCCTGGAAATGGAAAGTGAGTTTCATAACCTTCTTAAAATTCAAAGATCGAAGATAATAGAAAGTATCGAAAATGGGACAGTAACAAATGAGATACTTAAGATATATATAGAAAATATAGAAAAGCAGCAAGTATTATATGAGCAAATAGTATATAAAAACTTTTTAAATATAATGAACTTGGTTAAACAAGAAATACTTTCAGAACTAGGTCAAACAAGTGTATCAATAACGTTTGACTTACTAAATGAAAAAGCACTTAAATTTTTAGAAGATAAGAAGATTAAGTTTGTTATAAAAGTAGCAGATACTACTCATAAAGCTATTATAAATGAATTATCAGAAGGATTTGAAAAAGGTGAAAGTATACAAGAGTTATCTAATAGAATTAAAGACATGCCTGAGTTCGATATGAAAAGAGCTACAGTAGTTGCTAGAACGGAAATAATAAGTTCAAGTAATGCTGGAACACTACAAGGATATAAAGAGAGTGGAGTTGTTATAGGTAAAGAATGGAGTTCTACTAAGGATGAAAGAACTAGGGACCACCACAAAGAAGCTGAGGGGCAAAGAGTTAAACTTGATGAGCCTTTTATTATTGATGGTGATTTACTAGATTATCCTGGAGATAACTCATATGATGCAAAAGCTTCTAATGTTATTCAATGTAGATGTTCATTAAAACCTATACTGGAAGGTGAGGTGATATAGGATGAAACAATTAGATGTTAAAATAGCTAAACTGGATGAAGAAAATAGAATTGTAGAAGGTGTGGTTTATAGACCGTCAAAGGAATTTGATGAAAATGGTAATCCAACTGATTATACTGATAGTCATGGAGATTGGGCTACAGTAGAGGATGTTAAGAAAGCATCTCATAAATTTATGGAGAAGCTCATGAACACAGCTAATAAAGCTAATGCTGGAGTTGATAAGCAACATAATGAGATAGGTGGATATGGATATGTTGTAGAAAATTATATAGCTAAATGTGATATACCTGATATAGGAGCTCTAAAAGACGATTGGGTAGCTGCTATAAAAGTTACTGATGATATAACTTGGAATGATATCAAACTTGGTAATATAACTGGGTTTAGTATAGGTGGAACTGCAATATATGTGGAGGGAGGTGAGTAAAATGCCTAGAATGAAAGATTTAGATATAGACTTTATTAGTTTAGTTAATAAAGGAGCAAATAAGCAAACAGTAAAAATTTATAAAGCTGATGAAGAACCTGTAAATTCTGATGATGAAGAGTTTAGAGGTTTTTTTAATGTTTTAAAAAGCTTTTTTACTAAAGATAAAAAAGAAGATATCAAGAAAAGTACATATGTTACAGACTTTAATCAATTAGTTGGTGAAGCCGTTATTGAAGAAAGAATTAGAGAAGCTAGATGGGCTCTAATGGATTCGTTAGAAAATACATTACTAGAACCTACTATAACAGATAAAGCGGGGCATATGGCTATTCAAATTGATGCTTTTAAGAATTATGTATTAAATACTGTTAATACAGTAGGTATTCAAAAGTCTTTAGAGCAGATAAAGGAAATAAGAAAATCTAAGGAGGAAGAAGAAATGAAAGCAGAAGATATAAAGAAAATGCTTGATGAAGCACTATCTCCAATAAAAAAGGAGTTAGAAGATCTAAAAGGAGAAGAACAACCGCCAGAAGGTGATGAAGGAATAGGGGGGCAAGAGCCACCTAAAGAACCTACTCAAGAAGAAATAATAGCTAAGGCTATAAAAGAAGCTACAGAGCCTTTAATGAATGAGATAACAGAATTAAAGAAATCAAGACGTGCTCCACAATCATTAGACACTAATCTAGGAGCAGGACAAGAAGTAAAAAAATCTTATATAGGTGCATTCGAAGGAATGTTTAACTAGGAGGGAATACATATGACTATAGCGTTAACAAAATCGGAAATGGTATCAAAATTACAAAAAGCTAATGCAGCATCAACTTTATTAGTAACAGATCAAGCTGAAGCTTTTATATACGATATAATACAAAACTCAAACACATTAAAGAAATTAAACGTCCAATATAAGGACCAAACAAGTGGGAACATAGAAGCACTAGAAGCTCAAACAAGAAAGACTAGAAAATTTACTTATACACCAGGAGAGGTACCAGAAGGTGCATTTAATGTAAATAAAAGAGAAATACCATACAGCGTTGTTAAAGTATTCTTAGATATGTGGTTAAGCAATGATGATGTATGGTACATATTACGTCAAAGAGGACAAAATATGGAAACGGCATTAACTTCTATGATGCAAGAAGCTTTTGCATTAGATATGCAAGATTTATTATTTAATGGTGATAAATCAGCTAGTTCAACAGGGCATGATGATTTCTTGAAGATACTTGATGGTTTTGTAGTAAAAATGAAAAAATCAAATAAAAAAATAAATCTGGAAGCTAATTTACCAACTCCAGAAGATTTCATATTATTAAAGAAAAAGATACCTTCTAAATACTGGAATCATCCAAAATTTAACTTTAACTGGATAATATCTGAAAATACTAAGTTAGATATAATGAGAGAAATAATAAAAAGGCCTACAGCATGGGCTGATAGTATTATTGTAGATGGAGAATTAAAGAAATTATCAGGGTTGCCAGTTGAAATAGTTTCAACTTATCCAGATAATTTTATAGCGTTAACTCCATTATCAAACTTACAACCGGTATTTACTAGAGATGTAAGATATAATATGACATCTACAGGTGTAGAATGTGTTAAGAGAGATGCTACTTACCACATAGGATTTGCTTATTTAGATGCAGTAATAAATAATCCAGAGTGTGTTGCTTGGATGGATTATACAGAACCTACAGTAGAAATTGTAAACTCTGAAGTTGCTATACTAAGTGAAAGTATTGATCACAATGAAAAATCTATAGAATCAGAAGATATAGAGGATATAGAGGATATAGAGGATATAGATGAAGTTGAAACACCTAAAAAAGATAAGAAGGCTAAAAAGTAATGGAAGATATTCTTAGTGAAGTTAAAATAACTTTAGGATTAAGCTCGTCTGATAAAGATGAGCTTTTAAAGTCTTTAATACGAAGAAGTTCACGACAAGTTGAGAACTATATAAAAGAAAATAGTGTACCTGAAGAACTTGAATATATAGTTGCAGAGTTAGTTATAGCTAGGTATAACCGCATAGGTAGTGAAGGTCTTAATAGTGAAAATAGTGATGGAGTAAGTTTTTCTTATAATAATAATTCATTAGATGGTTTTAAAATGGATTTGGATAGGTACATTGCAAATAAAAAATCTCAATTAGATAAAATTAAGGTGAGGTTGATATGAGATTTAATAAGAAAGTTGAATTATATAAAGTAAATAGAATAAATGATGGGCAAGGTGGTCGTATAGAGAATAAAAGTCTTTATAAATATATATATTGTAATTTATCTCTATTAAGTTTAGAAAAACAAATACAACTATTTGGAGTTGCTAATTATGAGTTTTATAACCTTACGACTATAGATACTATAGATATTGATAATTTCTATGTCTTAATAGATGGCAAATACTATAAACCTACACATAAACCTAAAAGAATAAAAAATAAAACTTATGTAACTTTAGATAGGTTAGAACATGCGAATTAAAGTTAATGTAAATAACATAATAGATCTTGTTGCATATTTACAAGGGTATAAAGAGTATGTAGTGACTGAAACGGATAAGTCTAGAAAAAAACATGCATATATGATTGAAAGTATGGCAAAAGGCAAAGTTGCAGTAGATACATCTAGGCTTAAAAATAGTATTCATACTAAGCATGAAGGAAATTCCTCTTTAGTTGGTACTAATGTTAAATATGCAAGAGCTAGAGAATTTGGAAGTAAGGCTTATGTTATAAAACCTAAAAAAGCAAAATTTTTAAGGTTCAGAGGTAGGGATGGTAATTGGGTATTTGTTAAAAAAGTAAATTATCCAGCAGGAAGAGGTAAGAAACCATTTTTAATACCTTCTTTTGAAGAAATAACTCCTAAGTTTTCTGACGATGTAGAAAGGATACTTTTTAGTTATGATAAATAGCTTACAAACACTTATATATCAACATTTAACTAATAAAGGTTATGAGGTAGTTGATATTATAGATGAAAATATAAAAATGCCATATCTTAAATTAGGAGACACTAGGATCACTGATAAGGTATTAAGAACCGGTGAGAAAATTCATTACATTACATGGGATTTATTTTATTGGTATGATGGAAGCAATAAAGGAAGAAAAGAAATAAATAGTAAATACATGGATATTTACAATAGTTTATATGAACTTTTATATAAAGAAGCTGGAGAGTATTTAATTTCAGATTGTGAGTTAAGTTCTGATGGTGATAATGGTATTACAGAACACTATATAGATGAAAATACAATACTTTATCAAGCCTCTATTAAATTTAATTTTGTAATACAAAGGAAGGTGATGTAAATGTCAAGAACAAGAAGTGCAGATGTACTTATAATGATTGGAGGAAAACCAGTTGCAGGACAAAGTGGAGCATCCTTTGAAGCTTCAAATGAGTTTGAGGAATTTATAGATAGAGTTGAATCTGCACAAGGTCAATGTATGACTTCAAGAGAATTAAATGGACAAGATTTTTCAATAGATATGAATGCTGTTGCTAATTTATCAGATAAATCTGATGAAGGTGTGTTTGCTACACTTTGGGACGCATGGCAACAAGCAGAAGATTTAGCTGTAAAGTTAGCAGTAAAGAAGCCTAGTTATGCTGGATCAGAATCTGCTACAAGTAACGTAGACAATTTATTAGAAGCTACTATGAAAATAGAAACTTTTTCAGGGGATTTTGAAGATGGTTTAGCTGGACTTGAAATATCATTAGTTGTTAATGGTTCTGTATCAAGATCAAAGGCATTATTGTCGTCAAGTGAAACAGAATAGAATACTTAAATGAAGGGTGAGATTAAACTATTCTCGCCTTTTTATTTTGTGAAAATTTAATTTTAAGGAGATTTAATATGAAAACGATAGTTAAAAAATATGGTGATAAAGAATACATAATGAAACTTGGAGCAAGACAAAAGAAAATGTACTGTGATATAACTAAGAAACCTATTTTAAGTGATGAGCAGCCTACGGAATCTGATATGTATACTCTTATTAGATGTGCAATAAGTTTCTCAAATAAATTTATAAGTGAAGATGAAGTATTAAATCTAGCTGATGAAATAGGAGATAAAGCAATTTATGAGTTGTATGGAGAATTATTAAAGGCTATGCTAGAGGAATTTGATGATAATCAAGGAGCTATACCCTCTAAATAACGGTTACATAGATTGGGATAAATGTATTAAGTATTATGTCATAGAAAATCAAGTTCCTTTAAATGTGTTTTGGGATAGTGATTTTTACGAACTTTCTATTTATGTAGAGCAGTATAAAGAAAAACTAGAAGGTATTAAAATGGCAGTCATTTACGGCTATGTAAGTGCTAAAAAAAGTAAGATTATAAACATATTTAAAAAGAAAAAATCTAAAAAAGAAATGGAAAAGATGAAAGAGGACTTAAAGAAAAAATTCAATCTCTGAAAGGAGGTGGATAAATGGCTGATAAAGAGTTTAACGTAAAGATTAGTGCTGAAACTGATGATTTTAGTAATTCGCTCAATAAAGCTGAAAAAGATTCTTCTAAGTTTGCTGATGCATTAGAAAAAGATATTCCTAAAGGTGCTGAATCTGCTACAGAGTCACTAAAAGAAACTATAGAAAAGTTAAGACAATTACAACGAGAAGCTATTGGAGTGAAAACATCTTTTAGTACAATGAATAACGAATTTAAGGGAACTTCAAGTAATTCAAATAAATTTAATAAGGAAATGCAAAGATTATCAATGATTCTTGGAGGAGATGTTCCTGAAAGCACTAAAAAGGCTTATTCGGAAATGTATAGACTTCACGAAGAAGCTCGTAAAGCTTCAAGATATTATGGAAAGTATTCTCAACAAGCAATGAATGCTAGAGATGCTATAACTAAATTTGCATTAGGACTTGATGATACTACTTTTAAACAAATATACATGAGAAGTCAATTAGGATTAACTGATATGCAATTAAGGCAACAAGCTAATAGTATTAAGTTAAATGCTCGTATGACTAAGCTTATGGGAAATCAAACAAAGATACTTACAGAAAGAATGAAAGGACTACAAAAATATGGCATTAAACCAGAAATGATGCTTCCGCCATCTACTATAGGTCAGTTCCAGTTATTAAATGAAACAATGGAAGCTGGTAGATCACCATTAAACGGATTATCTTTAGGATATAGAAAACTTGGTGGTAGTGTTGAAAAAGTTATAAAGAATTATTCTGCACAGAAAGTTGCTATAAGAGAAGCTCAAGGAGACATGGTCAAATACGGGCTATTACTTAGAGGGATAACAGCTGCAAATGCGAATATGGCACTTGCTTTTCCTATTGTTGGTATGGCAGCTTTATTTGCATATAAGACAATGTTTAGTGCAGCACTTGAAGCTGATGAAGGATTGAAAAAATTAGCTGAGACAACTAAAGGAAAAGTGTTAAAAGCGTTAGAACCTGTTATACAGACAGCAGGTCAGTTTTTAAAAGTAGCGCTTAAAGTTACTGGAGTAGTTTCTGACTGGATAGCTAAATTTAATGAAGTACATCCAATTATAGCTAAAATAGCTGGAGCTATAGGATTTTTATTACCTGTTATGACTTTATTGTTATTACCTTTACAGATGGGTATTAATCTTTGGGACGGCTGGATGGTTGTTCTTAATGGTGTTTGGACTATGTTTGGCGGAGTAATCTCCATGATTGGTTTAGCATCTTCTACATTTTTAGCATTCGCAGGAATCATAGGGGTTGTATCAGGAGCATTTATGTATTTATGGAAAACAAATGAAGGTTTTAAAAATGGAGTTACAAAAGCTTGGGACTTTATGAAACAAAAAGCATCTGATGTGTTTGGGACCATAGCTACATATCTAACTGAAACAATACCTAATGCGTATAAATCAGGAGGGGTAGAAGGAGTATTTAATTCTATATTTTTATCGATTAAAACAGCATTGGCTAATATAACAACACTATTACCTCAATGGATACAAAAAGGATTTGAAATAATAAATAATTTATTATTAGGAATAGGACAAGCTATGCCACAAGTTTACGAAAAGTCTACAGAAATAATAACTAATCTTATGACCGGATTAACTGCAATGATGCCTACATTTGTTAAAACTGCATTCATATTGCTTCAATCATGGCTTACAGCTTTAACTAATAATTTACCTATAATATTAAATGGTGGTATAGAGATTGTTAAAATGTTAATACAAGGGATTACAGAAATGCTTCCTATGATTGTAAGTACAGTTATTACGGTCTTGACTACATTTTTACAAATTATAACAGATAATTTGCCAACTATACTTAATGCTGGAATTGAAATGATAACATCTTTAGTTGATGGTATAGTAAATAATTTACCGATGATAATTGATGCGGTTACTAAAACTTTAGAGACTTTTGTAAACTTTATATTAGACAATTTACCAATGATAATAGACTCGGGAATTGAAATAATCACAACCTTAGCCACTGCAATTATAGATAATTTACCTAAAATAATAGATGCAACTTTAGAACTTATGCTTAGTATTGTAGAAAGTATAAGTAATAACTTACCTAAAATAATTGACTCAGCTGGAAAAATAATAACCTCTTTAGTAAAAGGATTAATACAAGGTATTCCTAAAATATTAAAAGCTGGTATAGACCTTATTGTAGGGCTTTGCAATGGAATAATTCAAAGTACGCCTAAAGTGGTCAAAGCAGCAGGAGATATAATTAAAGATGGAATTGATGCAGTTAAAAATAAAATATCAGACTGGGTAAGTATTGGTGGAGATATTGTAAAAGGGCTTGCAGATGGAATAAAAAATGCAGGATGGAGGGTGATTAACTCTATCAAAGGAGCAGTTCAAGGCGCCATAGATTGGGCTAAAAATAAACTAGGTATAAACTCTCCCTCTAAGCTGTTTATGCAATTTGGAGAGTGGACAACAGAGGGTTATCAAATTGGAGTTGATAGAGGTGAGCCTGCATCAACTAGGGCTGTAGAAAACTTTGCTCAAAATTCTGTTAATGCTTTTACTGATAATTCAGATATATTGGATAATAGAAGTGTAAATGAAAGTGTTATATCTAGCAATAATACTAATAATCTTATAGATTATAATAAAATGTATGAAGTTATGATAAATGCATTCTCTAAAGCTATAGAAAATACGGGTATGAATGATCCTAAGTTTAACATAGATGGTAAAGAACTAACAAATATTATATCTCCTAAAATAGCTAGAACTGCTAGGGGGTGGTAAAAATAAGTGTATTAATTAATAGCGCTAATTTAAATAGTAAATATAATTGTAAGGTTATAGAGTTCAATGCAGATGCTACTAAGTTTGGTAATATGGGTAATTACTGGCCTAAAAAAGCCTTGCATGGTGTTAGAGTAAATTCCAGAGTACATACATTTAGAAATTTAGAGTTAATCGTACATTTTTATGGGGGAGAAATTTCAGATGAGAATATTATAAAGTTCATAGAGCATTCTTCTAGCTGTACTTTTAAGTATAAAAATAAGAACTATGATGTATCAATTAAAGAAGAGGATAATAAACCTATAGTTTTAAATTCTAATACAACGAAGATTACTCTAAGGTATGACATATTAAATGTTTATAAAGACACAAAAACAGTCACTATTGCAGGTAGTGGCACTATAAATATTAATAGCCCTAAGGAATGTTATGCTAACTTAGAAATTACATCAAGCGTACCTTTACCTAGTTGTAAGATTATGATAAATGGATATGTAATTACTATAAAAAATTTAAAAGCTAACGAAACTATATATATAGGTAGTGGTAAGGTTATTGCAGGGGGAAAAAGCAAGATGAATGACGTTGATATGTGGGAATTTCCAGCTTTAAAAAGTGGAGTTAATACAATATCAATAGATAATAATGTTGGATTAACAGTAAAATATAATGAAAGATGGTAGGACCTATGAGGTTCTTTTTTTATATAAAAAATATGAAAGGTGGAATATATATGAAAAATAATGAAGCTAAAATAATAAAAGAAGATGAAAAAATAACTACTACTTTAGGTAATTCAAAAGTAGTAGTTACTAAAGATTCAATTACTTGCGAAGTTCGTAAATAACACCGTCATTTGTAACAAACTCCATATTTGTAGTAAGTACTACTTTATCTGAATAAACTTTGCTATCTACTTTAAGACCATTCTCATACTCTATTTTAGTATGTAATAAATCTGGCGTTTGAGATATAACTTCGTACTTAGTTCTTTTAAACGGAGTTCTAAATTCTGTTTTTTCATTAGATAAATCAGTAACATATGTGAAATTCATAAAAACACCTCCTTCCAAGGAGATAATATTCGACAAAGAAACTAAAAAACCTCTAAAAAAATTGAAAGGATGATAAAAATGTTAAAAATAAATAAAACGATAAACTTAAGTGCAACAAGTGAAATAGATGGACAAGTAGTTGTATATATGAATGCAAGTATATCTACGGATGGGAATACTAATGCAAATATAAATAAAAATATATCTAATAAAGAATTATATAATGCTAATAAAGTAGCTGTTAGAGAAGATATGAAACAATTTGAAACAGAAGTATATAAAGTTGAAGATTCTATAAATGTAGAATTATTATCAAGAAAGGCAGGTAAATAATTATGAAATTAACTAATAGAAAAATAGTAAATGATTCAAATTTCTTAGGAGCTTTAATGCATAAGCAATTACCTGTCAAAGTAAGTTATGTAATCTCAAAAAATGTATCTAAAATAGAAAAAGAGTTAGATATATATAATAAAGAAAGACAAAAGTTACTAGATAAGTATTGTGTAAAAGATGAAGAAGGTGAAAATATAATAGATGAAAATAACCAATTAAAAATAGCTGATAAAAATTTAGAAACTTGGAATAAGGATATAAATGAATTACTAGATATAGAAATTGATATAGATATACATAAATTTAATGTAAATGATTTACTAAATAGTAACTGTGAAATGACAGTCAGTGAATTAATGTTAATAGATTACATGATAGAGGAATAACATGAAAGGAGTAAGAGCATGTTAAAGTTATATAATAAAGAGCATGAAGTCTTAAGTGCTCTTACAAATTTGAAAGATTATAAAATTGAATATGTTTTAAGTGGAGAGGACTTATTAGAGTTCTCTCTTTCTCGTTATGATGAAAACATACCTCTAATTCAAGAGGAATGCTACATAAGAACTGAGTACAATGAATATGTAATAAAGGCGATAGAACCCTCTAATAATTTTAAAAGATTTACCTGTAATATCAATATAGAAAGTTTAGTTGGAAAAGTCATAAAAAACTTTGATACAAAAAATAATAATATAAATGATACCATAAGATTAGCAATAGCCGGGACAGGATGGACTTTAGCAGATAATAGTATATCTAAAAAAAGAACTGTAAGTCTTAAAAATACTAATGCTTTAGAAGTTCTTAGGAAAGTTAGAGAAACATTCAGAGTAGATTTTAGATTTGATGCTATAAATAAGATAATCTATGTATATGAAAAACTAGGTAGTGATAAAGGTGTATATTTTACTGATGAATTAAATTTAATATCTTTAGATGTACCTTCTGACTCTTACGATTATGCAACTAGACTATATGCAAAGGGCAAAAATGGACTTACTTTTGCTGATATAAACAATGGAAAGGACTATATAGAAAACTTCCAATACTCTAATAAAATCATTGAAAAAATATGGGAAGATAATAGATATACGAATAAGCAGAATCTTAAAGAAGATGCAGAGGCTAAGCTTGAAGAATTATCTAAGCCTAGAAGAAATTATAATGTGCAAGTTTATGATTTAGCTAAAAATAATAGTGAATTTTCTTTTTTAGATTTTAGCATAGGGGATACTGTAACTATAATATCTAATTTAGAAAAGTTCAAGGATAAAC
>CABIVQ010000012.1:0-649 GCA_902362365.1 Clostridiaceae bacterium | reverse complement strand
ACATACAGCACAGATAAATAATTTAGAAGCAAATAAGGCAAGTATAACTCAATTAGAAGTGGTAAATGGGAAAATAAATATATTAGAAGTAAATGTTGGTAAGATTCAAACGCTTGTAAATGGTAACTTAACAAGTGAAAATATCCAAGCTGGGGGAATAACAAGTGATAAGTTAACAATAGCAAATGGATTTATTACTAATGCTATGATAGCTAACCTAGATGTTTCTAAGATTAATGCTGGAGATATTTCTACTAATAAATTTAGAATTAAATCTGATGATGGTGGAATTGAAATAGTAGGAGCTACACAACAATTTAAAGATAAGAATAATAAGGTCCGAATTCAAATGGGACAAGATGCAAAAGGTAACTTTAACTTTATTATTCGAGGCGAGGATGGAACTTCTACACTTATAGATCATACAGGAGTAAAAGAAAAAGCTATAGCGGATGATTTAATAAAAGAAAACATGATAGCTCAAGATTCTATAGGTGAGAAGCAGATAGATTATAGTAGTTTTATAACCGGATTTAATAAGGATACTAATACAAATACAATTAAATCTACTAAGATTATGCTTAATAATCAGAATCAGACTTTAGATGTTGCGTTTAGCCAATTAAAGACTCAAGCTGATGGGACTAAG
>CABIVQ010000011.1 GCA_902362365.1 Clostridiaceae bacterium | reverse complement strand
TTTATAAGGTAAGTGCGTCTAAAAATAAAATGGAAAAAATTTCAACCCTCATAATAATTGAGCGTTAGCTCTAAAATCATGAGGGTCATTTTGTAAAGTATTAAATTTTACATTAATGCAACACTAGAACGTATGTACTATCTTTAATTTTTATAGCATTGTTAATTAATTTATATACGTCATGTTCAATCTGCTCTATCTTTTCAGATGTTTTGTAACTATTGATTCTTGATAATGAATTTTCTAAATTGTTAAAAATAATAAGATTTAAACATACAAGTTCACTTATATGATCATAAACCATTTTTATATTATTATTATTTAACTCCATTGTCCCTACCCTCTTTACTAACCCAATGACTTTATATTTTACTTTACATAATATATTATATATTCAATATATACATAAAGCTGAGTTGATTTTTAACAACTCAGCTTTATGTATATTAAGCAACTGTATTTTTATTTTTTAATGCTTCTATTTCATATTGTACTTCTTCCATTTTCTCTGCAGTTAATGGATAAAACTTCATAGCTATTATAGACGCTAAATGACCTAATATAGGTACTATATACATACATCCCATAATTAACCAGAAGAAACTTCCTGTTGCTGCTGTACCTGGTTCTATTATTGCATTTCCAAGTCCTATCATAGCTAATCCTACTCCTAATAATGTTGATGAGAATGAGGATATTAATTTATCTACAAAAGAAAATAATGTTCCCATCATACCTGGTACAAATTTTCCGCTTCTATATGTTTCATAATCTGCACAATCTGCTATCATTGGTATAACCATATTTCCTGATACATTCATAAAACCTCTTTGTAATAATGTTAATCCCATAAATAATATTGTATTAAAGTTTAAAGCTGTTAATGATATATTATCGAATGGCTGTATAATTAAAAGTGCTATAAGCATTGCCATACTTCCCCAAGTTGTAACTACAAATGCTTTCTTTTGTCCCATCTTTCTCGCATAACCAACACCTATGAATGTTACTAATATTGTCATCGGTGTCATTATCGCTCCTATCTCTCCTGATAAAGATACATTTAATAATACATTTCCATAGAAGTATATTGTAGCTGCTTGGGCTAAACTCCCTGCTAATTTATCAGTAGATGCCGCAACAACTAACATTTGTATAGCTCTATTTCCCTTTATTATCGGCCAGTAATCTTTTATCTTAACTTGTTCATCTTTTTTTCCTACACCAAAGAATTCTTTTCTATCTTTTCCCCATATTCCTATCATCGCTAATATTGTTAGGAAGAATGATAATCCTCCAAACATAATTGCTACTTGTTTCCATAATCCTGGATCTAACATTCCTTTTTCAAACTTAGGCGGTAATATAGATGTTATTATAAGACCAGCAACTGCAAATAGAATTGTATTATATATACTATCAAATATTGCGAATATTGGTCTTTGCATTGGATCATTAGTTAAGACAGCTTGTGCTGCTTTTGTACAAGCTGTTTGGAATGTATAACCAAATATGTATATTATATATACACCTATTAAAACCGGAAGTTTAATGCCATTATCTAAAGTTGGTACAACTGCAAATATTAAATACATACAAGTTACTATAATTATATTCCCGACTAGCATGAATGGTCTGAATTTACCAAACTTACCATCTGTTTTATCAATAAATAAGCCTATTATTGGATCTGTTATACCATCAAATATTCTCATACTTGTAAGTATAACCCCTATTACTGCTGCCATTATTCCAAGAACGTTTTGTGAGAAAAATGCTAAGTACCCCATTAAACACATTGCAACATTTGTTGCCGTGTTGTTAAATGCAAATAATCCTATTTGCCAAGTTTTTGCGCGGTTGTAATTAGTTGTTTGTTGACTCATCTTGTATTTACTCTCCCCTTTATTATTTTTAACGATTTCCCATTTTTATAATTTAATGTTATTTTTTTATCTTGCATTTTATTAATATAAGATTCCTTACATTTCTGTATTTAACCTAGGGATAACGTTTTTCTTCATACTAGAATACTAACATACTTAAATACTTTTTTCAATAAATTTATGTATTTTTTGATATTTTTTTAACTATCTTAATTTCCTAATAATACTTTTTAAAATTATTCAAAACAAATATTTCTTCTTACTTATTTTCTTAAATTTAATAATAAAATTACCCATTATTTATATACAATGTCACCTTTCATATATAAATATATGCAAAAAGGATGAACTCTATATGAGTTCATCCTTAAACCACACTTTATATATTAAACTAATTCAGGCTCAGAGTTCTTAATTTCTTGTATATGAGTTTGAACTTCTTCCATTTTTTCTTTATCAAGCGGATAGAACTTCATAGCAATTAATGAGCATATCCATCCTATTATTGGCATACCTGCAAATAAGAACATAGTTACCCAAAATAATTGTGGAGTATATGCATCTGTTATATCTGGCATTTTATCCGTAAACCCTATTGCTGCAACTGAAAATGCTACTATCGTTGTTGCAAATGAAGATATTAACTTATCTATAAATGAGAATAATGTTCCCATCATTCCTGGTACGAAACGTCCACTTAAGTAAGTTTCATAATCCGCGCAGTCCGATATCATAGGTATAACAAAGGCTCCAGAAACTCCAGTAGCTCCTTTTGCTATTATATAAACTACTAAGAATACTATAGTCATTAATCCCATATCGTTTAAACGTATTTGTGTAGGATCACCTAAAACTAATACTGCAACTAATACTACGTATGAAATCATTGAGACCCAAGTTCCTACAACTAAAGCTTTCTTTTGTCCAAGCTTTTGAGCGTATTTTGTTCCTATCATAGTTATTATTATATTTGGTATCAAAACAATCATACCAATTGTACCACTTAAAGAATAATCTCCCATAACTATACCAAAGAACATTATACCCACTGTAGCATTTTGAGCAACACTTAATGCTATCTTATCTGTACAAGCAGCTACTACAAGCATTTGTAGCGCTCTATTTCCTTTTAATACTGGCCAGTAATCACGGAATTTAACTTCTACAGATTTATTTCCTAGACCAAAAAACTCTGTTCTATCTTTTGGCCATATACCATATACTGCTAAAACTGTTAATATGGCTGAACCTATTATAACTAAAGTTATTAATTCATGATATAATGAAATATTTCCAAATCCCCCATGTTTTGGAACTAAGTAACTTGCAACGTACATTTGCATTCCAGTAAAAAGTATTGCATTGTATATTGCATCGAATAAACCAAATTTAGGCCTTTTTGCTGGATTATTAGTCATACATGCTTGACCTGCTTTTGTACAAGCTGTTTGGCAAGTATAACCAATTATATATACTGCATAACATAATACAAAGTATATTAATCTAAAGTTTTCTGGAACTAAATGAACTGTTTTATATATTACAAAAGTCATTATACCTAATATAATATTACCTATAACCATATATGGCCTGAACTTACCAAATTTACCATCTGTTTTATCTATTAAGAATCCAACAACTGGGTCTGTTATACCATCAAATATACGCATTGCAGTTAATATAAATCCAACTACAGTAACCATTAATCCAGCAATACCTGTGGCATAATTAGCTAAGTACATCATACCCCACATATAAAGATTCGTAGCTGTATTGTTTAAAGCAAATAGAGCTAAACGCCAGCTAGGACAATCATTGTATAAATTTTCATTTTCAAAAGACTTATTTAATTTTTTTACTTCACTTTGCATATTACTCATTTTTAACTCCCCCTTTTTCGGTTTTAGAATAACGTTTTCCTAATCGTTAAAAATGAAACCAAACGCTTAAAATCCCCCTTGCGCATTTGATAACCCTTATAATTCCATCCTTCTACTTTATATATAATCCACAAAAGGATAACGTTTTCTATACTAGAATACTAACATACTCAAATACTATCCGCAATATATTCTCTAAAAATTTTGATATTTCTTTAACTTTCATATTTTAAAGTTTAGCATTGTCAAAATTTTAATATCACAACAATGCTAAACAATATAATAAATCTATAAACTTACATGAAGAATAAATTAAAATCTATCTCCAAAACCTAATTTTCTTAAGTTTCTAGCACTTATTTCTAAGCTTTCAAATGGATCTTTACCATATGTATCATCTTGCTCTATGAATATATGCTCTACGCCTGTTTCTGTTGCTAAATCTATTATTGCTTTCATATCTAAGCTTCCTTCACCAATTTCAGCAAATTGTACCATTTCAGCTAAACTTCTCATTATTTCTTGCATACCACCTGATAAATCTAAAGTTTGAGCTATTCTATAGTCTTTTATGTGTAGTATTTTAGTTCTTCCTTCTAGTTTCTTAATCCACTCTAAAGGATTAACTCCACCCCTTTGTAACCAATGAACATCAAGCTCAAATCCTAAGTACTTTGGATCACTTTCCTCAGCCATTATATCCATTATGTATTTACCATCATATTTAGCAAATTCAACATGATGATTATGATAATATAACTCTAAACCTTGCTCTTTAAGCCTTCTTCCCATTTCATTTAATTCTTTTGTATACTCAACTATTTTCTCTTTAGAACCCAAACAATCAAAAGATATCATACCTATTCTTATATATTTACATCCTAAAGCTTTAGTGTCTGCAACTATTTTATCAAAATCATCTCTTAAGTTTTCCATTTTCATACCTGGAGCCATAGCTTTTAAAGCTCCGCTAGTTGCGCAAACTCTCATATCTAATTCGTCTAATGATTCTCTTATTGCTTCAACATTTTCTGGAGTCATAGGAACTTGAGATAACTCTACTGTAGAAAATCCTATTTCTTTAACTTTTTTAAAAGTTTCTTTTATACCTAATTCTTCTATCTTATTTCTAAGCATCATCATTTGAACGCCTATTGTTGGTTTATTCATATTAATTCCCCCAATTAATTAATTTTTCTTCTTTAGATGAATTCCTAATACTGTCAATAATTCTCATGGAATTAGATGCATCACTGACTCTAATATAATTATCTGTATCATTAATTAGACAATTATAGTAGTTATCTATAAACTCTGCATGACTTGATCCATAATAATGCTTTGAACCTTCGAATAATTTATCTTTAACAACTATTTCTTGAGTTCCATTCTCATATTTGTAAAGTGTACTATCTTTTATCACAAATCTTATATTTTCAAATATGACTTCTATTTCAACACTAGAATTATCTGCATAAGCTATAGTTGATATAAAAGTACCTCTAGCACCATTTTTGAAGTTTATATTAGCCATAGCTGTATCTTCAACTTCAATATCATAATTTAATAAATTACTAATATTACCTTTAACAGACTCTATCTCTCCACCAAGTAGTTGAATTAGATCTATTGTATGTATTGCTTGGTTTATCATTACACCACCGCCAGAATACTCCATTTTGCCTCTCCAAGGCTTAGTAGTATAATATGACTCTGGCCTATTCCAAGCTACTATACCTTTTATTGCCTTTACACTTCCATACTTTTTCGATTCTATCACTTCTAATAAAGTTTTAACTGTATGGTTATATCTATTTTGTAAACAGATGCAAATATTTGCATCTGTTTCTTTATCTAATTCATTAAACTTTTCCACTTCTTCTGTATTAAGACAAAGAGGTTTTTCTAAAAGTACATTGACCTTTTTAGAAGTTATTTCTTTAGTAACTGGATAATGAAGGTAATGTGGTAAACATATATGAACGCAATCTAAATTTTCTTTTTCAATCATTTCATTGTAATCAGTGTAAAAATTAGCACCTTCTACTAAATTCATTTTAGTCTCGTCTGTGTCACATACAGCTACAAGTTCAGCTTTATCACTTAACTTAATTGCATTAATATGAACTATTGAAACATCTCCTAGACCTATAACACCAATTCTAAGTGCCATATATACTCCCTCTTTCGTTTATATATTATACAGTTTCTAATTTAGCTTCTTTTTTAGCTTCTAATTCCTCTGCTTTTCTCTTTTCTAATTCTTCTAAGAATAAATCTTCATCAAATGGTATTTCTACTTCTTGCCCTAACCAACTAGATAAGTGCATAGCGTTTGCTATAGTAACACCTTTTATTCCATCTGTTCCAGGAGCTAATAATGGAGTTCCTTCTAATATAGCTTTAGTGAAGTTTATCATGACATTTACATGTTGAGTTCCCCATTGATCAGGTATTTCGAATTCTTCAACGTCCATTAAATCAGACATACCTTGCCCTCTAAATAAGTTAGCAACATCTGCAAATGTCATTCTTTCATTTAATTCATTTTCAGATTCTTTCAATCTGCTAACAGTTACTTTTTTACTTCCTTCAACTAATATCTTACCTTTATCTCCATGTATTTCAAATCTATCAGTTCCCATTATGTCATGTGTACAAGTTATGAATGTACCAGTAGCTCCATTTTCATACTCAACGAAAGCTGTTACATCATCTTCAACAGCTATATTTCTGTGAGAACCATATTGTAAGTTAGCTCTTACCTTTGTTGGCATTCCACATATCCATTGCCATAAATCTATTTGATGAGGTGCTTGGTTAGCAAGAACGCCTCCACCTTCTCCATTCCATGTTGCTCTCCAGCTACTCATATCATAGTAAGCTTGTGGTCTCCACCAAGTAGTTATTATCCAGTTAGTTCTTCTTATTTCCCCTATTTCTCCATTAGCAACTATTTCTTTTATTCTTTGATATAAAGGATTTGTTCTTTGATTGAACATCATTCCAAATACTAAGTGTGGTTTAGATTCCGCTACTGCATTCATTTCTCTTACTTTTTTAGTATAAACACCAGCAGGCTTTTCAACTAATGTATGTAAATCTCTATTTAATGCTTCTATAGCTATTACTGGATGATCGTAATGAGGTGTAGCTATAAGTACTGCATCTATTTCTCCACTATCTAACATATCTATATAATTATCGTAAAATTTAACATCTTGAGGTAACTTTTCTGCTGCCCATTCTTTCTTTTGTGGGTTAACGTCACAAACAGCTGCTAAAACTGCATTTTCAACTTTTCCTCCAGCTAACCATTCTGCATGAGAACCTCCCATTTGACCTATACCAACTATACCAAATCTTACTTGTTTCATATTTTCTCCCCCTATTTTCTTTAATCTGAAATCTATACTCTTTAATATATTAACTAAAGAGTTATATTGAAGTGCATAAGCACTTTTACCATCTAATCCCTTGTCTTTTTTTATTATATTGTTTACGTCTTCTAACTCTAAGTCTTTTAATGAATCAAATATAACAAGATGTGGTTCTAAAGTTAAGAAGCCTTTATAGCCATCTTTTATTGCATCAGTTAAAATTTCTTCTATTTTTCCTTGACCAGTTCCACATACTACATTCTCTTTATCTTCTTTCACAGCATCTTTTATGTGGTAGTACACTATATATTCTTTTAACAATTCATAGCATTCTCTAGTATCTTCCATACATTGAACGAAGTTAGCAAAATCAAATATCCCCTTAAAATGTTCAGAGCCGACTTCTTTAAATATTGTTAAGCATCTACTAGATATATCTCCATATATATCTTTTTCATTTTCATGAAGAAGAACTATATCGTGCTTTTCTGCTATTTCTGTAAATATCTTTAATTTCTTAATAACTTCATCTTTGTAGTCTTCTGGATTTTTATCCTTTGGCATATAAAAACTAAACATTCTTATATACTTGCAATCTAAAATCTTAGCCATTTCACAAAGCTTTTCTAATAAAGAAATTTGCTTTCCAAAGCCTTCTTCATCATCAATAAACACTTTTCCTATAGGAGACCCTATAGAAGAAACTTTTACTTTGTATTCATCTAATTTAGGTTTTATATATTCCTTAACTTCTTCAATTGTGTATTCACTAAAATTTTTCTCATTTACTCCTCTTATAGATATGTATTCCATACCTAAGTTTTTAACTGTTTCTAACTGAGTATCAAAATCGCTGCTTATTTCATCTGAGAAACCAGATACATGTATATTTTCTAACATACACTTCCCCCTATTCTTGATTTTAATTGTTATATTATTAACCAAAACTACTCATTTTGATATTCGACATAAAATCTAATTGTAAGTTTTTTTACGACATCAAACCCTTTTTACTATATAAACCCTTCTTAAAATACGTTTTCCTTGTTATATTAGTATACTAACATATCTATGTTAAAATTTCAACAACTTTATTTCTATATTATATATCAATACTGAATTTTCAAACTTTTTTGATCTAAATTTTTTATTTATATTAATATCTCATATAAAAATCCATTTCAGTTATTTCATCAAAACTTTACTTATTAGTCGATTGACTACATAAGTAAATCACTTTTAAGCTTAACAATTCAAATTATAAGTTAGTCATTAGAAATATAATTTATAATCTCTTAGTATATAAAAAAGCTGTGTACAATGTATATTTATATTGTACACAGCCTCTATATTCAAAATTATTTTCTCATATTATTACATCATACCTGGCATTCCGCCGCCCATACCTGGCATTGGTTCTTCACTAGGAATATCTGCAACAGCGGCCTCTGTTGTTAAAAACACCCCTGCTATAGATGCAGCATTTTGTAATGCACTTCTAGTAACCTTAGTTGGGTCAACTATACCTGATTCTATCATATTTACATATTTCTCATTTAATGCATCAAATCCTACTTCAGTATCTGCATTCATAACATTTTGTATAATTACAGCACCTTCAAGACCTGCGTTCGTAGCTATTTGTCTTAATGGCTCTTCTAAAGCTCTTCTTACTATTTGAGCTCCTATTCTAGCTTCACCCTCTAAAGTATTTACTAATTCTTCAACGGCTGGTATTACACTTACTAATGCAGTTCCTCCACCAGCTACCATACCTTCTTCAACACCTGCTCTAGTTGCATTTAAGGCATCTTCAATTCTTAATTTTCTTTCTTTCATTTCAACTTCTGTAGCAGCTCCAACTTTAACTACAGCTACTCCACCAGAAAGTTTAGCTAATCTTTCCATTAATTTTTCTTTATCAAATTCAGAAGTAGTCTCTGATATTTGATGTTTTATTTGATTAACTCTATTTTCTATATCAGTTTTTTCTCCAGATCCATCTACTATTGTAGTAGTTTCTTTGTTAACTTTAACAGACGCTGCTCTACCTAATAATGATAAATCTGCTTCTTTTAATTCATATCCTAATTCTTCAGATATTACTGTACCACCTGTAAGTATAGCTATATCTTCTAACATTTGCTTTCTTCTATCTCCAAATCCAGGAGCTTTAACAGCAACTACTTCAAATGTTCCTCTTAATTTGTTAACTACTAATGTAGATAGTGCTTCCCCATCAACATCTTCAGCTATTATTAATAATTTTCTACCTTGTTGAACTATTTGCTCAAGTACAGGTAATATTTCTTGTATATTAGATATTTTCTTATCTGTTATTAATATATATGGGTCATTTAAAACAGCTTCCATCTTATCTACATCTGTGACCATGTATGCAGATACAAAACCTCTATCAAATTGCATACCTTCAACAGTATCTAATTCTGTATGCATTGTTTTAGATTCTTCAACTGTTATAACTCCATCTCTACCTACTATTTCCATAGCTTCAGCTATTAATTTACCTACTTCTTCATCTCCAGCAGATATAGAAGCTATTTGAGATATAGACTCTTTACTTTCTATAGTTCTTGATTGATTTTTTAATTCTTCAACAGCAACTTCTACAGCTTTTTGTATACCTTTTCTTATAAGTATAGGATTTGCTCCAGCAGTTACATTTTTTAATCCTTCTCTTATTATAGCTTGCGCTAAAACTGTAGCTGTAGTAGTACCATCACCCGCTACATCATTAGTTTTTATAGCAACTTCCTTAACAAGTTGAGCTCCCATATTTTCAAATCTATCTTCTAACTCTATTTCCTTAGCTATAGTAACACCATCATTAGTTATTAGCGGTGCACCAAATTTTTTATCTAATATTACATTTCTTCCTTTTGGTCCTAGTGTTACCTTTACTGTATCAGCAAGTTTATTTACACCAGTTTCTAAAGCTTTTCTTGTATCTTCAGCAAATTTAATTTCTTTAGCCATCTTAACCCCTCCTAAAAATTATTCAACAACAGCAAGTATTTCACTTTGTCTTAATATTGTGTATTCTTGCCCTTCTATTTTAACTTCAGTTCCAGAGTATTTTTGGAATATAACTCTATCTCCAACCTTTAATTCCATTTTTATCTCTTTTCCATCAACAATTCCTCCTGGCCCAACTTCAACTACCTCTGCTATTTGAGGTTGTTCTTTAGCAGCTCCAGGTAAAACTATACCACTTGCAGTTTTTTCTTCTGCTTCAACCTTTTTAATGACAACTCTGTCAGCTAATGGTCTTATTTTCATTGTTTATCCCTCCTAAATGATTTTATAATATATGTATAATAAAAATACTAATCAATCTGTTTTTATCACTCTATAACTAAGAGTGCTAATAATTATTATGATATACTACTCACCTATAATTTTCAACACTTTTTAGTTTTTTTTAAAGTCATATTTTAGACATAATCCCCCTTATTAAGACATTATTAAATTATAAAATAGGCGAAAATAATCTAGCTACAGATTCCTTAGATTTTTGAACTATACTTCTATTTTTAAACTCATCTTTATTAATTTCTTTACTATTTTTCATATCTTCAAAAAAATCTTCCTTCATTAAATCTATCACTTTTCTATCATATATAAATGCATTTATTTCAAAATTTAACATAAAGCTTCTTAAATCCATATTAGCAGATCCAGTAGAAGCTATGGAATTATCTATTATAATGACCTTAGAATGTATGAATCCTTTTTCATATAGATATACTCTTCCTCCTGACTTTAATATGTCATCAAAGTAAGAATAAGAAGCTATATTAACTATTTTATGGTCAGCTATCTTAGGGAATATAATTCTTACATCAACCCCACTTAAAGCCGCACTTTTTAAAGCCCTTAATATACTTTCATCTGGTATAAAATAAGGTGTTTCAATATATATACTTTTTTTAGCCTGACATATAGCTAAAAAATAAGCATAATGTATTGCTTCCCAGTCACTATCTGGTCCACTTGCTACTACCTGTATCATTGAATTTCCAAAATTATTTAACCTAGGAAAATAATTTGTATTCAACAAAACTTCTTTTGTGTTGTAATACCAATCTATTAAAAAGGTCATTTGTAACATATATACAGAAGTTCCTTCTATTCTAATATGAGTATCTCTCCAATATCCAAACTTTTTATCTTTACCCATATATTCATCACCTATATTTATGCCACCCGTATAACCTACACGCCCATCTATGACAACAATCTTTCTGTGATTTCTATAATTCAATTTCCCTCCTATTATAGGAAATTTTGTCGGTAAAAAAGGTACTATCTCTATTCCATGAGACTTCATTTCATTAAAAAATTCTCTGTGAAACCAAAATCTCCAACAGCCAACATCATCATACAGTATTTTTATTTTTACATTTTCCTTAGATTTTTTAATTAATAAGTTCTTTATCTTTTGTCCTATATCACTATCTTTTATTATAAAGTACTCTAAATGTATATGATCTTTTGCATTTTCTATATCTTTAATAAGACGCTCAAACTTTTCATTCCCATCCACAAATATATCAACTTTATTATTTGTAGTAAAAGGAAACATACCTGTATTTAATAGTAAACTTATTATTTTTAACTTGATATTATCTTCTTCATTATCTTTTAGTAACTTACTTACACTTATTGTGTCTTGCTCTAATCTAATTAAATTATTTATTTCATCTAAATTTCGAAAAAGTTTTTCTTCCTTCATATTACTTGCTAATTCTTGAGTCTTAAATATTTTTATTTTTCTTAAATTTCTTCCAAAAACAGCATAAATAATTAACCCTACTCCTGGAAGTAAAATAAATATTAATAACCATGTGACAGTTCTAGAAGGATCTCTATTCTCAAGTAATATAGTCATTGCTACTATGGTCCCTGATATATAGGATAAGGCTAAAAATCCTAATATTAAACCCTGTACGATATTCATATTCCCTCCCTATTGAACTATCTTCCTATACCTAATTCCCTTGCATAATAGAATAAATATTGTTGTGCAAAACCTGCTAGATCTCCAAATTTATCTATAGCATACGCTCTTATTTTTGGCAAACTCATATCCTCATTTACGTAAAATTCTTGCATTACTCTTTTAACCCAAACATCAACTGGGAATGTATCATATTTCTTCATTCCAAATAAAGCTATGCAATCACCAACCTTAGGTCCTACTCCATTAAATTTTAAAAGTTCTTTTAAGCACTCCTCTGTACTTAAATTAGTATACCTACGAACATCATCTTTATTATTAACTATTGACTCAGTTGTACTCTTTATATACTTATCTCTAAATCCAGTTTGACAAGCTCTTATATCCTCTTGTGAAGCCTTATTTAATTCTTCTGGTGTCGGGAATGAATAGTATTCTTTTCCGTTATACTCTCCTATATATTTTCCAAATTTCTTAGATAAATTTTCTATAGCTTTTTGAATCATAGGTATCCTATTATTTGATGAAATAATAAATGATATAAGCATTTCCCATCCATCTTGTTGTAAAATTCTTATTCCCCATCCAAAATCACTTGCCTTATCTAAATATTCATCCATACTTTTTAAAGTATTCTTTATTTCTGTATAATCTCTACCTAAATCAAAATAATCAAACCAAATATTATTAAACTCCTCTAAATTAGTATTATTTAAATAAACAATATCTCCTTCTCTTTTTACATTTAATATTTTTCCTTTTGCAACTCCTGTGTAAGAATCATCTTCTTGCTTATGCCATCTAAAGCATTGCCCACACTCAAATATATGCTTAGGATCAAAATCTGTTATTCCTTCTAATATAACCGAATTATTTTTTTCGTACACTTTCATATTTAAAATCTCCTTATTCTTATAATTAGTTCTATTTTATAACTTTAATTTACCCATAATATTGTCAATTTAAATAAACTTTTTCTTCTATGCAAATTTGTTTTAAAATGTCTAGAGTAGAAATAATAAAACTTTTTTGATAAAATACATAGGACATTAATTAGTAGAAGGTGAACTTATATGAACGAAAGAGGTATTTTTATTGCTATAGAAGGTCCAATAGGAGTAGGAAAAACTACCCTTGCAACAATACTTAATGAGTACTTTAATTATACTCTTCTTAGGGAGATAGTTGAAGAAAATCCGTTTTTATCAAAATTCTATACAGATATAAAAGGCTATGCTTTACAAACTGAAGCATTTTTTCTATTTAATAGAGTAAAACAATTAGAAGACACTGAAAAAAATCTATTGTCAAAAGGTAACGGAGTTGTTAGTGATTACCATATAATAAAAAATCTTATATTTGCTGGTTTAACACTTGATAAAATGCAATTTCATAGATACAAACAAGTTTATAATACTTTTGTAAATGATTTACCTCAACCAGATATCATAGTGTATTTAAACTCTAGTACCGATGTTTTAATGAAGAGAATAGCTATGAGAGATAGAAGTTTCGAAAGACAAATGGATAGAAATTATATTGAAGAATTAGGAACGGAATATAAATATTACTTTAATCCATTATCGATAAAGCATAATTTTATGGGTAAAGAGCCTATTATTATAGAAATAGATAACTCTAATTTAGATTTCTTAAATAACGATAATGATAGACAATTTATAATAAACAAAGTAAAAGAAGCCATGACAACTTTAGGAGGACAATAAAATGTTTAAACTAGTAAACCAAAGTAATACACCTGCTAGTAGAGATTTATTTATAACTGTGGCCGGTAATGTAGGTGCTGGTAAATCAACTTTAACAACATTAGTTGGAAATAAACTTGGGTTTGAAACTCATTTTGAGAAAGTTGATGGAAATCCATACTTAGAAGATTTCTATGCTGACCAAGAGAAATGGGGATTCCATTTACAACTTTATTTCTTAGCTCAAAGATTCAAGCAACAAAAAGAAATCCATGCTAATGGACTAAATAATATTCAAGATAGAAGTATATACGAAGATGTAGAGATATTCGCTAGAAACTTATATGATAACGGAAAAATGACAAAAAGAGATTATATAACTTATAGAGATTTATTCAACGATATGGTTCCTTATCTAAAAAAACCTGATTTAATGATATATTTAGATGGTTCTATCGACACTATAATTAACAGAATAAACCTTAGAGGACGTGAGATGGAGAAAACTGTTGATTTAGATTATTGGAAAAACCTTCATAATAGATATGAAAAATGGATATCTGAATATGATCAATCACCTGTTTTATATGTAAATATAAATGAGGTTGATTTAGTAAATAACCCAGAACATCTTGATATGTTATGTGATGAAATAAGAAAAATATTAGGAATGTAGATATCTACATTCCTATTTTAATTTATTTTAAATTTGCTCCTGTAAATGCTAACGGAAGAAGTTCTCCTAGAGTATATTCTTTATAATCATCTTTACTTCTAGCTAGATAAATTTTAAATTCCTTAAGATCACAGAATTCAGCCATAACCTGTCTACATACGGCACAAGGCGCACAGTAATCATATTCTTCAGAATCAGCTTTATTTCCAACTATAGCTATTGCTGAAAATGTACGTTGTCCCTCAGAAATAGCTTTAAAAAATGCAGTTCTTTCTGCACAATTTGTTGGTGTATAAGCTGCATTCTCTACGTTGCAACCTTGATATATTTTACCATTTGTACCAAGTAGTGCTGCTCCAACATTAAAATTAGAGTATGGTGTATAAGCAAATTTTTGAGCTTCAAAAGCTTTTTCAACTAGTAATTTTGCATCTATCATAAATTCAACCTAACCTTTCTATTTAATAATATATTATTCCTCTATTATTTTATAATATAAGTAAAACGATAAAGGAATAATATTATAACACTATTGAATAAAAAAGTATATCATTAATATTTGCATTAAATATATTTTTATAATAATATTCCGATCAGCATTATTGCAGAAATTATCTGTAATATACCTACAAATAAACCATATAATGACACTGATTTTCCTTGCTTAATTAAATCTTTTACATTTACTCTTAGACCAATTGCTGCTAAAGCTATTATTTCAAATTTATTGCTTAGTTCCTTACATATCATAGATACATTTGGAGTAATTATATTTAAAGAAAATAAAGCACATGTTATAAAAAATCCTATTACATACCATGGTACTTTTATTTTTCCCTTTTCAATATCAGTTACTTCCTCTTCCAATATTTCTTTATTAGATTTATGCTTTAAGTGTCCTAATACAAATACTACAACTACTAAAAATATTATACGTACTATTTTAAATATAGTAGATAGGTCTTTAGTGTGTTCACTTACCATCGCTCCACTAGCTACAACTTGACCTACAGATTGCAATGTTCCTCCTATCATAGCTGAAGTTTGAGTAAGATCATGATTGTATAAAAACTGTGTAATCACCGGAAGTAAGAACATTAAAACAATTCCTGTAACATTAACGATTGTTATGGCAATTCCTTTTTCTTTATCATCAGCTTCAATAACTGGTGCAGTCGCTGCAATTGCAGAAGAACCACAAACTGCATTCCCACTAGCCATCATATATCGAAAGTTTTCCGAAAATCCTAATTTTTTTCCTATATATAAGGCTCCTATTATAGTTATTGTCATTTGTAAGACTATAAATATAACCCCCGAAATTCCTATTTCTGATATAGTTGATATACTTAATGTTGCTCCTAATAATACTATTGAATATGATAATAAGTCCGTTTCAGAGAATTTATATCCTTTTTGAAATATTTCTTGATTTAAAAATACGTTACCTACAAACATCCCTAAAAATATAGCTATTGATGCTGCACCAAGTTTTGGAATAAATTTAGCAAGTAACATGCTTAATCCAGCTACTAAAATTGCTACCACAAAACCTGGTATTATATCTTTTATAATTTTGGTAAAATCTTTATACTGTCTAGTCATATAATCTGTCCTTTCTATATAAGTTGCATTTATATTTTTTGTATAAATCTTATTTATATTTATAGTATATATTTATAATAATCATAAGTAAAATGAATATATATAATAATAATCATTGATTTTTTTTATGATTGTTATATACTTATAATTGTAAATACTTTTTATACAGATCTAATTTCAATTAAGTTTACATATATAAAATTATAATAGGAGTTGTTAAATTTGTTTGAAGAATTAAAAACATTTATTTCAGTAGTTGAATTTAAAAATTTTACAAAGGCAGGAAATCATCTTAATTTATCTCAACCCACAGTTAGTACTCATATCAAAAACTTAGAAAATTATTTTGGTACAACTTTAATTAATAGATCTATTAAACAAAAAAATATTTTCATCACAGAAAAAGGTTATACATTATATAGAAGGGCAAAAGAAATCCTAAATTTAATGGATATAACATATAGAGAAATTAGTAATAATTCTAATACAATCACTGGAACTATAAAGATAGGAGCTAGTTCTACTATTGGAGATTATATTTTACCTAAATTTCTATCTATATTCTCAGAAAAGTATCCAGATATAAATGTTGAGATTTTTATAGAAAATACATCATCGGTGTGTGCTGATATAAGAAACTTTATATTAGATATAGGATTAATTGAAGGTAACTTAAATGATTCAAACTTTAACAAAGGGTATTTTTTAAAAGACAAGTTAGCCTTAGTCTTACCTTATAATCCACGCTTGTATACAGAAGATTTTTCATTTAGCAGTCTTCAAGACCAAAAATGGATACTAAGAGAAAATGGTTCAGGCACTAGAGAATACTTAGACTTATTCTTAAGTAAATATAAAATATTGCCTAAAAATATAATGATAGTTGGAAGCAACTATGCCGTAAAAGAATCAGTAAAAAACGGACTTGGAATAAGTATAATATCAAAATTTATAGCTTATCCAGCAGTAGAAAATAATGAAGTTTCAGTAATAGAATTAGACAATACATTCACCAGAAACTTCTCCTATATACTACCTAAAGACGTAAATACCTCAGACATAACACAACTCTTCCTAAGAGAATTAAAATTATACGCAACATCATTATATTAAATTTTCCCACAAAAAAATAAAGTGTTCTTAAGTAAACAAAGCTCGGAAGCCAGAGCGAAGGTGAAAATATTTATTTTTCATCCATTTGCAGCATCTTTTTAGCTTCATGTATGAAAAATAAATATTTCACTGAGCTCCAACCACCTAATATCCTACTTAAAAACACTAATCATACTACATTCCTATTTCTTTGAATTCTCTACTTCCTGGTTTTACTAATTCTATTTTTCCTTCCTTACATAAAGGACAATTATCTGACTCATGTACTTCTATTTCAAGCTTTATAGCACTGTATATAGGCATTCCGATATCTTTAGAAGTTCTATTAGCTATACAAGCAACACCTATTACTTCTCCACCTAACTTTTCTAATGCTTCTTTTGTTTCTATAGTTGATTTACCAGTTGTAACAACATCTTCAGCTATTATTATCTTAGCTCCTGGTTTTACTTCAAAACCTCTTCTTAGTTCCATTACTCCATCTTTTCTTTCAGTGAACACTGTTTCTTTATTTAATTGTCTTCCTAATTCATATGAAACTATAACTCCACCCATAGCAGGTCCAACTACTAAATCTATATCTAAATCTTTTATTTGTTCAACAACTGTACTTAAAACTTGTTCTGCATATTGTGGGAATCTTAATACCTTTGCACACTGTACGTATCTGTTACTGTGCTTTCCTGAAGATAATAAGAAGTGCCCTTCTAATAATGCATCACTTTTCTTTAATATTTCTACTACATCTACTTTACTCATAATATTCTCCTCCAAATTATATCAAATGTTTATTTTATTTAATCATTTATAATATTCCTCTTATTTCATCTAGACTTTCTATTCCTTCTCTCTCCATATAGCTTTCTATTCCAGCTATTATATCAAGGCCTATTTTAGGATTAATAAAGTTTGCAGTTCCAACTTGTATGCATGTTGCTCCTGCCATAATAAATTCTATAGCATCTTCCCAATTTGTTATTCCGCCCATGCCCATTACTGGTATATTTACAGCTTTACACACTTCATGAACCATTCTAAGCGCTATTGGCTTTATAGCGGGCCCAGATAATCCTGCATATACATTTTCAAATACCGGCTTTCTTTTATTTATATCAATTGCCATTGCTTTAAAAGTATTTACTAAGGAAATCCCATCTGCTCCTTCTTCTTCACATACTTTAGCCATTCCAACTATATCTTCAGCATTTGGTGATAATTTTACTACTAATGGTAAATCTGTAACTTTTCTTACTGCTCTTACTACATCTCTTGCTACTTCATTTTTTATACCAAAAGCCATTCCTCCTGCTTTTACATTTGGACAAGATATATTAAGCTCAATCATATCTACCGGTTGCTCATTTAATAATTTAACGCCTTCTATGTAGTCCTCCAGTGTTCCTCCACCTACATTAGCTATTCTTACAAAATCTAAATCTTTAAAAAATTGTAACTCATTATCTATAAATCCTTGAATCCCAGGGTTTTCAAGACCAACACTGTTCATCATTCCCGATGGAGTTTCCCAAACTCTCATACCATTATTTCCATCTCTTTTTTGCAGAGTAAGTCCTTTACTACTAACTCCACCTAACTTTTGTATATCATAAATTTCATTATATTCTTTTCCAAACCCAAAAGTTCCTGATGCCATTACTACTGGATTTTTAAAATCTATATTTCCAAACTTAACATTTAAATTAGCCATTAGAAAATCACGTCCTCTCCCCAAAATACTGGTCCATCTTTACAAGTCTTTTTATTTCCAAATTTAGTCTTACAAGTGCAAACTAGGCAAGCTCCTACTCCACATGCCATGTGATTTTCTAGAGATACCATTATTTTTGTTTTAGTGCCTTCTACCATTTTAACTAACTTTTCCATCATTGGAGTTGGCCCACAAGTTAGTATGTAATCATACCTTTCTACGTCTAAGATATCCGTTACAAAAGTATTTCCTGTAACTACATGAACTTCATTGCATAATTCTTTATATTCTTCCATTAATATGGCTTCATTTCTAAATCCAAGATATGCATCACAATTTTCTATATTTTTAGCTACTAAATATAATGGTGCTACTCCGATTCCTCCACCAACTAAAGCTACCTTACCTTCAACCTTTTCGTATCCATTTCCATATGGTCCTTCTAATTTTATAGTATCCCCTTCTTTTAATCTACTAAAGATTTGAGTACCTTCTCCAAATACTTTATATAAGAAACTTATACTATTGTCATCTATATCATGTATACTTATTGGTCTTGAAAGTAATGGGTATGTATCCCAAGCTCTTAGCATATAGAATTGACCCATTTTGCCTTCAAATCTACCTTCAACTCTCATTAGATACATATCTTCTCCTACATATCTATTTTCTAGAACTTTATACATTACATATCCCCCTCTACTTTATAAGCTATTTTCCCGTCTCTTATCGTCATTATTACTTTTCCTATAACCTTTTGATTATTAAAAGGATTATTTTTTCCTTTAGATACAAACTTTCTAGTATCTATTACATCAATTTCATTTTCATCTATTAAAACTAAATCTGCTCTTAAACCTTCTTCTATTAATCCTTGACTTAATCCAAGAAGTCTAGCAGGATTAGCACTCATCATTTCACTTAGTTTATTTAAAGATATATTATTTTCTTTAAATACCTTATTAACCATTGCAAAAGCTACTTCTATGTTTGATATTCCAGGAGATCCTGCTTTTTTGTCACCTTCTGTATGAGGCGCATGGTCTGTTCCTATCATATCTATATATCCATCTTTAATTCCTTGGATTAAAGCCCTCATATCTTCTTCTTTTGCAAACGATGGATTTACTTTATAGTCTAATCCGTATCCATATATGTGATGTGGTCCTACTTCACAAGTAAACTTGTAGCCTTCATCTTTATATTTTTTTATTTCATTTAACGTATCTTCTAAGCTTATATGGCATATATGTAAGTTTCCACCAACTTCTTTTAACATCTTTAGGTCTCTTTGAACTATTTCATACTCTGGTTGACAGTGAGTTAATACTTTAAAATCTAATTCAGAAGATAACCTTAAAACATTTTCCATTATTTCTTCATTAAATAATGTGTATCCATCGTCTGAGAATAAATCTGTATACTTTCTCATTGATTCTATATCTATCATTTCTTGACCATCTAAATTTTTAGTTATCGCACATACTTGCTTTATATCACATAAATCTAAATCTTTTGCTTTATTAAGTACGTACTCCATAACTTCTTTATTATCACAAACAGGCTTTGTATTTGCCATTGGACAAAGTACTGTAAATCCACCCTTTAGTGCAGCCTTTTGACCTGTTTCTAAATCTTCTTTATGTGTCAATCCTGGGTCTCTTAAATGTGTATGTAAATCTATAAAAGAAGGCATTAATACGTAACCATTTCCATCTACTATATTTATGCTTTCATGTTCAATTTCTATATTTTCATCTATTTTTGAAATTACACCATTTGATACAAGTAAATCTGCCTTAAAGTCTTTATTAGCATCTACAATTCTAACATTTCTAAATAATATATTATTCATTTATATCCACCCCTAAAAGTTTTGTTATTAAAGCCATTCTTACGAACATACCATACTTCGCTTGTTTAAAATAAACTGCTCTTTCATCTGCATCTACATCAGTATCTATCTCATTTACTCTCGGTAATGGATGCATAACTAACATATCTTTTTTTGCATGACTAAGCTTAGCTTTATTTAAAATATAGTAATCTTTTAATCTATCATATTCAGCTTTATCTTCAAATCTTTCTTGTTGAACTCTTGTCATATATAATACATCTAATGTTCCTATAACTTCATCCAAGTTAGTAGTTTCATAATATTCATGACCATTTATTGCCTCCTTTATATATTCAGGCATTTCAAGTTCCTTTGGTGATATAAATACAAATTTAGTATTTTTATATCTAGCCATTGCTTTAACTAAAGAATGTACTGTTCTTCCATTTTTTAAGTCTCCACATAGACCAATTGTATGATTTTCTAAATTTCCTTTAAGAGATTTTATTGTAAGTAAATCGGTAAGTGTTTGAGTTGGATGTTGATTTCCTCCATCTCCCGCGTTTATAAAAGGTACTTCAGTATATTTAATAGCTTCATTTGCAGCTCCAAATTGCGGATGTCTCATAACTATTACATCTACATAGCTTGATACTGTTCTAATTGTATCTCCTAGAGATTCTCCTTTTGATACTGATGACGAATTAGGTTCTGAAAAACCTATTACTTGTCCACCTAATCTTTTCATAGCAGATTCAAAGCTTAATCTTGTTCTTGTTGATGGCTCATAAAATAAAGTAGCCATTAATTTACCTTCACATCTACGGGAATATTTTGACGGATTGTCAATTATTTTTTGAGATAATTCTAATATTTCATCTATTTCTTCAACAGAAAAGTCTTCTGGTTGGATTAAATTTCTTCCTTTTAACATTTTTCTAGTTCCTCCTTTTTTAGCCTCTCTGGACTAAAATTAAAAGTATTTTATTCTTTAAGTTAGGTTATCATTTTTACAAATTTATGTCAATATATTAAAAGAATTTATTATCAAAAAAGGACGCTAGTCCTGATTTTGCAATCATTTTAGCATCCTTAAAATTTATATATTATAAAACTCTCTTAGCAGTTATAAACCTACCTGAATAGTAAGATGAGTTTATACTTGTTATTTTAACTGATTCTCCTGGCTTTGGTGAATGTATCATATTTCCTCCACCTATGTATATACCAACATGGCTTACACTTCCGCTACCGAAGAATACCAAGTCTCCTGGTTGTAAGTTTGATTTACTTACTGTTTTTCCATATCCTGATTGAGCTGAAGATGTTCTAGGTAAAGACACTCCTGCAGCTTTCTTGTATACGTAAGATGTTAAACCAGAACAATCAAAGCTATTTGGTCCTTCTGCCCCCCATACATATGGAGATCCTATTTTAGAATAAGCTAAATTAACTACAGCTTGAGCTGATGATGTATTAGCTGCTGGAACATTTTCATTGCTTTGCTCTGTTTTATTTGATGAACTATTATTTTTCTTGTTAGACTTTTGAGTATTTGAACTTTGGCTACTTGAAGATTGATTATTTGAAACTCTAGTTGTAGCTTCTTCAGTAACTGTTTCTTCAACAACTACTTCTTCTATTACTGGAGCTTCATCAGATATATATTTAGCACTTACATACCCTTCTTTGTCTCCATATTTAACCTTTATCCATTCTCCTTGATCCTCTAATACTTCTAATTTACTTCCTTTAGATAATTCTTCAATTATTTCAGAATCAGTATTTGCATCATTTCTAAAGTTTACCTTTTCTTCTGTAACAAACCCTGGCGCTGATTTTATATCAACAAATCTAGAAGGAACCCATCCTTTTTCTCCATCTACAGAAACTTCAACCCATTCCCCTTGAGTTGCTAAAACTTTAAAACTATCACCTGTATATGCTACAAGCTTAACTTTACCACCATTTCTTATCTTTACTGCAACCCCATCTTTAACTACTGCAGTTTTATATGTAGTTTCTTCATATTCACCTAAATCAATAACGTCTTGACTAGTTTTTTCTTCTGTATTATCTATATTATTATCTTTAACTTCATCTGCATTTACTACTGCATTCATTGATAATGCCATAACTGATGCAAACATTGGTACTAATATTTTTTTCTTCATATGTACGTCCTCCTAAAATTCTCTATATAAATACACGGATAAAATATTAATACACAAGATTGTAGTAAATTTGTAACTAATTTGTAATTTATTTTTTACATTTTTATAGTATTCTTATGTTAGCAAAACAAAGTAAGATTTACATCTTGATAATATATATTTAAATTAATTATTTTATCCAAAATTAATTCTAGTTATTCATTTTAATTTAATTATATATTAATAACAAGAAGAAGTAAAGTTTTTTGTAACTTCTTCTATTTTGTTGTTCAAAAATTTAATAATTCATAATTGATGTTTTATTTAGAATAATTAAAGCTACAGTAATAAACTGTAGCTTTTTATATATTTATCTATATTAATTGTTTGCTAACGATTCTGATGTAGTCTTAGCATCCCCCCTTTTTTCCATTGCTATTGCAACTCTTTTAATTGACATCATATATGCCGCTGTTCTTAGACTCACATCATATTCTTCGGCTAAATCCCATATTTCTTCAAAAGCATTTTTCATTAATTTTACTTGTGATTTTGCTATTTCGAATACATTTAAAGTTTTTTCTGCCATTTAAAGTCCCTCTTAATAAAATTATATGTATTTTATTTCCTTTATGACAACGTATTCTAAGCTTTCAACATTATTGTATTACATAATAATTAGATTTTTTAAAATAAGTTTTAGCTATTTCGCGACTTATTTATTGGACTAAAAAAGGGCTAATGTTATTTTTAATAGATAAAAATCAACTATTATTAAACACATTAATGCCCCTTTTTATTAAACAGTTTCGTTTATATGCTATATTCAAATTCTCCATTTTCCTTCATAGAAAAAAAGTCTGCATATCCTATATCAAATATTCTATTTTTTAAATCTGGTATTTCAACTTTATTTTTTATAATCTGTGTTAATGCTCCAATATAAGAGATATCACCTTGAGCTATAAGGCCATATATTCTATCGTCCTTGTATATAAACTTTTTATAACCATCATTATCACATCTAGTTATAGTGTCATAATCATCTCCGTCTGGATTGACTATTCCTAAAGATACTGTTGGTATTCCCATAAAGTTCATACTATTTTTAAATGTGAAATCATCCTCTATATTTCTTTCACTTCCAGCCATATTATGTGCTGCTACTATTCCTTGTTTAACTGCCAATGGCCAAATTGCATTTTTACCGACTACGTCTCCAGCTGCATATACATCATCTACTGTTGTTTCACATTTATCATTTATTACTATACCTCTATTATTTTCTATATTAGTTTCTTTTATAAAATCTATATTTGGTGTAACTCCAGTTGAAACTACTAGTAAATCACACTCTACCACCGTTCCATTACCCAATTGTACTCCTGAAACATTATTTTCCTTATCTAAAATAATTTCATTAACAGGTTGACCAGAATATAAATTTGCACCATTTTCTATAAATTTATTTTCATATACTTTAGCTGAATATTCATCTAACTGTTTATCTAATATATAGTCACTTGGATATATTAATGATACTTCTAAATTTTTATATTCCATTAAACCTGTCAAAGCATCTATTCCTATTAATCCAGCGCCTATTATAGCTACTTTTTTTGATATTTTTGCTTTTTCTTTTATTTCATATACGTCATCTATATTTCTTAATGGATAAATGTAATTTCCTTCTTTTATATTTCTTATAGGAGGTATAAAGGCAGATGCTCCAGTCGCAATTAGTAATTTATCATAATCTAGTTCTTGCCCCTCAATCACAACCTTCTTATTATTTGTATCTATACTTTTTACAGATTTATTTTTTATCCAATAAATATTATTATTTTCCATAAAGTTATCTTCTACAAAATTTATTTCTTCTACTGTTCTATGATTTGATATAACATGATGTAACATGCAGCGAGAATATACATTTTCATCTTTTGATATTACAGTTATATTTGAATCTAAATCTAAATCCCTTAATGTCTTTGCAGCATTTATTCCAGCTGCACTAGCCCCTAATATTACATAATCTTTTTTATTAGATTTACAATTTTGATTATTTTCTTTCTTAGAAGTAAATTTATTAATAAACTTATTCAGCATAGGCTTCCTCCTTTTGTAGCTCTATAGCTCCAGTAGGGCAATTGGCTACACATTTAGGACATTCTTCATCTCTACATAAATCACATTTTAATATACTTTGTTTTGTTCTATCATCAACCTTTAAAACCCCATACGGACACGACATAACACACATATAACAAGAACCACATTTTTGCTTATCATACGAAACAATTCCAGTATCCCTATCTTTTGTCATAGCACCGCTCATACAAGTTAATACACATTCCGGTTCCTCACAATGTCTACAAAGTATTGGAACTGGTTTATTATCTTTATCAAGTTCTATGTGTCCCATACTTTCTGTATCTATACTTTCTAAATCTAAGAAGTACATATTTTCAGCTTCGCTATGTTTTAACATACATGCTAATACACAACTTTTACATCCTGTACATAATTCTTTATTTATTAAAATTCTATGCATAGATTTCCACTTCCTTTAATCCTAGTTTTTGTCTTCTATCTATTATTATTTCTTCTAGTTGATCCGCTGAAGACTTAGGATCTGGATTTACTATTACATGACCTCCTGTTATATTTTTTAATGATTCTGTTAGTACTTCAGTAACTACTTTACTTCCTGTTATAAACGGAGGTAATGCTAGATGAAGTGGTAACCCTAACGCTAATCCAAAAGCTCCATCCGCTAAAGCTTGCTCCTCTAGCCATTGTGGTGCAGAAAGTACAAGCGGAAGTTGAGGTAAATCTATTCCTAAATATTCAGCTAATTCAGTCGCTACTATTTCTAGTCTACCTATAGCTAGACATGGTCCAAAATTTAATACAGGTGGTATACCTAATGTTTTACATACAGTTTTTAAGTTATCTCCTGCAAGTTCTTCTGCTCCCGGGGACATAAGTCCTACGTTTTCAAGCCCTCCTGTTGAACATCCAGCAGAAAGAACTAATATATCTCTCTTAATTAATTCTTTAGTTAATTCAACTGTATTTACGTCATGACCTCCTGCAGTCATATTTGAACATCCTACTATGGCTGCAACTCCTTTTATAGTTCCATTAGCTATTAAGTCTACAAGAGGTTTCCATGAATCACCTAAAAATTCTTTTAAGTTCTTTTCACTTACTCCTGTCAATGACTCTTCATATCCATGATCCTTAGGTATGTCTATTTGAACTTGACTTCTTCTTGATTTGTAAGACTCTAGTGCTTCATTTATTAATTTCATATCTATTTCATCATATTTATTTCTATCTAAATAAATGTATTCAGCGTTTTTCTTTTTAGCAACATCATCTAAACATATCATTTTTACATTTAATTTATCTGCTATTGGTTCTAATCCAGGTATTGTGCAGTTAAATTCAGATACTACCATATCTATAGCTCCTGTAGATAAAACTGCTTCACTTGTAAAATTATTTCCTGCATGACCTGCAAATATTTCTTGATAATGTTCTCCTCTTAACTGTAAATCTTGACCTACACAAGTACACCCTACTAATCTAAATCCTTTTGCACCTGCTTTTTTCGCTAATTTTACTACTTCTGGTTGTGTTAATTTTTCTTGGAAACTTGAAAAAGTTGAATGTTGATGACCTGTTATCATTATGTTTATATAGTCTTCGTCTATTACTCTAAATCCTACTGGAGCCATTCTTATAACTGGATCTCCTAGCATTATGTCGTTTATAAGGTTTGTTAATGTCAATCCATATAATCCTGTTGATATTCCTAAGCTCAGACAGTTCATTAACATATCTACTGGATCACTATTTAAGTTAGTTGAAGATTTTACTACCCCATCAAATACTTCGGATTTAGCTCCACCAGGCATTATTCCTATCTTTCTCCACTTTTCTAACCTAGGTTTATAAGCTATTTTTTCGACTAATTCCATTTTTTTATGTCTTGGTTTGTATAAATCATCTAAAACTGCATTTGCCACTTTTATACACTTTTCATATTTATCTGATTCATCTATTCCTAATTTATCAGCTAAATAATCCAATGCTTTTTGGCTCTTGATCAACCCTTTTGTTTCACCAACATGTTTTAAATTTAAAGCAGTGTTTTCAACAACGTGAATGTAACATGCAGAACCTGATGCTACTGCCCTTAAAAAGTTTCTAGCTACTATTGTATCTGCATCTGCACCACATATTCCTCTTGGTGATTTAGAAGTTATCCTACATGGACCGTTTGCACATAGTCTACAACAGACTCCTTGTAATCCAAATCCACATTTTTGTTTCTGGTCTTCAGTTCTATGAAATGCAGTTTCAAATTCCTTCGATGCCACAAAGCTTTCTAGCTTATCATCTGCACTTTTACACATTTTACAACTATTACAATCCATAAAAAATCCCCCTTAAAACATTTATAATTGTTTTGACTATATTTAAGAAATGATATTTGAGTTGTGATAATTAAATTTTTAACATAATCTATTTCTATTAATACCATTAGTTATTTTATTCAAACATATTTTTAAAATTATTTTTAACAAATTTTAACCCATATATCTACGATTTTTTACTCTAAATTAGATTTTTTTTAAATTATAGTTTTCTAATTAATTTTATTTTAGGAAAACATTATCTTGTCGTATAACACAGCTTTATGTAGAATGTTTATGTTTGTTATATTATTCTAATTTTGCTATAATATTACTGATAATAATTTCAAAAAGGGGAGGATTTTAATATGTCTTACATAATAAATGAAGCTTGCATAAGCTGTGGTGCTTGTGCTGATGAATGTCCAGTTGGATGTATATCTGAAGGGGATGAAAGATACGTTATAAATGCAGATGAATGTGTTGATTGCGGATCTTGTGCAGAAGTATGTCCTGTGGATGCTCCACAACAAGGAGAGTAATTAAAAAATTATTCGGGCTGTTTTACTTGTTTTAAGTACCGTCGGCTCGAGTGTAAATATAAAATCACTACTATACAACAAAGAACATTGCAAATTGTAGTGATTTTATATTTTACACCTGAGCCAGTCATTATACAAACTCGCTAAAACATGCCCATTTTTATTTTTGTAGAGTTTCTATATAATAAAAATCCTTACAATAAAAAAGTCACAAGACTTATGCCTTCTGACCTTTCCCCCAATTTTTTAAGAATAAATCCCCCATATGAACTTTTATTTAGTCTTCTGCTTTCATTAAATATGATAATGTAAATAAACTTTCTGTTAAATTTACATTTTCAACTATAACTGATTCTGGAACATCTAAATCTACAGGTACAAAGTTCCATATGCCTTTTATTCCTGCATTTACTAATCTATCTGCAAGCTCTTGACTTCCTTTTTTAGGAATACACATTATAGCTATATCAACTTCATTTTCCTTTATAAATTCCTCTATATCTTCCGAATCTAATATTTCGAAGTCTCTTATCTTTAATCCAATCATTCTTGGGTTTGCATCAAATAATGCCTTGATTTCAAAACCAGCTTTTCTAAATCCTGAGTAATTTGCTATTGCTTGACCTAAGTTCCCAGCACCTATAAGTACAGCATTATATTTTGTATCAAGTCCCAAAATCTTTCCTATTTCTTGGTGTAGAGCATCAACATTATACCCGTATCCCTGTTGCCCAAATCCTCCAAAATTATTTAAATCTTGTCTAATTTGAGATGCAGTAAATCCGATTATATCACTTAATTCTTTTGATGATATTCTTTGTATATCTCTATCTAATAAGTCACCTAAATATCTGTAATATTTTGGTAACCTTCTAATTACAGCCATAGATATGTTTTTATTACCCACAGCTTCACCTCCTAGTCGTTTAAATTTTAATTAACTATTCACCTTAAATGTTTCTTTTTTCAAAACATCTTATATATCCTTGATTATATTATATCAAAACATTATAATTTTAGGTAGTTTAAGGAGGTATAAAATTTATGATCGTATTGTCGTGTAATAACTTAAATAAAAGTTTTGGAATAGATTCTATACTAGAAGACGTATCTTTTACTGTAAATGAAGGAGACAAAATCGGTATAATCGGTATTAATGGTACTGGTAAAACCACTTTATTTAAAATAATTTCAGGTGTATATGGATATGATAGCGGTGATATATACACAGCTAAAGATTGTGAAATTGGATATTTAGAACAAAACATGAATTTCCACTCTGAAAATACAATTCTAGATGAAGTTCTAGAAGTTTTTAGAGATTTAATAGATATGGAAACTTATTTAAGAAATCTAGAACTAAAAATTGCTGAAGAGGGTGAAAAATCTAACTCAGATTACTTAGATAAACTTATGAATGAATACTCACATAAGCTAGAACTATTTGCTGATAAAAATGGATATGGATATAAGTCAGAAGCTAAGGGTGTATTAAAAGGCTTAGGATTTAGTGATAATGATATGAATAAACCTATAAGCATACTTTCTGGTGGAGAAAAAACAAGAATACTTTTAGGTAAATTATTATTAAAAAAGCCAACCTTATTAATGCTGGATGAACCTACTAACCATTTAGATTCTGAAGCAATAGAATGGCTAGAACTATTTTTAAAACAATATAAGGGAACAGTTATGCTGATTTCCCATGATAGATATTTCTTAGATCAAGTAGTCAATAGAACCTTTGAAATTCATAATAAAAAATTAAAAACTTATAATGGAAACTACTCTAAATTCTTAGAACTATCGAGAGTTGAAAAAGAATTAGAATTAAAGAAATATGAAGATCAACAAAAAGACTTAAAGAAACAAGAGGAATCTATAGAGAGACTTAAAGCATATGGTCGTGAAAAACATTTAAAAAGAGCTCGTAGTAAAGAAAAAGCTCTAGATAAAATAGATGTACTAGACAAACCTGAAGCTTATAGAAAAAGAGCTCGGATTGAATTCAATCCATCTATAGTTAGTGGTAATGATGTTCTTCAAGTCAGAGATGTATCTATGGGATATGGAAATAGAATTTTATTTAAAGATTTAAACTTAGATATTTACAGAGAAGAAAAAGTTGCTCTTATTGGTGCTAATGGTATTGGTAAATCTACTTTATTCAAGATAATAATGAATGAAATAATTCCTTTAAGTGGTAGTGTAACATTAGGTACTAATGTCAATGTTTCTTACTTCCACCAAGAACAAAAAACACTAAACTTAGATAATACCATTATAGATGAAATTTGGGATAGTAATAAGCACTTAACTCAAACTCAAATTAGAAGCATGCTTGGTGCATTTTTATTTGAAGATGAAGAAGTATTTAAGAAAATTTCAACTTTAAGTGGTGGAGAAAGAGCTAGAGTAGCTATTTTAAAACTAATACTTTCAAATGCAAACTTCTTACTTCTAGACGAACCTACTAACCACTTAGATATAGATTCTAAGGAAGTTCTTGAAGAGGCTTTATCAAGTTATACTGGTACTATATTCACTATTTCCCATGATAGATATTTTTTAAATACCGTTGTTGATAAGATATTAGTATTAGATGAGAATGGTATAACTGAATATCTTGGAAACTATGATTATTATATGTTTAAGAAAAGACAAGTTCAAGAGATGAGCCTTATTCAAGAAGAAGATAAAGAAGAAAAAACTAAAACTCAGCTAAAAGAAGAAAAAAGAAAAGAAAGAGAACAAAGAGAAGCTGAAAAGAAAAACAGGGCAAAAAGACAAAATATAGAAAAAGAAATCGAAACTACTGAATCTAAAATAGAAGAATTAGACATACTTCTATGTCAAGAAGAAGTCTATTCTAATCCTGAAAGAGCTAAAGAAGTAAGTCAAGAGAAAACTAATCTTGAAAACAACCTAGAAGCTCTTTATGAAGAATGGGAGCAATTAGTTTAATAAACTAATTGCTTTTATTTAACTTGCCAACCCTACCTATTATTGTGTTATCATTTAATATGTAAAAATTTATAACGAGGTGATTATTTGCAAGGATTATTTAAATTAGATAAAGAAAATAAAAGTTTCTATAAGTTATTAGTATCACTTTGTATTCCTATGATTGTACAGAACTTGATTTCATCTTCTGTTAATGTAGTTGATACTGTCATGATTAGTAGCCTAGGAGAATCATCTGTAGCTTCTATTGGAGTTGCAAATCAATTTTTCTTCCTATTTAATATGACTTTATATGGAATAACTGGTGGTGCTGGTATATTTATATCTCAGTTTTTTGGAAAAAAAGACGTAAATAATATTAGAAGTGTAACTGGATTAAGTACAATTTTAGCTTTTTTAGTTAGTTGCTTATTTTTCCTTCCAGCTTTAATAGCTCCTAAATTAATAATAAACATATTTTCTCATGATTCAGAGGTTGTTAAACTATGTATTGAATATTTTAGAATTGTTACTTTTTCCTATCCAATAATTGCAATAAGTACAGTTTTTAGTATGGGTTCAAGAAGTGTTAGAAACCCTAAACTAGGTATGATATGCAGTACCATAGCCTTAGGAACAAATATAGTATTAAACTATGGTCTTATACTAGGTAACTTTGGATTGCCTGCTTTAGGTGTTAAAGGTGCAGCTTTAGCTACTGTTATTGCTAGAATTATTGAATTAGTGCTTATAACATCTTACATTTATTTCATTAAGAAGGACTATATATTAAGATTCAATTTAAATGATGTAAAAAGAATAAAGGCTGATTTCTTAAAAACTTTTGCATCTAAAAGTTTACCTATACTCTTAAATGATAGTCTATGGGCATTTGGGACAGTTTTATACTCTGTAGCATATTCTCAAGCTGGTACTTCCGCTATTGCGGCCAGTCAAATAGCTACTAGTACAGGTAACTTCTTTATTATGACTTCTGTATGTGTCGCAAATGGAGCTGCTATTATGCTTGGAAATGAATTAGGTGCAGACCAAATAGAAAAAGCTATACGCTATTCTAAAAAATTCTCTATTCTAGTATCTTTAACGGGATTACTATTTGGACTTTTATTAATAGCTAATATACCTTTATTATTAAAAGTATTTAATGTATCAAAGGAATTATCTCCAGATATAATAAAAATATTCATTATAATGGGTCTATTAATGGCACTAAAAGCTTTTAATACCTTTATAGTCATTGGTGTTTTAAGAAGTGGTGGAGATACGAAATACTCATTATTTTTAGAATTAGGATGTATGTGGTTAGTGTCCCTTCCACTAACATTTTTAGCTGCGTTTAAAGGCGCTCCTATATTTATGTTAGTTTTATTAACTTATACTGAAGAAATTGCTAAATTTATATTCGGAGTTCCTAGAGCCTTATCTAAAAAATGGGCTACTAACTTAGTAAAAGAGATGGTTTAGTTTAGTTAATCGGTGATCGGCAGCTCGGTGAGAAAATAAAAAAGTGACTACCATGCAGATGGGAAAATTCTGCAAATGGTAGTCACTTTTTTTATTTTCTCCCCTTCGTTGGGGCCACCGATTAACTAACCTTGAAATAGGGGGAGTAATTTGAATTATTATAAGTTTATTTTTGACCTATTTTTAGTCCTGGTACGGCATTTAGTGACATGTCATCTCTTCTTCCGTTCATGTAACTGTAATACCCTGCACATCCTATCATCGCTGCATTGTCTGTACATAATACTAATGGTGGGTATTTAATATCAATACCATGCTCTTTAGCCATTTCAGTTATTTTTTCTCTAAGTGATGAGTTGCATGCAACACCTCCCGCTAAAGCTATTGTTTTGTAATTTTTATCTAAAGCTGCTTTTATTGCTTTACTTGATAATACTTCTACTACCGCTTCTTGGAAAGATGCTGCTACGTCTTCAACTATTATTTCTTCATTCTTCATTTTTTTAGCATTTAGATAGTTTAGCACTGCTGATTTGAGTCCACTGAAGCTGAAGTCATATTCTTCATCCATGTGAGCCCTAGGGAATTCTATGGCATGCTTATTACCTAATTTGGCTAATCTATCTATTATTGGTCCACCTGGATATCCAAGGCCCATAGCTCTAGCTATTTTATCAAATGCTTCTCCTGATGCATCATCTCTTGTTCTACCTAAAATTTCATAAACTCCATAATCTTTAACTTCAACTAAATGAGTATGCCCTCCTGATACTATTAAAGTTATGAATGGAGGTTTTAAATCTTTATGCTCGATATAGTTTGCACTAACATGTCCTTCTATATGATTTACTCCTACCAGTGGAATATCTAATGTGTAAGCTAATGCTTTTGCATGTGATAAGCCTACTAAAAGTGCTCCTGCAAGTCCTGGACCATATGTTACGGCTATATGATCTATATCTTTAAAGTCCATGTTAGCTGTATCTAAGGCTTCTTGTACAACTTCATCAATACTTTCTATATGTTTTCTTGATGCCACTTCAGGTACTACTCCACCGAATTTTTTGTGTGTTTCAATTTGAGTCGATATTATATTTGATAAAACTTCTCTACCATTTTTTAATATGGCTGCTGATGTTTCATCACAACTACTTTCTATAGCTAATGTTATTACATCTTTCATTCTTACACCTCTTTTATATCATTCCACATTATTATGGCATCTTCTTTATTATTACTATAATATTCTTTCCTAATTCCAGCCATCTTGAATCCGTATTTTCTATATAAATTTTGAGCAACTGTATTTGAAGTTCTTACTTCTAATGTCATTGATACAATTTTATTATCTTTACATACTTGTACTAATTCCTTTATTAATTGGTCTCCGATTTTTTGACCTCTATAATCTTCATGTACTGCTACATTTGTTATATGACCTTCATCTACTACAAACCATATGCCAACATATCCTGCTACTTTACCATCTACTTTTGCAACAAGGTATTTTGCTAAATTATTAGATAGCTCTTTTTTAAATGAATCCTTTGACCAATAATCTTCAAAGCAATTTTTCTCTACTTCGAAAACTCCGTCAATATCATCGACCTTCATTTCTTCTATTACAAGATTATTTACCATTTTCTAACCTCTTCATTTTCTCTTCGTATTGAACTTCTGCTTGAGATTTTCTTATATACATTGGATTTATATCGTAACAATTATGAACATCTATATTTTTATTATATTTTTCTTTAGCGATAGAACATAAGCTACTTGCTTTTGTTACATTGTGCGATGGAGATGGCACTCTTATATTTTTTATTTCTTTTATTCTATCTTCATACTTATAAACAGCTTCTCCAACTAAAATCCACTCTTCGTTATCCTTAGATATTTCTTCTAATAAATTTTCTATTTCAACTACATCTACTGGTTGTATTTCAACTATGTTTCCATTTTCAAATTTATATCTTCCAGTGTAAACTTGATTTCTTTGTGCATCTAGTATAGAACATATATTTTTATCACAAAGATTCATATTTCCACCTAATATTTCTAGTGAATTTACTCCTATTATAGGTAAATTATTTACATGTGCTATTGCTTTTGCAGTCGCCATACCTATTCTTAATCCTGTAAATGAACCCGGTCCTATACATATTGCTATAGCATCTATATCTTTTATATTTATATCACTCATTGATAGCATATTTTCTATCATTGGCATAAGCTTTTGAGAATGTGTTGTTTTTGTATTTACAGTATATTCACATATTAATTTATTATCTTCAATTACAGCAACGCTCGATGCATTTGAAGATGTATCTATACCTAGTATTTTCATTATTTTGTCAGCTCCTCAACGATTTTTTTATATTTTTCTCCAACTGGTTTTAATATCATTTCTCTTCCCATATCTTTATAACTTAATTCTATATCTAAATACTCATCAGGAAGTATATCTTCTATTAAATTAGCCCATTCTATTATACACACACCATCTGAGTTTATATATTCATCATACCCAATATCATACATTTCTTCACTACTTCCAATTCTATAAACATCAAAATGGTATAAAGGCATATTTCCTTCATATTCATTTACTATTGTAAAAGTAGGACTAGTTATATAATCGTCGACACCAATAGCTTTTGCTAAGCTTTGAGTCATAGTAGTTTTCCCTGCTCCTAAGTCTCCTATTAAACAAATCACACTTCCTGGTGTAAGTAATTTTCCTAATCTATATCCTATTTCTTTAGTTTGTTCTTCTCCGTCCAAATATATTTTAACCATGACTTCATCTCCATTATATTTCTAAATATTTATTAATTCGATAAATATTATTATATTATAATAATTAACTTTAATCAAAATTTTAGACAACAAAATTAACTTATATCATATATTATAAGCTTTCATAAAAAAAGAGGTCTATGAATTAAATCCATGAACCTCTTATATTTAGATTTTTTATTTTTTAAGTATTCCATTCACCTTTTTGTATAGTGGTAAAACACATATTGTCATTACTATAGCCTTAATTATATTAAATGGAGCGTATACCCAAATTACAAATGTAAATAAATCATGTATTCTTGGATTTATTGCACTTCCCATTGCTATTACTGCGTCTAAACTACCGACTACTTGACCATATATTGGAGTTACCACAAAATAATTTAATACACATCCCATAATAGTCATGCCTATAGTTCCTAATATAGCGCCTAGTATTACACCTTTAAAATTGCTTCTTCTTTTATAAAGATAAGATATTATAACTACATAAGTTCCACTTATAATTGCATTTGCTATTTCTCCTACTCCACCAGTAACACTGACTCCTATTTGAAGTAAATTCTTTATAAGTGCTATTATAAATCCAGCTAAAGGTCCCATCGCCATTCCGCCGAATATTGCTGGTATATCTGATACATCTAACTTTAGGAAACTTGGAAATATAGGTAATGGCACCGATATAAACATAAGTATATAGGCTACTGCTGCTAGTATACCTATTTTAGCTAAAATTTTTACAGACATTGACTTGTTATTTTTAATTGTTTCTTGCATAAAATATTACCTCCCAATATATTTAAATAAAAATTTAAATAAATTAGAAATAAAAAACCCGGAAATAAAAAAACTCGAAGAATAATTCTTCGAGCTTGTTTTTATGGATATAGTTTGAATACTAATTAATATTAAGTATATTACTTAATTTTAAGTATTCGCTTTTAACCATCTTCTCTCATCCAGACTTTACTGTCGGCTTTGGAATCTCACCAAATCATGCTACACAAGGTAGCTCGCGGGCTATAACCGCCGGTAGGGAATTTCACCCTGCCCCGAAGATTTCATATTTCTATTTAATTTATACTTATATACTAGTTAAATTTTATTTCATTGTCAACTTAACTAAAAATAAAATTCATTTTTTATATAAAAATTTATAAGTTGATTAAGCTCGCTTATAAACTATTTTACCATCTATCACGGTAAATAATACATTACTTTGTATTTCTAAAGGGCATCCATCCCAAATAACTATATCCGCATCTTTCCCTACTTCTATAGACCCTACTCTATCTTCTATTCCTAGAGTTTTTGCAGGATTTATCGTTATTGCTTCTATAGCTTTTTCTTTTTTCATTCCATGTTTAACTGCAATACCTGCACATATAGGAAGATATTGTATTGGTATAACTGGATGGTCTGTCATTAAAGAAACTTGTGCTCCTGCATTTGATAAAATACCTGCAGTATCAAAAGTTAAATTTCTTAATTCTATCTTAGATCTCTCAGATAAAGATGGTCCAACTATTACAGGATATCCCTCTTCAACTAAATCTTCTGCTATAAGATGACCTTCTGTACAGTGATCTAAGGTAAGTCTTAAATCAAACTCTTTAGCTATTCTTATAGCCGTAAACATATCATCAGCTCTATGTGCATGAACCTTAAATGGGATTTCTTTTCTTAATACTGGTATTAAGCTTTCCATTTTTATATCATACTCTGGTCTATCATGATCTTCATGTTCTTCGTATAACTCTATTTCTTCTAAATATTCTTCTGCTTTTTTAAGATGTTCTCTTAATAACGAAGCTATTGCCATTCTAGTTTGAGGAGTTTTTTCATCTCTCCCATAACAACTCTTTGGATTTTCTCCAAAAGCTATTTTTGATGCAACAGGATTTTTTATAACCATATTATCTATTCTTCTACCATGAGTTTTAATTGCTATACATTCTCCACCCATTACATTAGCACTTCCTGGTGTTGTACAAACAGCTGTTATACCACCAGCTACAGCTTCTTCAAAAGTTCTATCCATCGGATTTATTCCATCTATCGGATTTAATTGAGGAGTTATAGGATCTGTTTCTTCATTTCCATCCGCACCTTCAAACCCCATACCATCTTCCCATAATCCTAGATGAGTATGGGCGTCTATAAATCCTGGGAAAACAAATTTACCTTGTGCATCTATAACTTCTACATCGTTTGAAACTTCAATTTTTTCTTCTATTTTTACTATCTTTTTTCCTTCTATAAGGATATCTCCTACAAATACACCGTTAGTTATTGTATCTATAGTTCCATTTTTTATTAAAATCATTTCAACCTCCTACTAGAAATTCCTACATCTTCATTGATAAAGAAACTCTTTTCTTGTCTAAGTCAATGCCAATAACTTTTACATCAACAATATCCCCTACCGTAACTACATCCATAGGGTCCTTAACAAATTTATTACTCATTTGAGATTTGTGAACTAAACCATCATTTTTTATTCCAATATCGACAAAAGCACCAAAGTCTACTACGTTTCTTACAGTTCCTTTTAATATCATACCTTCTGTTATATCTTCTATTTTTAATACATCCGTTCTAAGTATAGGTTTAATTCCTTCTTCTCTTGGATCTCTTCCTGGCTTTTTAATTTCTGCAATTATATCTTTTAAAGTAATTTCCCCTACTTCTAATTTTTTGCTTATTTCCATTATACCTATTTTTTGTACTCTTTCATCAATATCTTGTATATTTCTATTTTTTACATCTTCTAAAGAGTAGCCTATCATCTCTAATAAGCTTTTGCATATATCATAACTTTCTGGATGTACTCCAGTATTATCTAGAGGATTCTTAGCATTTGAAATTCTCATAAACCCTGCACATTGAGTAAAAGCTTGAGGCCCTAATCTTTTTACTTTCTTTAATTGAGCTCTTGATGTAAATGCTCCATTCTCTTCCCTATAAGCAATTATATTTTTAGCTATAGTCTTACTTATACCCGCAATGTGCTCAAGTAAAGAATAAGATGCTGTATTTAAATCTAATCCAACACTATTTACTGAATCTTCTACTACTCCATCTAATACACCTTCAAGTCTTTTTTGATTTAAATCGTGTTGATATTGACCAACACCTATACTCTTCGGATCTATTTTTACAAGTTCTGCTAATGGATCTTGTAGTCTTCTACCTATAGATATAGCCCCTCTTATAGATACATCTACATCAGGATGTTCCTCATTAGCAAGCTCTGATGCTGAATAAACAGATGCCCCTGCCTCACTTACTATTACATATTGTACTTCTTTACCAATTTCTTTTATCATATCAGATATAATACTTTCTGATTCTCTTGATGCCGTACCATTTCCTATAGCTATTATATCTACATCATATTTATTTATAAAATCTTTTAAAGTTTTCTTTGTCCCCTCTACATCATTTTTAGGTTCAGTTGGATAAACTGTTGCATAATCTAAAAACTTACCATTCTTATCAATTACAGCAACCTTACATCCAGTTCTAAACCCTGGGTCAAATCCTATTACTACTTTTCCTTTAACTGGTGGTTGTAGTAATAAACTTTTTACATTTTGTCCAAATACATTTATAGCTCTCTCTTGCGCTACTTCCGTTAGAGTATTTCTAACTTCTCTCTCTATAGAAGGAAATATTAATCTCTTGTAAGAATCCTCTATTGCTTGTACAATTTCTTCTTTATTTGATATATTCTCATTATTTATATATTTATTTATAATATGATTTAATACTTTATCATTATTTATTTCTAATTTTACTTTTAAGAAGTTTTCTTTTTCTCCCCTGTTAATTGCTAATGTTCTATGTGGGGCAATATTCTTAACTCCTTCACTATAATCATAATACATATCGTATACTGACTTTTCATCAGTAGCATTTTTAGTAATTATAACACCTTCTCTTAATGCAAGCTCTCTTATGTATTTTCTAACATCTGCATCATCTGAAACAATCTCAGCAATTATGTCTTTAGATCCTTTTAAAGCATCTTCTACTGAATTTACGTCTTTTTCTTCATTTATGTATTTTTGTGCTTCTATTTCTATATTAGCTATTTTTTCATTAAGAATACTCATTGCTAATTTTTCTAATCCTTTTTCTTTAGCAATAGTAGCTCTCGTTCTTTTCTTTTGTTTAAATGGAGCATATATATCTTCCACTTCTTGAAGAGTTTTAGCTTCTACTATTTTTTTAGTTATTTCATCTGTTAATTTACCTTGTTCTTCAATTATTCTACTAACATCTTCTTTTCTACTTTCTAGATTTCTTAAATATGTTAGTCTATCATATAACTCTCTTAAGGTAACATCACTCATAGCACCTGTCATTTCTTTTCTATATCTAGCTATAAATGGTATTGTATTACCCTCATCAATTAACTTTATCGTGTTATTTATATGCTCATCTTTTAAGTTAAATTCTGTTTTTAATATTTGATTTATATCCACAATACATCCTTCTTTCCATAAATTAAATTTATTCAAATTAAAATTTTAAAATAAGGCTCAAGAATTAAATTCTCCAGCCTTATTTAAATTATTTTTTGATTTTATTCATTTTAAGATATTCGTTTATAAATAAATCTATGTTACCATCCATAACACTATCTACATTTCCTATTTCTGCATTAGTTCTATGGTCTTTTACCATTTTATATGGTTGGAATACATACGATCTTATTTGACTTCCCCAAGTTATTTGAGAATATTTACCTTGAATATCTTCAATTTTCTCTTTTTGTTCAAGCTCTTTTAACTCAATAAGCTTTGCCATAAGCATCCTCATAGCTCTATCTTTGTTCATATGCTGAGATCTTTCATTTTGACATTGAACTACAACACCTGTAGGAATATGTGTAATTCTTACTGCTGAATCTGTAGTATTTACATGTTGACCTCCAGCACCTGAGGCTCTATATGTGTCTATTTTCAAATCACTTTGATTTATCTCTATTTCAATACTATCATCAAGCTCGGGAGTAACATCTACAGATGCAAAGGATGTATGCCTCTTACCAGATGGATCAAAAGGAGATATCCTAACTATACGATGGACACCTTTTTCACTTTTTAAGTATCCATAGGCATTCAATCCTTCAATTAATAAAGTAGCACTTTTTATACCTGCTTCTGGATCAGAAAGTATATCTAAAAGTTTAACCTTATATCCCTTTCTTTCTCCCCATCTCGTGTACATTCTAAGAAGCATTTGAGCCCAATCTTGAGCATCTAGCCCTCCTGTACCTGCATTAATAGATAGTATTGCATTATTCCTATCATATTCGCCGCTTAGAAGAGTTTTTATCCTCATATTGTCTATCTCTTTTTCAAGACTATCAATACTCTTTTCTATTTCTTTGCAAATTGAATCGTCATTTTCTTCTAATCCAATTTCTATCAATAGCTCTATTTCTTCTAAACTTTCACTTAATTGATTGTATTCTTCAACTGTATCTTTTAGGGATTTATTTTCCTGAATAACTTTTTGAGCTTTCTCATTATCATTCCAAAACTCTTGTTTATTCATCTCTTCTTCATTTTTTTCAATTTGCTCTAATAGTGAAGCAATGTCAAAGAGAATCCCTCATTTCTTCTAGATTTGAAGACATTTTGTCTATACTATGTCTATACTCTTGTATGTTTAACATTTAAACCTCCAAAATTATCTTCCACAACATTTTTTATATTTTTTACCACTACCACATGGGCATAAGTCATTTCTTCCTGTTTCTTCGTCCTTTTTAACAGTTTTATTACCTGGTTCATCAGTTGCACTTGAAGATAAGTGATCAACATCTATAACTTGTTTTCTTTCAACAGGTTGCTCTATAGTTATATTGAATAAGTATCTAACAGTGTCTTCTTGTATATGCTTAGTCATTTCATCAAACATATCAAAACCTTCCATTTTGTATGCAACAACTGGATCTTGTTGCCCTATAGCACGAAGACCTATACCTTGACGTAATTGGTCCATAGCATCTATATGATCTATCCAATGACTATCGACTGATTGAAGAAGTATAACTCTTTCTACTTCTCTCATTCTCTCAGAACCTATTTGCTCTTCCTTAGCCGAATAAATTTTATGCGCTATTTCATATACTTTATCTACAAGTTCTTCCTTAGAAAGCTTTTCAACATTTTCTATCTCTATACTTCCCTTTGGCATAAATAGAGCATACAGATGAGCTTTAAATATTTCTTCATCAATTCCATTTTCTTTAACTGCTATATCAGCTGCTTCTACAATTATATCTTTTATCATTGATTGTATTTGTTCATCTAGGTTTTCACCTTCTAATACACGACTTCTTTCAGCATATATTATTTCTCTTTGCTTGTTCATAACATCATCATATTGAAGAACATGTTTTCTTATTCCAAAGTTCTTTCCTTCAACTTTCTTTTGAGCACTTTCTATAGATTTAGTTAGCATCTTATGTTCAATAGGCATATCTTCTTCAAGACCTATTTTTTCTACAACACCTTGTATTCTTTCACTTCCGAATAATCTCATAAGATCATCATCTAGCGCTATATAGAACCTTGAGCTACCTGGGTCACCTTGACGACCAGCACGACCTCTTAACTGGTTATCTATTCTACGAGACTCATGTCTTTCTGTACCTATTATAGCAAGTCCACCAGCGTTTAAAACTTCTTGCTGTTCAGCTTCAGATTCTTTCTTAAATCTATTAAATAAGTTTTCATATTCAGCTCTTGCCTTAAATAAATCTTCATTTTCTTCTGTTTGTTGTACTTCTAAAGGTGAATCTACTTTGTTTATTATGTCTTCATTGTATCCTAATCTTTTCATCTCTTTCTTAGTCAAGAATACAGGGTTACCACCTAAAACTATATCTGTACCACGTCCTGCCATATTAGTTGCTATAGTTACTGCTCCTAATCTACCAGCTTGAGCTATTATTTCAGCTTCTTTATCATGATGCTTAGCATTTAATACTTCATGCTTAACTCCTCTTCTTTTTAGAAGTTGAGATAATAATTCTGATTTTTCTATAGATACAGTACCAACTAATACTGGTTGTTTATTCTTATTTCTTTCAATTATATCTTCTGCTACTGCATTAAACTTTCCTTTTTCATTTTTATAAACAGAGTCCGCTAAGTCTTTTCTTAATATTTCTTTATTTGTTGGTATTTGAACAACATCCATTTTGTATATTGCTTTAAATTCTTCTTCTTCTGTTTTTGCAGTACCTGTCATACCAGAAAGCTTGTTATACATTCTAAAGTAATTTTGGAATGTTATTGTTGCTAATGTTTTAGATTCTCTTTGAATTCTTAATCCTTCTTTAGCTTCTATTGCTTGATGTAACCCTTCTGAGTATCTTCTACCGAACATAAGTCTTCCCGTGAATTCATCAACTATTACTATTTCTCCATCTTTGCATACATAATCAACGTCACGCTTCATTATTGTATGCGCTTTTAATGCTTGGTTTATATGATGGTATAACTCTGTATGAGATATATCAGTTATATTTTCAACATTAAAGTAAACTTCTGCTTTTTGTATTCCAGACTCTGTTAAAGATACTGCTTTTTGCTTTTCTTCTAATTCATAATCATCTGATTTTAGTGTTAATACAAATGTATTAGCATCTGAATATAAATGTGTTGATTTATCCCCAGGTCCAGATATTATAAGAGGAGTTCTTGCCTCATCTATTAATATTGAATCTACCTCATCTACGATTGCATAATTTAAAGGTCTTTGAACCTTTTGCTCTTTATGAATTACCATATTATCTTTTAAGTAATCGAATCCATATTCATTGTTTGTTCCATAAGTTATATCACACTCATATTGAGCCTTTCTAACTGCTGGATTTTGTCCATGAACGATTACCCCTACAGTAAGACCTAAGAATTCGTATACTTTTCCCATTTGCTCTTTATCACGTTTCGCTAAGTAGTCATTTACTGTAACTACATGTACCCCTTTACCAGAAAGAGCATTTAAATAAACTGGAGCTGTTCCAACTAATGTTTTCCCTTCACCAGTTTTCATCTCAGCTATTCTTCCTTGATGAAGAACTATACCACCTATAAGCTGAACTCTATAATGTCTTAATCCTAATACCCTTTTAGATGCTTCCCTTACTACTGCAAAAGCTTCTGGTAGTATATCATCTACTGTTTCTCCTTTATCTAATCTATCTCTAAATATATTAGTCATTTCTTTAAGTTCTTTATCTGACATAGATTCAAATTTAGGTTCAAGCTGATCTATTTTATCAACTATTTTATTAAAATTTTTCAATTCTCTTCTATCTGCTATATTAAATAAATTATCTAAAAAACCCATTGTTGGCATCTCTCCTCGTCCATATATTATTACTATTATATATTTTACCATAAAAATACTATATTTAATATTAATATTGACCGTATCCACAAATTATATAAATTATAGTATAACTAACAAAAAATATTTATAATTATTTATTGTACAGATAAATAAAAAAGTTAATAAAAAAGCTACCAATAAAATTATTGGTAGCTTTTTCATTTCAAATTTTATTATTCGTGTTCTATCATCCCATATCCACCATTTTCACGTTTATAAACTACAGATATTTCATCAGTGTCTATATTTCTAAACATATAAAATTCATGTTCTATTAACTCCATTTGTAACACAGCTTCTTCTGGGCTCATTGGTTTCATATCAAATTTTTTATTTCTTTTTATTACTATATCTAAATTTTCATCTTCATCTTCAAAATCATTTTCATTATCCAAATCAACACTATCAAATCTTATACTTTCATTTGATTGGTGTCTATCTTGCAATCTATTTTTATATTTTCTTAATTGCTTATTTAACTTATCATATACAATATCTATAGCAGCATATAAATTTTCTTCGCTATCTTCAGCTCTGATAATTGGTCCACTTATAGGAATTATTGTTACTTCTATTGTATGGCGAGCTTTCTTAGCACTTACTGTAACTTTTACTTCTGTTTCTGGGTGAAGGTAATAATCTAATCGACCTATTTTCTCTTCAATTGCTCCTTTTATTCCACTAGTTAAATCCATTTGTTTACCAGATATTATTATATTCATAAGAACATCTCCCTTCAGTGTATGGCAGTATAAAAATTAATTTATACTTTATAAGTATATTCTTCATTTACTTATGTAATCCTTTATTTTTATTGTTAACTTTTATTAATTTTATATACTGTCGAATAAAGTATTAAATAATATTATTTAAATTTTATCCTGTTTATATGTGGATTACTTTTAATAACTTATCCTGTGTATAATGTGGATAAATATGTTAATAACTTAAACAAATGTGTATTTTAGGCTATTTATTAATATATATATATCCACATATTTTTGCATATACTGTTATTAATATGTGTATTGATGTCAACTTTCTACATAATATGCTAATATATGATATTAGTTTAATTTTATAAATTTTTTTCTATTTTTTCTAAAAAATAATTTTTGGCATAAAAAAAAGCACCTATAAAGGTACTTTTGAATATTTAGCTGACCTGGTTTTTGACCCCACACTCGCCTACTGGAGGGTTTGCTTGGGTTTGCCGCACTACTAACTCTCTCGATTTGATACCGGTAGGACTTACTTCTAAGCTGCACCATGATCATTAATCCCATTTTTAGAATTAACTTACGTGGATCCTTTTGCCTGCAACTGGCTTGGACTTTCAACCACAGACCTAAAATATTACCTATTTATTTTATTATCTTTCTAATTATATGTCAAGCTAATTTTCTGCTTTTATATAATTATCATTACTCTTCGTTAGTAAAGTCATTACGAATATTTTATTTACATTATTTAACTTTAATAGTTTTGATATTTCATTTACCGTTGAGCCAGTTGTAAATATATCATCTATTAATAAAATATTCTTACCATTAGCATAGTTTATATTTTCTTTAACTAAAAAAGCATTTTTTAATTCTATTTTTCTCTCTTTTCTATTTAAATTGTATAGTCTATTTGTATTTGATTTCCTATATATACAATCCAATATCGGTATATCTATCATTTTCTCCAGTTCCTTAGCAATTTTTTCAGATTGGTTAAATCCTCTTTTTCTCATTCTTTTTTTATGAAGTGGTACAAATGTAATATAATCAAATTTAATGTTCTCTAAGTCTAATTTTTCTTTCATTATATTAGATATATATTTAGCCATATAAGTTTTATTTTTATATTTAAATCCCAATATCATAGATTTACTAATGTCACTATACTCTATACACGATATAGCTTTATCAAAATAAAAACTTTTATTAAAACAATAACTGCATCCACATATATCTAATTTTTCTAATGAATGATATATTATTGGCTTCCCACATTTAATACAGCCATCTTGTATAAAATTTAACTCTTTAAAGCAATCTTTACATAATGAATATGTATTTATTTTCTTTATGGGTTTATTACATAATATACAACTTATATTTTTTGGATATATAAAGTCTAAAACTAAATCTAACACTTCATAAAAAATCATTTTATTTTAACAACAGCCCTTCTTGTTTAAATTTATTTAACTTATTTGCTAAATTTGAATATCTGTCATTAGTTCTATTATTCTTTATCATATACTCTAAATATTTAACATCTCCTACTAGTACAACTAATTTTTTTGCTCTAGTAACTGCTGTATATAGTAAGTTTCTGCTCAACAACATAGGTGGAGCCCAAGTTATTGGTATAACAACTACAGGAAATTCACTACCTTGACTTTTATGTATAGTTGTACAAAAACTATGATCTAATTCATCTAACTCATCATAAGTATAATCAACAATTTTTACTTGGTCAAATAATACATGCACTTTTTTATTTTCTTTATCTATATGGTATATATATCCAATATCCCCATTATATATACCTTCTCCACTATCTTTTCTATCTTCACTTTCCCATTTTTTAGTGTAGTTATTTTTTATTTGCATTACTTTATCACCAACTCTAAATATTCTCTTTGCAAAATTTTCTTCAACTTTAAATTTCTCAGGCTTGTTTAGACTTTTTTGCAACGCCATATTGAGGTTAGTTACTCCTACATCTCCTTTTCTCATAGATGCTAGAACTTGTATATCCTTTAATTTATCAAGTTTATAAAACTTAGGTAATCTTTCGCTAACTATTTCTACTATTTCATCTATAATTTCTTCATTAGTATTTTTTCTTATAAAGAAAAAATCTTTTCCCTTAGAATTTAAGAATAATGGCTCTCCTTTATTTATTTTATGAGCATTTACTACTATCATACTCTCTTGGGCTTGTCTAAAAATTTCATTTAATTTAACTACATTAATAACATTAGATTCAATTATATCTTTTAGTACATTACCTGCTCCTACTGATGGTAGCTGATCACTATCTCCAACCAAGATTACCCTTGTACCTGATTTTATAGCTCTTAACATACTATACATCAACAATATATCAACCATTGATACTTCATCTAAAATAACAACATCCGCATTAATAGGATCTTCTTCATTTTTTAAGAACATTAGGTCATCACTATCTGTTGCAAATCCCATTTCTAATAATCTATGTATAGTTTTAGCTTCTCTTTGAGATGTCTCGCTCATTCTTTTTGCAGCACGACCTGTTGGAGCCGCTAAAACAACTTTCTTCTTATTATTTTCAAATACTTTAATTATTGTATTTATAGTTGTAGTTTTACCAGTACCTGGGCCACCAGTAATTACTAGTACACCAGTATTAATAGCCTCTTTAACTGCTAAAATTTGGTTACTTGCTAATTTTATATTTTCTTCTTCTTCTAAAGATCTAATTTCTTCATCTATATCAATATTTAAATCATCAAACTCACATTGTGATAGTTTAATTATTTGTTTACATACTCCATTCTCAGACATATAATAAGGCATTAAATAAATTAATTGTTGACCGTTTGATTGCTCTAAGTGAATTTTCTGGTCATATGCTAATGCCATAATACAATTATCTATCATAGATGCTTCTACATCTAATATTTTTTTAGCTTCTTGTATTAAAATAGGTTTAGGTAAATAAGTATGGCCACTTCCTAATGATTGATTTAAAGCATACAATATACCTTGGCATATTCTATCATCTGAATATTTATCTATTCCTATTTTATTAGCTATTTCATCAGCTATTTTAAATCCAATACCTCTTATATCTTCTGCGAGTCTATATGGATTTTTATTAATAACTTCTATCGATTTATCCTTATATTTTTTGTATATTTTTAAGCAGTAATTAGGAGTTATACCATATGGAGATAGTTCTATTATTATATTTCGCAGTTCTCTATTTTCTTCGTAGCTTTTTACTATTTGTTTTAGTTTTTTACCGCCAATACCTTCTACTTCTTCTAGACGTTCTGGATTATTTTGTATTATATCTAAAGTATTAACACCAAATTTATCAACAATTCTTTTAGCCATTTTTTCACCTATACCATGTATCATTCCAGATGATAAATAGGCATAAATTCCTTCTAGTGAAGATGGTATAACAGGCATAAACTTACTTACTTCAAATTGAGTTCCATAAGTTTTATGATTTACCCACTTTCCTTCTACCTCTATGCTTTCTCCTACTGATAAAGTTGGCATGCATCCTACTATTACAATATCATCCATACTGTTGGCTAAATGAGCTATAGTATATCCATTTTCTTCATTTTTAAATACTATATCACTTATCATTCCTTCTAATCTTTCCATATCTTTTCTCCTACAAACAAATAGTGTTTTTATAATATACTTAATTCGTAACTATTATACATTTTATAAACAATAAAATAAAGGGCATGTTTCAAAATCAAATTTGAAACAGCCCTTGTATTATTATGCTTCTAATGCTTGTTGTTTTAATACTTCTGCTTTATCAGTTCTTTCCCATGGTAAATCTATATCAGTTCTTCCAAAATGTCCATAAGCAGCAACTTGCTTATACATAGGTTTTCTTAAATCTAAGTCTCTTATTATAGCTCCCGGTCTTAAGTCAAAATTCTTATTTACTAACTCTACTAATTTTTCTTCTGAAACTTTTCCAGTTCCAAAAGTATCTATAAATATTGATAATGGTTTAGCTACACCTATAGCATACGCTAATTCTATTTCACACTTATCAGCTAGCCCAGCAGCTACTATATTTTTAGCAACATATCTTGCAGCATACGCAGCTGATCTATCAACCTTAGTAGGATCTTTTCCTGAGAATGCTCCTCCTCCATGTCTAGAGTATCCCCCATAAGTATCTATTATTATTTTTCTACCAGTAAGTCCTGTATCACCTTGAGGTCCACCTATAACGAATCTTCCTGTAGGATTTATATATATCATAGTTTCTTCATCAAGTAATTCAGCAGGTATTACATACTTTATTACTTGTTCTATTAAATCTCTTCTTATTGTATCATTATCTACATCTTCTGAGTGTTGAGTCGATATAAGAACTGTATGTACTCTAACAGCTTTATTTCCATCATATTCAACTGTAACTTGAGTTTTTCCATCTGGTCTTAAATAATCTAATAATCCAGATTTTCTAACTTCAGTTAATCTTCTCGATAATTTATGAGCTAAAGATATTGGAAGTGGCATTAATTCTTCTGTTTCGTTACATGCAAAACCAAACATTATACCTTGATCTCCAGCACCTACTTTTTCTATTTCATCTTCTGTTTCTTCTCCAACTTTATTTTCTAAAGCTTCATCAACACCCATAGCTATATCTCCTGATTGCTCATCTATAGATGTTATAACAGCACAAGTATTACAGTCAAATCCAAATTTAGCTCTCGTATATCCTATTTCTTCAATAGTATTTCTTACTAGCTTAGGAATATCAACATATGCCGATGTAGTTATTTCTCCCGCAACTAAAACTAACCCCGTTGTAACTGTTGTCTCACATGCTACTCTAGATAGTGGGTCTTTTTCTAATAAAGCATCTAGTATCGCATCTGATATTTGATCACATATTTTATCTGGATGACCTTCTGTAACTGATTCTGATGTAAATAAATGTCTTGCCATTTTTATTTCCTCCTTTAAATTTTTTTAAGTTCTATATTTATTTTGTTTATTTTCTGAGTTTATATTAATTTGCATATAAAATATAAAAATTAAAAAGCCTCTTCTTAAAAAGAAGAGGCTAATTATCACAATTCTATGCATTAATTAACTAACCTCATCTTTCAAGATTCTAAAATCTTGTAGGATTTAGCACCGTTTCCCTTTCGGGCGGTTGCCGGGCTTCACAGGGCCTATCCCTCTGCCACTCTTGATAAGGTAATAAATATTTTCATATTTATTAAAATCAATTTATATTCTGTTTATTAATTAATTATATGTTACTATTTTTTAATTTTTATGTCAAGCATTTATAATTTGATAATTATGCTTTAATACATAATAATTTTTTAAGCTTATCACTATATACTATATAGTAGGTATTATTATTTATCCATTGGCTACATATTATAAATATGATATTTATATGTAATCTAAAGTTAGGTATTTTTCAGATTGAAAGTTCATATATTTTTGAAGGGGGTGTTCCTATGTATCTAGCTAAAGTAAATTATAAAAAAGAGAATGTAGCTCAAGTATTAAGCTTAATACTAAAAGATATTATAAATGAAAATACTATTGTTATTTGTATAGGAACAGATCGGGCTATAGGTGATGCTCTAGGCCCTTTAGTTGGAACTATGCTAAAAAATAGCGATTTTAAATACCCAGTTTACGGTACCTTAGATAATCCTATCCATGCTTTAAATATATATGAGTCAATTGAAGAAATAAAAAGACTTCACCCTAAAGGTGAGTTTTTAGCCATTGATGCTTGTCTCGGATCTAAAAATAGTATAGGTAATATACAAATTCGAAAAGGACCTATTCTTCCTGGAAAAGGAGTCGGTAAAAAACTTCCTCAAGTTGGAAGTTTTTCAATAGTAGGTATAGTAGATAAAATTGATGAAAATAATAGATTTTCATTCAATAATGTTAGACTTAGCTTTGTATTAGAATTAGCCGAAACTGTTGCACTATCTCTTCTTCTAGCAACTTAGCTATAATTTCACAATTAAAATAAAGAGCTATCTAAAAATATTTTTAGATAGCTCTTTATTTTAATTATCTCTTCTTAAAAGTTCCGCCCATTTCTAATAAATCTAACGAGCTTAATGAACTTCCAGTACCTTTTGCCACACATGATAAAGCATCTTCTGCTACTGATACTCTTATACCCGTACTCTCCTGTATCTTTTTATCTAAACCTTGTAGTAAAGCTCCCCCACCTGTCATTATTATCCCTCTATCACTTATGTCTGCAGCTAATTCTGGAGGTGTTTGCTCTAAGACATAACGAGTTGCAATAACTATTTGCTCTACACATTCACTAACAGCTTCTAATATTTCTGAAGATGCTATTTCCATAGATTCAGGAAGACCTGTAACTAAGTTTCTTCCGCTGATTTTCATATATTTTTCTTCTTTTGGTTTAATTGCAGTTCCTATTTCAATCTTTAACTTTTCTGCACTTCTTTCCCCTATTAGAAGATTTTTTTGCTTTTTGATATATCTAACTATCGCTTCATCAAATCTATCTCCACCTATTTTAATAGATTCACTAACAACAGCTCCTCCTAGAGATATAACAGCTATATCAGCTGTACCTCCACCTATATCTATAACCATGTTTCCATTCGGCTGAGATATATCTATTCCGGCCCCTATTGCTGCTGCTATAGGTTCTTCAATTATATAAACTTCTCTTGCACCAGCTTGTCTTGTAGCTTCTTCTACCGCTCTTTTTTCGACCTCTGTAACTCCTGTTGGAACACATACCATTATTCTAGGCATAAAAAATCTTCCAAAACCTTTTTTATCTACTACTTTCTCTACGAAATATTTTAACATTTTTTCCGTTACATCATAATCTGATATTACACCATCTCTTAAAGGTCTTATTGCTACTATATTTCCTGGTGTTCTCCCTATCATTTTCCTAGCTTCTTCTCCTACAGCTAATACAGAATTTGTTCTTTTATCTATAGCTACTACAGATGGCTCTTCTAAAACAATACCTTTCCCACTTACATAAACTATTACATTTGCCGTCCCTAAGTCTATACCTATGTCAACTCTAGCCATTTCTTCAACTCCTCTTTATTTTCATATCTTATTTGTCTTTATACTCCTAGATACAAGATATACAAAATCTTTACTTTAGTCAAGAAAAAATGTAGGTTTTACCCTACATCTTTTTTGTTTTCTTTTTCATATTTTAATTTTGTTGCTAAACCTCCTCTAATATGTCTCTCAGATTTATTTTTTTCTAAAACCTTCTTAACCTCTTTTGCTAGAGATGGGTTTATTTCTTCTAATCGTTCCGTTACATCTTTATGGATTGTACTTTTACTTACTCCAAAGGTTTTGGCTGTTTGTCTAACTGTAGTATTTTTCTCTAGTATATATTTTGCTACAACAATGGCTCTTTCCTCTATATGCGATTTCAAGATTTCCCCCCCTAACCTAATAGCCTTAATGATATATATGTAAAAACAAAAAAAAATATAACAGACTTAATCATTATGATTAAATCTGTTATATTTTTTAATCTATTAAAAACATTGGATCTATAGATTCTTCACCTTTGAATGCTTCTACATGTACATGTTGTTCACTTTCGCTTTCAACAGCTGTTGTATTTCCTGCTAAACCTATACATTGTCCTTCTTCTAATTCTTGATTTTTTTCTACTTTAATATCTTCACTTAAATTTGAATAAACTACTATAATATCATTATCATATTGTACTTTAACAGACATACCATGTTCATCATCTTTATAAACGTCTATTACTTTTCCATTTAATAATGATTTTATTTCTTGACCTTCTGTTGTACTTACATCAACACCTTTATGTATTTCCCATACATTTAAAGTTTCTGAATAACTAGGTTCTTTTTCTGAGAATTCTCTTATTACCTTAGTTCCTAAGAAACTTAATTTATCACTACTATCTTCTTTCTCTTCTTTTGCCTTAGCTAAATTTTGATCAGAATCAGTAGTTGTTGGTATTGCATCTTCTTTTTTATCATTATCTATTAAATGTATCTCTTCATTTCTATCTGTATCATTACTAGCTAGCTTATTTACATTACTATTTGTAAGCCAAACTCCGCCTACTGCTACTAAACATACGCATACAAATAACGATAGATAAAAAATATCATTTTCTAATAACTTTTTTTTCATACAGCACCTCCAAATATATTAATACATTTGAAGTGTCTCCTGTATCTTCTATTTTTATACAATTTATCCATATATTTTTTATTTTAATATAGGTCTTTAATTTCCGTTCCTGTATAATAATATTTTAAAATTTCATAATATAAAAATCCTTCTTCTGCCATACCTTCTGCTCCCCATTGACTCATTCCCACTCCATGGCCATATCCTTTTACATTAAATATTATATTATCATTTTTGAACTCTATTTCAAAATTAGCAGAATTAAGATTAAATATACTTCGAATGTTTACACCTGTAAGTTCTTTATCACCAACCTTTATTTTACCTACAGATCCTCCTTCATTTCTATTTAATATTTTAATATCCTCTTTTAGATTGCTTGATTTTATGCTGATATTAGGATAACTTTTCTTTATATTGTTAATAAAATCAGATTTGCTTACAACTACTTGTGATGTGTATTTAGGAGATTGTCCATCATATGGACTCTCTACAGATTTTAAATAAGGGTATTGTGTTGAAAAAACTTCTTCACTATTTTCAGTTTTTCCTGATGATGTAGAAAAGTATAATGGTAATATTGGCTTATCTTCGTAAACTATAATTTGACCTTTAGTTTCATCTACAGCTTTTTTTATCTTTGTATAATATTCTTCCATCCATTGGGTTCCATTAGTTGATTTTAACTCTTCATAACTTTTATATTCCTGGCAATGTTTATAGTTTGTACAAACCACTGCATTCTTATGACCACTTGATACAGGATTTTCTTTTTTATTCATTACAAATGTTCTTGCAGCTATTGCTTGAGCCTTCAGAGCTTCTATATTAAATTTTGCAGACATTTCGCCTGATAGAACACCATAAAGATAAGTTTCTATATCTATAGATTCTATTACACCAGCCTTATGATTATATATACTTATATTTGGTGATTCTTCATCTATAGTCTCATAGTTTATTACTTCTTTCTCTTGTTTCTCTTCTTTCTCGCCCTTAGTCTCAATATTTATTTTGATATTTTCATTTGTGCTACTTATTTCTGAGTCTTTATAAAATGCGGTACTCAAAATAACGGGTACAGATATACATAAAAAAACCAGTCCCGCTAAAATTACTAAAGGATTTTTCATATTCTTTCCTCCTTAGCTTAGCTAATATCCTTAAAGTATATGAAAAACCCTGTATATTTATTACTTCACTATATATTAATTAGTCTTCAACTATTTCTATATTTCCACCTAATGCAGTTATTTTCTTATCTATATCTACATAACCTCTTTGTATGTGGTATATTTCACCTATTTCAGTATCACCTTCTGCTATAAGCCCACATAGTATAAGCGCTGCACCAGCTCTTAAGTCTGTGGCATTTACTTTTGCTCCATATAATTGATCTACACCTTTTACTACTGCTGTTCTTCCCTCTATTTTTATATTTGCACCCATTCTGTTGAACTCAGCCACGTGCATATATCTATTTTCAAAAACAGTTTCTATAACTACACCAGTTCCTTTAGCTATAGTAAGCATCGCCATAAATTGAGCTTGAACATCTGTTGGGAATCCTGGATGTGGTAAAGTTTTTATATCTATAGGCTTTAAAGTTTCAGGACCTATAACTCTAACCGCATTTTCTAATTCTATTATTTTACATCCTGCTTCCTTTAATTTTGCAGTAACAGGCTTTAAGTGCTCCATTAATACGTTCTCTATAACTATATCTCCCTTAGTCATAGCTGCTGCAACCATATAAGTTGCTGCTTCTATTCTATCAGGTATAACAGTATGCTCTGCACCTCTTAACTCTTTAACACCTTTTATTCTTATAGTATTTGTTCCTGCACCTTTTACGTCTGCACCCATTTCATTTAAGAAATTAGCTAAATCTACTATTTCTGGTTCTTCTGCTGCGTTTTCAATTATAGTTGTTCCTTCTGCTAAACATGCAGCCATCATTATATTTTCAGTTGCTCCAACAGATGGGAAATCTAAATATAATTTAGAACCTTTTAACTTTTCTGTTCTAGCTTCTACAAATCCATGGTCTATTTCAACATCTGCACCTAAACATTTAAATCCTTTTAAATGCAAGTCTATAGGTCTTGTTCCTATAGCACACCCTCCTGGCATAGATATTTTTGTATAATTAAATCTAGATAATAATGGTCCCATAACTAAGAATGACGCTCTCATTTTTCTTACTAATTCATATGGTGCTTCACATGTAGTTATATTCGTAGCATCTACAGTTAAAGTTTTCCCCTCGTATTCAACTTCTGCACCTAAGTGTCTTAATAAATCTGATATAACATGAACATCCCTTAAGTTAGGAACTTCTTTTATTACTGATTTTCCTTTTGCTAATAATGTTGCTGCTATTATTGGTAATACAGCATTTTTTGCTCCATCTATTTTAACACTACCTTTAAGTGGGTTACTCTTTTTTACAATTATTTTAGCCATCTTATTTGCCTCTCCTCATTAATAATCTAATTTTATAATCGGTGTAGCAATATATATTAAAGTTTTTTCATCGTCTTCGCTATACCTAATTCCTATATTTAAATTTATCTTATTTCCAAAACATTCTAAGTAATTTTCTTTTAATACTTTACTATATGCTGTTACAGATAAAAAGTTTTCTTCTTGTACTTTTTCTATAACTTCAGCATTCATATTATATAATATTTTATTTAAAATATCATCATATTTATCAATTTGTAACTTTTTGCCATATTCTCCAGCTATACAAGTATAAATTTCAACCTCTTGAGAATACTTATTCAGATAATTTTCCAAAATAGCATAAATATCTACTATATTTTTATATACTTTATTATCTAATATGTCAACCATTATGTATGATTCGGAACTACTTTTTTTGATTCCAACTATTGATATACTAGTATCCTCATCCTTAGCCTGAAGGTATATTTGTTTTTCATCTTGGTTCCATTTATCTTCTATTTTTATATCACTTTCTTCCATTCCTAAGTTACTCATTAATTCTATGCATATGCTTTTTATTTCATCACTATCTATATCATATTCTATAGGAACGTTAGCCTTCATACTATAAAATTTAAATTTAGCTTCACTACTTTCAAAAGCTTGTAAAAATCTATCATATGAATTATTAAACTTAATATCAGCATAAGATGACATAGCTCCTAATAATGCTAACACTATAAACAAAGTAATGTATTTTATTTTATTCATAAAAAATCCCCCTTAAGTTTGTAATGTATATTTAAATTATTGACAACTTTAAGGAGGATATACTGCTCTTTAAACTATTATTAATCTAAAAAAATAAAGATAGTATCGTCTTAAAATAATTTTTATAGAAAAATAGCGAAAGGCTGGAATATAGAAATTAATCCCAGCCCAAACGCTTTACAATTAACTTTATTTTAAGATATATCTACCTTTATTTTTTATCTATTCTACAGTTACTGATTTTGCTAAGTTTCTTGGTTTATCTACATCACAGCCCCTTTGAACTGCAACATAGTAAGATAATAACTGAAGTGGTAAAACAGTTAATATACTTGATAATATATCATCAACATTTGGTATATATATTACCTTATCTGCTGCTTTTTCTACTTCTTTATTATGCTCTTGAGCTACTGCTATAACGTAAGCTCCTCTAGCCTTAACTTCTTGCATATTAGAAACCATTTTTTCAAATAGTTCTTCTTGAGTAGCTATTGCGATAACAGGAGTTCCTTCTTCTATTAATGCTATTGTACCGTGCTTTAATTCTCCAGCTGCAAAAGCCTCTGCATGGATATAAGATATTTCTTTTATCTTTAATGCACCTTCCATAGCTAAATTATAATCTAATCCTCTACCTAAGTAGAATGCACTAGTTGCATTTTTTAACTCTTTAGCTACATCTTCTTTTATATGAGTTTCTTGTTCTAAAGCTTTAGAAACTAATTCAGGCATATCTTTTAATTTTTCTATCATTTCATTGTAGTATTCTCTGCTTATAGTACCTTTCTTTATAGCAAAGTCTAACGCTATCATATAGAATGATACTAATTGAGTTGTATATGCTTTAGTTGATGCAACTGAGATTTCAGGTCCTGCCCAAGTGTAGAATACATCATCTGATTCTCTAGCTATAGAAGAACCAACAACATTAGTTACGGATAATATTCTAGCTCCTTTTTCTTTTGCATATCTTAAAGATGCTAAAGTATCAGCAGTTTCACCTGATTGACTTACTAATATTAATAAAGTCTTATCATCTATAAATGGATCTCTGTATCTAAATTCAGATGCTATATCCGTTATTACTGGTATATGAGCAAACTTCTCTATTGCAAATTTTCCAACAAGTCCTGCATGGTATGCAGTACCACATGCAACTATATAAACTCTGTTTATTTTCTCTAAATCTTCATTAGTCATTTTTATATCATCTAATTGGATTTCTCCATCAGAATTTAATCGTCTTATTAAAGTTTCTTTAACTCCGCTTGGTTGTTCATATATCTCTTTTAACATGAAATGATCATATCCAGCTTTAGAAGCAGCTTCTACATCCCAAGTTATTTCATTTAATTCTTTTTCTACAACATTTCTATTTTCATCTAAAATAGTTACATTAGAACCTTGAATATGAACATATTCGTCATTTTCTAAGAAATAAACATTTCTAGTATATTTTAATATTGCAGGTATATCAGATGCTATAAAGTTTTCATCTTCTCCTATACCTACTATTAATGGACTATCTTTTCTTACAGCAACTAATTCATTATTATTGTCTTTACATATAACACCTAATGCATATGCTCCTCTTAACTTTTCAGTTGCTTTATAAACTGCATCTAATAAGTTTCCTTCATAGAACTTATCCAATAAGTGAGCAACAACCTCTGTATCTGTTTGAGATAAGAACACAACACCTTCTGCTTGCAATTCTTCTCTTAATTCCATGTAGTTTTCTATTATACCATTGTGCACTACAGCTATTGTTTTTGCCATATTAAAGTGAGGATGTGAGTTTACATCTGATGGCTCTCCATGAGTTGCCCATCTCGTATGTCCTATTCCTAATCCACCATTAATAGGATTGTTTTCTAAATCCTCTGCTAATATAGCAAGTCTTCCTTTAAACTTTCTTATTTCTAATTCATTTCCAACATTTACTGCAACACCTGCTGAGTCATATCCTCTGTACTCTAACTTTGAAAGTCCTTCAACAAGTACTTCTGTTGCCTGTCTATTTCCTAAATATCCAACTATACCACACATATATTGTAGCCTCCTAAAAAAATTTATATTTTTTAAGAGTAGGTCATATAAGTTTACTTGAGCTTCTCTTTGTCCACAGAATCACTCCTATGATTTAAAGAAGTTCTTTCGATGGTAAACACACCGCAGAGCATCCGCCGATAATTCGATTAACTCTGTCCTCGTCAACTTAGAACTAATTTGCTTTAATTTTAAAGAGACGACATCTAAGTTCTGGCGCTTATCAAATACAGTTGAATGTATAAAAAACTTAAATAATATCAAGGTTTCAGAGGAAAATTTATTCTCCTCTGAAACCTAGATATCATATGAATTTATTTTAATACATTAGCAACCTATATTATTATGATAATTTTTCTTGTATAAGGTTAGCTAAGTTTGTAGCTAATTCTTTTATTTGACCTTCCTCTTTACCCTCTAACATAACTCTTACTAATGGTTCTGTTCCTGATGGTCTTATTAATACTCTTCCACAACCATCTAATAAGCTTTCTATTCTTGATATTTCATCGCTTATCTCTTTTATTTCCATGTATTTATTTTTATTTTCATTGCTGATTCTTGCATTAACTAATACTTGTGGGTATTGAGTCATTACAGATGCAAGTTCTGATAAAGCTTTATTTTCTTCTAGTACTATTTTAGCAAGAACTAAAGAACTTAAAACTCCATCTCCAGTAGTATTATAATCTAAGAAAATCATATGTCCTGATTGTTCTCCTCCTAAATTATAACCACTATTTTTCATTTCTTCAAGTACATATCTATCTCCTACTGATGTAGTTGCTAATTTTATCCCATTTTCCTTAGCCGCTATCGTTAATCCTATATTACTCATTACGGTTACAACTAAAGTATCTTGAGCTAATTTATTATTTTTCTTTAAATAGATAGCACTTAATATCATTATATGGTCGCCATCGACTATTTGTCCCTTCTCATTTACAGCAATTAGTCTGTCTGCATCACCATCATATGCTAGACCTAAGTCCGCTTTATATTCTAAAACAGCTTCTTTCAGTTGCTCTGGATGAGTTGATCCACACTTATCATTTATATTGTTTCCATTTGGGTTACTATTTATAGATACTACTTCTGCTCCTAGCTCTTTAAATACTGTTGGCGCTACTTCGTATGCAGCTCCATTAGCACAGTCTAGTACAACTTTTAATCCTTTAAAATCTACATTTATAATTGATTTTAGATAATTAACATAATCTTTTTTAGCATCATGCTTGTGTATTCTTCTACCTACATGCTCTCCTACAGGTGAACATTCTACTTTATCTATATCTTCTATATACTTCTCTATTTCTAGTTCTATTGCATCATCTAATTTATATCCATCTTTATTAAAGAATTTTATTCCATTATATTCTACTGGATTGTGTGAAGCCGATATAACTACTCCACAGTCTGCATTGTATTCTTTAGTTAAATAAGCAACTGCTGGTGTAGGTACTACTCCAACTGTTATAACATCGCAACCTACAGACATTAAACCTGATATTAAAGCTGCCTCTAGCATATCTCCTGATATTCTAGTGTCTTTTCCTACTACAACTTTAACTCTATGATCTCCTTTAGCTAAAACATATCCCCCTGCTCTACCTAACTTATAAGCTAAGTCACATGTTAATTCTGTATTAGCTACTCCTCTTACACCATCAGTACCAAAATATTTTCTCATTGATAATCTCCTTTCAAGTTGAAAAGCTTTATAAATATATTCTATATCTATCTATATTCTATTATTTTTATATTTGTTATATTTGATATTATAAGTCATATGAGTATTTTAATACTAAAGTAAAAAAAAGACAATAGAAACAAAACTCTATTGCCTTCTTTACTTTATTTTTTTACTTTATCTGAATATTTTTCTTCTGATTAATTTATAATATTTGTTTCATTCCAAGTTGTATTGCTTCTCTATTTACACCTAAATATTTTTCTTTTTTAGGTCCGAATACTTTTTAAATACTTCTAGTACTGATTCTACTTCTACTGTATGTACCTCTTTGCCAAAAGCATACACATCCGCAAAGTAGACATCTATATTTAGTGTATTTTCAATATCTACATACCTTGCAAACTCTTTACCTCTATCTACAGTAAATGTTTTAATTAAATCACTTGGAATATCTTTAAAAACAGTAAAGCAATGGAAGTTAAATGTTGAAGACTTCCTCTTTTCCATAACTTGAGCTATTAAAAATCAACTTTTCCTCTCGACAAAAGTTGAAAGACAAGCCTTTGATTTTTCTCTGCTAGATACAACAGTGTCTAGTTCCCAATGTCCTATAGTTTCTCTTTTTCGAACTTCTTTTGTTCTATCTTTAATACTTTTTCCTATATTAAATTTACCTCTCTTTTCTTTAGATTTTAAGGATTTTCCTCTTGCTCTGCAGTTTTTTCTATTTTTAGAGTAATTCTCACATGCTATATGTGCTAGATATTTACCATTAGTAAAATTTCTCTTAACTTCTCTTGAAATAGTAGATACATTTTGATTTAAATGTTTTGCAATTTTTCTTAGATTCCATCCTAAACTTAGAAAATTTGCTATGCAACATCTTTCATTTATGCTAATATGTTTGTAGTTCATAAATTTATGTCCTTTCATGTAAAGTAGTTTTGTGGTTATTATTACTGTAACATGAACATAAACTTATGGACTATTTTTTACATATTTTTAGGTGTTGCACTTAATATGATAATTTATCATTTATATAAATTAATTTTTCTACAGTTATATATATGAATACTCTATTCAATTATTGCAATTTATCACTTTAAAAATTACTCTGTCTTTATACAAAAAATAAAGTGATAATATAATTAACATAAATTACATTATCACTTTATTTTAACTTTATTCAACTATAACAATATCTGGACTTATTTTAACATTTTCAAAATCATATTTCGATTCATACTTTATAGTAAATGTATCATCACCTTCAGATAAATCTATGTATAAAGTAATATCCGATTTATTTAAATTTGAAATATTCTCTTTGTATTCAATCTCTACATCTATTGTGCTTGGTATTTTTAAGGTTGCTACGTCTACAGAGTTATTATTATTTCTTATCTCTACTTCATCATTAGTATATGTTAACTTAGTTACTAAATCTTTTACTTCATTTATTTTTATAGTTATCTTTATACTTTCATCAATCTTAATTCCTGCAGGAATATCCAATCGAACATCTTTAGATAAACCTACATTAATATCATTTAAATTGATCGCTTTTGTGTTAATAGATGTTATATTATCTACTACATCCTTTTTCCCTTTAATTGTTATGCTATTTTGACTTAATTCATATTCACCTAAGTTTTCACTACCTTCTGCAAATACAGGATTTATTGGCACATTTTTTTCTACTAATAATGATACTGTTGCATTTACTGAAGAAGTTTCAAGAGTTACACCATCTACTTTTTGACCTCTATCGTTAACAGGTACAAGATTTAATGTTGTTGTATATGTATCTTTATTTTCATCCACATTAAGTGTTGCCTGTAATTTTTGTACTTCATTAACTAGAGTTCTTGGACCTGATATCTTTATACTATCTTCTTCTAATTGAACTGCATTAAAATTATTTTTATATTTACCTGTAACTACTACATCTACCGATCTTTTTTCTTGAACTATTTTTTCCAAAGGAATTACTATAGTATCTGGCTTAAGTTCATATGTAACACCTTTAGATATATTCGCTTTTAAAAATACACCATTATTTCCTTCTATGAAATTACTCATAGTTCCATAAACTGTTATGTCATCCTTAGATATATTTTTTAGTACAGATAATTTCCCTGTAACATATATATCTGTAGTTAAATTTGCTTCTGGGTAAATAACAAAATCATTCGAATCTAACTCATCAAGATTAGTTATTGTAACAGGTATGTTTTCAAATAGCTTTGTTTCTTGAGGATCAACTATAGCCATTACATATAACCATAAAACTATTGCACTTAAGAGAGATATCAATTTTATTTTTGTATTTTCTTTAAGCTTTTCTATCATCTAAATATACCACCTTTTAAAAAACTTCTTTCTTCTGTATTGCTTTTTAAGTTATTTTGTAATATATTGGTCATTCTCTCTCTTGAGATATTTCTATATAATTTCCCTGATTTAGCTATAGATACTTCACCTGTCTCTTCTGATACTATTAAAGTTATACAGTCAGAGACCTCACTTACTCCTACACCGGCTCTATGCCTAGTCCCTAAATCTTTACTTAAATCTTTACTTTGAGTTAACGGTAAAAAGCAAGCAGCTGCTTTTACCTTTGATCCTCTTATAACTACCGCTCCATCATGTAATGGAGTATTTGGTATAAATATATTTATTAATAATTGTCTAGATACATCTCCATCTATTTCAGTACCAGTGCTTATTATATCGGATATCTTTGTCTTTCTTTCCATTATAATAAGTGCACCTATCTTTTGTCTTGATAAAGAGTATAGAGCTTCTATAATTTCTTCTATTGTCTTATTTAAATCTTCATTTGTATTATTTCCCTTTACAAAGAAATTGAACTGAGTTCTTCCTATATGTTCTAAACCTGCTCTAAGTTCAGGTTGAAAAATTATAATCGCTGATAAAAGCCCTATTTGAAGAGTGTTTACAAGCAACCAATAAAGTGTATGTAATTTAAAGGTTGAACTAAGCTGAGTTGCTAATAATAAAAATACTATTCCTTTAAGAACTTGTTCAGCTCTCGTATCTTTTATAAACATAAAAATTTTATAAAAGATATATGCTACTATAGATATGTCTATTAAATCGAATATACTCATTCTTAAGATTATATCTATAAATCCATCAAAAAAAGACTTTATATCGAACACAGTCTTATCCTCCTGTTTAATAATTACTTCTATTTTATACTATGTATTATACTATATTAATATAAGTATATACAAATTATTTAGTATATACTTACTTCTATTTAGAATATTTATTTTTATAAAAAAAAAGTTTCACATAAGTGAAACTTTTCATATTGGTGAGCGCACAGGGATTCGAACCCCGGACACACGCCTTAGAAGGGCGTTGCTCTATCCAGCTGAGCTATGCACCCATATATTCAAATTAATGGAGCGGGAAACGAGATTCGAACTCGCGACTTCAACCTTGGCAAGGTTGCGCTCTACCACTGAACTATTCCCGCTTAAATGGCGACCTGGAAGGGACTCGAACCCTCGACCTCCAGCGTGACAGGCTGGCATTCTAACCAGCTGAACTACCAGGCCGCAAATGGTGGGACTAACAGGGCTCGAACCTGTGACCCCCTGCTTGTAAGGCAGGTGCTCTCCCAGCTGAGCTATAGTCCCGGGATATATGGTGACCCATAGGGGAATCGAACCCCTGTTACCGCCGTGAAAGGGCGGTGTCTTGACCGCTTGACCAATGGGCCATTTTAATGGTTGCGGAGGCAGGACTTGAACCTGCGACCTTCGGGTTATGAGCCCGACGAGCTGCCAACTGCTCCACCCCGCGATATTATATGTGGTGCCGAAGACCGGAATCGAACCGGTACGAGAGGTAAGTCCCGCAGGATTTTAAGTCCTGTGCGTCTGCCAGTTCCGCCACTTCGGCACTTTACGTGGCTATGTCTTACTCTCCCAGGAGGTTGCCCCCCAAGTACCATCAGCGCTAAAGAGCTTAACTTCTGTGTTCGGAATGGAAACAGGTGTATCCTCTTTGCTATAATAACCACATAATTTCAAATTATCACACATACAAAATATTAACATATTATACTTTTTTAAGTGTAAATGCTATTTTTTAGAGTTAGTACTCTAAAAACTGCATATCATTTATGATTTAATCATTTAAATTTGGTCAAGTCCTCGACCTATTAGTATCGGTAAGCTACATACATTACTGCACTTCCACCTCCGACCTATCAACCAGGTAGTCTTCCTGGGGTCTTACCC
>CABIVQ010000010.1:54285-65374 GCA_902362365.1 Clostridiaceae bacterium | reverse complement strand
AATCTAAGAAAGAAAATACTATAAAGAAAAGTTGGAAACAAAGAATGATAGAGTTTTTTGGAGAAAATCCTCTTAGCTGTAAAAAGTGTAATTCTGAAATGGAATTATATAGGGTATGGCATGAAAGGTATGGTTTGTTGTATCATATAAAAGACCATTGCTATAGGGAGGGAAAGGAAAATGACTCCAGAAGAAGAGTTTTATTACCTGATAAATGGAAGAGAACCGGACAAGATGTACAACTATCATTGTTTAGTATGTAAATACGAAGAAGAAGTTCCAGAAATATGTGTAGATGAATTAGGAGATTATTAAGAAATTGAATTATGAAGATGGAACAATAGAGTACCATAAAGCCGAAGGCATGCCAATTTTGATATGTCCTAATTGTGATGCAGATTTTTACTACAAAGATGGTGATAACAAATAAGAGTGGCGTTAGCCACTCAAGGTCCCCTTTAGGGGATTTTTTTATACTTATTTTTCTACCACTTATGTCATATTTTACAAAGTTAATTAGAGAATATAGCGATGAATATATAAACAATGAATGAGCTGTTGAAGAAGATGGTTTTGGATATGGGATTATAAACATAGTAAAAAACACTTGCGCTAGGGTTAACTCTAGAGAGTATTATTTTATTAAAATAATTTTTAAGGGTATTACAAATATTTAACTTAGATAGTTAACTAAGATTACAGAAGGAAATTTATTACTAAAATTACAAATCTAGATTCTTCTGATGTAGTTATACATGGAGGAGATGGTCTTGGGTATAGCGTTAGGGGTATAAAAAATCCTTGTTCTAATTTTATTATTTTACCAGCATTAGATATTTCAAGTTATGGAATCCATAATAGTAAACGTAAAGAGAGGCATGATTTAACAAAGTATATTAAAAATTATAATAAAGGAGTAGAAATAATGGAACAATATAAAGAGGCAAGTAATGGTGTAATATATCCTAAGGGAGAGAAAATGCCAGAAATGTTTAGCAAGTATTTTATAGGTGAAGCATATTTAAATATGCTCGTGCTCTAGGTGGAAATGAATTTAACTGCCCTATTGGCAATGCAACATTTGAACTAGGTTGTCGTAATAGTTGGCACAAACATCCGGGAGGTCAAATTCTTTTGGTAACTGGAGGGAGTGGATATTATCAAGAAGAAAAACAATCAACAAAGAATTAAATCCTGGAGATGTAGTTATGATTAGTCCTAATGTCAAGCACTGGCATGGGACAGCTTGTGATAGCTGGTTTTCACATATTTCAATAGAAACAAATTGTTAGGAAGTTCCAACACAGTGGCTAGAACCTGTAAGTGATGAAGAATATAACAAATTAAAATAAACTAAATTTTATTACTCATACAAAAATAAATAATTATTTATTTTACAAGCAATATGAACATAAATGCTAACAATAATATATTATAGTCTAACGGTATTTATAGATCATAAAGAACTAGCAAATTAAAGTACACTGCAGAATAGGTGTAAGGCAACGATGAAAGAAACCGTAAGTATTAGATAAGCAACTAATTTTTAATAAAAGTTCTAAAGTATATAAGACATAAAAATAGGTTATATCTGTAGTAAAATTTATACATATAAAGAATCTTTTAACTATTGGTATATAATATTGAATTAAAAGTTTATTAACTAATATAGATAAAATCTTTATAATATTTTTCATTTTTGAAAGTTATAGATATCTAAAATATCCATTAGGATCGCATATATCACTTATATAGTTAGATATTAAAACTTTAAATTTTGTTTCTATACATGTATATATCTTGATAATTAAACCACGAAGTTCATGATTAAACTGATAAAGTACCTAGATATCCATAATATTATAAAATTTTAATATTATTATACTGAGTTACAAAAATATAAATTGAAAATCTAATTAAATGGATTTAAATAATAATCCTAATATATTCAATAACATAAAAATTTAAATATAATATAAACCAACTTTAACTATAAATTACAGAAATGATGTTTATAAGGAATTCAAATATAAATATATTATAAATCTTAAATATGTAAATACTTTAAATAAAGAGTAATTTCATAATTAGGAGGTTTAAGATGACAGTTAATGAAAAACTATATTTTAATGGAGATATAATAACGTTAGAAAATGAGCTATATGCAGAAGCAGTCCTAGTTAAAGATGGTAAAATATTTAAAGTAGGTAAAAAAGATGATTTACTACAAAGTGCATGTAAAGATGTAGAATTAGTAGATTTACAAGGAAAAACTCTAATTCCTTCTTTTATAGACGCACACAGTCACTTTTTTGGCTATGCAAATTCAACATTACAAGTTAATTTAGATGAAGCTATAAACTTTGAAGAAATAGCTAATAAAATAACAAATTTCATACAAAAAAATAATATCGAGGAAGGCGTTTGGATAACATGTAACAACTTTGACTACAATGCATTAGAAGAAAAAACTTATCCTAAAATAGATTTTTTAGATAAAATAGCACCTAAAAATCCTCTTGTAGTGTCAAATAAGTCAGGACATAATGGATTATTTAATTCATTAGCTTTTAAAGAATTAGGAATAGATGCTAATACGCCCGACCCAGAAGGAGGAAAGTTTTTTAAAGAAAATGGAGAACTTACTGGATACGCAGAAGAAAATGCTTATATAGAATATGTTCAAAAAGTACCAATGGCATCAACAGAAGATATAATAAAGGCTATTGGTAAAGCTCAAGATGCGTATGCTTCTTACGGAGTAACTACTGTACAAGAAGGTATGGTAGTTACACTTTTATCAGACTTTTTATTATATATAGCTAATTCAAATATTTTAAAAATAGACTATGTAGGTTATGCAGATATAAGAGAAAGTGAATCTATACTTGGTAAATTAGGTGATTATAAAAAGCAATATAAAAATCACTTTAAACTAGGTGGATATAAAACATTTTTAGATGGTTCTCCACAAGGTCGTACTGCATGGATGAGAACTCCATATGAAGGTGAAGCAGATTACTACGCATACGGAACTCAAAAAGATGAAGAATTGAAAAGTAAACTAGAACAAGCTTTAAAAGAAGATATGCAAATATTAGTTCACTGTAACGGTGATAGAGCTTGTCAACAATATATTGATATGTATAGAGTTGCTAAAGAAGAAACTGCTTTAGATAATGATATTAGACCTGTAATAATACATGCGCAATTATTAGGAGAAGATCAATTAGACGAAGTAAAAGAATTAAATATGATTCCATCTTTCTTCGTTGCTCATGTTTATCATTGGGGTGATATACACATTAAGAACTTTGGAATGGAAAGAGCAAGCAAAATAAGTTTACTTAAATCTGCAGAAGATAAAGGTATAACTTTCACATTACATCAAGATGCTCCAGTTATAGAACCTAATATGTTGGAAACTATATGGATTGCTGTAACAAGAACAACTAAAAATGGTGTTTCTCTAGGACCTGAAGAAAGAATAGAACCATTAGAAGCATTAAAAGCCGTTACTAAAAATGCGGCCTATCAATATTTTGAAGAAGATACAAAAGGCACTATAAAAGAAGGAAAATTAGCAGATTTAACTATATTAGATAAAAATCCATTAAAAGTTGACCATGAAGCTATAAAAGATATTCAAGTTCTTGAAACAATCAAAGAAGGAGAAACTATCTTCAAAATATAATTAAAAATTATATTAACTTATAAATAGAAGTAATTAGACCTGAATTATAAAATAAAAAATTACTGGAATATTAAATTTCCAGTAATTTTTTATGCTTAAAAAGTTATTTATAAATTTAGCAAATATAAAAAACCTCAGGTATTTTATAAACAGAATTAGATTTTTCAAATTTTACTTTAGCGATTTTATACATAATCCCACCAAAATATTTAGAATTTGATGGACAGTTACTTATACATGCACCGCAAGAAATACAAGTATCCTTATTAATTTCTTTAGGCGAATCTTTTAAGATTGAATTTGTTGGACATATTTTGTAGCATAATCCACAGTTATTACAAGTATTTTTTGATTTAGGTTTAAGTGGAATAGGTTTAGTTGATCTGTAAGGTCTATTTCCTTTAATATTAATTTCTAATCTAGAGAATGCATCATTATTTAAACTTTCTATTATTTTATTACAGTTTTCTCCAAAGCTTTTTATTAGCTTTAAGTCAGAGTCGTCTGGACGTCCATTACCTACTGATGGGAATATTGAATGTTGAGCAATAAAGGCACCTGCGCCTACTATAGTAAAATTATTATTAGTAAGTAAGTCTGTCAATTCCACCAAGGCATCTTCATACTCACGATTTCCATAAACTACAACTCCAATTGCTAGACTTTTATTACTTTTAATTTTATTAACCATATCAATACAAATAGATGGTATTCTACCCATATAAACAGGTAAACTTATTATGCATAAATCATTTGAAGAAATATGTATATCTTCATGTAATGGATTTTTTAATAAATCACAAGTATCTATAGGTAAATTAAATGATTTATTTAATTCTTCAGTAATTTTTCTTGTAGTTCCACTAGGACTGAAATAATATGAGTATATTTTATTAATTTTCATATAAATTAACCTCCTTTATAAGAATTTATATTTAAATTTAATATATATATTTAAATATAAAAATATTAAATTTATCATTTAAAAGAAACACTTTAGCATATAAAGTAATTGTTATATAATTAGAGGATATTTGCAACATGAATATATAAATTGGAATAGAGTTATTTAGAATAGAATAATATGCAGAAGGGTTAAATATAAATAGATTTAATAGATATGGTAGCTATGTCTTTTATAAGGAATAGATAATGAATTATTAAAACAATTAGAATATAAGTTTGATAAAGAACCACAAAATTTTTAAGCTATGAATATGGTTAATAAATCAGGTGTAAGTGTAGCAATAAGAGATTATGAACTAAATTATAGAATGAAGTATAAGTTTAACTTAGACAATATGGAGCTATGGATATTGAAGGTGTTCAAGCTAGTCGATTATTTAATACTGAATTTTGTATGAATAAAGCAGACGTATTTGAATATGGTGAAAGCCTTATGACACATGCTATGGTGTTTACTGGAGTAGATTTAGATAATAATGATAAACCAATTAAGTGGAAGGTAGAAAATAGTTGGGGTAAAGATAGTTGAAATAGGAACGGATTTAAAACTTGATGATATTCAGTTAGAAGGTACTTATATAAAAATAGTGAGTAATAGTTTGGTTTCTAAGGGGAGTATGACAACAGAAACCTATTACTCAGAAGGTCTTGGTGTAGTTAAGCATAGAGTTTTAATTAATGAAGAAACTATTTCTTATTATCAATTAAAGAGTTTTGATATAAAGTAAGAAAAAGCTATGAATTATAGATAGTATGTAAATTTACTCTATTATTAATAGCTTTTTTAGATTAATTAATAATTTAATATATAACTAATTCTACTATAAAAAATAGATTATTAATTAAAGGTATTATAATTTAGCTTATTTATATTATTTATTATCTTAACTATCTCTCTAGGCGATTTCTTTAAATTATTTTCTAACCAAACCTGTATAATCGCTAAAATGCCACCAACAGAGTATCTTATTAAGTAATCAAAATGCGATTCATCAAATTCATTTGATTTATCAAATAAAGGTTCAAGATTAGCTTTACTTGCAATATATAGTATTCTATCTATTATTCTTCCATCTCTTTGTTTGCAAAGTAATATCTTACATAAGTCTTTATTTTCTGCAATTAATTCAAGAACTTTAATAAGTAATGAATCAGTATAATCTTCAGCTGGAGTTTCATTTAAGTACCTAAGAATTTGATCAAAAAGCTCATCTTCTATAGATTGAAGAAGATCAAAAGCATCTTTATAATATGAATAAAAAGTTCCTCTATTAATGTCTGCTTTATTACATATATTGGTAACAGTTATTTGGTGTATATCATTAGTTTGAAGTAGTTCTATTAAACTTTCTTTTATTATTTTTTTAGTATATAAAGTTCTGCGATTTCCTTTAATCCCTGGCATTTTTTTGCTCCTTTGATGTATTATATAAAATAAGTCAATTTAAAATATAATGTTATTAAATGAACAAAATGAGTATAAATGTCTAATTAATAACAATATGATTTTATGTGTATATTGTCTATAAATTCATAAGTATTTATACTATATTATAGTATTAAATATACAACGTGTCTATTTAATACTATAATATATGTATTTAATCAAGAATATAGGGAGGTAGAGTATGGCATACATAGAAGTTGTAGATACATATAAGAGATATAAAATTGGAGAAAATATAGTTGTAGCAAATAATGGAATAAACTTTTCCATAGAAAAAGGAGAGTTTGTTGTAATTTTAGGTCCAAGTGGTGCAGGTAAATCCACTGTTCTTAATATACTTGGTGGAATGGATAGCTGCGATGAAGGTAAAATAATAATTGATAAAACAGATATATCAAAATTTAATAATAAACAACTTACTAAGTATAGAAGACATGATGTAGGATTTGTATTTCAATTTTATAATCTAGTGCAAAACTTAACAGCAAAAGAAAATGTGGAGCTAGCTACACAAATATCAAAAAACTCTTTAGATGTTGATAAGACTCTTGATTTAGTAGGACTATCTAATAGAAAAGATAATTTTCCATCTCAATTATCAGGGGGAGAACAACAAAGAGTTTCTATTGCAAGAGCAATTGCAAAAAATCCTAAATTATTACTTTGTGATGAACCAACTGGTGCTCTTGATTATAAAACAGGAAAGCAAGTATTAAAAACTTTACAAGATACTTGTAGAAATACTGGAACAACAGTTATACTTATAACTCATAACTCTGCAATTGCACCAATGGCAGATAGAATTATAAAAATTAATGATGCTAAAGTTAGAAGTATAGAAGTTAATGAAAATCCACTTCCAATTGAAGAGATTGAGTGGTAGGGGTGAGTTTTGAGTAAGAATAAAGCATATGAAAAATCAATAATTAGAGAAATATTAACATCAAAGGCTAGATTTGCTTCAATATTAGTAATTATTCTTTTAGGTGTTGCTTTTTATGCAGGTATTAAGTCATCAGGTCCTGATATGAACAAAACAATAAATAAGCTTTATAACACTTATAACCTTATGGATAGTAAAATAGTATCAAGTTTAGGTCTAAGTGACAAAGATATAGATCTCCTAAAAAATAATGATAACATATTGGATTTTTACCCAACACATAGTATTGATGCAAATCTTTCGAATATAAATAGTGTAGTAAAATTTATGGGATATGATGATAACAATAATATTAACGATTTTATTGTTGTTGATGGAAGATTACCTAAAAATAGCGGTGAAATAGCATTAGATGAAAAAGTATTAAAACTAAATAAGGAGTTAAAAATAGGAGATAATTACGTAGTTGAATCTGATGAAGATACAATGAAGTCTTTTAATAAAAAATCATTTAAAATTGTAGGTTTTGTAAAAAGTCCTATGTATATTGAAAAAGAATCAAGAGGTACAACATCTGTTGGAAAAGGTACTGTAGATTACTTTGCAGTATTAAATAAAAAAGATATATCAATGGATGTGTATACAGAAATTTATGTAAGATTCAAAAATGTTCAAGGCCTTGAAGCCTATAGTGATAAATATAAAGAAAAGATGGAAGAAAATAATAATTATCTTAAAACTTTATATTCAGATAGAGAAGTAGAAAGAGTTGAAGAAATAAAATCTGAGGCTCAGGAAGAATTAGATAAAGCATATTTAGAAATAGAAGAAAATGAAAGTAAGCTTTTGGATGCAGAAACAGAAATAAATGATGCAAAAGAAAAACTTAAAGAAGGTAAGCTTCAGTATGAACAAGGCTTAAAAGAATATGAAAAAATTATTAAAGATGAGCAGTCTAACATTTTAGAAGGTAAAAAAGAGCTAGAAAAAGGGCAAGTGGAACTTGATAAACAAAAAGAAAATATATTAGATGGAAAAAGCAAGCTTGATGAAGCTAAAAAGGCTTTAGATAAAGCTAAACAGACACTTATAAATCAGGGTATTGACCCAAATCAAAATACAGGCGAATTAAAGTCTAATATAGAAAATCTTAATGCTTTACTTAATACTTATAACTTACTTTCAAAAGATATAAAAGATACGATTAATAAAATAAATGATAAAGAAGAAATTCCTATAGAAAAAATAAATTATTGGAAAATTATTATATCAAACAAAAGTTTAGGTTTAGGTTATTTAACAGAATATATAAATGACTTAGAGAAATCTCCAGGTAATAAAGACCTAGCCATTAATATAGCCGATGGAGTAGAAAAAACAAGTTCTACTGTAAAAGATAATATATCAAACTTAGAGACATTGCTAAATGGTATTACTAAATATCAACAAGGATTATCGCAGTATAATGAACAAGTAAAAGTACTAGAAAATGGTGAAAAGCAACTTGAAGAAGCTCAAAAGCAATTAGATAATGCCAAACTTGAAATTACTCAAGGTGAAAAAGAAATTGAAGCTGGTAAAGTTGAAGGGAAAAAAGAACTAGAAAAAGCAAAATTAGAGCTAACTTCTGTAGAGCAAAGTATAAAAGAAGCAGAAGTAGAAATTGCTGAAAACAAACAAAAGTTACTTGATGCTAAAGAAGAAATGAAAGAGAATCAAGATGAAATAAATGATATGAAAGAGTGTAAGTATTATTTCTTTGATAGAAATGATAATATTGGATATTCAGGGCTTAAAGACTCTATTGATAGTTTAGATAGTATAGCATCAGTATTACCAGTATTTTTCTTTTTAATAGCTATATTAATTTGTTTAACAACTATGACTAGGATGGTTGAAGAAAATAGAGGAGAGATAGGTATTTTAAAGGCTCTAGGATATAATGAATTTGAAATATCTAAAAAGTTTGTAGTATACGCTTCCATTGCTAGTATTTTAGGAAGTGTTATAGGGATATTAATAGGGTGTAATATTCTTCCAAATATAATTAGTGAAGCTTATGGTAGTTTATACAGTTTACCTAAATTAAATATATATTATTATTCAGAATTTATTATCCAATCTATAGCACTATCTTTATTATGTACAGTTGGAGCATCATTATTTGTTTTAAGAGTGGAATTAAAAAGTAATCCAGCAAATCTTATGAGAACAAAAGCTCCTAAGCTAGGTAAAAAAATATTACTAGAAAGAATTACATTTACATGGAAAAGATTAAACTTTAATCAAAAAGTTACTTTTAGAAATATTTTTAGATATAAACAACGTATGGTTATGACCGTATTTGGTATTGCTGGATGTATGGCACTTCTTGTCACAGGATTTGGACTTAAAGATTCAAATAATGGTGCTTTAGAAATGCAATTTAATAAGATATGGAAGTATGATTCTATGGTAATCTTTGATGGAGAATCTAACTCAGATAATAAAGAATATATCAAAATCTTAAATGAGATAGATGGATATGAAAGTAATTTAAATATTCATCAAGAATCAGTAACATTTAGCAAAGAAAATATGAATAAGCAAACTGCTACTATGTATGTAGTAGAAAATACGAATAAGTTAAATGACTATATTCTTTTAAATGATAGAAAAACTGGAGAAGTATATAATATATCAGATAATGGTGTTATTATAAATGAACAATTAGCTAATCATTTAGGAGTTTCAGTAGGGGATAAGGTAACTATGAAGGATGAAGATAACAATACTTATGATATCGTAATTGACAACATATGTGAGAATTACTTCATGCACTTTATTTATATGTCTCCAGAATATTATAAAGAAATATTCGGAAAAGAACTAGAATATAATTCTCAATTTTTAAATTTTGATACTGATAAAGCTAATAATGAAAATATTTCTGAAAAGCTTATGGAAAACGATAATGTGATAAATGTTACTTTAATGTCAGATATGAAAAAATCAAGTGAAGAGTCTAGTGCAAATTTAGATATGATTATGCTTGTTATAATTATATCTTCTGGATGTCTTGCTTTTGTAGTTTTATATAATTTAAATAATATAAATGTTTCAGAGCGTATTAGAGAATTATCAACTATAAAAGTACTAGGATTCTATGATAATGAAGTTACTATGTATATTTTAAGAGAAAATATAATACTAACATTATTGGGTATATTTGTAGGTGGATTTTTAGGAAAGATACTACATTCATTTGTACTTAAAACATCAGAAATTGATACTATGATGTTCTATTTAGAAATATCAAAGAATAGTTATATATTCTCTGCTTTAATAACTATGACCTTTTCAATGATTGTTATGCTTATGATGCATATGAAATTAAGAAAGGTCGATATGATAGATGCATTAAAATCTAATGAATAATACATTAGAATATAATAGGGGATGAAAGATTACAATTGCCCTATAATAATAAAAAGGTGAAATCAAATTGAACTGATACCTAAAAAGTAGACAGTTTAATAAAAGACTATCTATGAAATCATATGGCACCTGTATTCTGCAGGTGTCATATTTTTTAATCCAGCTTGAAATCTACAGTTATCATACCAATATATATAATCGTCTATTGATTTAATTAATTCTTCTTTAGAATTATATGAATTTTGGTAAATTAATTCAGTCTTTAGGTGTCCGAAAAAATTTTCAATACATGCATTATCATAACAATTTCCTTTTCTTGACATACTTTGTCTAACGCCAGATTTCTTAAGTATAGACTTATAGATATTTGATTTATAATGAGATCCTTGATCACTGTGTATAATCAAATTTTTAAATTCACTGGTTTTAACTTTTTTAAAGGCTTCGCCTAAAGTTTGCTCAACAAATGACATATCTAGAGTATCACTAATCTTGTAAGCCATAATTTCTTTATTATACAAATCCTCAATAGCAGATAAATACATTCTTTTACAACCATTATCATATTTTAAATAAGTTATGTCTGTAGCCAATTTTTGATTAGGATCATTACAATTAAACTATCTATTTAATAAGTTAGGCTCAACTTTACCAATATCAATAGTTTTAGGTGCATAGTATT
>CABIVQ010000010.1:0-54239 GCA_902362365.1 Clostridiaceae bacterium | reverse complement strand
TATTATACAAATCCTCAATAGCAGATAAATACATTCTTTTACGACCATTATCATATTTTAAATAAGTTATGTCTGTAGCCCATTTTTGATTAGGAGCATTACAATTAAATTCTCTATTTAATAAGTTAGGCTCAACTTTACCAATATCAATAGTTTTAGGTGCATAGTATTTAAATCTTTTTCTCCTTATTACAGAGTGAATATTTAAAGATTTCATAAGTCTAATTATCTTTTTATGATTTACAATTAAGCCGTAGGCTCTAAATAATCCTATTTTAATTCTTCTATAACCATAAACTTTCTTTGAATCAGTGTATATTTCTAATATTTTATATTTTAAATCCAAATCTTGGTCGTTATTTTTATTGGAATGAAGCCATTTATAGTAACCACTTCTAGAAACCTTACCTATTTTACATAGAATATTTATATTATATATATTTTTTAGTTGATGTATCGTTCTAAAAATATTAGATTTACGAATCACTCCCTTTCTAGAATTAATAACTTTTTTAAAAATTCAACCTCTGCTTTTAATCTTTGATTTTCTTCTTTAAGTGAAAGCTCTCGCTTTCTGGGTCTACCTTTTTGTAATCCTCGAGTAGTTCCTCTACGTTCTTTTAATCCATCTTCTCCGAATTCATTATATCTTTTTACCCATAAAAGAACTCTTTTATTAGAACTCAAACCAAGTTCCTTTGCAATTGTAGGACTTCCAATTCCTTCTACTAAATACATTTTTACAGCTTTAAGTTTTATATCAAATGAATAATTCGTATTTTTTCTATTATTTTTTTGCATAAAAATCACCCCTTAAAGTATCATTTTACAAGTCTTTTTTGCTTGTGCCTACTTTAAGGGGTTCAGTTCATGCAATCTATTAGCCTTTTTTTATTTGATTCATATGTTTTAATACTCTATTTATAGTCAATAATTCATTATAAGAGGTGGTGTACTTGAAATATTTTTTATCATTTCTATTAATATTATTATTTATTTCTCCTAATATAGAGAAAGATAAATCTATATCAGAAGTTTGTAGAGATGGATTTTTTAGTTATATAACTTGCTTAGACAGATCATTTAATTACGCCAAACAAAATATTCCTTTTATCTCGACTTTAACAGAGTTTGCTTACGAAAAAACTTATAATAAGATTATGAATACTAGATCTTTTACTAAGCATCTTGTATCTTCCGGTGAAACTATCGATGATATAATAAAAAAATATAATTTTAATATAACTAGTAATGATTTAGATGATTTTAGAAAAATCATTTATAAAGAAAATTCAGATGTTGTTTCAGAGGATTATAATGTACAATCCGGTGAATATATTTTTGTTCCTACAGAATAAAGGGCTATCTAAATTTAGATAAGCCCCCACATGTTTTATTAAATATCAAGTTCGACTACCATTATCTACCCAGTCTTTTGCTTGTATAACATTCTCTTCTGAGGGTATTGTGACATTACTTTCTGGCACAACTTGATCAGCCTCTGATATCGGTGCATTTAAACCTTGGTCTAATGCTAATTTTAAATTTAGCCTTCTATTATTCTCACCATTTAATGCTTTAGCTTTGTTTTCTAGCAAAATTATCACCTCTTGTTGTCTTTTAATATATATTGTTAACATTTTTTTTATTACAATTCGCATTATAATAATTTCCACTATTTTTAATAATATATAAATAATATATTTCCTTTTAACAATATTCTTAAGATTTTCTAAACTTTTGTCAAATTTACATGTATCAGTAAGGAATTTATTGTATAATACTACTATTAATTATAATAATGTCAACTTAATTTATATGACAAAAAGGATGTGTTATTTTGAGAGATAAAAAAGTTTATTTTAATATCATACTTACAGTAGTTATTTCTTATATCTTAATTAAGTTTATAGATAACTATAATTACTTTTTTGATATAGTGAGTCTGTTATTATCACTACTTACCCCATTTGTAATTGCATTTATATTAGCATATATACTTAACCCTATCGTTAATATATTAGAGAAGAAATTTAAACTTAAAAGAATTGGATCTTTATTTATTACTTATGGATTTTTTATAGTTTTACTAGGAGCATTTATAATTTATACAGTTCCTTCAATAGTAGGTAGCGTAGCAGATATAATAAATCAATTACCTACATATGCTTCACAAACTCAAGATTTCTTATTAAAACTAGGAGAAAGCTTAAAAAACGTTGATCCAAATACTATAAAAGATCTTGCTAATAAAGCGATGACTGCTATGCCTCAATTTGGTAATTTATTCATAGGATATATCGGCAATATATTTAATACTACTTTCTCTATTGGTAAATTTATGGTTCAATTTGGATTAGCATGTATTATTTGCTTCTATATATTACTTGAGAAAGAAAGTTTCTTATCTTTCTCTAAAAAGTCAATATATATATTATTAGGTCAAAAATTTGGTAAGTTCACTATAAATGTATGTAGTAGATTAAATTCTAATATCGGAAAGTATTTTTCTGGCAAGATATTAGATTCAGCTATAGTAGGAGTTCTATCCGCAATAGGACTTTACTTTATCGGTTCTAAATACGCCCTATTATTTGGAACGTTAATAGGATTTATGAATTTAATTCCTTACTTCGGTCCAGTTATAGGGATGACCCCTGTTGTAATAATCAACTTATTCTACAATCCAAGTATATCTTTATACTCTTTAGTTTATTTACTTCTTGTTCAGCAAGTAGAAGTAGCAGTTATAGAACCTAAAATAGTCGGTGGTCAACTTGGACTTAGCCCATTTTTAACGATACTGGCTGTAACTATAGGTGGAGGATTCTTCGGAATACCAGGAATGATTTTATCAGTTCCTATAATGGGTGTTTTAAAAATATACATAGTTGAATTCATGGAATCTAAAGATATAAATATAGATGCTAATTGATTACATTTAATAAATATATTCATAAAATAACCCAGTTATATTAAAGTTTAATATAACTGGGTTATTTCGAATTAAAAAAGGCAGTATTACAACCTATAACTTATCGCTATTAGGTTGCAAAACACGCCTTTATATATAACAATATTTAATTACTTTGCTTAATGAATAATTAATCTCTTTTATAAATTGTATTTCCTTCTTTTATAGTTTCAAGAACTTGAATAGTTTCTAATTCTTCAGATGGTATAGTTAATGGGTTTTTATCAACTATTATCATATCCGCTAATTTACCAACTTCTATAGAACCTTTTGTATCTTCTTCGAAGTATTGGTAAGCTCCATTTATAGTTACAGCCTTTATTGCTTCCATAACTGATATTCTTTGATGTTCACCTAATACTCTACCACTCTCAGTTTTTCTATTAACAGCATTGTGTATTCCTAATATTTGATTAGGTAATTTAACTGGTGGATCTTGATGTATAGTGAATCTTATTCCTTTTTCTAAAGCCCATCCCATTGGAGATATATTTTGAGCTCTTTCTGGTCCAAATACTTCATCATGATGTAAGTCTCCCCAGAATCTAACGTGATCATTAAAGAATGTTGGTATAGCTCCTATTTCTTTTATTTCATCTAATTGTTCTTTTCTTAAGCATTGGCAGTGAACCATAACTGGTCTTAAGTCATTTTTATTTCCTGTTATTTCTAAAGCCTTCTTGTAACATCTTAAGAATTGAGCAGAAGCCTCATCCCCATTTACATGAGTATGTACTTGTAAGTTTCTATTTATACAATCTACATAGTATTGAGTTACAACTTCATCTGTTTGAGTTCCGTATCCACAGTAGTCTTCAGGTTGACCTTCTGGTACAACATGATACGGTTTGCTTAACCAAGCTGTAAATCCTTGTGGCGAACCATCTAACCAAGTTTTAGCTCCAGCTAATTTATAATGATTTTTGTATTCTCTCTTTGGAGTACCTTCATCATTCATAAGTTGAGTTGTTACTGGTTGAGTTGCTAATCCAACTATATCTATAATTAATTTACCAGTATTAGCACAAGTATCTAATATATGAGTATATCCGTTAGCTAATTCAACAGAAGCATCTTGAGTAGTTGTTATACCTAAAGATGCATATACTTTTTGAACTCTTTCAACTGCTCTTAAAACATCTTCGAAACCTGGAGATATTACAACTTTCTTTTTCTCACTGTCAAGTATAGCATTTTCCTCTAAAACACCGTTTGCCTCTCTTGAATCTTCAGATACAGTTCTAACAACTCCACCTTCTGGAACTACATAGTCTTCTCCAGCATAACCATATAATTCTAAAGCTTTAGAGTTAACGCATGCTAAATGTCCAGATGCATGAGATACTGTTATAGGTACTTCTGTGCTAACAGTATCTAAATCAAATTTAGTTGGATGTAATCCATCTTCAAACTTAGTATTATCGTATCCAAATCCTATTAACCACTTATCTCCTTGTGGTGGATTTTCTTTTAATTCTTTCTTTAATCTATCAAGTAATTCTTCTTTTGAAGTAACATCGCCTAAAGTAACTATCATTAATGTTTGTGCTGTAGCTACTACATGTCCATGTGGGTCTATTAAACCTGGCATTATAGTTTTTCCTTCTAAATCAACTACTGTTGTTTCCTCATCTTTTAATGATAATATTTCTTCATTAGTTCCTACAGCCTTTATTAAACCATTTTCAACTAATACCGCTTCTGCTATAGACTCATTTTTGTCTACAGTTATTACATGTCCATTAAAATAAAGTTTTTTAGTCATTTGAGTCTCTCCTATCCTTTGTTAAGTAAGTATATTTACAATACATACGTTATACTATTTTTGTTGTTATTTATAAAACCAAATTTGATAGTATGTATTAAGAGTAACAATTTTCTACATAAAAAGTCAATGTGTTATTTTCCATTGAAATTATATTTTCAATATTTTCTATTTTTTTTTGAATAATTCATATAAGTCATATAAAGCTTAACTAAAAGCTTTCATTTATAATTTTTGAATAAGCTAAATATTTTTTCATTCTTTCTAATACGTCTTCCTTATCATTAACTACAATATCATTTTCCCATATAGAATCAAAGAATTTATCACAAATATGCTTAAACTCACTATCTCTTACTATTGCATAGTCATTTATTTCTTTTTCAGGATTTATTTTTAGTAGTGTTAAAGTTTTTGATAAATATAAAGAAGGATTTTGCCTATCCTTAAAATCTTCTACAAAATTTCCATCAATTAATTTAATCTCGACATTTTCAGACTCTGTTATTACTTTTTCAATATGATTTATATGTCTCTCCCTTTGCTCTAAAGTTAACTCAACTGGTATATTGAAAAAGTTAAGTTTTCCTGATGATATATAACTTTCAAGTCCTGATTCATAAATTAAAACTTTTAGTTTAGATGTATAAGTTACATTTTGTAAAAACATATTGATTTTTCTTAATTCATCTAAGATTTCCTTATCATTGCCAAATACCGATTCAGCAACTTCCGTAAATAAATCAAATGGCATGAAGAGTTCACTTATAGATCCCATTAATAACCTTAAATCTTGGCTCATTATATATTGAATATACTTTTTATTCTTAATCATGTTTATTGAAGATTTTCTCTCTACTATAGGTTTTCCTTGATTCTTTACTATTTCATCTAGACTGTAATACATTTCGTCTACAACTCTCTTCTCTTTTGACATATTTGTAAGTAAGCATCTCTTATCCTTTGCAAATATAGCCATATGAAAGATTCGATCTTTTACTACCGACATAACCGAATTTGAGTCCACATCACAATTATATACTTCAAAATTGATACTCGGGTACATAGTAATCATATTTATTGTTAATATGGTATTAAAGATTATATCTTCAATTTCCCCTTCAAATCCTAATAGAATCCTGCATCTAACTTCTACTTTTTCTCCTAATTCTGCTAAATCTGATTTCATTTCTGCTATCGCCATTCTATCATTATTATTTAATTTGAATAAATTAGCAGAAATCATCATATCCAATTTACTAACCTTCTTTATATATAAATCCATATCTTTAGCTAAGTATTGTTTTCTCAGTCTAGGATTTATATGCATAATACTATTATAACTATCTTCCCAATGTGTTCTACTATGCAGATTAGGTATATTTTTTTGAGCAGTATATATATATGACTCTTTAAGACGCTCTTCTAAATATTGAGATAATATGCTATTAGTATTTATATCTTCTCCTATTTCAAAATAACTTTTAAGTTCTCTCATTGATATAGGGGTAAGAGAGTTAACTATAAATTCAGATGTTCTTTTACAAACGTCTGATATACTTTTCTGAGTCGGCAAATTTTTACCATTTATCCATTTACTTATATAAGAAACGTCATATCCTAATATTTTTGCTAATGTACTCTTCTTTTGATTAGATAGATATAATAATTTATCTAATAACTGTCCAAAAGTAATACTTTTCAATTATTTTGCCCTCCATCATTCAAACTTGATTTTTATAAACTTCAATAGTATTATTTCTTATTATTATCGCCTTAATTCTAAGTTAATAGGTTATTAAGGTTCTTTATTTCAATATTTTTAAGTATAAACTATTTTTTACAAATTTCATATTGAATTTATTGAATTTTTCGGTTCAACTTTTCAAATTAATTCATTTTGCATCCATATATTCAATACTTTTTCATATTTTTATATGATATCATTTAATAGCTTTCTTAAATTACATAATTAATCAAAAAGCGACATAATAAAACAATACAAAAGGAGAAATTATAATGAGCACTTTAAACAAAAGCAAAAAGCTTGCAACAGGCTGGCTTATAGTTGTTGCTTGTATGCTTATCCAAGCTATACCATTTGGTGTTGCTTCAAACATACAACCTCAATTTGTAAGTTATGTTGTAGAAGAAAAAGGATTTACTCTTGCAGGATTCTCTCTTATATTTACATTAGGTACTGTTGTATCAGCAGTTGCATCACCATTTATCGGTATGATGTTTAATAAAGTAAATGTTAAGACTATGTACTTATTAGGTGGTATACTTTCTGGTGGAGGATTCTTAGCATTCTCTATGTGTCAAGAATTATGGCAATTCTACATAGTAGCTGGTGTAGTTCAAGTTGGTACTGCAGCTATATCATCTATAGGTGTACCGCTTTTAATAAACGGTTGGTTCGATGAGTTATCAAAAGGAAAAGCAATGGGACTTGCTTTTGCTGGAGGTTCTATAGGTAATATATTCCTTCAACAATTAACTGCTTTCTCATTAAAGAACTATGGAGCATCTCAATCTTACTTATACTTTGGTATCTTATCATTAGTTGTAGGTATACCTATAACATTATTATTCTTAAGAATGCCTAAGGATAATAGTGAAGTAGTTAAAGGTAAGAAGAAAGAAGAAAATGCAAAAGCTGAAAATACAAATTCAACTGAAGTTGACTGGGGATACACTCTTAATGAAGTTAAAAGCGTTAAATATTTCTGGATATTCGCTTTAGGATTATTCTTCTTAGGTATGTATGTTTCTGCTTTAGCAGTTCAATACCCTGCTTACTTAAAGTTACACTTAAAAATAGACCCTATGATCGTTGGTATCGTTGGCTCTATATTTGCATTATGTTCTTTAGGTGGAAACTTATTTGGTGGAATAATATTCGACAAATTAGGTGTAACTAAAGGACTTATGGTTGCTGGAGTATTAGCTGCTACTTCTTGTTTAGCATTAATATTCGCAGGACAAATGCCTATACTTGCACAAGTATTCGCAGTTTTAAAAGGATTATCTGTTTTCGCATACATGATGGGACCTTCTTTACTTGCAGGTTCATTCTTCGGTAAAAAAGAATTCGGAGCTATACTTGGTGTAGTTCAAATATTCTTTGCTGTAGGATTCGCTGCTGGTTCATCAGTATTCGCATTATTAGTTGATAAAGCTGGATACAGTGTAGCTTGGACAACTATATTAGTATTCATAGGAGTATGCTACTCATCACTTATAGTTGCCTCTGTAGGTATGAATAATTTAAACAAAAAAAGAATATCTAATTTAGAGAATGCAAATAAAGTTGCATAATTAAATTTAATATTTTAAAATAAAAATGCGATGAACTAATAATTTAGTTCACCGCATTTTTTATTACTTTTATTGCACTGTCTGAGCTATTTCTCTTAGGACTATCTCCTCTCCTACAGTCTCTTTGATCAAAGCTTTAATATCTACTGCTGGAGTATCTTCTACCTTTATAACTTCACCTTCCCAAGTTCTAATCATAATATAGTCAGTTCCCTTAGAAATTAAGTATTGAGGAAGTAATGGAGTCTTTCCTTTTCCTTTTGGTGCATTTATTATATATGTTGGAATAGCCATGCCAGATGTATATCCTCTTAAGTATTCCATTATTTCCATTCCATCATCAATTGATGTATTAAAGTGTTTTGTTCCTTTTACATGTTTACTATGGAATATATAATATGGCTTAACTCTTATTTTTAATAGTTCATGATTTAAACATCTCATTATAAATTTATCATTATTTACACCGTTTAATAACACAGCTTGATTTCCAAGTGGTACCCCTGCATTCGCTAACTTTTCACAAGCCGCTTTAGTTTCTTCAGTTATTTCCATCGGATGATTAAAGTGAGTATTAATATATATTGGATGATACTTCTTTATCATCTCACAAAATTCATCAGTTATTCTTTGTGGCATAGTTACTAAAGTTCTTGTTCCTAGTCTTATATAGTCTACATGAGGTATTTTTCTTAATTCGCTTACTATCCATTCTAACATATTATCACTTAGTGTTAGCGGATCTCCTCCTGTTATTAAAACATCTCTTATTTCTTCATTTTCTCTAACATAATCTATTGATTCTTGTAATACTGATCTTGATTGATGACAATCTTGTTGACCTATATTTCTTCTTCTTTGACAGTGTCTACAATACATAGCGCATTCATTAGTAACATTTATTATTAATCTATCTGGATATCTTCTTGTAATACTACCTGCTGGATTTGTAAACTCTTCTCCCATCGGATCTAAGTCGTGTTGCTCATCTTCTAGTTCTATAAAAGATGGTATAGACATTAATTTTATTGGATCTGCAATATCTTTTGGATCTATTAGGCTCAAGTAATAAGGAGATATCGCCCATCTAAATTGATCTTCTACCTCTCTTATTTGTTCTATTTCTCTTTCTGTTAATTTTAATATTTTTGATAATGTGTCTACATTTGTTATTCTATTCGATAGCTGCCACTTATAATCATTCCAGTTTTCTTCTGTTCCACCTAAAACTTTTAAGATATGTTCTTTTCTTGAATTTATCTCTGTTTTTAATTCTAAACCTTTTGGTATTTCTTTTCTAATATTCACATAATCTTCTATTCTTGACTTTAGTTGTGAAGCTCTTTCTAAAGATATTTTAGTACTTTTGTCCATAGTATTTTATCAAGGAATAGTAAATTTCCTTGATATTCCCCCTTTCTTTTGTTAAATAACTTTTTATCCCTTGATTTATTCTACCATATAGAAAACATTTTTTCCAATATATATCAAATAATATTAATCAATTACATAAATTTTATTATCTTAAGTGTTTTCATCAATTTTTTTACTTAATCTGCCCATCATATTTTTGGCAAAATTTGAGATGTCATCTGGCACACACATTGATTCTGCTAATAAAACATAAATTTCAACTGCTCTTTTATAATCCCTTTTACCTGCATAAGCTTTATACGCCTCTTGGGATAATTCTTTAGATATTAAACTTATTCTCTCATATCTTTTTCTCAATTTTCTTCTCTCCTAAATAATAATATTCTTATAAAAATACTATTACTATTGCAGCCAACATATTACAAAATGGCCCTACAATAAAAAAAGAGTAAATCCAAAATAAGATCTAACAAAATATAACGTAGCGTTAGATTTTATTTTAAAATTTACTCTATTATATAAAATCAAATTTTATACTTATTTTTTTACTTATTTAAACACTTTTATAGTACTTTTTATTTCATCTTTACCTTCAACCACAGTGGATACATAAACTTCTAAATTTAAATCTTCACCATCTAGATTTAACGTATAGTTATTTTCACTAATACCTTCTGCATACAAGACAAATGACTGATCACCCTTTGATATATCTTTTACATAAATATTATATTTAGCATTCTCTATACTATTCCATGATAAATGTATATTTTTATTATCCTTATCTAAATTTGCTGATAAATTGATAGAATCCTTTTCCGTATCTTCTATCGAATGTTTGATATTTACAACATTACTTTTATTTGTGCTCCCTCTATCAGTAACGCCTACCACATAAATATCAAAGTCCACTTCATTAATATTATCCAAATCTATCTCAAGATTTGCCTTTATTTTATTTTTACTGTCCAAATCAATCTTATCCATAATTATAGACTTGACCACACTATAGCTTTTATCATCTGATAAATTATTCTTTAAATATACATCATAATTGTATATTTCTTCTAAACTACTCCATGTTAATGTAATTAATATTTTATTATCAACTACTTTGTAGTTTGAAATTAAATCTTTTATATATTTTTTTAACAATGATTCCTTTACAACTTTTACTGTAACTATTTGCGATTTTTTATTTGAACCAATACCACAAGATACCAGTACTTTTTCTTCACCCTCTCTTAAGCCTACAATTACTCCATTCTGGTCTAATCTTATAGCTCTTTCTATAGGAAGTTTAGATTCTACTAATTGATATTCTATAGTTGGATGTTTTAAACCTCTTGGGCTAGTAGTTATCTTAGGTACTATGCTTTTACTTTCACCAACCTCTATTTCTATAGATTTATCTACTTTCATACTAGATACTTTAGCACTTATCCTATATCTTATAGAATCTACTTTATCACCAGATTTTGCATATATAGTAGCACTTCCTACTCCAATAGCTTTTACTTCATTCCCTTCAATTTTTAGTATATCTTCATTAGAACTCTCATATGTGACCTTGTAGGCATCTTTAAATCGCTTATAATCTACTTCAACATTGCTACCTATTTCTGCACTATCTCCAACAAACACCAAATTTCCATCCACATTTAAATCTAAACTTTCTACCTGTGGATCTACTACTAATACCGTAGCTTTTTTTAATACCCTTGAGTTCTTGACAATTGCAATTGAAGAATATCCCTTTTTTAAGCCTATCAGCGTAGAAGTATTTTGTTCATTCTCATTGTTATCAATTATTTTTAATACCTTGTTATTATCTAATACTTTAAAACTTATTTCTGGATCTTTTGCATATTGAGGAATCTTAATATATTCCCCACTTGATAACGTAACTTCTTCACCTAATCTTATAACATACTTATCTATATCTTGAATATGATATCCATTTATGATTTTAATTTCTACACCTTTTATCATTGGTCTTAGGATTCCAAATTTAAAAAGGTAGTATTGAGCTACAATTAACAGAGGAATAATTAATATAATAATGCTCTTTCTATTTTTAACTTGGTCTATAATCCTCATATACTCACTTCCTTCAGATTATTTTTTATTTGTTACCCTAAGAAATAAATTAAATATTTCATAAGTATTCTGCAATTATATTATTAATTTCATTATTGAATTGCGTTTATCCTTTATCCAAATTAAAATAACTTTTTATTTTTTATAAAAAATTCTTACATATTAATACTATAAAAGTTCTATAATATACATCTTATTACAAAATTATCTTTTCTTAATTATAAACCATATAATAAAAACTTAAAACAAAATCTTAATACTTTGTTCTATTTAACTCTTTTAATATAAGTTAACACTTCTTAACTAATCACGTCATTGGTTAAAATTATTTTAACTCTACATTTAAATACACATTATATTTATACCTTTTAAAGTGAATAATATATCATAAGAAAATGTATAGTTGAGGTGTAAAATGAATAATTTAAGGGAAACTTTATTAAAAGAAATACCCAATTTTAAAGAATTTTCATTAAAATTCTTTAATGGCGAAGTTCCTAAAATGGAATATAAAGGATTTTCAGGTGGGTATGGGGTATATGCTCAAAGAGATCAAAAATCTTTTATGATAAGACTACGAGTTTCTTCTGGTGTAATGTCTCGTTCTCAACTTCACACAATATATCATATGGCAAATAAGCATAATCTAAGTCATATTCATCTTACTACAAGACAGGCAATACAGTTCCATGGCTTAGATGTATGTTCAATATGTGACATTATGGAGGAAGGAATTCACAACAGTATTTTCACTAGAGGAGGAGGAGGTAATTTCCCTAGAAATGTAGGATTGTCTCCCTTATCTGGTGTAGATCCAGATGAAGCATTTGATGTAACACCATATTCTATTGCTACAGATAATTATTTTTTAAGTAAAATAACAACTTATCATCTACCGAGAAAGTTGAAAGTCTCTTTTTCTAGTTGTGATGAGGATACTGCTCATTGTACTGTACAAGATTTAGGATTTATTGCAACTTTAAAAGATAATGAGCAATACTTTAAAGTATTTGTAGGAGGAGGATTAGGAAGGAATCCCGCCGTATCTCTTCAACTTGATGAATTAGTAAAACCATCTGATGTTTTATACTATGTAGAAGGGTTAACTAAATTATTTATGGATGAAGGTGATTATAAAAATAAAGCAAAAGCAAGAGTTAGATACATGGTTAGCAGATTAGGAGAAAAAGTATTCTTAGAAAAATTCAAAGAATATGTAGCTAAGGAAAAAGAAAAAGGTGGCTTGGACCTTTATCCAGATCCTATTGAGTACTTTGAATATGGTAGTGAAATAGACATCTCAGATCCTAGATTAATTAAGCAAAAACAACAAGGAAGGTATAGCGTTTATATTCATCCAATCGGAGGACTTTTATCACTTAAAAACTTAAAAATTTTGCTATATGAATTAGATAAAGCTAAAAATCCAATGATTAGATTAGCTATGACTGAAGGTATGTATATTATAAACTTAGATGGAAATGAAGCTAAAAAAATACTTGAAATAAGTAAATCCATCAGTGGAAATACAAGTTTAGAAAAAAGTATTTCTTGTATAGGTGTGCCAATTTGTCAAATGGGAGTTCAAAATAGTCAACAAATGCTTCATAGTATAATATCTTATTTTAAAGAAAATGGAGATGAAAGTATTTTAAATGCGATTCCAAGAATATATATATCTGGTTGCACAAACTCTTGTGGAGTTCACCAAATAGGAGCAATTGGATTATCTGGAAAGATAAAAAAAGTTGATGGTGTATCTACAGATGCATTTGAATTATTTATTGACGGTAATTTCCAACTGAATAAAACAAGATTAGGAAATTCCTTAGGAGACTTTAGAGCAGATGATTTACCTAAATTATTATTCGAAATTGCTGTTTCTGTAAATAATAGTAATAAGAAGTTTTACACTTGGGTTGCCGAGAATAAAGATGATCTAGATTCAATTATTAATAAATATAAAATATAAAATTTTATTATTAATAAATATATCATATTTGGGTTAAAATACTACTACTAGATTTACTTAAGTATAATTCAGTACTATATTTTACTATATCATGATAACCATATAAATATGACATCACCCACTATAGTGTATTTCACATACTCTATAATTTAGTTTAATTATTATTTATATTGATGTAATAAATAGTCTAGCCTCTATCTAACTAATTAGTCTTAACAATACCTAAGTAAATCTATTAAAATAATGCTCTGGATATACTCCAGAGCGTTTATTTATTCATATAGAACCACGGCTATAAGTTCTAAGTCAACAACACCAATATTTTCTAAATAATGATTATTTCCATCTGCAGTATAAATAACATCCCCTTCCTTAACCTCGACTAAATTCCCATTATCTAAAACTTGTCCTACACCTTTTAAAATATAGTATACCTCAAAATCTTCTGTATGGTCGTGCATACCTATAGAATTCCCTTTAGGTATAGTAATCTTTGCAAATAGTTTACCCTTGCCTTTAAATTCGTCCCCCATAATAATATGCTCTCTCTTAATATTTCCTTTACCATTTCTTAAGTTTCCATCTTCTACAATTAAATCACATTTTCTTTTTATCATAATTTCAACTCCCTTCCTTAAGATATATAGTAACATACCTTATGAACAACGTTTCCCATTTTCATATTATTCTCTCAAAATATAGCAAAAATTTTCTTAGCTTGAGCAACATTTTTACAAAATGTTTTAAGTTTAATAATTCATATTATATCTTATCCATAAACCAGATAATTCCTCATTTCTTATTAAAAAAATAGGATAGTTATGATATTCATAACTATCCTATTTTTTATAAAATACTTATTCTTTTATTTCTATCTCATATTTTGCTTCTAAATCATCTAATAATGTATTTTGTTTATTATAAGATAATTGACTTATTAAATCCTCTTTTTCATCTTCAAATGAAGCATATTGTTCTCCAGTTTTCTTAATTATATGATACCCGTAATCAGTTTCTACAATTTCATCATAGATTTGATTATTATCTAAAGAGAAAACTGCATTCTCAAAACTTTCCACCATATCACCTTTTTTAAAGAATCCTAAGTCCCCACCATTCGTAGCTGATGTATCTTCAGAATATTCTTCAGCTAAAGTATCAAAATCTTCTCCTGCCTTAGCTTTTTTTAATATTTCCTCAGCCTTTTCTTTTCGTTTTGCCTTTTCATCATCACTTAATTCATTACCTTCATCATCTGTAGTCTTAATTAATATATGTGATCCTCTAACTTCAAAGAACTCATCCTTATTCTTGTCATAATAGTTTTTTGCCTCTTCTTCACTTACATCTGTCACTTCACCCATATATTTTACAGCTATTAATTCTTTTTCTAAATCTTTCTTAATATAATCTTTAGTTAAACCAAATTCTTTTAAATATTCATCTTCCGTCATTCCAAAACTTTGAGTAATTGAGCTCATTGTAGTTTCGTACTCTTCATCTATTTCATCTTCCGTAACCTCTATATTATTAGACTTAGCTTCTAAATATAGCATCTCAGTTGTAGTCATATAATCTAACATACTATACTCATAAGCACTGATTTCTTCACCTGTAAGTTTACTTTTTCCTTGTAAATAGAATAACGGATCCATTCTATATTGAAGTTCCTTACCTGTTATTGATACATCTCCAACCGTAGCAAAAACTTTATTTGCACTATATTTCTTTGCAGTAGCCGGTAATTCTCTACCTACACTTTTCCCATAACTAAACCCTACACCTAAACATATAATTCCAACTAATGCAACTGCAACTATTTTTGTTATATTATTTAATTTAAATTTTTTCATTTTTTTTATTGAGCTTTTATCTTCTAACTTAATTCGGTCTTGTTGCTTCTTTTTATTATCAATAACTTCGCCATTTTTATCTATTGTTTTTTGGCCTTTGTTATTGTCAGTCATCTTATCTTCTGACATAAAATACCTCCTAAAATATTAACTCTATACTTATACTACATTATTTTAATTTGAAGTGTGTGAATAAGAAATGAAGGTATTATGAATTTATTATGAACTTAAATATTTCTAAGACTATACCTTATTTCATATCGACCAACTTTTGTATGACCGCACTTTAACATATCAACAACTTCATTTCTATTTTTACTTAAATAATCTGAACAGCTATCTAGAGATTTAAAAATTTCTATTACCTCACCCTTTTTATTCACTAACTCAATTTTTTTCTTTCCGCCTCTTTTAATTATAGCCCCGTATTTTTTAAAGTAATCATCATATTCTGTATCTATACATTCAAATCTATAATGCATTTTCATTGGCTCAATTTTTTCACTTGATAAAATTTCATCTCTTTTATTTTCAGAAATTTTACTTTTAAATATTTTATTATTTAGCATATTAAATAATTCAATAGGACTTTTATTATTATTCAAATACTCACTTTCATCTTCAATACATTCTCCAAGTTGTTGCTTTAAATAATTGATTGCACCACCTAAATAGTCTGTATGACCATATTTTAAATTTTCTTTTATATAAGATAATGGAACCTTAAGAGTTTTACTACACTCCTTATAAGTTTTAAATTCTAAAACCTCTTCACTATATATGTCTACAGACCTTATACTCTTTCCTCTTCGTATTTTAATATCCTTTATATATTCTTCATTTTCTTTTAAAAACATCTCCAATTCTTCTTCTATAGATACCTCTTCATTATCAAAGTTAGTTACTTCCTCAATTTTTGTTTCTATACTGTCTATTTCCTGATTATTTTTATTATCATCCTTAATTAGGTTTTCTTCTCCTACTTCTGTATTTTTTACATGCTTTTTCTTATTAATTAAATTAAAAATTTTTTTAAACAATTATAATTCCTCCTAATACTACTTATTATCTTTAATTATTACAATATCATATATGATTTTACTAAAATATACATTATTAGTAAACTAAGCTATAAAAAAATAAAATAAAGTAAAAATTAAATTATTTTTATACTATTTCTTATTTTTTTGCTATAATATAAATTACTATCAAACGACATTGACAACATATTGCAAGGGGTGATATTATGAAAAATCTTTTAAATGAAGCTAACAATTGTCTTTTATGTAAAAATGCTAGGTGTCAAAAAAATTGTCCTATTGATACTCCAATTCCAGAAATAATAAAACTTTATAAGGAAAATAATTTACAAGAGGCAGGAAAAATACTTTTTGAAAATAACCCTTTATCTTCTATTTGCGCGATTGTATGTCCTCATGAAACGCAATGTAGTGGTAACTGTATAAGGGGTATAAAAGGAGAACCTGTACATTTTTATAACATTGAGAAAGAAATTTCATTTGAGTACTTAAAAAATATGAATATTACAAAACCTAAATCTAATAACTTGAAAGTAGCTATAGTAGGATCTGGACCTGCTGGCATAACAGTTGCTTTTGACTTAGCAAAAAAAGGTTATGATGTTACTATTTTTGAAAAAAATGAAAAAATAGGTGGAGTTTTAACTTATGGTATACCAAGTTTTAGATTACCAGAAAACATTATAAATCTTATAGGCACAAGATTAAAAGAGTATGGAGTAAAAATAAAAATAAACTCTTTAGTTGGTCCTGTAGTAACTTTAGATAAGCTTTTTGAAGATGGATACAAAGCTATATTTATAGGTACAGGAGTTTGGAATCCTAAAAGATTAAATATAAAAGGAGAGACTTTCGGTCATGCTCACTATGCTATAAATTACTTAAAAAGCCCTCATCTTTACGATTTGGGTGAAAAAGTTATTGTAATTGGAGCAGGTAACGTGGCAATGGATGCTGCTAGAAGTGCTAAATATTATGGTTCTAAGGAAGTTTACGTAGCTTATAGACGTGGCTTTGAAGATATGACAGCTACTAATCATGAGATTAATGACGCAAAACAAGAAGGTGTTTTATTTAATACATTTAAGTCTCCTGTTGAAATAGTAGATGTAGGAATAATACTTGCTGATACTAAAAAAATAACAAATGAAGATGGAACTACCTCTCTTATTACAGTAGAAAATAGTGAAAAGTTATATGAATGTGATTCTGTTTTAATTGCGGTAAGCCAAGAAGCTAAAAATAATATAGTTGTTAATAATAAAGGTCTAGATGTAAAAAGAGGCGGACTTTTATTTACTAACGAATATGGTCAAACAACTAGAGAAGGAGTATTTGCATGCGGAGATGTTGCTCATGGTGCTAGTACAGTAATTGAGGCTGTTGTTGCAGCAAAGAGAATATCTCAATCAATAGATGATTATATTCAAGATACTATAAACGAAGAAATAGAATTTACATCTTAAGTCAAAATAATATTATATTTAAATAAATTTCTCATAAACAAAGGGTGCATAATATCTATGCCACCCTTTTGTATTATTAAAACCTATTCTTTAGAATGTTTATCGCTCATTTTTCTTATAAAATATGGTATAGAAATTATTGCTCCAATTAGTGCATCTACCATATCTATCATTGTATCTTCTAATCCACCTATTTGAGTATGAGTTCCTAATATGTTATCTAATGAAAACTCCATTATCTCCCAAAGGCTAGCTACACCCATAGTAAACATAAATAGAAATATCATTACAAATACCTTATTAACCATTTTTATATTTTCTTCATTATTAAAATATCTTATAATCAAGTATGCTACATTACAAGACAAAATACCAGAGTATAAGTGCAAAAAGTCATCATAATGATTTATGCTATAAAATTTAAAACAACTTCCAAGCAACGACGATACCATAATAAAAATTACCAAGTTAATATAAATACTGTTATCCAGTAATTTATTAACTTTTTTATTTACTATTCCTAATATAAGCGTACTAACTATACAAAAAACTACAATCCCAAATTCGAATAATTTTCTTTCTTTTAAAAACCAAATTATCGATGCCATATATACAATATAAATAAAATCTATAATCCACTTCTTTTTTTCTCTTTTTCTCATAATCACTCCTTTTAATCTCTATACTTATATATTTATTTTAACATATAGATTTACAATAGCTTAGGATCTACTTCATTTTTTCCATGACCATATTTTTTAAGGGGCTTAAGCGCAGGACCATCTAATATATTCCCATCATAATCAAACCTTGAACCGTGACATGGGCAATCCCAAGTATTTTCTGCACTATTAAACCTCAATTCACAACCTAAATGTGTACAAGTTATATCTACAATATGTAGATTTCCATCATAATTTCTAAAAGCTCCGTACCTTTTACCATCAATATTTACAATACGTCCTTCTCCTTTTCTTGTCGGCATATCATCATTACCTAAATTTAACTTACCCTTTACATAGTCTAACGCAACAACTAAGTTAAAACTCATAAACCTCGTAGATAAATAACTTCCTCCTCTAGTAGGATTGAATAATTCCTCATACTCACTATAGTTATTTAGAATTAAATCTCTTATAAGAAGTCCTGCTACAGTTCCATTAGTATTTCCCCATTTACAAAATCCTGTAGCTACATAAATATTATTCTCTTTTGAATTTATATGACCTATATAAGGTATATCATCAAAGCTAATATAATCCTGAGTCATCCACTTTGTTATAATTTTTTTTGAATTAAAATTACTTTCTGCAAATTTTTCTATTTCTTTATAGATATCAGATTCAATGTTCCCTTTTCCTACTTGATGATCAGATCCACCTATAATTAATACTTTTTTACCACTTTCATTATATACTTTAAATGTTCTTGCTGGTTCCTCTATGCTTAAATACATTCCATTAGGCAAATCTATATTTAAATCCGTTGCTAATAAATATGAACAATTAGCTTCTTCTTTTCCAAAGTATAATTTAAGACCTCCGTCATACCAAGGAGTATGAGATGCTATTACCAAATTTTTAGAATTTATTGTATTATTATTTCTTGTTTTTATTATATAATCTGTTTCTTTTTGCAAATCATCTACAGGAGTATTTTCATATATTTTAACTCCTAGTTTTTCACATAATTCTGCTAAAGCATTGATATATTTTTTAGGATTAAATTGACCTTGATTTTCAAAAGATATAGCTCCTTTAATATCAAGTGGGACTCCTTCTAACTCATCATAATACTTGCATGGTATTCCAATTCTTAAACATGCATCATACTCTGACTTTAAATCCTCTATATAATTTTCATCTGTTGTATATATAAACGCTGGTACCTTTTCAAAATCGCAATCTATATTATACTCATAGATTGTATTTTCAATGAATTTTAAAGCTTTATTATTTGCTTCATAATATAATTTTGCTTTTTCTAATCCATATTTTTTTTCTATTTTCGCATAAGAATTATGCATTGTAGTAACTTTACCTGTATTTCTTCCTGTCGCGCCATATCCAATTCTGTCTGCATCTAGTAAGGTTACACTCAACTTTTCTTTTGCTAGTAAAAATGCAGTAGTTAGACCTACAATCCCTCCTCCTACTATTAAGTAATCTGTACTAATATCTTCATCTAATACTTTATATTTTTTTGATTTTGAGCTCAAAAGCCAATACGATTCATTCATAACTATACTCCTTATATTACTTATTTATTATTCAAACTTAATTAGATATACTCTTGTAGTATATTTTCTCCAAAATAAGTAATTATTATAGATAATAATATTTTGGAGGATAGTTTATAAAGCCAATAATAAATCCATATTTATATCATGGTATAAAAAAGATAATAAATTCTTTGAAGGATGGTATTTTAAAATAGTTTATAAGGATAATAAATATAAATTTGCCTTTATATCAGGTATCGACCTTGATAAAAAAACTAAATCTAGTCATTGTTTTATACCAATTGTAGATGGATATAATTTAGAATATAATTATTTATATTTTGATGTTAGTAAGTTTAAATTTAATAATACGAATTTTTATATAAATATAACTTCTAATATTTTTCACTAAATCATCTTGAATTGAATCTTGAATATATAAACAAATCTAATAATACTTCAAGATCTATTAAAGGCATTCTAATATTTACTAATACTCAGAAGTGGCCAGATAATTTGATAAACCCCGGTAGCATGGGATTATATAATTGTATTTCTTTTATGGAATTCTATAACCAAGTTTGTTTAGTTAACGGTTCAGTAAAAGGCAGTCTTCTTATAGATGGTAGCATTAGTAAATGAAACTATTAATGGCAGAGTTCATATGATTTTAAAAGATAACAATATAATCTATGATGGTATTGGTGAAAGTACGGGTATTGAATATGGTGCGGAAAATTTACTGTAAATAAAAAGATAAAGGAGTATATTTTGAACATATTAATTTTATACTCCTTTACTTATATATTTAAATGGATGTTATTGCTTTGAGCACTTATTCTGTTATTTCTTTAATTTTAAAAGAGCTTCTGCAAATGGATTATTAAAACTCTCTTGATTTTTATTTTGATTTTTTAAATATTTATTTATATCTTTTTTAGAGGCTTTATTTTTTTCTTCTTTTTTTCTTTTATTAAATGCTGATAATTTTTCTCTATACCCACATTTGCAAGTAAATATTCTTCCCTCACCTTCACCTTTAAGCTCTAACTTTTTATGACAATTCGGGCATCTTGAATTAGTTATTTGTGATACAGTCTTTCTAGTGTTACACTCTCTATCTTCACAAACTAACATCTTTCCTTTTTTACCATTTACTTCAAGCATGTATTTACCACATTCTGGACATTTATTTTTAGTTAGATTATCATGTTTAAATTTATTTTCGCTATTTTTTATTTCTTTAACTATCTCCTTAGAATAATCTTTAATTTCTCTTATAAAAGTATCCTTATTTAATTTACCTTTTGATATATCTATTAACTTATTCTCCCATGTTGCAGTAAGTTCTGGTGTTTTTAAATCTCTTGGCGCTAAATCTAATAATTGTTTACCTTTTGAAGTAATATGTATATCTTTCCCTTTTTTTTCTATTAAGAATGTATTAAATAACTTTTCTATTATATCTGCTCTAGTTGCAACAGTTCCTAAGTTATTTTTCTCCATTGCAGTAAGAAGAGTTCCTTCATTTAAGTATGACGGAGGATTAGTTTTTCCATTTGTCTTTTTTACTTTGATTATACTTAATATATCATCATTCTTTAAAGTAGGTAAACTTTCGTATTCATATTCATCATCTAAATCCTTGTAATTTTCTTTCCATCCTAAGTTTATTATTTTATTTCCTTTAAGATAGAATGACTCTCCCTCAATTTCACCTATAGCAGTTGTCTGAACATATTCATAAGGATTGCATAATACACTTAAAAATCTCTTCACAACTAAATCATATATCCTTCTTTCTTTTTCACTTAAATCCCCTAAGAATACCCTTTCTTCAGTTGGTATTATTGCATGATGATCACTTACCTTAGAATCATCTACAAATGATTTATTTGCAATTATTTTAGTTTTTAATAGTTTTGTACAAGTTCTAGTATAATCGCTTACATTTACAGCTTTTATTCTATCTTTTAAAGTATCTACAATATCGCTAGTTAAATATCTCGAGTCCGTTCTCGGGTAAGTAAGAACTTTATGGTGCTCATATAATTTTTGCATTATAGATAAGGTTTCTTTCGCTGAGTATCCAAATATCCTATTAGCATCTCTTTGTAATTCGGTTAAATCATACAATTGTGGTGAATATTTTTTCTTTATATTCTCACTAACATCCACAATTTTCAACTCTTTATCTTTTACTTTGTTTAATATAAAATCAATTTTTTCTTCATTAAAAGTTGATTCACTTTTATTTTTGCTATCTTTCCATCTAAATTTTAAATTATTATTTCCTTTTGCTGATATAATCTCTATTCCATAGTAATCCTTAGCCTTGAAGTTTTGTATTTCCCCCTCTCTTTTTAATATCATTCCTAAAGTTGGAGTTTGTACTCTACCACAAGAAAGCTGTGCATTGTATTTTGTAGTTAAAGCTCTAGTTGCATTTATTCCAACTATCCAGTCAGCTTCTGATCTAGCTATTGCTGAATAATATAAGTTATCATATTCTTTTGCGTCCTTTAACTTATTAAATCCATCTTTAATAGCCTTATCTGTAACTGATGAAATCCAAAGTCTTTTTAAAGGCTTATTTGTTTTTATCTTGTCGATTATCCATCTAGCAACAAGCTCTCCTTCTCTTCCTGCATCAGTCGCTATTACAATTTCACACACATCATCTCTATTTATTTGAGATTTTACTGTATTGAATTGCTTACTAGTCTTTTTTATCACAACAGTTTTCAAATACTTTGGTAGTATAGGTAAATCCTCCATATTCCAGCTTTTATATCTGTCATCATAACTTTCTGGGTCTGCTAAAGTTACTAAATGTCCTAATGCCCATGTAACTATATATTTTGATCCTTCTATGTATCCATTTTTATCATTTTTACAACCTAAAACTCTAGCTATATCTCTTCCTACAGAAGGCTTTTCTGCTAAAACTAATATTTTCTTCATAAATATTCCTTCCTACTACTGCTTTTAATTTATCTTAATTACTATATATAATATTACCATAAGATTTGAAAGTAACTAATTTTTTTTGACATACTAATAATTTTTCTCTTATTTATAGACTAATTTCTCTGAATATATATAAATATCTATTCAAAAAAATCATAGTTATAGAAAATTCCTATGATTATAAGTTTTAATATAAAAAAATACAATTTCTATTCTTATTATTGTTAATCTACACTTACTCCTAAAGGGGTGATTTTTTGAAAATTAAATCTATTATGCTTGCAATTTGTATAGCAGTAAATATCATTTTAAGTACATTAGTACAAACTTTAAATATTCCGCTATTATTCTTAGATACCGTTGGAACTATATTGGGTTCAATAGTTTTAGGACCATTCTTTGGTGCTCTTATTGGTGGATGTTCAAATATTATTTTAGGAATCATATCTAATCCTACTAATATATCATATGCATTTGCTAATATTGCATTAGGATTCATAGTTGGGTTTGTTTCTAAGAAAAGAAGATTTGATTATAAACAAGCATGTGTTGTAGGACTTATACTTGCTATTATTTGTCCATTGATTAGTACACCTGTTTCTTTATACTTATATGAGAATGTTTATAGCAATGGTTCTGATTTATTATTAAGAATTATTTCTCAATCAAGTAAAATAATTTTTAGTGGTGCGTTTATACCAAGGCTTGTAAGTAATATGTTTGATAAAATTCTTTCATGCTTATTTGTTGCCTTGATATTAAAAAAACTATCTCAAAAATATTCATATATTTTTAATGAAAATATTAGCGAATCAGATATAACATTAGAACTTCTAGAAAATAATTAAATAACACACATCAACTTTAGATATTCAATTAGATTAAGCGTGTTAAGGACTATATAATCCCTAACACGCTATTCTTTTAAATTATCTTATTTGACCATTTCCATAAATAATATATTTAAGAGTAGTAAGCTCCTTTAATCCCATAGGTCCTCTCGCATGAAGTTTTTGAGTACTTATACCTATCTCAGCTCCAAATCCAAATTCTCCACCATCTGTAAATCTAGTTGAAGCATTTACATAAACTGCTGCTGCATCTACTCTTTGTAAGAATTTTTGAGAGTTCTTATAACTTTCTGTAACTATACACTCAGAGTGTCCAGTACCATATTTATTTATGTGGTTTATTGCCTCATCTACATTTTTAACTAATTTTATAGCAATTATGTAGTCTAAGTATTCTAATCCCCACTCATCATCGTTAACTTTTTCTATATCGTTAATAATATCTTCTACTTTTTCATCACCTTTTACTAATACATTTCTTTCCCTTAATGCATTTATAACTATAGGTAAAAAATCTTTTGCTATATTTTCATTCACTATTAATTTTTCTGCAGCATTACATACTCCTGGTCTAGATGTTTTTGCGTTTATTACAATATCCTTAGCCATTTCAAAATCAGCAGTTTCATCTACATATATATGACAATTTCCAGTTCCAGTTTCTATAACTGGTACTGTAGCATTCTTGACTACTGATTGTATAAGTCCAGCTCCACCTCTTGGTATTAACACATCAATAAATTCATTTAATCTCATCATCTCTGTTGCAACGTCTCTAGATGTATCTTCTACTAGTTGAACAGAGTTAATTGGAAGTCCTGATTTCTCTATACCTTTATTTAAAGCTTTAACTATAGCTTTATTTGAGTTTATAGCATCACTTCCACCTCTTAATATTGATGCATTACCTGTTTTTAAGCAAAGTCCAGCCGCATCGCATGTTACATTAGGTCTAGATTCATAAATTATACCTATAACACCAATAGGAACTCTTTTTTGACCTATCTGTATCCCATTAGGTCTTTGCCACATAGATATAACTTCTCCTACTGGATCTTGTAACTTAACAATTTCCCTAAGCCCATTTGCCATCTCTTCTATTCTTTCATCACTTAATGCCAATCTATCTAATAGAGCTTCTGATATCCCTTTTTCTTTTGCATTTTCTAAATCTACTTTATTCGCATCTAAAATTTCACTTTTTGATCTAACAAGTTCTTCTGCCATTAGTAATAATGCATTATCTTTTTCTTTTGTAGATAAAACTCCTAAGTCATAAGATGCTTCTTTTGCATTTTTCCCTATTAATAATAGTTCACTCATATACTCTCCTCCATTAAATAATTATCTTTTTCCTACAAATAACGTACCTATTTCTTTACCCTCTAATATATCTAATATTACCTCTGGATTACTACCATTTGCTAATACCATATCTATTCCCTGTTTTGTAGCTCTTTTAGCAGCTATTAGCTTAGTAGCCATTCCACCTGTACCTAAGTTAGTACCCGCACCACCAGCACACACTTCTAACTCCTCTGTTATTTCTTCTATCTCATCTAGTAATTTTGCATTTTCATTGCCTCTTGGATCACTATCATAAAATCCATCTATATCAGATAATATTATTAATAGATCCGCATTTATTAATAAAGAAACAATAGCCGATAAGTTATCATTATCTCCAAAATTAACTATATTCTCTATCTCATCTATAGATATAGTATCATTTTCATTTACTATAGGGATTATTTTCTTATCTAATAAAATTTCAAAGGTATTACAAACATTATTTTTGATTCTTTCATTTTCAATAACATCTCTTGTAAGTAGCACTTGACCTACAGTATGGCTATACTCTCCAAAAAATTTGCTGTATATATGCATTAACTCACATTGTCCAACTGCAGATAATGCTTGTTTTTCTCTTATATCTTTGGGCTTTTCCTTTAAATTTAATTTACTTACTCCCACTCCAATAGCTCCAGAACTTACAAGTGTAACTTCTTTTCCTGAATTAACTACATCTGATAATATTCTTGTTAATTTTTCAATTCTATTTAGGTTAATATTCCCATTGTCATAAGTAAGAGTTGATGTTCCAACTTTTACAACTATTCTTTTTGCATGTTTTAATCTACTTCGAAAGCCCATTACTTTATCTCCTTAAAATATATTTATATTACTTATTAAAATATGTTACTATACCTGTTTTACCTAATCAATATAAAATATATTATATTAAGAATTTTTTTATTTTTCATACATTTAGTAAGTTTTCTTATTATTTAAATATTATTTATTCTCCATGTTTTATATTTTTTTATTTTTTTAATAATTTATATTGACATAATGATAAATATTATATACGATTACTAATAAATAAGTGCTATCACAAATCAATATCCGTTGAAGCTTTATAGAAGAGTTATCGTCAGATACACCGAAGGAGTAACACTCTCAGGTACTTTAGTAAAAGTATGACTGTAAAGCTTAGGAAACTCTGGAGAGACCCATTGCGGGCGCCGAAGGGGCAAGGCTTATGCTCAATCTCTCAGGCAAAAGGACAGGGATTATACTATATTTAAGTTAATATTTATAAATTATATCGTTATAAATTTTATTATCCTATATTTTGTATTTATAGGTATTATTTATAATTTTAATTTATATCAAAGGTTTCTTAAATCATAGTTACCGTGCGTATCCAGAGCTAAATCAAGTAGATTTAGCTTTTTTTATTGCATCGAAATCATTATTATTTATACTAAATTCCTGTCAATTGATTCATTTAAAACTTCATTGATTTTGTAAAGCATAAAAAATAATTTAGAAGGAGTGTTTTTATGAATTTAATTGATGTACTAAACAATATTGACTCATTTATTTGGGGACCACCTTTACTAATACTTTTAGTGGGTACTGGTATACTATTTACTTTCAAGTTAGGATTTTTACAAATAACAAAATTACCTAAGGCATTAAAATTAATTTTCTTTGCCGAAAATAATGGTAACGGAGACATTTCAAGCTTCGGTGCCTTATGTACAGCTCTTGCTGCTACGGTTGGTACTGGTAATATTGTCGGTGTTGCAACGGCTATAAAAGCTGGTGGACCAGGATCATTATTTTGGATGTGGCTTGCAGCATTCTTTGGCATGGCAACAAAGTATGCTGAAGGTGTACTTGCAATAAAATATAGAACTAAAGATAAAAATGGTCAAATATCTGGAGGCCCAATGTACTATATACTTAATGGTATGGGAGAAAAATACAAACCTCTTGCAGTATTTTTCGCTTTTAGTGGTATATTAGTCGCATTACTAGGAATAGGGACATTTACTCAAGTAAATGCGATTACAGATGCTATAAATGGAAGTTTTGGTATTGATCCAAAAATAACAGGTATTGTTCTTGCAATTCTTGTTGCTTTAGTAGTATTTGGTGGATTACAAAGTATCTCTAAAGTTTCTACAAAAGTAGTTCCTTTTATGTCTGTAGCTTATATACTTATTTGCTTATTAATACTAGTAAATTCATTTAAACAAATACCACAAGCCTTTGTTTTAATAATTAAAAGTGCGTTTAATCCTACTGCTGCATTCGGTGGATTCTTGGGTGCAACTGTAAGTATGGCAATTAGAAATGGTATCGCTCGCGGTGTCTTTTCAAATGAATCAGGCCTTGGCAGCGCACCTATAGCGGCGGCGGCGGCTAAGACCGAATGGCCAGCAGAGCAAGGTCTTATATCTATGACTGGGACTTTTATAGATAGCTTAGTTATTTGTACGCTTACAGGTTTATCGCTAATACTATCAGGTGTATGGCAATCAGATTTAAATGGTGCTATTATGACTCAAGAAGCATTTGCAAGTATCTTCCCGACAATAGGACCTTTATTCTTAACTCTTAGCCTAAGCTTATTTGCATTTACTACCATATTAGGTTGGAGTTATTATGGAGAAAGATGTTTTGAATTCCTATTTGGTGTGAAAGGTATAAATGGATATAGAGCTATATTTGTAACAATGGTTCTACTTGGAGCATTCTTAAAGTTAGATGTTGTTTGGATAATAGCTGATATAGTTAATGGACTTATGGCATTACCAAATTTAATTGCTCTAATTGCTTTATCATCAGTTGTAGTAGCTGAAACTAAATTATATATAAATCATTTAGATAAAAAAGAAGATATTAAAAAAGTTATAGAAATATAATTTTGTTCATGAAAAAATAGTACTAAAATAAATTTATTTTAGTACTATTTTTTATGATTAATTAAATAAATTTTAAATATATACTAAGCTGATATTTTAGTACTTTTAAAATCAGCTTTTTTAGATTTCTTTAGAGCTTTATCACTATAATAAGTTACTATAGAAAATACAGAAATTATAGACCCATATGTACTTGCTACATCTATAAATGATGGTTTTTCAGATTCTCCATAATAACTACTTCCGCCTTCTAAATCTTGCGGTACTATATGTTGTGCTACATACTCAATACATGCATATGTTTTAGTAAAATAATTTTGAGTATAAATTGTATAAGAACCTAAAGCAAGTGTAACTAAAACAATTAATGATGAAATTAATTTCGTTACATTACTACTCTTAATTTTGAAAGCTTTTTTGAATATATTCATTACCCAGTTCCAATAAAGACCTATATGTATGCCTATAAGGGCTATTGATAAATAAGATGCGCCAAAATGAACCATCTTCCAGAACATTACTCTGTCATAAGTCTTTGCTTTTATTATATAAACTCCACTAAATAATATCGCTATTATTGATATAAATAGTATTAAACTTGTGATATATGATAATTTCGTTCTAAATTTAATTTTTTTATCAAATAATCTCATACTAATATTAGCTATCCACTTTCTATTTAAGAACATATGTACTAATATAAATATTCCAAATACTATTCCACTTATCATATGAAATTTCATACTTATTAAATTTTTCTTAAAGAAAGTTATGAATAATACAGCCATTGCTATATCTAAAATTATTTTTGTTATATTCTTCTTATTCATTATAAAACTCCCGTTAATTGATATTTGTTTTCATTTTCAATTAACATTTTACATCCTTCTTTTATTCAAAGCTTTAAATATATTTGGTTTTTTATAATATTTTTAAATATTATTTTGTTTCCTTACTTTCTTTTATTATATATTACATACTCTAGTTGGTATAAAATATGTTTCTTTATCTAAAGTACTAACTACACCATCTACTTTATACACCTCTTTTAATAATTCTCTATTTATAATACTTTTAGCTGATCCACTTTTTATAAGTTTTCCATTTTTCATTATAATAATATTATGGCTATATTTTATAGCCTGATTTATATCATGAAGAACCATAACTATTGTTATACCATACTCTTCATTAAGCTTTTTAACAAGTTCTAAAATTTCTATTTGATGATAAATATCTAGATAAGTTGTAGGTTCATCTAAAAACAATACTTCTGGCTTTTGAGCTAATGCCATAGATATAAATACTCTTTGTCTCTCCCCACCTGATAAGCTCATAACTTGCTTATCTTTATACGCTTCTAATCCTGTACATTTTATAGCCCAATCTATAATTTCAGCATCATTTTTACTATCTTTTTCAAAAAATCCCTTATGAGGTAATCTTCCATAACTAATTAAATTTTCTACACTTATATCATTTGGAACAGAATTTTGTTGATGAACTGTTGCAACTTTCTTAGCAATATCTTTATATTTCATATTGCTAATATTTAAATCATCTATAAATATCTCACCACTTTTTATTTTATTAATTCCACATAATAAACTCAAAAGTGTTGATTTTCCACTTCCATTAGGGCCTAGTATTGTAGTTATCTTTCCCTTCTGTATATTCACATTTAAATCTTTTATAAACTCTTTATTACCATCATATGAAAATTCTATATTTTTTCCAACTATCACTATACTTCGCTCCTTCTAAGTAAATATAAAAATACCGGTCCTCCAATTACAGCCATAACTATACCAACAGGAATTTCTAAAGGACTAAATGCCATTCTTCCTAATGTATCTGCTAATAATAAAAGAATTCCACCCATACTTATACTAAACGGTATTAAGTACCTGTGACTTGACCCCATAATAATTCTACAAATATGCGGAACTACAAGACCAACAAAAGCAATTACTCCTCCTATTGATGTAGCTGTTGCACTTAGAAAAACAGCTACGACACATATTAAGGACATGTGTAAGTCATAGTTTAATCCTAAACTTTTTGCATTTTTTTCTCCTAATGCTATTAAATCACAAGATTTATACAGTAAAAATGCTCCAATATGTCCAATGATAGAATATATTAATAATAATTTTATATCTATCCATGTTATATTTGCTAAGCTACCAGTTAACCAACTTTGAACACTACTAACTGCTCCTGCGCCAAACTGTACTGTAATATTAGTTATAGCACTAAGCATTGCATTTACTGCTACACCTGCTAAAACTATTCTAATTGGTGATAATCCTTTTTTAAATGCTAGTCCGCATACTAAAATACACGAAACTAATCCACCAAGGAATCCAAATAAAGGTCTTATACTATTTAGGCTAGGAAAAAATAATAATATAACTACTGATATTAAAGACGCTCCCGAAGATATCCCTACTATAGAAGGTTCCGCTAATGGATTTCTTATTATTGCTTGTAAAAGTACACCCGATACAGCCAAGTTAGCACCTATAATAATTGCTGCTAACACTCTTGGAATTCTTATATCTCTTATTATACTTATTTTAGGATCATCAGTGTTTGATAATAAACCAACTATAAGCTCTTTTAATTCAACTTTTATACTACCTAAATTTATAGATATTAAAAATAGCATAAATATAGTTATAAAAGATAGAAGTATTATTTTATTTTTTTTGTTTTTAGAATTTATAATCATGTCAACTAAACCTCATATTATTTAATAAAGTAAATCGTGCATCATATCTAAAGCTTCTATTACCTTTAAATTCGCACTCATACCAAAATAATCATTTTCTAAATAATGTACTTCTCCATTTTTTACTGCACTTAAATTCTTCCATGCTGCATCTGTTTCTAAAGTATTCTTAACTTGTGCTTTTGTAGTTTCTGGGTCAGCATGTGTCATCACTACAATTTTATCTGGATTTAAGTTTAGTAATTCTTCCTTATTGATTTGTACGAAAGATGACGTTGAATTCTCTAGTACATTTTTACCACCTGCTAAATTAACTAAATTTCCTACATAACACTTATCAGTTCCTAACATCATTGTACCCGGTGCTCCAAATATAACTAATACATTAGGTTTTTCACTATCATTAAATTTCGATTCTAATTCACTTTCTTTTGTTTCTAATTTATTTATTATTTCACTTGCTTTATCTTGCTTATTAAACTTTTCTCCTAAAGTGTTAATTGTTTCTTTTAAGTCATTATAACTAGTTAAGTTTACAAATTCACTCGGTATGCCATTTTGTGTGAAATTATCTATAAAATCTTGACCCAATGTATCTACTGATACTACAACATCTGGATTTAAAGACTTAATTATTTCTAAATCTGGATTCATTGGTGTTCCAACCTCTACTGCATCTTTAGCATTTTCTGGAAGGTCATATGATGTAGTCGGAACTCCACTTATTTTGACTCCTAATTCATCTAATATTTGAGCTACTGCTACAGAAGTTGCTACTACAACAGAATCCTCTCCATAACTTTCTTTATTTGTTGCATCACCTTTAGAATTATTATCATCTATACTTGTACTAGAGCAACCAACTACTGATAGCATCATTACTGAAGTACAAATACTTATTAAATACTTTTTGAATTTCATTTTAATCTCCTCTTTACTTTAATCTACCTTTTACAATCAATCTATCTTTTCCTTGATTTGAACAAGTAACTATTGTTAATTCCTTTATATCATTATCTTGATTTAAAACATCCATATTAGTAGGATCTGTTTCAAATTTTTCATTTACAATATATGTAAATTCACCATTTGATGTAGTTATTATTATCTCATCATTTATTTTTATCTTATGAAGATCATTAAATATATTGTTATATATAGTACTACTATGACCAGCTATACAGAAGTTTCCATTCTCTCCTGGCATAGGAGTATTTTCGAAATGTCCTACATAGTATCTTATTTGCTCTTTACCTGTACCACTTACAATTACTGTGCTAATATTTAAACTTGGGATATCTATTAAACCTATTTCATCACCTAAATTGATATTTTTTATTTCTTCATCATTTTCTATTTTTTGATTAAAGTTATTTTTAGCCTGATTTTGTTTATATTTTGTGTGCATATTTAAAGACACTGAGCCTAATATTAATATTAAACCCAGTGTAAATAATATCTTAGATATTCTTTTCATCTACTTTTTCTTCTTAACCATAAATAATATTATTGCTACGGCTAAAATAACTACTCCACCTATTAAAGGTATATTATTTGATGTTTTTTCTGAAGTATCTTTCACTTGAGAATCTGTATTATCTGATTCTTCAACATTCTCCTCAACTTTTGGTTCTTCTTCAATCGCTTCTACTAATTCTATCGTATCTAATTTAGGTATTAATTCATACTCCACATCTCTTCCCATTGCATCTACATACATTTGGATAACTATTTTATCTTCTGGATCCGATACCTCAAACTTTAGTTTTAAAGTACCTTCTTCAGTATTTTCTTCAACTTTTTCATACTCTACACTTTCGTCATTTACAAGAATTCTATGGTTATTCATGTATTGAGCCCCTGAAAGACCTAAAGTATAATAAATTTTATCGCTTCTCTTTTCAAGTGTCATATCTTCATCTGTATAAGATCTTGACATTGACATTCCTATTTCATTTCCATCTTCATAATTAGTATCATTTTTTAAAGTATATATCCCACTTGATATTTCATCTTTTGAGTCTGCATGTACAATGCTTGAAGATAATGATAAAATACCGATTAAAATTAAAGAGAATAACGTACTTACTTTACTCATTAATTTATTTTTAAATGATTTCATTTTGTTTCCTACTTTCTTTTTCTTCTGCCTAAGATTCCTGCTACTGCCATCATTGCACTACCTGCACCTATTGCAATATTAGAATCTATTAATGATCCAGTTTGAGGAAGAGTTCCATCTTCATTTAAATCAAAATCTTTAACAAATGTTAATGTGTCTTCTAATAAAGTTACTCCAAATTCTATATTTCTAGACATTGGTATTACATATAAACCAACTTTTATAGAATCACTTAAATCAGATACTTTAAATCTTAAACTTATGCTATCACCTGATTTTGCAACAACTGTATGAGATACCTTACTTCCATTCACATATATTGCATGATTTTGCATAAGACTTGCACCTGTAAATGTTAATGTAACATAAGTTTCCCCATCAACTATTTCAACTTTAGATGTAGAATTTAAATATTTTCTAGCCATTTCTTTTCCAGTTTCGCTTGAATGTGAAACTGTATTTTTTATCGTGTATAACTTACCTTTTTTAACAGTACTTTCTACTTTATTACTTTCACTATCAGTAGTTGTAGAGTTTCCAGTACTATTGTTTGTGTTGTTTGAGCTTCCACTTCCATTATTTGTAGTATTATCGCCAAATACTAATGTACTTTTATCAAATATAGTCTTAAAGCTAACATCTCTTCCCATTATGCTTACTTTTACAGTTACTACAACTTCTGAATCTATAGATGGCATTTCAAAGCTTATTGTTCTATTTACTTTATTAACAGTTACCTTTACATCTTTTCCATCAACTTTTACTCTAAAGTTTTCTATGAAATCATATTGATCTTCTGTAAAGTTTAATGTAGCAGTTATTTTTCCATCTTTAGCTACTATTTTAGAATACTCTCCAAGTACTTTTCGAGCCATTGAGTTTCCAAGTTCAGCATTTCCAGTACCTACGTATTCTACATTATTTTTAACTGTATAAGTTCCATTTTTTATTGTTCCACTTTGATTATTTGTAGAATCATTTGGTTTTGAAGTATCTGTAGATGTATTTCCTGAGTTACTTCCATCTGATTCAGTATTATCATTTGATCCGTTGTTATCTCCAGATCCAGCATTATCTCCAGATCCAGTATTATCTCCAGATCCAGTATTATCATTATCATTGTCATTATCATCAACTGGTGGTTGTTGTTCACCTGGTGCTTGTACAACTACTTCTTCATATTCAACTTTTGTTGTATTAAGGATTGTAGCAAAGCTTACTTCTCTTCCCATTATAGTAACCATTAAGCTGACTTCTATTTTTGAATCTACTTTTGGCATATCAAAGCTTATTGTTCTCTCTGTTCTATTTTCAGTTATTTGAGCATTTTCTCCGTCAACCTTAACTTTAAAGTTTCCTATCATATTGTACATTTCTTCATTAAATGTAAGTGTAGTATTTATTTTTCCATCCTTAACTTTTATTACTGACGTATCAGCTAAAACCTTTCTAGCCATAGTATTTCCAGTTTCTGCATTACCATCTCCTATGTACTTAACATCATTTGGTGCTGGATAACTTCCATCCTTTAAAACTTTTTCAGTTGATAATTCTCCATTTGGAGCTAATAAAAATCTAACTTCTTTTCCCATCATTGGAACGTACATACTAGCATCTATTGTTGAATTGATTGATGATAATTCTATTGTATATGCCGCTCCATTTTGAGTATAATTTGCTTCTTTTCCATCTACTAAGAATTTATAATTATTCATCATTCCATGCATCTTACTATTAAACTTGACAGTTACATATGCCTTGCCATCTTTCACTTCCATTTGATAATTTGTTCCATCTAATGTCATTAATGCATGGTTTGCTCCTGTTACATTATCTGGCTCTGCTACCCCCTCATCATTTACATATATCACCTTGTAATTTATGTCGTACTTATTGTCAGCTAATGTTCTTTCTATTGATACTCCATTGCTTAATGATGAGTTATCTGCATGAACATAGCTCATACTTCCTGTTGCTACCATTGAAAATATCGCTATCGCAGCTGCCGTAGTTTTTAATGCTTTATTTCTAAATATCATCTTATTCCTCCAAATATTATTTGTAATTATTATCTATTGACTTTTATTTTTATAAAAAGTATTATTTATTATATGATACTGATTTTCATTTACATATTAAGTATACATTAATTTTTATAAATATTTTTAAATATATTTATATATTTTTAAAAATATTTAAATAAACTTTTAGGAGTAATAAATGAGCTTTGAATATTCGATAATAAAAGATTTTTATGATTGTTGTAACGTCCCGATTAAATTAATAAATTATGAATTAGAAGATTTATGCAAGATCGGATATACAGACTTTTTTGATAGAATATATCCACTTGAGGAAATTAAAATAAATATAAAAAATTGTAAAGATGAGTCAATTAATTCTCATATACAGTTAAAAAATGATATTAACTATAAAGTAATTGATATATGTAAATATAATAAAAAAATCGGTTATTTTATCATTGGACCATTCCGAACTAATCTTGTTACTAACTTGATAAATAGAGACATTACATATAGACCACTTACATGCTCTAATTATCTATGTAATTTAATTATAAATATTTATGAAGATAAACTAAAAAGTCAAGATGCGCCAAACACAATAATGAGTCCTTATATTCGTAAAGCAATCGGATATATACATCATCATTACCAAGATGAAATTTCTATTGACTCCATTTGCGAAAAATTAGACATAAACAAATGCTATTTTTGCAGCTTATTTAAAAAATATACAGGACATACTTTTTCCCATTTTTTAAATAATTTTAGAGTAGAAAAAAGCAAAGAACTTTTAGCTAAAACTGATTTAAGCCTACTTGAAATTGCTTTTTCTGTAGGATTTAATAATCAAACTTATTACAGTATAATATTTAAAAAATTCACCAATCAAACCCCATCTCAATATAGATCTTCTATACTTTTAAAATAATAAAATAAAGGGACCAAGATATGTTTATTTTAAACCTATCCTAGTCCCTTTATTTGTATTATTAATCTTGATTCAGCTCATCAAATTCTAAAACTGATTTAAATAAATCTCCATCTATTTCTATATGGAATTTACCACCTTGTAAGTTTACTAAATCTTTAGCAATAGCTAATCCAAGTCCGCTTCCTTCTGTATTTCTAGATTCATCTGCACGTTTAAATCTTTCCATAATCTCTACTGGATCAAAATTTAATTCATAAGAAGATATATTTTTCATAATTAAAGTTACTTTGCCCTCATTTACATTTAAATCTATATACACTCTTGTGTTATTTAGAGAGTATTTTATTATATTAGATAAGAGATTTTCAAGAACTCTATACATTCTTCTTCCATCTGCATATATATATACCTTATCTTCTGGTAGATTCAATCGTATATCTAAGTTCGATTCAAGTATTTTTTCTTCCATTTCACCTATACTTTGCCTTAGCAATTGCCTTAGCTCTATTTTATCCATATTAATTTCTAAATTTCCGCTACTCGCTTTACTAGCTTCAAATAAATCTTCTATTAATACTTTCAATCTCTTAGATTTTGAATCTAGCACCTTTATATAGTCATTTATATAATCTGGTTCTATATTCTTTTCCTTTTTTATTAATTCTATATAATTTATTATTGAAGTTAATGGTGTTTTCAAATCATGAGAAACGTTTGTTATAAGTTCTGCCTTCATTCGTTCACTTTTTAAAGCATCTTCAATAGAGTTCTCAAGGCCTTGTCCAATATTATTTATATTTTCTGCTAATACGGTAAAATTATCATCATCTTTAATAGGAATTTTATACTCTAAATCTCCATTTTTTATTTTTTCTGTTCCATCCATTATTTCACTTAAATATGCTAATTTTTTTAATATATATGCAGTAAATATAGATACTGTTAAACACGGAATTATGATAGTACCACCATATCCAAATATTAATGAACATAAATTTATAATTATGCACCCTATACCAATAATAAATATTTTTCTAATTAGTGATATTTTTTTACTTGCTTTTATACCATCCTTAATGCTTTTTACAAAGTTAAGTATAAACCTCATTATAAAACTAGTTTTTAATATATCTATTTTTTTATCAAAATACTTTATTTGTTTACCAAATAATATAATACAACTTATCCATGTAAAGACAGATACCACAAATATGCATATTGCAAACCAATCAATATAGGGGTATGATATCCAATCAATCATAAAAACCATTAAATATCCTAGTAAAAATATTATAATCTCTAAAGGAATTTTGCTATAGTATTTAAGAATCTTACTGTTCTTATCTATTGGTTCAACTTTAATAAATAAATATATAATAGTTGAAATTAAAAACACAATAGATGATATAAACCCTATAAGTTCTAATAATCTAATTAACTTAGCATCTCTGTTGTACCAATACTGTTCACCATATAGAGAATCCTCTTTCTCTAAATTCTTAGGAATTGATATATATACTTCCATATTACCAGTTATATTAAGTACAACATTATCATAATGATTATTTATTTCATTTTCTTTATTTCCTACTTTTTTTGTATACTTACCATCTACTGTATTAAAGCTTATATCAACATATCCATTTATATTTTTCTTAAAATCATCTATATTTTTATAAACAGTATTCGTAACATATTTTTTTGAAATTTTGTCAAATGCTATGAATTTTACATTTTTAAATGATTCAACATCAAAATATCCATAATCTGAATAATAATCATCTTTTTCACCATATAAATCAACTTCAATGCCTGTAAGTATCATAGGTAGAACTGTTTTATCAAACCTGGTACTTTTATAAAAATTAGGTTCTATAAAATTCCATTGATCTTTATTTATATAACTTGTACTCATGCTATTTAATCCAGCTCTATATACTGTGATGACTGATGTCAACAGTAAAGATAAAGATATAATAGACATTATTAAGAAGGTAAATTTAATTCTTTTATTCCCCTTCATTCAGTCACCTCTTCTTCTCATTTTACAAAACTAATATTTTATATAATACTAAATTTACCATAATCATTATAGAAAGTATTGCTAATAAACTTTCACTAAAAAATGCATAACATAATAATATTCCAACAACTTGCATTAGAATATATAATGATAAAATTAATATACAATTAAATATTAAACTTTTATTTTTTACTATTTTCCAACTATAATTTTTCAATTTTATATCCAACTCCCCATACAACTTTTAAATATTTTGGTTCTCTAGGATTTATTTCAATCTTTTCTCTTATCCTTCTAACATGAACCGATACAGTATTTTCAACATTGAAGCTTTCTTCTTTCCATACTCTTTCATATATTTCGTCAATAGAGAATACTCTTCCTTTATTGGATAGTAATAATTCTAATATTTTATATTCTATTGGAGTTACTTTTATATTCTCACCATCTACTTTTACTTCTTTAGTATATAAATTTAACTCTAATCCTCCACTTTTTATTAATTCATTACTTGTATTTATATTATTATAATTACCTAAATTAATATATCTTCTCAAATTTGATTTTACTCTTGCTACAAGTTCTAGTAAATTAAACGGCTTTGTTATATAGTCGTCAGCCCCTATATTTAATCCGATAATTTTATCTGTATCTTCACTTTTAGCTGATACTAAAATTATAGGTATATTTCTTTCTTCTCTTATTTTTATAGTAGCCTTTATTCCATCTAATTTAGGCATCATTATATCCATCAATATTAAATGAATATCTTCATTCATAATAGTTTCTAATGCTTGTATTCCATCATAAGCCTTATACGTGTTGTATCCTTCATTTCTTAAATATATATCTATAGAGTCCACTATTTCTTTATCATCATCAACAATTAATATATTACTCATTTTTTTACCTTTCCTTTTATTTTCTTATATCCATATTTCAAAGAAATTCTATTTCTACAATAATTCTTCTTTATATTAACTATATTATACAATATATTCGCTCCTTTTTTTAATTCTAACAATATTGTAATAGATAAATCTTAAAAAAATATTAATGTAATTCTTACAAATTCCTTACATAAAAAAGGAATAAGCATTTTGCTTATTCCTAAATCTATTATTTCACTAACTCTAAATATCCGCTTGGATGGAAGAAGTATACATCAGAATTAGTTTTATCTATAAAGTATCCTATATCTCCATCAACATTTGGTAAAAATACGTATCCTGTAAGATTTCTTTCTTTTAATGCTGAGAAGTTATTTTCATCACCTTGATATAAATATTCTAACTCTGGGTTTATATTTACTAATAATTGTTCAGCTTCTTCTTTGCTTAAAACTTGTTTTTCTTCTTCATCTGTATTTTCTTTAGACTCTTCCTCATTGCTTACTTCTTTATTTTCATTAACTATCACTTCTGGTTTTATTTCTTCCTCTTTGTTTATATCTTCTGCCTTATCTTCTTTAAATTGCTCATCTTTATCTTTATTTTCTTGAGCTATATTTTCATTTTTATCAACTGTATTATTTTCATTATGTAATTCTTTATCATCTATATTATTTTCATTCTTTTCATTTTCTTCTACTTTATTAACAATATTTGTATTAACTTTATTAACTACATCATCATCCTTACTTGCAAAACTCATATTTTTAACTGGATCCAATAATAATAAACCTGTACATAAAATTGATAATGCTATGATTCCTTTTTTCATAATCTACACCCTCTTCTAAAAATAATTCATGATTATAATTGTTATAAATTTTATATGATTCCTGTGGAATTTCTATAACATAATACTACCACCATACAATAACAAATAACAGTTACATCTCTGTTACTTATGATTACAAATCAGTAACAAAATTACATGCATGTAATAATTTAACTTTATTAATAATAATTGTATTTTTATTTTAATTATGACTTTTTACAATCTTTTTATTCAATTTTAGAAATTTTGATTTTGATAAAAAAAATAATTCATTTATTATTTTTTATAATCTAATTATAAAACAAAAACACGATCTGACCCTTTAATATTACTGTGTTAAAATTGATAATTTATATTTTAAAATCAAATTTAATCTGCATTTATGAAATAAACAAAATAATTCTTGCATTTTTCATTAATCGCATGCTAATATTTAATTATAGTATTATTGATTAATAATAATATAAAGGGGGAAATTTATGAAAAAAAAATTAGGATTAACAGCAAAAATTTTCATAGGTATATTTATTGGTATAATTTGTGGTTTTATAATCAAATCTATGCCTAGCGGTACTTTAAAAGATACAATTTTATTAGGGGGAATTATAGAGATATTAGGTACAGGATTTATTAATGCAATAAAGATGCTAGTAGTTCCTTTAGTTTTTATATCTTTAGTGTGCGGATCATCATCTATGGGAGATGTGAAAAAACTTGGTAGAATAGGCATTAAGACAATGTTATTCTATTTATTAACTACTGCATTAGCTATTTCTATAGCTCTTGGTATAGGTAAGCTAATAAATCCAGGATTTGGACTTGATATGTCAAATCTAATTACTCAAGAAACCACTATAGGAGAAAGTAAATCTCTAACTGAGATAATTCTTGGTATTATACCTACTAATCCTATTCAATCACTAGCAAATGGCGAAATGCTTCAGATAATATTCTTTGCATTACTATTAGGTATAGCAATGAGTATGGTAGGTAAAAAAGCCGATCCTGTTAGAAAATTCTTTGAATCTGCTAATGAAATATGTATGAAAATGGTCTCTGTTATAATGGCATTTGCTCCATATGGAGTGTTTGCATTGATAACAAAAACATTCTCAACTGTTGGTTTTGAAGCTTTTGCATCTTTATTAAAATATATGGTAGCTGTACTTTTAGCTCTTTTTATTCAAGCTATATTAGTTTACTCTGGTATGATAAAAGCTTTAACTGGCCTTAAATTAAAACCATTCTTCAATAATTTTGCAAATGTTGCTGCTGTAACATTTTCTACAGCTTCTAGTAATGCAGCTCTTCCTTTAACTATAGAAACAATGGAAGATTTGGGTGTCGATAACTCAGTTGCCTCTTTCACATTACCTTTAGGGGCTACGATAAATATGGATGGAACAGCGATAATGCAAGGTGTTGCTTGTATATTTATTTCTCAAATTTACGGAATAGAGTTAGGATTTTCAAGTCTTATCACAATAATACTGACTGCAACTCTTGCATCTATTGGTACTGCAGGAGTTCCAGGGGTTGGTATGATAACACTTTCTATGGTTTTAAGTTCCGTAGGCCTACCAATAGAAGGTGTTGGACTAATAATGGGAGTTGATAGATTGTTAGATATGACTAGAACAACAGTAAACGTAATGGGAGACTGCACTTGTACACTAATAGTTAGTAACAGTGAAAATGAATTAGATAAAGAAAAATATTATGCATGTCAACTGGAAGAATCTAAAGATAAAGATTTAAAGGTTGATTCAGTTTTATAATATAAGATTCTCATAAGAAAAATAGGGTTAACTATTAATAGTTAACCCTATTTTTTTATAACTTTAATTCAGATCCTTCCCAGTCCTTCATAAATGTTTCTATTCCTTTATCAGTCAATGGATGAAGCATCATTTGTTTTATAACTTTATATGGTACTGTAGCTATATGAGCACCTATTCTAGCTGCTTGTAAAGCGTGTATTGGATTTCTTACACTCGCAACTATTATTTCAGTTTCTATTGAATTAACATCAAATATTTCTGTTATCTCTGCTATTAGCTCTATACCATCTTTACCTATATCATCTAATCTTCCAACAAACGGACTTACATAAGTAGCTCCCGCTCTAGCTGCTAATAATGCTTGCGCTGCTGAGAATATTAGTGTTACATTTGTTTTTATTCCTTTTTTAGATAATATATTTACAGCTTTTAAACCTTCTTCTGTCATAGGTATTTTTATTACTATATTTTCATGTATTTGGCATAACTTTTCAGCTTCCTTTACCATACCTTCATGGTTTAAGCTGATTACTTCTGCACTTATTGGTCCATCAACTATAGAAGCTATTTCTTTAATAACCTCAACAAAATCTCTTCCTTCTTTAACTATTAATGATGGATTTGTAGTTACACCACATATTACACCTAATTCATTAGCTCGTCTTATTTCTTCTACATTAGCTGTATCTATAAAAAATCTCATTTATGTACCTCCTATATAAAACTAATTACAACAATTAACTTTATTATATTTATATTAGTTTTATTTATATTTTATCTTAAACTCTTATATTTATTACACAAAATAAATAAGATAAGAAATCTAATAACAACTCTAGATTTTTATAGTATAACATTTCCATATATAAATCAACTATAAATCGACAAAATATAATTTTATAAAATAAAAAGGTTAAATATAAATTAACCTTATATTCAACCTCAAACAGTATATATTATCTAAATTTTATTTCTCCATTTTCTATAGAATCTATTATAGCTAAAGACTGTAGGTTCACACCAGCTTTTTCTAATAGACTTCTACCTTCTTGGAATCCTTTTTCTATTACTATACCAATTCCTGATAAATTAGCATTTGCTTGCTCCACGATATCTTTAAGACCAAGAGCAGCCCTTCCATTAGCTAAAAAATCATCTAATATTAATATATTTTCACCTGCATTTAAATATTTTTTCGAAACTTTTACGCTATATTCTTTACCTTTAGTAAAAGAATATACTTTTGTTTCATACACATCCTTATCTAAATTTTTAGATTCTACCTTTTTCGCAAATACCACAGGTACATTTCCAAAATGTTGTGCTGCTATAGATGCTATTGCTATACCTGAAGCTTCTATAGTTAATATCTTATCTATTCTTTTATTTTCAAATCTATTTTTAAATTCTTTTCCTATTTCATTTAAAAACTCTACATCTAATTGATGATTTAAAAAGCTATCTACTTTTAGTATATCATTGCCAGATACACTTCCCTCATTTAATATTTTTTCTTGTAATAATTTCATGACTTTTCCTCCCAATATTAGCTATATACATATAGTCTTATATAAACATCCTCGATTTATAATCTTATAAAACATAAAAAACTCCTGTCATAATTAGACAGGAGCTTATATTTCAAATTTACTATACTTATTTAATCTTGATTATATTACATGTTATTATATTCTAAGATATAGATATTCTAAGTAAATTATATGTTTAAACTCCTGTAGTCAGGCAATTTACGGCAGCCTGGTAGAAACATTTGAACCATATCATCAAAAATATACAGGAAGTATATTTAATTTTTCTTATATTATATATTAAAAGTATATTTAATTCAATAAAAACGTATAATTTTGCATATTTCAACAATTGTAATTCTTTATATTAAATATATTTTTTTATCATTTCTTCTATATTTTCTTTTGTAGCGTCTTCCTTTATTACTTCATCTATTTTTTTTCCATCTTTATAAACTACAATTGCAGGAAGACCTACTACTTTTTCTTTTATAGCTAACCTTGTAGCCTTTTTTGTATCTATTTCACAAAACTTTATTTTTCTACCATATATTTTATCTAAACATTCTAAAGTTGGTAAAAGTTCTTTGCAAGGTTCACATGTTTGACTCCAAAACTCTACTACTACTATTTCATTACTATTTAATACCTCATCTTCGAAAGTACTCTTATCAACGGTTATCATATAAACCTCCTACTCCTAAATTATTAAATAAATTTTTCTTTTATATATTTTTCTGCCATAACAGCAGCTATTGCACCATCATTAGTTGCGGTTACTATTTGCCTTAACATCTTTTGCCTACAATCCCCTGCAGCGAAAATACCTTCTATATTAGTCTTCATATTTTCATCTGTTATTATATACCCATATGAGTCCATTTCTATTATATCTTTAAATATATCCGTCTGAGGACTAAGTCCTATAAATACAAATAGACCTATGATATCATCACCTTTATCTGCATAAAATTCTAAGACATCACCATTATTAACATCTTCTAAAACTATTTTGCTTAATACTTCATCTCCACTTATTTCCTTTACCACTTTGTTAAAAAATAAATTTATTTTGCTATTATTATATATCTTTTCCTCCACCATTTTAGAACATTTTAAATAATTACTTCTACATATTATATTTACTTTTTTTGCATATCTGGTCAAATATAAACTCTCCTTTACTGAGCTTTCTCCAGAACCTACAACAAATACTTCTAAATCTGTAAAGAGCTCTCCATCGCAAATAGCACAGTAAGATACTCCTTTGCCTGTAAATTCCTCTTCTTTAGGTATATTTAACCTTTTAGGATAAGACCCAGTCGCTATTATAATGGATTTACATTTATACTCTTTATACTTGCCTTTTAATACTTTTATATCTGACTTTAAATCCACACTAACTATTTTATCTTGTATTATTTGAGCGCCAAAACTTTGGCATTGATCTTTCATTCTCTTCATTAAACTGATACCCGTTTCATATTCAATAGAACCTGGATAGTTTTCAATTTCATATGTATTTACTATTTGTCCACCAGTTTTTTTCTGTTCGATTATTAACGTTTTTAACTTTGACCTAGCGCTATATATTCCAGAAGAAAGTCCAGCTGGACCTCCTCCTAAAATTATTAAATCATATATATCTATCATATGCATCCCTCTATATTTATATATTCCCCTTAATTTTTATAGTTTTATATCTTCTACACCATCTAACCAGTCACCTATATAGGTTATAACACTTTCAATACAACCATCTTCAAATGGAGATATTAAATTTCCAATTTCAACTATCTCTAAGAAAGACTTTCTTCCTCCTACCTTACAGATATTTAAATAATCATTCCATCCTTCTTCGCTATTCTCTCTAAATTTTTTCCAAAATTGAAGAGAACATATTTGCGCTAAAGTATAGTCTATATAGTAAAATGGATTCTTAAATATATGTCCTTGTTTAAACCACCATGTTCCTTTTTCTAGGAAATCACAACCTTCGTAATTTTTATGAGGAAGGTATATTTTTTCTAACTTTCTCCAAGTAGATTTTCTCTCATCTTTACTCATATTAGGATTTTCATATATATGATGTTGGAATTCATCTACTAATACACCATATGGTATAAATTTAATAGCTGCCGACATATGAGTAAATTTATACTTTTCTGTATCTTCTTTAAAGAATAAATTCATCCATGGCCATGTAATAAACTCCATACTCATAGAGTGAATTTCACAACTTTCAAAAGTAGGGAAGTTTATCTCAGGTATTTCTATATCTCTAGACATATATAACTGGAATGCATGACCAGCTTCATGCGTCAAGACATCTATATCATCTGAAGTTTGATTGAAGTTTGAAAAAATAAAAGGTGACTTATAATTTGGTATATAAGTACAATACCCTCCTGCAGCTTTTCCTTTTTTAGTTACTAAGTCCATAAGTTCATTTTCAAGCATGAATTCAAAAAACTCTTTAGTATCTTTTGATAGCTCCGAGTACATTTGTTTTCCATTTTCTATTATGTACTCTGGTGTTCCTTTAGGTGTAGCGTTCCCTGTTAAGAATTCAAAATTCTCATCTATATAAGTAAATTCTTTTAAGTTGAGTCTTTTCTCTTGTCTTTCGTAAAGTTTTTCAGCTAAAGGAACTATATATTTTAGAACCTGATTTCTAAAGTTAGATACCATTTTTGAATTATAATCAGTTCTCATCATTCTTATATATCCAACTTCAACAAAGTTTTCAAATCCTAATTTATTAGCTATTTTACTTCTAACTTTCACTAGTTTATCAAATACATCATCAAACTTATTTTCATTTGCTTCAAAATATTCATAATAAGCCTTTGATGCCTTTTCTCTCATAGATCTATCCTCTGAAAGCATAAAAGAACCTAATCCTGAAAGATTCCTTTCTTCACCCTCAAAATCTATTTTTGCAGATGCTAATAATTTAGTGTACTCTGAACACAATCTATTTTCTTCTTGTAATTCATCTATTATTTCACTAGAAAATGACTTTAATGAGTATTCAACTATTTTAAAGAATTGTCTTCCATAATCTTTAATAATATTTTCTTTAAATTTAGAATTTACTATAGCCTTATAAAACAAAGAATTTAATTCTTCATATAAAGGAGAATACTCATCCCAATATCCTCTTTCTTTTTCGTAGAATTCGTCCTCAGTATTTATACTGTATCTTATAGATGATATAGTTGACATACTTTCAATATTATTCCTAACTACATTTAATTTTTCTATAGATCGATTTTGTTCTTCATATGTGCTTGCTTTTTCTATTTCTTTTACCCTTAAATCAAATATTTCTTTTATGCTTTTATAATCCGGTCTTTTATAATCAAAATTTGAAAATTTCATCTTAATCTCCTTTTTTTAGTACATTATTCCATAATTAAATTATACAATATTCTATGTATTTTCTATACACTAATTACAAATATACTGATATAATCTAACTTATAAATCAATAATATATTGTTAGGGAGGTAGTATGTATAAATTAATAGCTTTAGATATAGACGGAACTTTGTTAAACACAGATAAAAAAATAACTCCTGAGGTGTTTTCTGCAATTCAAGATGCAAAAAAACAAGGTACAAAGGTAGTATTATCTACAGGTAGACCACTGCCAGGCGTTACTCCACTACTAAAAGAATTAAATCTTACTGATGATGGAGACTATGTAATTTGCTTTAATGGAGCGGTTGTTCAAGAAGTTAAAAGCGAGAAAGTACTATGTAATTTAGAACTTGGAATAGATGATTTTAACCTAATATATAATGAAATTTATAAAAAGCACAACACTTATATTCATATAAATACTCCTACAAATTTAATTACTCCAAATGAAATACCTGGTGAATATACTCAATTAGAAGCTAGAATTAATAAAATACCTATTGAGTATAAACCTATCGAAGAAATAAATGATAGCATTAAGTTTTGCAAGATTATGATTGTAGATGAGTCTGAAAAATTAGAAGAAATTATAAAAGAAATACCTAAGGAATTCTACGATAAATATACTATTGTAAGATCCGCTCCTTTCTTCTTAGAATTTTTAAATAAAGATGCTAATAAAGGAACTGCTTTAAAAGCTCTATGCAATAATATAAATATTCCTATTGAAAATTCTATAGCTGTTGGTGATGAAGAAAATGACCAACATATGATTAAATACGCAGGTCTTGGAGTTGCTATGGGTAATGCTCGCTCAAGTATAAAAGATATTGCTGATTTTATAACTTCTACTAATAATGAGCACGGTGTTGCAGAAGTTATAAATAAATTTATACTTAATAAATAATAAAATTCACTAACATCAAATATCATCTATATGTATTTCAAACTAAATGATTTAAAATTTAATCTGATTAAGCTAAAGAAGCTGTCTCATAACTTATCATTTATGAGACAGCTTCTTTTATCTTTATTTTTCTATAATATGTTTAATGACTTGAATCGGACTATAAAATAACAATCTTGGTCCCGAAAACTTCATTACATCTTTTATTTTTATCTTCATATCTTTTTTATAACAATGTATTGGACATTTACTACAAAACTTTTTTTCTTCTCCGAATTTACAAAAATCTAACCTTTTATGAGCATACTCTAGCAATTCCTTGCACTCATCACATAACTCATTCTTTTTAGATTTATGTTTTTTATTACAATAAATCTTTATCATTAAATCTATAGTGTCTTTTTCTCTTTTTATTCTACTCATTTCTTCCTCATTAATTGAATTCTAGCCTATTATTTTTGACATATACCTTTTTATCACATATAGCAGCACTAGATTTTCTATGAGATACCATTATAATAGTTTTATCTTCAGATTCATTCTTAATACTCTTTAATATCTCAGCTTCATTCAATGTATCTAAGTTACTAGTTGGTTCATCTAATATTAATACCTTTGGATTATGTAAAAATGCTCTTGCTATACCTAGCCTTTGCCTTTCACCTGAAGATAAATTAGATCCAATTTCTCCTACATTAGTTTTATACCCATTAGGTAAAGTCGTTATAAACTCATGTATAGATGCTTTTTTAGCTGCTGATATTATTTCCTCTTCACTTGCATCTATTTTACCTATTTTTAGGTTATTTTCTATAGTATCATTGAATAAGAATGTTTCTTGACTTACTAATGATTGTACTTTTCTTAATGATTTTGTTGGTATATTTTTTATATTTTTGCTGTCTATTTCAATAGCTCCACTTTCAACATCCCAAAATCTCATTATTAACTTTAATAAAGTACTTTTTCCACATCCACTTTTTCCTATTATAGCTACCTTATCACCTTTATTTATTTTAAGGTTTATATTTTTCAGTAAATCTTCATTTCTTCCCTTATATTTAAAACTAACATTTTCAATATTTATGTCGTTCATTTTTAAATCTTCCATTCCATATACTTCTTCTACCGCTGGAACCTCATCTAGTATATTAAATAATCTCTGTGCACAAGCAAATGTGTGCATTAAGTTATTAGATAAATTACTTAATGCTACCGTAGGACCAAATGAACTTGCTAAAAGTACAACCGCTAATATAACTTGTCCTAAATTAACAGTTCCTGCCTCGAACAATTTCACACCCGTATATAATGTTACAAGTATAGCAATCATTATTGTTATATCTGTAAAAGCTCTTATTATACCTTCATGCTGCTTTATAACTTTAAGTTTCTCATTTAATTTTTCACTATTTTCATTTATAGTATTTATTCTTTCTTCTCCTGCACCAAATAATAGTACTTCTTTTATCCCTTTTAAAGAATCTAATAAGAAGCTGTTTGTATTTCCAAATTCATTCCTATATTCAAGACCAGCTTGGTTAGCATACTTAGAAGATGCTACTGGTATTACTAAACCTACAATTAAATAAAATCCTATGCCTATTAATCCAAAATAAGGATTTACACTATAAAGCACTCCTGCAGTTACAGATGATGTAAGTATTGCTATAGCAATAGGTGCTATAGTATGAGCATAAAACACCTCTAGTAATTCTATATCACTAGTTATAACAGATATTAAGTTACCCTTTTCTTTAGTTTCTAATTTTGCTGGTGATAATTTTCTTAAAGCTTTAAAAACTTGATCCCTTAATATAGCCAATATTTTAAACGCTATATAATGACCTGAGTATTGTTCTATCGCTCTTAGTCCACCTCTTAATATTGCACAACCGATTATTATTTTTATAGTTGTACTCAGTCCTATCCCCATTTCAACACCAAGTATATTTCCTATTGCAACAGCACCAAATGTAGTTACTGCTGTAGCTGCTAAAAATCCTAAAACTCCAAACGTTATTGTTATCATCATTATAGGTGCTAGTGGCTTCAGTATTTTTATAAGTCTTAGCATTATTTTAAATCCTGATATTCTTTGTTGTTCATTATTCACCTACAGCCACCTCCATATCTTCTTCATATACGTCTTCTAAATTACTTTGTTTTGTGTATAGATTATAGTAAGTAGATTTATTATTCATAAGTTCTTCATGATTTCCACTTTCTGAAATTCTACCTTTATCTAATACATATATCTTATCTGCATTAACTATATTTGCAAGTCTATGTGATATTACTATTACAGTTTTTTCTTCTGATAAACTGTATATAGTTTTTAATATACTATCTTCACTTTCTACATCGATATTTGAAGTAGCTTCATCAAATATGTATACTTCTGGATTTGTAAGTATCATTCTAGCTAAAGCTAATCTTTGCTTTTGCCCTCCAGATAATAATGATCCACCTTCTCCTACCTTAGTATCCAATTTATTTTCTAATCCCATTACAAAGTCATATAAGTTTGCACTTATTAAAGCCTTATATAACTCTTTTTCACTTGCATCTTTTTTTCCCATTCTTAAATTTTCTGCTATAGTTGTATTAAATATATAGGAATTATGACTAATAAAACTAACTTTCTTTCTTAAGACTTCAAATGGTATATCATCTATATTCACTCCATTTAAAGTTATTTGTCCATTATCTACTTTTCTAAGCTTTAAAAGCAAGTTAGTAATTGTACTTTTACCACATCCACTTTCCCCTACTAAAGCAATCATAGATTTATTGTCAACATCTATATTTACATTCTTAAGTATTTGTCTTTCTTTATTATAACTAAAATCTACATTTTCAATTTTTATAGATATATCAGTTAATTTATTTATACATTCCTTTGTTATTTTGGCTTCTTTTTTAACTTCAGTATCTAGTAACTTAAACATTTTTTCAGATGCTGCCATACCATTAGTTGCAACATGGAAGAAAGAACCTAAAAGTCTAAGTGGTATAAAGAATTCTGAAGATAACAGAATTATTATTACAGCTCCACCTACACTTATATTCCCTAAAGATAATTCATTTACAGCAATTAGTATCCCTAAAGCAGCTCCTCCAAAAGCAATTAAATCCATTATAGTAATAGAACTTAATTGCATTGTTAAAACTTTCATAGTTACTTTTCTAAATGTTTCTGCTTCTTTATTCATTTCCTCATTCTTTTCTTCATCTAAGTCAAATATCTTTAAAGTTGTTAACCCTTGAAGATTTTCTAAGAATGAATCTCCTAGATTGGTATATATCCCCCAATACTTACTTAATAACTTTTTAGCAATCTTCATAACTGAAGCAATTGATATTGGAATTAACGGTATACATACTAATAAAACAAAAGCTGCTTTTAAACTTATTGTCGCCATTACTGCGAATAGAGTCAGAGGTCCTAAAAGTCCATAGAATAACTGAGGTAAAAATTTTCCAAAGTAAATTTCTAATTGCTCAACACCATCTACTGCAATTTGGACAGTTGATGAAGTAGATAACGCATCATTATAATCTACTCCTAAATCTAATAACTTTTTATAAATTTTTTCCCTTAATATACTTCTTACCTGTCCAGAAGATTTATGCGAGAATTCTCCTGACATATAATTAGAAATGAATCTTATTATCATTAAAGAGGCTAAGTAAATCACATATCCTCCTAAATTAAAACTCAAATCATTGTTAAATAATTTATTTATTATACCGCCTACAAATAGTATAATACCAATATTACATATTACTGAAATCCAGTTAGTTAACACTGTTAAGAATATGTATTTTTTAGGCTCCTTACAAATAGATAATAACCTTTTGTCTACCATAATTTCTCTCCTTTTTATTTCTAATTTGTTGCTGAGTTTGGTTTTATAGTTTTTACTTTAAATGTAAAATAATACAACTTTGTTAATGCTACTACTATTAAAGTCATTCTCATATATATATTGTCAACCATAATAAATGGTATTAACATCATGAAGTCTGCAAATAACACTAAGCTCACTTTTTGCTTTAAAGTCATTGCTCTAGATTCAACAAAGTTTTCTAAATGTTTTTTATAAATCCTAGTACTCTTGAACCATTTATCAAACTTCTCAGAACCTCTTACAAAACAAAATGATGCTACTAGTAGAAAAGGTGTTGTAGGTAATACTGGCAATACAACACCTATTGCTCCTAATAAGAAAGCTATCAATCCTATGAATATATAAAAGAACTTTTTGATATTAGTCATATTAATCCTCCATATTTTTCAATATTATGAACTCATTAATATTTTATATTATTTGATAACTATTTTCAACAAGGATTTTTTATTTTTTATTTATTTTTTTATATGTATATTTATATATTTTCAGAATATTTTTATATATACTGAATTAATTTCTAAATATACTTAATTTATCTAGTTATTTTTCTAGCTAATGTAGCTGTCCATACCCCAACCATGGTGACACCTAAAATCATTTCAAAACCAGACAGCATTATACTAGCTCCTATTGGAGTAATATCTCCATATCCTACTGTTGTAAATGTTACTATACTAAAATAAAGAGAATGAAAAAAGTCAGAAGCCAAATTACTAATAGGTAGATTTAAAATAAAAAAAATATCATACTTTACTATATTTCCATTTACATCTAATCCTGTAAACATATATAATATAGTAAAAAATAATAATATTTCTAATGATGTTATAAGCGCATAAGTAGGTCTCTCTCCATATCCACATAATAACCAAAGTATATAAGATTTTATTTTTCCAAATCCATTCAGAGACTTACGCTCCATACATTTTGCTAAGTAATAATATTCCCCCGAATTATTTAAGAGTGTATTTCTTTCAAATGTAATCCCTATATTCTTATAAACCTTAAAAATTTTTTCATAAAAATTTTTATCCTTTTTATATACATCCATTTTATCTATAAATGTATCTTCATTAAATTTAGTTAAATAGTCATCTTCAAATTCTATAAATTCTATAATTGTATTAATAGTTTTAAAAGCCCTACAATCACAATCTTTTAAAGAGATATTTTCAATGTAAGATAAGCTAATAATACAATCTATCATGTTACTTAAAATAAATTTACTACTCTTTAAGCTAATATTTTTAAATATAGTTTTTTTTAAATTACATCTTTTAAATCTACAATTTTCAAATGATGTATTATCACTAAACACCGTCATAGAAGAGTCTTCATAATAAAAATCGCATTCATCAAATTCTACATTTTCAAATGTACACTGTGAAAATTCACTACCATAAAAAGAACTTTTTTTAAATTTTATATTTTTAAATATACATTGTTTAAAGTTATTGTATTCTAACTTAATATTATTTATTGATAAAGCTCTTAAATCACTTCCTATCGAATTAACTCCTATGCTCTTATTTTCTATATAAGTAAATGTGATTTCTTTATGATTTTCTATGTTGAATTTCATATCATCTCTTATATAAGATTCATCTTTAAAACTATTTTCTTTTAACAATGTCAACTGATTATAATAATTATATTTATTTGTATCTAATCTTTTTATTAGCTCCAAGTTAATTTTTTCTCTAGTTTTCTCAAAATTATCCAATAACATCTTATCACCTTAATTTAACTTTTTTTATAATATTATTTCTTTGGATATAAGAGTCCTTTATTTTCATATACTTATGTTTCTATAGAATCAAAAATTTCTAGAATAGTTTTCTAAATCAATTAATATAAATATATAAATTGTAAATTTAATCTTAAGACAAGTATTATAAAAATCTTTAGGTTTTGTTAATTAGATATGATGAGAATTATTCTCGAATTGATAAATAAACCGATAGGTTAAATTAAGTTTCATATTTTTAAAAATTTGCATGGCAAACAAGCCTAACGAAATTATAAAATTTTTAGGCTACAAATGCAATTAATATTTGATGAACCAATTAACTTTTTCTTGATGAGTATAGTTAATGCCACAAACTTGAGCAGGTGTTAAATTACTAAGTGATGAATGATTTTTTATAAAGTTGTAATAAAAAATAAAGTTACTGATAAGACTATTGGCGCTTTCATATGATTTAAATCCTTTGGTTTTCTTGTACCAAGATTTAAATGTCTTGTTAAAAGATTCGATTAAATTATTAGATATGTCATCACTAAAATCTTTAACAACAATATGTGTAGAGCCTTCGAATGTATTTTTAACTGGTTCTCTATACGAAGGTAAACCATCCGTAACAATTGATTTAGGAGTACCGAAGGTTTTAGAACGTTTAAATAGAGAAAATGCACACTCTGCTTCACGAGATTGGTTTAGATTCCAAGATGTAACAAATCTTGTTTCAGAATCTATACAAACCCAAAGATAGTGCTTTTTGCCATTGATTTTTACAACAGTTTCATCAGCATGCCATTCATCAGAATCGCCTAAGTATAGGTCATTAGTAAGCTCATCGCTTATGGATTTAAAGTATTTATCAAACTTCTTAATCCACTTAGAAATTGTTACATGAGATACTTTAATACTCATGTAATCTGATAAATATGTTGAAATAGCTCTTGTTGTAGCATTAAGTGAGTAATATAAGTTAATAGCTATAATTATGGTATTTAAATTGAATCTATGTCCAGAAAATACAGTTTTACCATTTAGCTTTTCAGATGATGGATCATCTATAGCTGTAGGTATAAGTTGTTTAATAGTATGATTACACTTTTTGTTATTACATTTAAAGCTAACATGGTACTTGTATTTATGGTGAAGGTACATACCTTTTCCACATACAGGACATTTAGGATATCCAAGCGAATGCTTCTTGCTTGATTGTAAGGTAAATTGTCTACGACATTTTTTGCATAAGTACTTTTGATTG
>CABIVQ010000009.1 GCA_902362365.1 Clostridiaceae bacterium | reverse complement strand
AATTCCGGATAACGCTAGCCCCCTACGTATTACCGCGGCTGCTGGCACGTAGTTAGCCGGGGCTTCCTCCTCAAGTACCGTCATTATCTTCCTTAAGGACAGAGCTTTACGACCCGAAGGCCTTCATCACTCACGCGGCGTTGCTGCATCAGGCTTTCGCCCATTGTGCAATATTCCCCACTGCTGCCTCCCGTAGGAGTTTGGACCGTGTCTCAGTTCCAATGTGGCCGATCACCCTCTCAGGTCGGCTACTGATCGTCGCCTTGGTAAGCCGTTACCTTACCAACTAGCTAATCAGACGCGGGTCCATCCTATACCGCAAAAACTTTGATAAGAAACCCATGCGAATTCCTTATGTTATCTCGTATTAGCATACCTTTCGGTATGTTATCCGTGTGTATAGGGCAGGTTACCCACGCGTTACTCACCCGTCCGCCGCTCTTTACCGAAGTAAATCGCTCGACTTGCATGTGTTAGGCACGCCGCCAGCGTTCATCCTGAGCCAGGATCAAACTCTCAAATAAAAGTTGATGGGCTCAGATACTGTTATATATCTGGCTTTGTTTGGTTGTTTCGAATAATTCTTTTTATAAGAATTAATTATATAAATTAACCTACTGTTTAATTTTCAAAGTTCATCACTTTCGACTTACTTATCTTACCAAGTTTTTGTTTCTTAGTCAAGACTTTTTTCAGTTCTCATTTCGTCCGTATCTCTTGGACAAGTAATAATATATCATCTATTAAACAGTAGGTCAATACTTTTTTATATATTTTTTTCATATTCTTTTCTAAGCTTATCTACAATCTTTCTCTCTAGCCTAGATACAGTCATTTGAGATATATCTAATTCCTTCGCTATAGTCGATTGCGTTTTATCTAAAAAGAATCTATCTTTAAATATTTTTGTTTCTAATTCATTTAGTGTTTCTATAAATTTACTTATAAAATCATTATGTTCTATATCTCTAAAGTTGCTTTCTTCTTGTCCTATTTTATCAATAAGAGTAATATCTTTATCTTCTGAATCGTCATTACTTGTAGCATCTAATGATATAGGCTGATAACCATATGAAGCTTCCATAGCTTCTAGGACATCTTCCTCTGTACACCCTAAATACTTAGCTATATCTTTTGCCTTAGGATGCTTTTTATTTTCCTGCTCTAAAACTAATTTTGCTTCGCTAATTTTTTTACTTAATTCTTGAACTCTCCTAGGTACTCTTAATGTCCACACCTTATCCCTAAAGTATTTCTTTATTTCACCTACAATTGTTGGAGTTGCAAAACTAGAAAATTCAAATCCCTTTTCAATATCATATCTATCAATAGCATATATTAATGCTAAGGATGCTACCTGATAGATATCTTCAAACTCAACACCCTTATTAATATACTTTCTCGCTAGTAAGTTTACTAAATATAGATGTCTCTCAATCAAAATATTTCTTATTTCTCTATCTTTATTTTTACTATATATCTTGAACAGTTCCTTATTATCCATATTTAGGTAATTAGTAGCATTAGCTACGTCCTTCATTAATTATCAACTCCTAAATATTTAGTCATTTTTATTATTGTTCCTTTGTTGTCTGATGACTCGATACTTACTTCATCCATTAAAGTTTGTATTATAAATATTCCTAATCCATTCTCTTTTGGATTCTCTAAATCAGGTTTTCCCAATAAGTCTATATTACAACCTACTCCATTATCTTTAATTTCTATATTAAGTCCATCATCTAATATATTAAAAGTTATATAAAATCTATCATCCGAGCTATGTTTAATTGCATTTGTGCAAGCTTCTGATACTGCTACTTTCATATCTTCTATGTCATCTATAGAAAATCCAATTTTATTAGCTATTCCTGAAGTTGTTAATCTTATAATACCTACATACTCTGGATTAGCACTAATTTCCATTTTTATACTTTCACAAGACAAAGTCTATCCCTCCACTTTAAATATTTTATCTAGACCTGTTATATTAAAAATCTTTCTAACATTACTTCTAGGATTAATTATGTATATTTCTTTATTTCCCACTTTTAATTTCTTTAAAACACCTATCATAACACCTAATCCAGTAGAATCTATATATTCTAAATTTTCTAGGTTGATTTTCATATCTAGCATCTCTTGATCTGCTAGCTTATGTAAATACTCTTTTAATTTATCTGATGTAGATACATCTAGCTCTCCTCCTAGATTTATATCCCAAAATTTATTTTGAGAATCTAATGTAGAATTTATGTTTATTGACATCTAAAAACCTCCTAATATCTATTTTCTAAAAATCCTAAATACCTTAAGTACACTCGTTACCTTAGTAAATACACCTATAATTTCGTCTACACTTTCTGTTATAGATGCTGTATTCTCAATTATCTCCTGAATATTTCTTTCATTATAATCTATTAATCTATTAGCTCTTTCCACAACCTTAGTTGTACTATTTAATAATTTGGCTATATATATAGCTACAATTAAAGCTGATACTCCAATTAAAATAGCACCTATTTGCCAGCCCATTGCATCCATTATTTACTCTCTCCCTCATCACCAAAAGTTCTACTTATTATTATTTCATCTTCTGAAATTTTTATATTATCTTCATCTAAATCTTCTGTAAGTAATGATATTTTTTCTTTTACATCTTCTAATGTTTCATGTAGAACATCTTTTGGATTTTCTTTCACTTCATCAAATTTTTCTTTTGCTTCTCTTCTTAATTCAGATCCTTTTTTAGGAGCAAAGAATAAACCTGCAATAAATCCTAATATTGCTCCTAGAAATAAATACTTTCCACCTTTTCTGCTCATAAATACTTCTCCTCTCTCTTTATATATATACATATCTCAATTATAACTAAATTATACAAAAAGAATAGGATAAAATCCTATTCTTCCTCTATATTTATTTTAGCAATTGAAACTACATTTACTTCATCATCAGTTTTCATTAGTTTCACACCACTTGTTACTCTACCGAATATTGATATATCAGATACTCTTAATCTAATAAGAACTCCATCAGAGTTTATTATCATAATTTCGTCATCTTCATTTACCATTTCTGCTCCAACAATTTTACCTGTCTTTTCACTATTGTTGTAAGTTTTTATTCCTTTACCAGCTCTTATTTGGCTTCTATATTCAGTTATATCTGTTCTTTTACCTAGTCCATTTTCACTAACTACAAGTAAATCAGTTCCTTCATCAGAAAGATTCATAGATACAACTTCATCATCATCTGATAATGTTATACCCTTAACACCCATAGCAGTTCTTCCCATATGTCTTATATCATTCTCATCGAATCTAATAGACATACCATCTTTTGTAACTAAAAGAACGTCTTTATTTCCATCTGTAAGTTTAACATCTATTAACTCATCATCAGCTCTTAATCCTATAGCTATAAGACCAGATTTATTTATGTTTTTAAACTCTTCTCTCTTAGTCTTTTTAACTATACCTTTCTTCGTAGCTAATAATAAATATTTATCTTCATCTTTAGCATCTATTGCAATTAATGTAGCTATTTTCTCATTTGGTGCTAATTGAAGTAAATTAACTATAGCAGTTCCTTTAGATTGTCTCTTACCTTCTGGAATTTCAAATGCATCTAGTCTAAATACTCTACCTCTATTAGTGAAGAATAATAATCTACTATGAGTCGTAGTAGTGACAAGTTCTTTTATGAAGTCTTCTTCTCTTGTTGTAAGAGCAGCAACTCCTCTTCCACCTCTTTTTTGACTCTTATAAGTATCTGATGGTAATCTCTTAATGTAACCAAAGTGAGTAAGTGTTATAGTTATCTCTTCATCACTTATAAGGTCTCTCATATCTATTTCGCCTTCAGCATGTCTTATTTCAGTTCTTCTTTCATCAGCATACTTTTCTTTTATTTCTAATATTTCTTTTTTAATTACATTCAGAAGTAATTTTTCATCAGCTAGTATAGCTCTTAATCTTTCTATCTTCTTAAGTAATTCTTGATATTCAGCTTCTATCTTATCTCTTTCTAAACCTGTAAGTCTTTGAAGTCTCATATCTAAGATAGCTTGTGCTTGAACATCACTTAAGTTGAACTTCTCTATTAATCCAGTCTTAGCTTCTTGAGTAGTTTTTGAAGCTCTTATTAAGCTTATAACAGCATCTATATTATCTAATGCTATTTTTAAACCTTCTAATATATGAGCTCTAGCTTCAGCTTTATTTAAATCGAATTTAGTTCTTCTAGTCACAACATCTTTTTGATGTTCTAAGTAGTAGTATAATATTTGCTTAAGGTTTAATACTCTAGGTACTCCATTTACAAGAGCAAGCATTATAATACTAAAAGTATCTTCCATTTGAGAATGTTTATAAAGATTATTTAATACTATATTAGCATTAGCATCTCTCTTTAGTTCTATAACAATTCTCATACCTTGTCTGTTACTTTCATCTCTTAAGTCAGATATTCCTTCTAACTTCTTATCTTTAACTAATTCGGCTATTCTTTCTACTAATTTAGCTTTATTTACTTGGTATGGTATTTCTGTTACAACTATTTGTTGTCTTCCTTTAGCTAATTCTTCTATACAAGCTCTAGCTCTAACTTTTACCTTACCTCTACCTGTTCTGTATGCATCAGCTATACTTTCTTTTCCCATTATTATTGCTGAAGTTGGAAAATCAGGTCCTTGTATATTTTGCATTAAATCTTCAACCGTACATTCAGGATTATCTATTAATTGTATAGTTGCATCTATAACTTCACCTAAATTATGAGGTGGTACCGATGTTGCCATACCAACTGCTATACCATTTGATCCATTAACTAAAAGGTTAGGGAATCTTGATGGTAATACTGATGGTTCCTTTAAAGATTCATCAAAGTTTGGTATAAAATCTACTGTTTCTTTATCTATATCTCTTAATAACTCTAAAGATAATTTACTCATCTTTGCTTCTGTATAACGCATTGCCGCTGGTGAGTCACCATCTACAGAACCAAAGTTACCGTGACCATCAACTAAAAGACCTCTAGTTGAGAAATCTTGAGCCATTCTAACCATTGCGAAATAAACTGCAGTATCACCGTGTGGATGGTACTTACCTAGAACGTCTCCTACAATACGAGCAGACTTTCTATAAGGCTTATCCGGTGTTAAGTTTAATTCACTCATAGAATATAATATTCTTCTATGAACAGGCTTTAAACCATCTCTTACATCTGGAAGGGCACGACCAGCTATAACACTCATCGCATAGTCGATATAAGAGTTCTTCATTTCTTCCGCTATTTCAACAGGGATTATTTTGTTATTGTTTTCTTCCATTTACACATTCCCCTTTCTTATACATCTAAGTTTCTAACGTAAGTTGCATTAGCTTCTATGAATTCTTTTCTAGGAGCTACTTTGTCTCCCATTAACATTGAGAATACCTGATCTGCAACTACTGCATCATCTATAGATACTTGTAATAAAGTTCTAGTTTCTGGGTTCATAGTTGTATCCCATAACTGTTCTGCGTTCATTTCTCCAAGCCCTTTATATCTTTGAAGTTCTACACCTTGTCTACCTATCTCATCTAATAAACTATTTAGTTGAGCATCTGAATAAACATAGTATTCTTTCTTTTGTTTTTTAACTTTATATAAAGGTGGTTGTGCTATATATACATAACCTTCTTCTATAAGAGGTCTCATATATCTAAAGAAGAATGTTAATAATAACGTTCTTATGTGAGCACCATCGACATCGGCATCGGTCATGATTACTATTTTATGATATCTTAATTTCTCTAAATCAAAATCATTTCCTACACCACATCCATATGCAGTTATCATATTCTTTATTTCATCAGAAGATAATATTTTATCTAATCTAGATTTTTCAACGTTAAGTATTTTACCTCTTAATGGTAATATTGCTTGAGTGTGTCTATCTCTACCTTGCTTAGCAGAACCACCGGCAGAATCCCCTTCGACTAAGAATATCTCACTCTTAGCTGGATCTTTTTCAGCACAGTCAGCTAATTTCCCAGGTAATGAAGTACTTTCTAGTACACTCTTTCTTCTAGTTAACTCTCTTGCTCTTTTTGCAGCTTCTCTTGCTCTTTGAGCTCTAAGACCTTTATCTACTATTATTCTAGCAGTAGTTGGATTTTCTTCTAAAAATGCACCTAATTCTTCTACAGTTACACCGTCAACTATACTTCTCATAATTGTATTTCCAAGCTTAGTCTTAGTTTGTCCTTCGAATTGAGGTTCAGGAAGCTTAACTGATACTACTGCAGTAAGACCTTCTCTTATATCTTCTCCTACTAAGTTAGGTTCACTATCTTTGATTAATTTATTTCTTCTAGCATAATCATTGATAGTTTTTGTAAGTGCAGCTTTAAATCCACTTAAGTGAGTTCCACCTTCGTGAGTATTTATATTATTAGCAAAAGAATATATGTTCTCTGTATAACCATCAGTATATTGCATAGCCAACTCAACTACACAATCTTTAACTTTTTTATCTATATAAACTATATCTTCATGAATTCCAGTTCTATTTTTATTTAAGTATTTTACATACTCAACTAATCCACCTGTATAGTGGAATTCTTTTTTCTTAGGATTTTCATGTCTCTTATCTTCAAATACTATTTTTATGCCTTTATTTAAGAATGCTAATTCTCTAAGTCTGTATTCTAATGTTTCATATTTGAATTCTATTTCATCAAATATTGTTGCATCAGGCATAAATGTGATTATAGTTCCAGTATGAGTAGACTCACCTACAGGTTCTAATGCAGATGTAGTTACACCTTTTGCATAAGTTTGTTTGTATATTTTCCCATCTCTATATACTTCAGCAACTAACCATTCTGATAAAGCATTAACTACAGAAACCCCAACTCCATGAAGTCCACCAGATACCTTGTATCCTCCTCCACCGAATTTACCTCCTGCATGAAGAACTGTTAATACTGTTTCTAGTGTTGATTTTCCAGTTTTAGGATGTATCTCTACTGGTATACCTCTACCATCATCTTTTACAGTTATACTTCCATCATCGTTTATACCTACGTATATTTTTGAACAGTATCCTTGTAAAGCTTCATCTATACTGTTATCTACGATTTCATAAACTAAATGGTGTAAACCTCTTGGACCAGTTGAACCAATGTACATACCAGGTCTTTTTCTAACGGCTTCTAATCCTTCTAGTACCTGTATCTGACTTGCACCATATTCTTGTTTCATTTAGTTCCCTCCATTCTCTATGCTAACAACATTTCCTTGATTTATATTAAAAATAGTTGTATTGCTTTTATTAAATATTTTTTTATGTGAAACCTCAGCTGTAGTAATAAACATCTGTACTAAACTTAAGTTATCTATAAGTAACTTCTGTCTAGTTTCATCTAATTCACTGAAAACATCGTCTAAAATTAAAACAGGATATTCTCCTACTTCATTTTTTATTAACTCTATTTCTGATAATTTCAATGAAATAGAAGCAGTTCTTTGCTGACCTTGTGATCCATATAATCTAACATCTAAATCATTTATAAATATATTTAGATCATCCTTATGTATACCATATCTAGTAGTCCTAGTATCTATATCATGTTCCCTACTTGATATAAGTTTCTCAATAAACTTATTATACACAGTTTCTATCGTATCCTCTTCAGATATATTTATTTGATTTTTATAATTAATTTTTAAATCTTCAATTTCATTAGTCAACTTTTTATGCATTATCATAGAAATATTAGCTATTTTTTTTATAAAATCTCTCCTAAGAATATAAATATAACTTCCATACCTTGCTAAGCTTTCATCATAAACATCTAACAAGTTTTTATCTACAACATGTCCTTTTAGAAGTTTATTTCTTTGAAATAATATTTTGTTATAGTTCGTAAGATAACTGTAATACTTAGGCATAATTTGGCTAATTTCTTTGTCTATAAATGCTCTACGTTCTTTAGGTCCTTCTTTTACTAATTTTAAATCTTCTGGTGAAAAGATTACAACATTTAAATTACCAAGTAACTCATACATTTTTTGAATGTGTACCTTGTTTACCTTAACACCCTTTTTATTTTTACCAATAGCTATCTCTATTAAATAATCTGAATTATATTTAGAAAAGCTACCTCCTACATATAAATTTTCTTTTTCAAATTTTATGATTTCTTTATCTTTACTGGTTCTAAATGATTTACCAAAGGACAACATGTAAATAGATTCTACTATATTTGTCTTGCCTTGACCATTTTTTCCAACAAGTAGATTAATTTTTTCATTGAAATTTATATGTAAATTATCATAATTTCTAAAATTAACTAACTGTAAAGTCTTTAGTCGCATAAAAGGCGCTCCTTTTTACACTACTTTAATTTTTTGCCCTTCAACCTCAACTATATCTCCAGGTCTTATTTTTTTACCTCTTCTAGTTTCAACTTCACCATTTACTTTAACAACACCTTCTTGTATTAAGAATTTTGCGTGTCCACCAGTTGATGCAAAGTCAACTAACTTAAGAAATTGATCTAATTTTATATATTCAGTATCTATAGTTATTTCTAACATGTTGACTCCTCCTATTTTTCTATTTATATTATTCTTCCAATATTACGCTAAAAATATATTATATCATAAATTTACTAACTAGTATAATTTAGTGATAAAAAACCCAACTTTAAACTAGTTGGGTTTTGTCTGTCTCTATATGTTAGATGAAATTCTTACTGGAAGTAATAAGTAAGTATACTTAACTTCATCAGCAGGTTTTATTATGCATGGATTAACATTAGTAGTGAACTCTATAAATATTTCTTCGCTATCTATGTTTTTTAATCCTTCTAAGAAATACCTCGAGTTAAACGCAATATCTAAATATTCGCCCTCTAAATCTAATGATACTTCTTCATAAACATTACCTTTATCAGTATTTGAAGTTATAGCCATTGAGTTATCTCTTATCGTTAACTTAATTAGATTATTCTTTTCAGCTTGAGATAAAAGAGAAGCTCTTTCTATACTGTTTAAAAGGTCTCTAGTTTTTAATTTTATTTTAGAATTGTGCTCTCTAGGAAGTAATTTTTGGTAATCTATGAATTCACCTTCTAAAAGTCTAGTTATTATTTTTGTATCTTCAATGATAAAAATAGCATTTTTATCATCAAATCCTAATCTTACATCTTCTTCTGACGATAATAAACTATTTACATCTGTTAAAGTTTTTCCAGGTATTATAACTTTCGCATTATTCATAGCATTATCTATAGAACAACTTCTAACAGCAAGTCTATATCCATCTATTGCAACTAAACTTATATTTCCGTCAACTATTTCTAAAAGTTCTCCCATTAATATTGGCTTAGTTTGATCTTGTGATGTAGCAAATACAGTTTGCTTTATCATATTTTTAAGTAAGTCTTGTGGAATGCTATATAAATCCTCTTCTTTTACTTCAGGTAATTTAGGATATTCTTTAGCACTTTCACCTTTTATTTTAAATCTAGAATTAACACAGTTTATATAAATATTATTGTCATTATCCGTTTCTATTTCAACAAATGAATCAGGTAATTTTCTAATTATATCTCCAAATAATCTAGCGTTAACTACTATTTCCCCTTCTTCTATTACTTCTGACTGAGCATAAGTTTCAATACCTATTTCTAAATCATACCCTGTAAGTTTCAATTGATCATGTTTCGCAGTTAATAATAACCCTTTTAATAATTCTAAAGTTGCTTTTCCGTTAATAGCTTTTTGAGCTATTCCTATTTTATGAGCTAAAAGTTTTTGATTACAAATTATTTTCACTGTGGATAACCTCCTTTTGCTTTTTATACAAAAAAATAAATAAAAATATTAGTAGTAATAGTAGTAGGTGTTGTTGATAATGTGAATAAGTACTTATGTGATAATAAACGCAAAGATATTAACATGTGCACAGAATGTTAATATCTTTGTTAGTTTTTGTAGAATATAGTGTTAATAAAAAATAGACAAAAATATTATCAACATTTTATTAGACCGATATTAACAGACAAATGTGTATAAGATTAGCCTTTTAATTCAGACATTATTTTATCTATTTTAGCTTTAATATCATCATTTTCTTGTATATCCTTTGATATCTTGTCATGGGCATGAATAACTGTAGTATGATCTCTTCCGCCAAATTCTTCTCCTATTTTAGGTAAAGATAAATCTGTAAGCTCACGTGAGATATACATAGCTATTTGTCTTGGGTACGCAATTGACCTTGTTCTTTTTTTAGAATTAAAATCTTCCATTTTTATATTAAAAATAGTTGAAACTTTTTCTTTTATTCTATTTACTGTAATCTCCTCAGTTTTAGACGTAGTAATAATATCTTTTAATGCTTCTGTTGCAAGATCAAAAGATATATGTCTATTTGTAAGAGAAGAATATGCCACGACTCTTGTAAGAGCACCTTCTAATTCTCTGATATTTGATTTTATATTTTTCGCAATATAAGTCATTACTTCATTTGGAACATCTATACGTTCCATTTGAGCTTTTTTTCTAAGTATAGCTATTCTAGTTTCAAAATCAGGAGCTTGAATATCTGTAATAAGTCCCATTTCGAATCTAGATCTTAATCTATCTTCTAATGTAGGTATTTCTTTAGGTGGCCTATCACTAGAAATTATTATTTGTTTGTTTGCTTCATGTAAAGAATTAAAAGTATGGAAGAATTCTTCCTGAGTACCTTCTTTACCAGCTATGAATTGAATATCATCTATTAAAAGTACGTCTACATTTCTATATTTGTTTCTAAATTCTTCATTTCGATCATTTTTAATAGAGTTTATAAGTTCATTTGTGAATTTTTCAGATGAAACGTAAACGACTTTTGGATCCTTTTTTTCATTTAATATATGATGCCCAATTGCATGCATTAAATGTGTTTTTCCTAAACCAACGCCTCCATATAAGAATAAAGGGTTGTAAGCTTTTGCAGGAGATTCAGCAACAGCTACGCAAGCAGCGTGAGCAAATCTGTTACTATTACCAATTACGAATGTATCAAAAGTATACTTAGGATTTAAATTAGGATAATTCTTTTTTATATTAGAAGGTTTGTCTTCTTCTTCGTCTAAGTCTTCAACCTCTGATTCGCTTAATACAAATTTTACATTGTACTTTTTTAAAGATAACTGATTTATTGAACCTTCTATTAAAGTTAGGTATCTATCTTCTAGTATACTTTTAGTAAACTCATTTGGAACTAGAAGAATCAAGTCATTTAAGTAAATTTTTAAAGGAACTATTTGCTTAAAAAAAGCATTAAAGCTAGGGCGAGAGAGCTCACCTTTTATTAATTGTAGTGTCTTGTCCCATAAAGAAACTATATCCATAATATAAACCTCCGAACAAAATAATTAACATTTTCCACAAAGTTATTAACAAAAATAAAAAATCTATATAAATTAAAAAAGAATAATTAAAGTTATGGATAATGATGTGGATAATATATAATAAGTTAAATTTAACCTTAAAAAACTAAAAGATATAAACAATATGTATATAAAGTTATAAATAGTATATTTTAATAATAAATGAGTTAATAAGTAAATTATTGTCTTAAGATTTATAAGTTATACACATTTATATCCACAGTTTGTGAATAAAATTAAAATAGTTGATAAATTTATAAACATTATCAACAAGTATATTAATAATATCAGAATATATGCCAAACTTCAATATGATATGAGTAATTTATCCACAGTATTGTCATATTGTTGATAAAAATACACACAGGTATAAAATCTACTGATTTTAAGCTATAATAAAAATGAAAGTAAAAGGTTATATACATTTATATAAAATAGAGAGAATTTTTTATATTCAAAATAAGTGTATTGGGTAGTCCAAAAACACGTTGACAACTAAAATAAAAGCATTTATAATTGTATGTGTTATGTTTACTTTGAGGGTAAAGTTGTTATTTTAATAAAATAAAACGGAAAAAATCTGAAAGGCGGTGCAATAGAATGAAAAGAACTTATCAGCCAAAGAAAAGACAAAGAAAGAAAGAACATGGATTCAGAAAAAGAATGAAAACTTCTAACGGAAAAAACGTGTTAAAAAGAAGAAGAGCTAAAGGAAGAAAGAGATTAACTCATTAATAGTTAAAAGGGCCGCTTAAAAGTGGCCTTTTTGTGTAGAAAAATAGTAGAAGCTGTGTTTATGGAGGATAAAATATGGACTTTAATAGAACACAAGGTTTAAAAAAAGATTCTGATTTTAGAAAAGTATATAAACACGGCAAGTCTTTTGCAAATAGATATCTAGTAATGTATATACTAAATAACAAATCAGAAAATAGTCGTATCGGAATATCAGTATCAAAAAAGGTAGGAAAAGCGATTATAAGAAATAAGGTAAGAAGAAGGATTAAGGAAGCATATAGAGTCAATATAGATGAAAACGTTAAATATGGATATGACATAGTTTTTATTGCAAGGGTTGCTATAAAAGATGCTGAGTATAAAGATATAGAAAAATCTATGAAGCATCTTGTAAAAAAAGCAGAAATGTTTATGTAGGTACATAAGGGGTGTTGTATCTTGGAGGTTTTCAATATGAATGAAATAATGTTTATAATGAAGGAAATAAATATATACTTATCGAAATTATGTATTTATTTAGTAAAATTATATCAAAAGTATATCTCCCCTCTAAAGGGACCTACTTGCAGATTTTATCCCACTTGTTCGCAATATTCTATAGAGGCATTTAAAAAGTATGGTTTATTTAAAGGTATGTATCTTACGATAAAGCGAATATTGAAATGCCATCCTTTTCATCCAGGAGGCTATGATCCTCTAAAATAAAAGATACTCTAGGAGGTATAGAGAATTGAACATAATTGGTAATTTATTAGGGCACGTTTTAAGAATTATTTACGATGTTGTACAAAATTATGGATGGTCAATAATAGTATTCACAATACTTGTAAAAGTATTATTATTACCACTTACAATTAAGCAAACAAAATCAACTAAGGCTATGCAAGATATACAGCCAAAATTACAAGAAATACAAGAAAAATATAAAAATAAGCCAGAAAAACAACAACAAGAGATAATGAAATTACATCAAGAAGCTAAAATAAATCCATTAGCAGGGTGTTTACCATTATTAATACAAATGCCAATAATAATAGGTTTATTCAGTGTTTTAAGAGACCCAGTAGCTTATGGTGTATTTCAAAATGAAGCAGCATTCAAATTGGCAGATACTGGATTCTTATGGCTACAAAGTTTAACAGCAACACATAATATCGAAATGGGGATACTTTCAGGTGTAAGTGCTTATGTAATGCAAAAAGTTATGACTCCTCCTGATCAAGCAGAGGGACCAATGAAGACTATGACTTATGTTATGGCGGCTATGTCATTCTATTGGGGTTACACATTTACAGCAGGTCTTGCATTATACTGGACAGTAAGTAACTTATTCTCTATAGCTCAATATTACTTAGTAATGAATCCTTTAAAAGCTAAACTGGCTAACTCTAAGGAGGAAGTAATAAATGAAGAAAAGCCTAGAATTAAAAAGTAAAACACAGCAAGAGGCTATAGCTTCAGCATTAGAAAAGTTCAACAAAGAAAATTTAAATGTAGTTGAAGGAGATCTTGAGGTTGAAGTACTAGAGACTCCTAGTAAAGGATTTTTAGGTTTAATAGGTTCAAGAGAAGGTACTTATAGAATAACTGTAGTAAAAGAAGAAGAGATTGATATTGCAAGAAATTTCGTAGAGAATATATTAAAGAATGCAAAACTTGATGCAAATGTAAATGTTGTTCAAGAAAAGAGCCTAATAAAGGTTAGCATTGAAGGAAAAGAAGCGGCTTGTTTAATAGGAAGAAGAGGAGAAACTTTAGACTCTATTCAACTCCTAACAGGTTTAGCTCTTAACAAAATAAATAAAGATTCACATATGAGAGTTCTTGTAGATATTGAAAATTACAGATCAAAAAGAGAAGAATCTTTAGTAAAATATGCAAATAAAGTTGCTAGAGATGTTAAGAAAACAAAGAGAACTAGAAAACTAGATTATATGAATCCTTATGAAAGAAGGATTATACACTCAGCACTTCAAAATGATAAGTATGTAATTACTTACAGCGAAGGAACTGATCCATATAGAAGATTAGTTATAGAATATAAAAGATAAAATTTAGCCTCCTATAGTATAGGGGGTTTTATTTTTGTAATTTATTTTATATAATGTTAAGATTAAGGTAACAATTAGAGTAATATAGATAAAATTTATTATATAAGAGGTGAGAAACTTGTTTATAGATGATACTATAGCAGCAATAGCAACAGCTCCTGGTGAAGGTGGAATAGGAATTATAAGAATCAGTGGAGAAAAATCATTACAGGTAGCTGAAAGCATATTCAAATCTGTAACAGGAAAACTGATAAAAGATTATAACACAAGGACTTTAATATACGGAACTGTAGTAGATGGCGAAAAGGTAATAGATGAAGCATTAGTTGCATATATGAAAGGGCCTAAGTCTTATACAGGAGAAGATGTTATAGAGATAAATTGTCACGGTGGATTTATTTCTGTAAAGAAAATATTAGAGTTAATATTGTCGAAAGATGTAAGATTAGCAGATGCAGGAGAATTTACAAAAAGAGCCTTTTTAAACGGAAGAATAGATTTATCTCAAGCAGAAGCAATAATAGATGTAATAAAGGCAAAAACTGATAAAGCTCATGAAGTAGCACAAAGCCAATTAGAAGGTTCATTATCTAAAAAGATAAGGGAGTTAAGATTCAAAGTAACGGAAGTCTTAGCTCACTTAGAAGTTTCTATAGATTTTGCAGAGGAAGATGTAGAAGAAATAACATACAAAACTCTTAGAGAAAATGCAGAAGATATTAAACGTGAGATAAAAAAACTGTATGACACATCTGAGAGTGGGAAAATATTAAGAGATGGACTAAAAACAGTTATAATAGGCAAACCAAATGTTGGAAAATCATCTCTATTAAACTCTATATTAGGTGAGAATAGAGCTATAGTTACAGATATAGCTGGAACTACTAGAGATGTAATTGAAGAATTTGTAAATATCAAAGGTATACCTCTTAAGATAGTTGATACGGCAGGTATTAGAGAAACTGAAGATATTGTAGAAAAAATAGGTGTAGAAAGATCTAAAGAATCTTACAATACGGCGGATTTAGTTATAATGGTACTTGATTCGTCAAGACCTTTATCACAAGAGGATAGAGAAATACTAGAAACTCTAGAAAATAAAAAGACTATAGTTTTACTAAATAAAACTGATTTACCACAACAAATTGATATAGATGAATTGTCTAAATATGTTGACTGTAGTAGTATAATAAAGATATCGGCACTACAACATAAGGGAATAGAAGAATTACAAGATAAGATAGAAGCGATGGTTTATAAAGGTAGCGTAAAAAATTCTTCTAACCTAATGATAACCAACTCTAGACATAAAGATGCTTTATTAAAAGCATACGAGTCTATAAATGATGCAATAAGTGCAATAGATCAAAATATGCCATATGACTTCATAGAAGTTGATTTTAAAAACATATGGGATTATTTAGGGTATATAAACGGAGATACAGTAAAAGAAGACTTATTAGATACAATATTCGCTAATTTCTGTATAGGAAAATAGGGATAATTAATTTTAAAATATAACTTAATAATTTATCATATTAATGAAATTCAATAAATATTTATGTAGAACTCTAATGTTTATTGTGAAACGTTAATATTTCAGAGAGGAGATTTGCATGAAAAACTTTAATGCAGGAAATTATGATGTAATAGTTGTTGGAGCAGGTCATGCAGGTTGTGAAGCTGCTTTAGCAACTGCAAGAATGGGTCAAAAAACACTAATGATAACATTAACGTTAGACTCAATTGCTATGATGCCATGTAACCCTAATATAGGTGGAACTGGAAAGGGTCAATTAGTTAAAGAAATAGATGCTCTTGGTGGGCAAATGGGAATAAATGCTGATAAAACAATTATACAAAGTAGAATGTTAAACACAGCTAAAGGCCCTGCAGTTCATTCATTAAGAGCACAAGCAGATAAATTTAAATATCATACAGAAATGAAAAAGACTATAGAAAATGAGCCTAATTTAGATGTCGTAATGGATGAAGTTATAGATATACTACATGAAGATAATGTAGTTACAGGAGTAATTACAAAGTTAGGTTGTGAATACTATGCAAAAGCAGTTATATTAGCAACTGGTGTTTATTTAAACTCTAAAATATATATGGGAGAAGTATCTTTCATGGAAGGTCCTAATGGATTAGGATACGCAAAAAATTTAACAGAGAGTTTAGTTAAATTAGGTCTACAAATGAGAAGATTTAAAACTGGAACACCTGCTAGGGTACACAGAGATAGCATTGATTTTTCAGTTATGTCAATCCAAGAAGGAGATGAGAAGATTACACCATTCTCATTCTTAACAGAAGACTTAAAGATAGATCAAATTCCTTGTTACCTAACAAGAACTAACCTAGAAACACATGACATAATAATGAATAACCTAGGTAGATCAGCAATGTACAGTGGAAAAGTAGAAAGTACAGGAGCTAGATATTGTCCTTCTATAGAAGACAAAGTTGTAAGATTTAACGATAAAGAATCTCATCAAATATTTATAGAACCAGAAGGTTTAGATACTAAAGAAATGTACATCCAAGGTATATCTACAAGTTTACCTTATGAAGTACAAATTGCAATGTATAAAAGTGTAGCAGGTCTTGAAAATGCTAAAATAATGAGGCCGGCATACGCAATTGAGTATGATTGTATAGATCCAACTCAATTAAAAATTTCACTAGAAATAAAAGGTGTAGAAAACTTATTTAGTGCAGGTCAGTTTAACGGAACTTCAGGATATGAAGAAGCTGCGGCGCAAGGTCTTATTGCAGGTATAAATGCAGTTATGAAGATACAAGGAAAAGAGCCTTTTGTACTTGATAGATCTGAAGCGTATATAGGTGTCTTAATAGATGACTTAGTTACAAAAGGAACTAATGAACCATACAGAATGATGACATCTAGATCAGAATATAGATTATATCTAAGACAAGATAATGCAGATATGAGACTTACTCAAAGAGGTTATGATATTGGATTAGTTTCAGAAGATAGATATCAAAGATTTTTAGAGAAAAAAGCTGCTGTAGAAAAAGAATTAGAGAGATTAAAAACTGAAAGAGTTACTCCTAAAGAAGTTAATCATAAGTTAGAGGAAATGGGATCATCAGAAATAAAAGTAGGTTTATCTTTATATGAATTCTTAAAGCGTCCAGAAGTTAATTATGACTTAATAGAGGCAATAGGTAAGGGTGCGGGTGAAGACGTATCTGATGAAGTAAAAGAACAATGCGTAATAATGACTAAATATGAAGGATATATAGATAAGCAATTAAAACAAATAGATCAATTTAAGAAGTTAGAAAATAGAAAGCTTCCAGAAGACATAAGCTATGCATCAATAGAAGGCCTTAGAATAGAGGCAAGACAAAAACTTGATAATATAAAACCTATATCAATAGGACAAGCATCTCGTATATCAGGAGTTTCTCCAGCGGATATTTCTGTTCTTCTTATTTATTTAGAACAGATGAAGAGAAATAGAGGAGGAAAGAATGACTAACGAAGATATATTAAGACAAGGTATAAAGGATTTTGGGATAGAAGTAAATGACCAAATGGTAAGTGATTTAAAAACATATAGAGAAATCTTAGTTGACTGGAATCAAAAAATGAACTTAACAGGAATAGAAGAAGAAAAAGAAGTGTTTATAAAGCACTTCTTAGACTCTATTTCTGCTGTTAGCAATGGATATATTAAAGATGGTATTTCATTAATTGATGTTGGAACAGGTGCAGGATTCCCTGGTTTACCATTAAAGATATGTTTACAAAATATAAAACTAACTCTTTTAGATTCTTTAAATAAAAGAATAAACTTCCTTCAAGAAGTTAGTAATACTGTGAATCTTAAAGATGTAGAATTTATACATGGTAGAGCTGAAGATTTTGGTAAAAATTCAGATTATAGAGAACAATATGATGTAGCCACAGCTAGAGCAGTTGCTGGATTACCTATTTTAATGGAATTTTGTGTACCTTTTGTAAAGGTAGGCGGATATTTTGTATGCTTAAAGGGTCCAAATGCTAATTTAGAATTAGAAGAATCTAAGATAGCAATGGATATATTAGGACTAGAATTTGTTGAAAAGATAGATATTGAGTTACCTAATGAAGAATTAAAGCATAATATATTGGTATTCAAAAAAATAAAAAATACTCCAGAAAAGTATCCAAGAAAAGCTGGGAAACCTGCAAAAAGTCCTATAAAATAGAATAGTAGATACTTTATAGAACTTAATTATACATTTAATTTATATAAATTCTATAAATTAGAAGGAATAAGTATTTATATGAAGAAATATTATACACAGATGTATAATTAACAAAATAATTAATTAAATAATGTAAAGATTTACTGAAATTTAAATATATTTATATCTAATGAGAGAGGGATGTTATGGAAGATAAAAGAGTTATGGAGATACCTATAGAAAATATAGTTCCAAATCCATATCAACCAAGAAAAATATTTTCGCAAACAGCGCTAGAAGAGTTAAGTAGCTCTATAAAGGTTTATGGGATACTTCAGCCTATAACTGTTAGACAAAAAGATGATAAGTATGAGTTAATTGCAGGAGAAAGAAGATTTAGAGCAGCTAAGCTTGCAAGCTTTAAGACTATACCAGCTATTATAAATAATATGTCTGATGAATCTTCGGCAGTTTTAGCTTTACTAGAAAACCTTCAAAGAGAAGATTTAAACTTTATAGAAGAAGCTATGGGGTATGAAAATTTAATAAAAGAACATAGCTTTACACAGCAGCAACTAGCAGAGAAGTTGGGGAAAAATCAGTCTACTATAGCTAATAAGCTTAGAATTTTGAGATTACCGTCAGACGTGAAGATAAAGTTAGTTGAAAATGGGTTAACAGAAAGACATGCAAGAGCACTTCTGAAGTTACCGACAGAAGATTTAATGAAAGAAGTACTAGATAAAATCATAAAAAATGAACTTACTGTCAAAAAGACAGAAAAGTTGATTATGGATATAATTGAAAGCTTAGAAGCTCAAGAAGAACCAGAGAAGAAACAAAGCATTAAAGCTTCTATGGGAATAAGAATATACTTAAATACAATAAAGCAAGCTTTTGATGCGATACTAAATACAGGTATTAAGGCTAAGTATAATGAAATAGATAAGGGAGATTACATGGAAGTTGTTGTAAGAATTCCTAAAAAGTAAAGATTACTGCTTAGCAGTAATCTTTTTTTAAAAGGTTTAGAGGGGGAAATCTCATGGGCAAAATAATTGCAGTATTTAATCAAAAAGGTGGAGTTGGGAAAACTACAACAAATGTAAACCTGAGTGCTAGCTTAGGGAAAATGGGGAAAAGAGTTTTAGTTCTAGATCTAGATCCACAAGGAAATACTACTAGTGGATATGGTATAGATAAACAAGAATTAGAAGATACCATATATGAAGTAATGCTAGATGATATTAGTATAAGAGAGGCTATTATACCTACTGAATTTGAAAATATAGATCTTGTAGCTTCAGCGACAGATCTTTCAGGTGCAGAAATAGAAATAGCAGAGATAGAAAATAGAGAGTATTTATTAAAAAATGCAATAAAAGAAGTAAAAGAAGAGTATGATTACATATTTATAGACTGTCCACCATCCTTAGGGATGCTAACTATAAACTGTTTAACAGCTGTAGACAGTGTTTTAATACCAATACAATGTGAATATTATGCATTAGAAGGTGTTAGCCAGTTGATGCAAACTATAAAGTTAGTAAAATCAAGATTAAATCCAAATATAAGTATTCAAGGTGTTGTATTAAGTATGTTTGATGGAAGGGCTAACTTATCCATTCAAGTAGTTGAAGAAGTAAAAAAATATTTTAAGGGAAGTGTATATACGACACTTATACCAAGAAATGTAAGGTTAGCAGAAGCACCAAGTCATGGAATGCCAGTAATTTATTATGACACTAAATGCAGAGGAACTGTAGCATATTTAGAATTAGCAGAAGAGTTTATAGATTTAGAGGAGGATATAATATAATATGGAAAAGAGAGTGTCTAAAAGAAGCAACAGATTAGGGAAAGGACTTAGTGCATTGATACCAGAATTAAAGGAAGACATTGATAAGAAAGAAATTGTAGAATTAGATATAAGTATGGTATATCCTAATGAAGATCAACCAAGAAAAGTGTTTGATGAAGAAAAAATAAACATATTATCGGACTCGATTAAGGCTTATGGTGTTTTACAACCTATTGTTGTAAAACCTGATGAAAATGGGAAGTATATGATAATAGCTGGTGAAAGAAGATATAGAGCCAGTAGGGCTGCGAATAAAGAGTCTATTCCAGCAATGATAAAGGATTTACCAATAAGAGATATAATGGAAATAGCACTCATTGAAAATTTACAAAGAGAAGACTTAAATCCAATAGAAGAAGCATTAGCATATAAAAGTTTAATAGATAATCATAATGTAACTCAAGAAGAAATATCAGATGCCGTAGGAAAAAGCAGGCCTCATATAACTAATACAATTAGATTATTAAATTTAAGAGAAGAAGTTATAGCTATGATAGAGTATGGAGAAATAACAGCTGGTCATGGTAAAGCTTTACTTAGAATTACAGATAAAGACAAGCAACTAGAGATGGCAAAAAGAATTGTAGAAGATGGACTTTCAGTAAGGGCAACTGAAAGTTTAGCTAAAAAAATAAGTGAAGAGCAAAATTTAAAAATACCAACGAAAAAAGAAAAAGACATATTTATTGTTGATGTAGAAGAAAGATTAAGAAATATATTTGGAACAAAGGTAAATATATCTCAAGGTAAGAAAAAAGGAAAAATAGAAATAGAATACTATAATGATGAAGAATTAAATGGCATAGTATCTATGCTACTTGAAGATATGTAAGTCCTTAAGAAAGGAAATTAGAATGATTTATTTAGACAATGCGGCTACAACATATCCAAAACCAGAGTCAGTATATGATGCAGTATTAGACTGTATGAAAAACTATTGTGCTAATCCTGGTAGAGCAGGTCATAAACTAGCTATGAGAGCTGCAAGAGAAATATATGACACAAGAGAAAATCTAGCAAAATTATTTAATATTGATAACCCTATGAATATAGTATTTACAAGCAATGCTACAGATTCACTAAATCTAGCTATTAAGGGAAGTGTAACTGAGGGAGACCATATAATAACGACGAGTATGGAACATAACTCAGTAATAAGACCTATAAAAGCACTAGAAAAAAATGGCGTAGAAAATACAATAGTTAATTGTGATAAAGATGGTTTTTTAGATTATGAAGATCTAGAAAATGCAATAAAACCAAATACAAAGTTAATAGTAACTACTCATGCATCAAATGTATGTGGAACATTAGTTGATATAGCTAAAGTAGGGGAAATTGCTAAAAAGCATAATATTTTGTACTTAGTAGATGCATCTCAAACAGCAGGTGTTTATGATATAGATGTAAAAAAAATAAATGTAGATATGTTAGCAGCACCAGGACATAAATGTTTATTCGGTCCACAGGGAACTGGTATTTTATATATAAGAGAAGGTCTAAATGTAGATATTTTAAAAGAAGGTGGAACAGGAAGTAAATCAGAAGATTTATTTCAACCAGATTTGGTTCCAGATAAATATGAGTCGGGAACTAATAATACACCTGGAATTGCGGGTTTAAACGCAGGAGTTAAGTTTATATTTGAAGAAGGTATTGAAAATATAAGAGAGCGTGAAGAAGAACTATGCAAATATATGCTAAATAGATTAGAAGAAGTTCCTAATATAATAGTTTATGGAACGAAAGATGTTAAAGAAAAAGCAGCCGTAATAGCTTTAAATATAGGGAATATGGATTCAGGAGAAATAACATTTTTATTAGATAGTGAATATGATATAGCTACAAGATCAGGAATTCATTGTTCTCCATTAGCACACAAAACATTAGGAACGATAGAACAAGGTGTAGTAAGATTTAGTTTAGGATATTTTAACACTAAAGAAGATATTGATAAAACTATAGAAGCTTTAAAAGAGATAGCAAGTAATAATTAATAACAAGGAGTGTCTGAATTATTTTAGGCACTCCATTTTTTTAGTAAAAATGACAGCTTAAAACCAGATAATGTAAATTTATATAGTGTTTTTAACATAAACATAAGTTATAATTATATTATAATAAACCAATTAATTCAGTGGGTTAAGGGGGAATAATATGAATATTTTAAGTTTGGGCGAAAAAATAAAAAAACTGAGAAAAGAAAAAAATATGACGTTAAAAGAATTAGCGGGAGACAGGATTACTGCAGCTCAGATAAGTCATATAGAACGAGATAAATCCCATACAAGCTACGAGTTACTAGATTATTTAGCTAAAAGGTTGGATGTTAGTGCAGACTATCTTTTAGAAACAAAAGAGATGCAATCAAAAAAAATAACTGATAACTTAATACTTCAAAGTGAAATATATGTTAAAAGTAATGAATTAGAAAAAGCAGATGAACAAATAACAAAAGCTTTAGAAATATGCAAAGAATATGATTTGACGGATAACTATGGAAAATGTAATTTTTTATTAGCTAATATTCATTTAAAAAGAGGAGATTATGGTAATGCAATTAGTAGTTTTGAAAAAGCATTATTCTTCTTTATAAAAAATAATGATAGGAAGAATATATTTAAATGCTATTTAAATATAGGAATAATCTATAACGAAGAGAAATTTTACAAAGGTGCAATAAGTCATTTTAGCTTTGCTGAGGAAATATTGGATGACATTAAAGAGGAAGATGTTAATATATACAAGGATTTATATAGTAAGATAGCAAGCTGTTATATGAAATTAGATCAGCCTCAAAAGTCTTTAGAGTATATAGCTAAAATAAATGAATTAGATAAGAACAATTCTATAAAAGAAGAAGCTGAAATGATTGTTCTAAAGGCAAAAGGTTTATTCGATATGGGGAGATACGAAGAATCTAAAGAATACTTTAGAAGAGCGCTAGAAATAATTGAAAAAGAAGAAGATAAAGATAAATTAGCAAAAATATATTTAACTATAAGTGATGTTTACTCAAGTATTGGAGATACAGAAAAAGTATTAGAGTATTCTCAGAGAGCATACGATATAAAGAAAAATGATGAAGATCAATGTATGTTAGAGGGACTATTTAAAATGATACAATCTTATATAGATGATGAAGAGTACTCTTTAGCTAGAAAATACTGTAAGCTTACTTTAGCATCTTCTATTAAAAGTAAAAATAAACTTAATGAATATAAGTCATTAAAGTTTTATGCTGATATCCATAAAAAAGAAAATGAAATAGAACTGGCAATAGAATATTTAACTAAATGTATATCTATAATTTCTACTCTAGGGGAGCAAAAATTATTGGCTAACTTATACATAGAATTAGGACAATTATATTCTAATATTTCAAAAGAAAAAGAATTAGAATACTACCAAAAGGGAGTATTTGTTTATAAAAACTTAGAAATAATTTAAAAAGACTCTTTTAAAAAGGAGTCTTTTTTTTTATATAGAATTAAGTATAAAAGTTAGGAGAGGATAAAGTATGAAAAAAATAACCTTATTAGCAATAGTAGCACTAATATTATTAATATTTATAAATCCTAGTAAGATAAGCACATTTAATAATTTAGACTCAAATATAAATAGCCTAGAAGAAATCGAAACGATAGATTTTAAAGGGGAAATACAGTACCTAGAATATAAGAATAGATTATGCTTATTGAATGATAATAAACTTAAGATTATAGATGAAGATGGAAAAGAGATACACACTCAAGAAATACAATCAGAAAATACAAAGATATACGGTAATAGTTATATTGATATTTTAAGCAAAAATACTAATAAAGGATTTAGTATGGATGAGAACGGGAAAGTAGTGTTTAGCACAAAAGTTTCACCAGAAACATTTTTATATGAAAGTATAAATCAGCATGTATTTGTAGATATATTTAAGGGTAGTGATAAAGAAACATTAAAGATATTAAATAATGATGGAGAAGTAAACAATAGAGTAGAAGTTGATGGAAAAATAACCAATATAAAAACAATGGATAATTATATCTTAATGTCTTATATAAGTATTACAAATAAAATTCAAAATAAGTTGGCTTTGTATGATGAAAATGGAAATGTAAAACAAGAAACTGAATTTAATGATATTATTTTAGATATTTTGAAGATAGATGGAAATATATATATTGTATTTGAAGATAATATAAAAATTTTAGATAAAGAATTGAGTGAAAAAAATTCTATAAAGATAGAAGGAGTAAGCTTAATAGAGCAAAATGATGAAAATAATATTTTTATTAAAGATTCTCAAGGAAACTGGGGATATATTAAAGATGAAAAGTACAAAGGTATTAAAACAAAAGAAGTAAATTTAAATCTAGAGGGAATAAAAGATACATACTTATTATATACCGATAAAACTATTTATAATGATAGGCAAAAGCAAATAATAAACTTTAATGAAGAAATCAAAGGTATAGAAGCTATAGGAAAGAATTCTATAGCAGTAGTATTTGAAAATAAAATAAAAATTTATAAAATTCTATAAGTATTTCTATTAATATATAGAAAGAATCTATAACCAAGAAAATATTAGTTATGATAGAATTAATTTAAATAATTTTTAAAGAAAGGGTTTTAATCATGAAGATAGAAATTGATGCTAGGGGATTAAACTGTCCTATGCCAGTTATAAATACAAAAAAAGAGTTAGATAAAATAGAATCGGGATTAGTCATAACTACTGTAGATAATGCAATTGCTAAGGAAAATATATTAAAATTAGCAAACTCATTAAACTGTGAAGCTAAGGTTATAAAAGAAGAAAAAGATTTGATTTCTATAGAGATAAAAAAAGGAGAAAATGTTATAATAGAAAAAAATGAAAATATTGCCTTAGAAGATAAGTGTATATTTATACCATCAGATAGAATGGGAGAAGGAAATGAGGAGTTAGGAAAAGTACTTATAAAGGGATTTATATATACATTAACAGAATCTAAACCTTATCCGAAACATATTATACTTGTTAATGGTGGTGTAAAGCTAAGCACAGAAAATGAAGCTACTGTAGAAAATCTAAAAATATTAGAAGAAGCAGGAGTAGAAATACTTTCTTGTGGAACTTGCTTAGATTATTATGGATTAAAAGAGAAATTGCAAGTAGGTTCGATTACAAATATGTATACAATAGTGGAGATAATGAAAAATTCATTACAAACTATATCGATATAATAGACATAAAGATAATTATTACAGAGGCTACATATAATAAGATATGTAGCCTTTTAAATTAAAATATAATTTCAATATAAATTACATAAAAGAGAGGTCATCAAAATGAATGAAATGTATATAGTATCATTTAACTCAACGCATCATGCAATAAGAACAGAAAAAATATTAAGTGAAAATAATATAAAATGTACAACATTACCAACTCCAAGGGAAATAACTGCTAGTTGTGGAATATCAATTAGATTTTTATTTGAAGATATAGAAAAGGTAAAAGAAATTTTAACAAACAGTGAAGTAGATTATAAAGGAATATTCAAGATACAAAAACTATCTGATGGTAAAAAAAGTGTAGAACAAATAGGATAGGAGGAGAAAGTTTATGCCAATAGATTTAAAAGTAGGGGATATAGTAGAATTAAAAAAGCAACATGCTTGCGGTTGTAAAGAGTTTGAAATCACAAGAGTAGGTATGGATATAAAAATAAAGTGCGCTCAATGCTCAAGGCTGATAATGCTAGATAGACCAACTTTAGAAAAAAGAATAAAGAAAATTCTAAATAAATAATATAAAAAATTTTAATGTAAAGTAAAAATAGTTCTAAAATTCAACTGGCACTTTTATAAATAAAAGGGGAAGAAGTTTATAGGGGGACATGCCAGTTGAATTTGCTGATAGAATGAAAAATATAAAAGGCTCTGAAATCCGTGAATTATTAAAACTTACTGAAAAACCCGAGGTAATATCTTTTGCAGGTAGGTTATTAGCACATGAATTATTTCCAATTGAAGAAATGAAGAAGGTATCAGTTGTAGTATTAGAAGATGGAGGATTTACATTGGATATTCAACAATAGAAGGATATGGCCCATTAAAAGAAAAGATAACTCAAAGGATGAATGATAATCTAAAAACTAATGTATATAAGGACGATATACTTATTACTAATGGGTCACAACAAGGATTAGACTTTGCTGTCAAAATATTCATTAATGAAGGTGTAAAAGATTAGCTATTGTTCTAAAAGAATTTATGCAAATAAAAAATAAAGTTTAAATAAAAAAAGGTGGTCTAATGACCACCTTTTTAGGGGAGATTGGGATGAAATATATTTAAGTTATGGGGGCTATATACCAATATTATTATCATTAAAAGTTGAAAGTATACGTATTATAAAGAAAAAATATGTAATAATAATAAAATAAGACATAAATTCAAATTGACAATTTTTTTAAATGGTGATAAAATAAGCAAGTATGAGAATTTATTCTCATTTCTCTGCTCTGCGAAGCAGAGCCGTTAAGTCCAAAGGGAGGTGAATTATAGTGAAAAATTACGAATTAGTTTACGTTGTTAGACCAAATGCTGAAGAAGAAGTAAGAGAAGCGGTTATAAACAAGGTTAAAGAAGTAGTTGCTGCTGCTGGTGAAGTAGTTAACGTTGACGTTTGGGGAACTAAGAAATTAGCTTATCCAATAGCTAAGTTCAACGAAGGTCACTACGTATTAGTTAACTTTAAGGCTGCTGTTGATGTTCCTAAAGAATTAGACAGAAACTTAAAGATAAACGAAAACGTAATAAGACATATGATAGTTGTTGCTTAATAACTAAAGTCTTATTATAAATTAGGATGGTGTTTTTATGAACCATGTTGTATTAGTCGGTAGATTAACTAGAGATCCTGAACTTAGATATATTCCAGGAACAGGAACACCAGTTGCTACATTTTCAGTTGCCATCGATAGAGATTATACTAAAAAAGATGGAACGAAAGAAACAGACTTTATACCTGTAGAGGTAATGGGAAAGCCTGCTGAATTTTGTGCTAACTATATTTCTAAAGGAAGATTAGTTGCTATACAAGGTTCAATAAGAATTGACCAATACAAATCTCAAACAGGAGAAAATAGAACTTTTACTAAGGTAAGTGCTCGTAATGTACAAGCCTTAGATAGCAATAGAAATAGAATGGATAGTCCATATCCAGATCAATCTAGAGGTTCAGAACCGACTTTTGAACCTAGCTTTGAACCACAAGGATTAGATCCTCAAGGGTTCCAAGCAATAGATGATGATGATATACCATTTTAGAAAAGGAGGGGAACTAACATGATGAACAAAAAAAGACGTAAGAAAAAGAGAGTTTGTCAATTCTGTGCTTCTAAAGACGCTAGAATAGATTACAAAAACACTCAAAGATTACAAAAATACGTAACTGAAAGAGGTAAAATATTACCAAGAAGAATCTCTGGAACTTGTGCTAAGCACCAAAGAGAATTAACAGTTGCAATAAAGAGAGCTAGAAACATAGCACTTTTACCATACACTTTAGACTAAGATTTAGTCTAAACAAAAAACGAGCCTTAGGGCTCGTTTTTTGTTTATCTATTTTATCTGCTTAATATATTATAAATTATGGTATAATGTTTATATATTAAGGGGGGGAAATTAGTGAGATTTGATAAAAGTTCTGAAGTTACTAAAAATGTAAAGATAATAGAATGGATGAAAAATGAAATATTAATGAGTGTAAGTGATTTATTTAATCTTTTATTTAAAGGTGTAAAACCGATAGATGAAGCGCTACAAGACACTTTAGCAAATATTATAATGATTACATACCTTTTGGCAAAAAGACTTGGAATAAGTTTTAAAGATATAGATTACAAAATCAAAGAAAAGATAAAAATAGGAATAAAAGAAGAACATAGCATTGAAAGTTGGTACGGTGATTTATCTAACCTAAAAAAACATATGGACAATAAGGAGTGATTCTAATTGAATAAAAAATTTGGACTATCACAAGCTGCAATGATAGTCACATTAGGTATAATATTAGTTTTAATATCAGTATATGTTCCTATGCTAGCGATTTTAGCATTAGTAGTTCCTGTTCCATTTGCAATAATAGGAACTTTATGTGAAAGGAAATATGCTTTTTTATCATTAATATCTACCTTTTTGGTAATTATGTTTTGTGTAGATCCTATATATGCTATAAATATAAGCATAATGAATGTAGTTCCAGGATTAATTATAGGTAATATAGCTAGACATAATATAAATAATGAAAATAGTAATAAATTTGAACCTATATATGGTGGAATGATTGCATTTACAGTTTGTACAATTGTATTTTTCTTGTTATCAAAATTTATATTTAATATAGATTTAATTGGTGAATTTAGCAAGGCAATCAAAGATGGATTTAATGAACAGATGAGTATCATGGAAAAGCTGAATGTAGACCTATATAAGAATATTAAGGTAGAAGATATTTTAATTCTTATAAAGAGCATGATTCCAACTATGTTATTCTTACAAGGTCTATTTGCATCATTTATAACATACTACTTAGAGGTATTTATGTTAAAGAGAACAAAAATATTAAATTTACCAAAGCCTACATTTAGAGATTTTTATTTACCAGGAAATGCCGTAGCAACATCTTTGGTTTTATATTTAATAGTTCTATTACTAGGATTTATGGAGATTGGCCTATATACAGAATCAATAATGCTTAATTTACAAATGGTATTTAACTTCATGTTTATAGTACAAGGAATTGCGGTATCCATATACTACGCTAGAAAATGGTTGAAACAAGGAACTGGTAAAAATGTTTTAGTATCAGGTATTCTTTTAGGTTTATTTGGTACAATGGGAATATCATTTATAGGAATGTTAGATAGTATAATTGATTTTAGAAAGGTGAGAAGCTATAAATCCACTTAGGAGGGTAGAAATGAGGAGCAAACCAAGTTTTAAAATAAATATGCCGGAAATAAATATATATATAATAATTATAGGTATAACAAGTACTTTATTACTTTTCTATAACTTATATATAGGTTGTTTATTTTTCTTTGGTTTTATATATATAGTCTTTCATAATTGGAGAATAGCTAATATAAGAAAGAAAGAGTGGACTAAATATATTCAAAACTTATCTTTAGATATAGATGAGACAACCAAAAAGGCTATAATGAATCTTCCTATACCTCTTTGTATACTTGAATTTGATGGAAGAATATCTTGGTACAACAATAAATTTTATAAGATGACGGATTCATCTGATTTATTAGGTGTAAACATAGATAGTATAATAAAGAATTTAAATCTTAGAAAAGTATTAAATGAAAATAAGGAATTGTATACAGAGGTAACATATAAGGATAGACAGTATACAGTGGTTTATAACGTAATAAAAAATGAGCAAGAAAAAAATGCTAAGTATCTTATGATGCTTTATTGGTTAGATAAAACCGATTATTTAAAACTTGAAAAAGAATATAATGAAGAAAAAAATGTAATTATGCTAATTCAAGTTGATGGATATGATGAAGTTTTAAAAAGTGCTAGTGAAGAAAATAGATCTCTAATAAACTTAGAGATAGAAAAAATGTTAACTTCATTAGAAAACAATACCAAAGGTGCGTTAAAGAGAACTTCAAAAGACAAGTTTATACTAATTATGAATAAAAAAGAGTTAAATGAAATTGAAGAAAGTAAATTCGCGATTTTAGATAAAATCAGAGATATTAATCATGGAAATGGATTACCTGTAACTATAAGTATGGGGATAGGAATTGATGGAGATACCGTAAATGAAAACTTTAAACTTGCTAATGGTGCACTTGATTTAGCACTAGGTAGAGGTGGAGATCAAGCTGTTATAAAAACAAAGGATAAGTTTGCATTTTATGGAGGTAAATCTAAGGCTGTTGAAAAAACAACTAAAGTTAAATCAAGATTAATAGGTCATGCATTAAGAGAAGTTATTTTAGGAAGTGACCAAGTATATATAATGGGTCATAAATATCCGGATATGGATGCTATGGGAGCTGCAGTTGGGATTTATGATATATGCAAATCTTGTAATAAATCAGCAAATGTAGTACTAGATTCATCAAATGAATCTATTGATGAATTTGTAAAACGACTAGAAAGTCAAGAATACTATAAAAATATATTTATAAGCAAAGATGATGCTATAAGAAATTGTAATAGAAATACATTAGTTATAGTAGTTGATACTCATAGACCATCATATACAGAATGTCAGGAACTATTAGGTTTAACTAAAAAGATTGTAGTGATAGATCACCATAGAAGAGGTGTAGAATTTATAAATGACTCAGTTTTATTATTCCATGAAATCTATGTATCCTCAACTTGTGAGATGGTTACAGAGTTAGTTCAATACATGGAGGAAAATGTAAAAATAAATAAAATAACAGCTGAAGGACTTTTAGCTGGTATAAGCTTAGATACAAAACATTTTGCATTTAAAACAGGAGTTAGGACATTTGAAGCAGCTTCATATTTAAGAAAAATGGGAGCTGACACAGTAGAAGTTAAAAAAATGTTTAATTCAGATGTTCAAGATTTTATAACAAAAGCAGATATTATAAAAAATTCAAAAATAATAGATAACAGAATTGCCTTAGCATATTCAGAGAGAGAAATAGAAAATATAAATGTTGTAATTGCACAAGCAGCAGATGAATTATTAAGCGTAAAAGGAATAGAAGCATCATTTGTAATAGGAAAAAAATATGAGACTGCATTTATAAGTGCAAGGTCTTTTGGCCATATAAATGTGCAAGTTTTAATGGAAAAATTAGGTGGAGGAGGCCACATAGATATAGCTGGAGCACAGCTTGAAGATGTGAGCCTGAATGAAGCCTACAAAAAAGTATATGAAATAATAGAGAAATATTTACAGGAGGAAGATTAAATGAAAGTTATTTTATTAAAAGACGTAAAGGGAACTGGTAAAAAGGGAGAAATGAAAGAAGTAAGTGATGGATATGCAAGAAACTTCTTACTACCTAAGAAGATGGCAATAGTGGCTGATAATACAGCTGTTAAAGAATTAAATGAAAAAAATAAAGCAGCAGAAAATAAAGCACAAAAAGAGTATGAGGCTGCAGTAGAATTAGGTAAGAAAATGGAAGAAATGAATATAGTAATGTATTCTAAAGCTGGAGATGGTGGAAGATTATTCGGATCAATAACTTCTAAAGATATAGCAGAACAATTAAAGAAGCAACATGATATAGTTGTAGATAAGAGAAAAGTATTATTAAATGAGCCAATAAGAGTTTTAGGTTCAACAAATGTTGAAATAAAAATACATCAAAAAGTTATTACTAAGATAAGAGTAGATGTAAGAGAAAAACAATAGTCAGTATACTCGAGGTGATATAAATGGAAGACGTAACGAGAATACCTCCCCATAGTGTGGAATCAGAACAATCTATACTAGGTTCTATATTATTAGACAAAGATGCAATAATAACTGTGAGTGAAACTATAAGGCCAAGTGACTTTTACAAAGAAGCTCATAAAATTATTTATGAATGTATGCTTAAGTTAAGTAATAAAAATGAACCAATAGATTTAATCACTTTGACAGAAGAACTAAAGAAACAAGGACATCTAGATGATGTTGGAGGAATAAGTTATATAACAAGTCTTTCTACAATAGTACCAACGACTTCTAATGTAAAGTACTATGCAGATATAGTAAAGGAAAAGTCGGTGCTTAGACAGCTTATAAAAGCCTCTAATGATATAATAAATTTAGGTTATGAGAATTCTGTAAAAGTAGAAGAAGTACTAGAAAGAGCAGAAAAAAGAATTTTTGATATATCTCAAGAAAAAGCTAGTGATGATTTTAAATCTATTAATGAGGTATTAGTAGATGCCTATGATATGATTGAAAAATTATATACTAATAAAAGTGATGTAACTGGTATAACTACAGGTTTTAAGGATTTAAATAAAAAGATAAATGGTCTTCAAAGAACAGACTTGATATTAATTGCGGCACGTCCTGCCATGGGGAAAACAGCATTTTCTTTAAATTTAGTACAAAATGCAGCTTTAAAGGGTGATGCATCTGTTGCTGTATTTAGTTTGGAGATGTCTAAAGATCAGCTAGTACAGCGTATGCTAGCAGCTCAATCTCATGTTGAACTAAAGAAGATAAAAACAGGTACATTAGATGAAAATGACTGGCCAAGAATAATAGATGCTATGGCTGTTTTATCTAATGCGAGTATACATATAGATGATACTCCTGGTATAAAAATATCAGAATTAAGGTCAAAGTGTAGAAAGTTAAAGATAGAAAAAGGATTAGATTTAATACTTATAGATTATCTTCAGCTTATGGAAGGTGAAGGTAATAATGAAAGTAGACAACAAGAAATAGCTAAAATATCAAGATCCTTAAAAATAATAGCAAAAGAACTTAATTGTCCAGTTGTTGCTCTTTCTCAGCTATCTCGTGCTCCAGAGCAAAGGGCTGATCATAGACCGATGTTATCGGATTTAAGAGAATCTGGATCTATAGAACAGGATGCTGATATAGTTATGTTCTTGTATAGAGATGAATACTATCATCCTGATTCAGAAAGTAAGAATATAGGTGAAGTTCTAATTGCTAAAAATAGACATGGTGAAACTGGGTCAGTTGAGTTAGTATGGTTAGGTGAAGTTCAGAAATTTGCAGATAAGGCTAGAGATATGTAATATCAACAAATATCCACAGAACAAATTTTCTATAAAAATCTATTTATGTGGATATTTATCGCGAATTATCTAGAAATATTGAAATTTAGACGAAGTATTATCCACATTGTCCACAGAATGTCTGTTGATAAGTGTTGATAAGTAAAAAAGCAAGCTGAAATGCTTGCTTTTAATGTTTAAAAATATAAATTAGTTAATAGGGAAAATGTGTAGGATACGAGTTATAGTTATATATATATCCCTAAAAAATAAATATAAACAAATATATTAAGGGCATAAATTTTAAAATAAGAAGAATCATATTTATATAGATATATATTTCATTAAAATACATATTAAAATATGATGAATATCAAAAAAGTTTGAAAATATATCGAATGTTTGATAGAATATACAGGTATAGTGTTCGAAAAAATGAAATAGAGGTGAAGTTCATGAAAACAGTCGCAGTTGTAGGATCTCAGTGGGGAGATGAAGGAAAAGGTAAAGTTATAGATTACCTTGCTACTCAAGCTGATGTAGTAATAAGAGGTCAAGGTGGAAATAATGCTGGGCATACTTTAGTTGTAGAAGGTAAAAAATTCGCTTTACGTTTAATACCATCAGGAATATTAAATTCAAATACTATAAATGTAATAGGTAATGGTATAGTATTTGATCCAAAGGGATTTTTAGAAGAAATAGAGATGCTTAACAGCAATGATATAGATACAAGTAATATAAAAATAAGTGATAGAGCACATGTAGTGTTCCCATATCACAAAGAATTAGATGCTTTAGCAGAAGAAGCTAGAGGAGATAATAAAATAGGTACTACTAAAAAAGGTATAGGACCATGTTACATGGATAAAACAGAGAGATCTGGATTAAGAATATGTGACTTAATGGATAAAGATATATTTGCTAAAAAATTAGAAGCTCAAATAAATGCTAAGAACAAACTAGTTATGGGTGTTTATGGAAAAGAAGCTATGTTTAATTTTGAAGAAATATATAATGAATATCTAGAATATGCAGATAAAATAAGAAACTACGTAGCAGATACTTCTGTTATCGTTTATGATGCAATAAAAGCAGGAAAAAGAGTATTATTTGAAGGTGCACAAGGTACTTTATTAGACTTAGACTTAGGAACATACCCATACGTTACATCATCTCATCCTATATCAGGAGGATTTGCTGTAGGAGCTGGTGTTGGTCCTAATATGATAAAAGATGTAGTTGGTATAGTAAAGGCATATACTACAAGAGTTGGTGAAGGTCCTTTTGTTACAGAATTAGATAATGAAATTGGTGAAAGAATAAGAGTTCAAGGTCATGAGTTTGGAACTGTAACAGGAAGAGCAAGAAGATGTGGTTGGTTTGATGCTGTTATAGTTAAGTATGCAGCTAGAGTAAACGGATTAACTAGTATATCATTTATGCTTTTAGACGTTTTAACTGGATTTGACAAAATTAATATATGTACAGCATATAAAATGGGAGATAAAATAATAAATGATTTCCCTGCTTCATTAGAAGATTTAGCTAAATGTGAGCCTGTATACGAAGAGTTAGATGGATGGCATGAAGATATAACTAATGTAGAAAAATTTGAAGACCTTCCTGAAAATGCTAAGAAGTATATAGCAAGAATAGAAGAATTAGTTGGAGTAAATGTTGATATGGTTTCTGTAGGACCAAATAGAGCTCAAACTATAATAAGAAAGAATATATTTGCTTAAATATCAGAATAAATTATAAAGATTTGCACAATATTCTAGGATTATTATTTAAAATTTTTTTAGGATATTGTGCAAACTTATTTAAAAAATGACTTTTTTATATAAAAAATAGTACGCTGGAAACCTTGGAATTACTAGATTTATAAAAAATATAATAAAAAAATAAAAAAAGTTTTAAAAAAGTGTTGACGAAATATATAAAAGTATATATAATAATATTTGTGAGCGAGAGAAATGACGAAACAAGTCGAAAGAGTAAATCGCAAAACATAAGAAGATGATCCATTAGCTCAGTCGGTAGAGCACCTGACTTTTAATCAGGGTGTCCCGCGTTCGAGTCGCGGATGGATCACCATTTTATGGCCCATTGGTCAAGCGGTCAAGACACCGCCCTTTCACGGCGGTAACAGGGGTTCGATTCCCCTATGGGTCACCATTTCCCGGGACTATAGCTCAGCTGGGAGAGCACCTGCCTTACAAGCAGGGGGTCACAGGTTCGAGCCCTGTTAGTCCCACCATTTATGCGGCCTGGTAGTTCAGCTGGTTAGAATGCCAGCCTGTCACGCTGGAGGTCGAGGGTTCGAGTCCCTTCCAGGTCGCCAAATAACGCCTTGCTGGTGTGGCTCAACGGTAGAGCAGCTGACTTGTAATCAGCAGGTTGTAGGTTCGATTCCTATCACCAGCTCCATTTAAACTCTTAGAATTTTTCTAAGAGTTTTTTTATGTTTAAAATAACATCTTAATTTTAAAATTATAAAAAAAGTGGCTAACGCCACTTTTTTACTATGTAAATTTATTATTATTTTTATTTAGTTAATTCACTGTAGCTAGTTATGATTTTATTTACAATACCGTAATCAGCAGCTTCTTCAGATGTTAACCAATAATTTCTATCAGTATCTTTCTCTACTTTTTCTAGAGGTTGATTAGTTGCGTTACTTATAATTGTATTAATTCTATTACGAACTCGAACGATTTCTTGAGCTTCGATATGTATATCGGTAGCTTGACCTCTGCACCCTCCTAATGGTTGATGTATCATATATCTTGTATTTGGAAGAGAGTATCGATTTTCTTTATCAGCTGCAAGATATATTGTTATACCAGCACTTGCAACCCAACCAGTTCCTATAACGATAACTTTTGGTTTAATGAATTTGATCATATCATGTATAGTATCCCCTGCTTCAACATGACCACCTTGGCTGTTTATAAATAATTTAATAGGTTCATCGCCCATTTCTTGTAATATTAGAAGTTGTGTAGCTACTTTTTCAGCTAAGGCCTGATTTATTTCTCCAGAGATTATAATAGATCTAGATTCTAGTAATTTTTCAGATATACTTGAGTTTTCTTTCTCATTTTTTTGTTTTTCTTCTAAAATAAACATTATCTATTCCCCCTTATTTGTTTATAAATGCTTTACTCCATAAGTATAGCATAACTTTAAAAGTTTGCTGAAGGGTTTATAGATAACTATTACAAAAAATGGTAATATAAATTTAAGGTGTTCTATACAAAGAACATAAGAATAAATGGGGGGATATTTATGTATAGTTTTAAAAATGATTATAGTGAAGGAGCACATCCTAGAATTCTTGAAACGTTGCTGAGAACAAATTTAGAACAATGTGAAGGTTACGGGAAAGATACATACTGTGAGGAAGCTGAAAACTTAATAAAAAATAAACTAAATAATGAGTCTATTGATGTCCATTTCATATCTGGAGGTACACAAACTAACTTAATAGCAATATCTGCATTTTTAAGGCCTCATGAGGGTGTTATATCAGCAGATACAGGGCATATATTTGTAAATGAAGCAGGTTCAATAGAAGCAACAGGACATAAGGTGATATCTGTTGATGTTGTGGATGGTAAACTAAGAAGAGACGATATACTATCAGTATTGAGTAAGTTTACTAATGAGCATGTTGTAAAACCAAAGCTTGTTTATATATCTAACTCTACTGAAATTGGAACTGTATATAAAAAATCTGAATTAGAAGAGTTAAGCAAAGTTTGTAGAGAAAATAAGTTATTACTATTTATGGATGGAGCAAGATTAGGATCTGCACTTTCTTGCAAAGAAAATGATTTGACATTAGAAGATATAAGTAAATTAACTGATGCTTTTTATATCGGGGGAACTAAGAATGGGGCTCTTTTAGGAGAAGCACTTGTTATATGTAATAAAGATTTACAGGAAGATTTTAGATATCACTTAAAACAAAAAGGAGCGATGCTTGCTAAGGGAAGGTTGCTTGGAATACAGTTTATAGAATTATTTAAAGATGATTTATTCTTTGAAATAGGAAAACATGAAAATGATATGGCTGATATATTAAGGGATGGAATAAGTAGGCTTGGATATGAATTTTTAGTAGACTCTCCATCTAATCAAATATTCCCAATATTTAATAATAATATTATAAGAGAATTAGAGAAAAACTATGGATTTAATATATGGGAAAAAGTAAATGGAGAAAAAACTGCAATAAGACTAGTAACATCTTTTGCAACAAAAAAAGAACCTTGTTTAGAGTTTATAAAGATTTTAAGTGGATTAACTAATAAATAAATAAAAAGTAGAAGAAAATACTTAACAGTATTCCTTCTACTTTCTATTTTCCCATCTTAAATCTCTACCTATAAATTTAACCATTTTGAATCTATCGAAAATTCTAGAAAAAATTCTTTGGGCATAATCATTTCCTAATTGCATTGGCGATAGATTTGTAGATATAATTGTTTTCTTACCAGATAATAATCGAGTATTTATAATGTTGAATAGTTCACTATTAGTAAATGAGTTTGTAAGTTCTGTCCCTAAGTCATCTATTATTAAAAGGTCACAATCAAATAAATTTTCATAGTTATCTTTACTTATATGACTATCTGCATTTTTAAACTTATAGTCTTCTATAATTTCAAACATTTTAAATGCTGTTTGATATATTACAAGGTGTCCTCTATCTAAAAGTTCTTTGGCAATACAATTGCACATAAAAGTTTTGCCTAGACCTGTATCTCCATAAAATAATAAATTTTCACCATTATCTTTATTAAAGTCCATAATAAATAATTCACAAATAGAAACTATTTCTAAAATATTTTCATATGGTGATATGTTAGATCCAGGTAATTTTTCTTTTGAAAAGATAGAAGTATCTAAAGTAGAGAAATTTTGACTATCTAACACTTTTGATAAATTTGACATTTTATAAGAATCATTTATAATTTCTTGTTTTAAACAATTACATTTATGACCATTTTTTAAAAATCCTCTGTCTTTACATGTATTACAATTATATTGTAGATCTAAATACCATTCAGGAACTTTATATTGTTTTAATAAAGATTCCTTTTTAGCCTTAAGAGCAGCCATTTTTTCTTTAGATTCAGCTAGAATATCTTCCTTGTTTGATGGTTTTGAAAGTACTAATCTAGCTAACTTTAATCCTAATTTAGACACTTCATCATCAATATCTTTTATTTCTGGAATTTGATTATATACATCTTTTTTTCTATCTTCTAAATCAGATTCCGCTTTATCACGTTTTCTTTCATAAGAAACTAAAATCTCTCTCAATTTTGACTCTTTCATTTAATCACCTACTTAAATTTACCTTTTTGACTTTCTTGAAGTAATTTCTCAAGTTCATCAGGGCTATAATTTGTAAAAGTTTGATTTATGTTATGATATCTAGTTTTTACTTGTGGAACTTTATCAGTAGAATTTTTAGGTGTAGACTTCTTTTCAATCTTAGCTTTATGTTCTTCATCTAATATCTTTATATCTTCTAAAGTTTTGACATTCTTATCTTTCCACTTTTCAATTATTCCATTTATATAAGATACAGAAGGTTTTGAAACATTTTTAGATTTAGAACAAGCTTCGAGTATAACTTCGATATCCATGTTATATTTATCTATCCAAACATCCATAATACGTTCTTCTTCTTTAGAAGGTTGTCTATAAAAACCTAATTCATTGAATATAGTCTTATATAAAATATATCTTTCTTTTCTTACTGCAAAGCTATTTTCAACATCCTGAGGTGTGTATAAATTAGAATCATACCAACTTCTAAGAATTGATTCAATATATCTAACAGGTCTAGCACAACCATGTCGATCTTTTACATACTGATAAGCATATTGGATCATATCAGGATCAAGATTATATTTATTCATAATGTCAAGGATACTAATTTTTTCACCAGGATCAAGATATCTTCCTATTATTTGATTAATAGAATTAAACATTTTTCTTATGCTAGGATTTTCAGCTACAGAAACAATACTATCACTGTTAGATTTTATAGAGGTAGTATTAATATGCATATTTTCCATATAAAATCTCTTTAAGTCTAAAAATTCTATAGAGTAGTCATAGTCATTCATTCCGTCATTTTTATGCATCTTAATTATGCTTTTTTTCTCCCAAAACTTCCAAGCATCTATTACATCAGATAATGGAATATTTAAATTTTTGGCAATTGAGTTATTGTCAAATTTAGGATTAGCGCTAGGATCACATGCCTGTCTATAACCTAAAAGATAAACTTTTACGTATAAACCATTTGCCATAGGCATAAATATATCTATGAAGATATTGGCAATTGTAGTTTCGCCTAAATCTATTTCATTAACTTCCTTATAAAACATTTTATCACCTCAGATTAAATTATATCATAAAAGGTATTACAAATTTATCTTGTAAATATTTTTTCAAATTATTCATGTAAATAGGAGGAGATAATTTGATTATAAAATTTACTCGAAAAATAAGACAAAGAGTACTAATAGTAACAACTTTAATAATATTACTAGGAGGTGGGATATACCTATTTAAACCAAATACAGTCAAGGAAACATCTAATATTGATGAAGGAAAGAGAAATAAATACACTATAGATGTTATATTTGATGATGAAAGCAAGAGATTGATGTGCAACCAAAATTTAACATATGTAAATAAGACTGGAAAAGATATAGACAAGATATACTTTCATATATATCCAAATGCTTTTTCTAAAAAAGAATATGCACCTTTTGAAGAGAGTGAAATATCAGAAGCATATCCTAATGGATTTAACGAAGGGTATGTAGACATAAAAAATATTTTAAATAATTCTAAAGCTTTAAAATATAGTATAAAAGGTGATAAAAATGACATATTAGAAGTTAGCTTAGGAAAAACATTGAAACCAGATGAAAAAGTGTCAATAGACTTTAAATATAACGTAAAAATACCAAACTGTATGGGTAGATTTGGATATGGAGATAGTACTGTAAATATAACAAATTGGTTTCCAATAGCTTGTGTATACGATGATAGAGGTTGGAATTTAAAAAGCTATGAATCTGTAGGAGATCCTTTTTATAGTGAGACTAGTGATTTTTATGTAAAGATTTTAATGCCTCGAAAATATGATATTGGTTGTACAGGTAAAGTAATTAGTGAAAAACATGATAATGAAAAAATATTTTATGAAATAGAAGCGAATAAGGTAAGAGATTTTGCGTTTATATTAAGTGATAAATTTGATATACAAACAGATTCATATAAGGGAGTACTTATAAGTACATATAATTTAAACAAAGACCTTTCAGAATATACGACAGAAGTTGCAAAAGATTCAATAAAAATATTTAGCGATTTATTTGGAGAATATCCATATGATACTTACTCCGTAGTTGCTAGTGATTTTTACATAGGTGGGATGGAGTATCCAAACTTAGTAATGATAGATAGTACTTTATATAAAGATAGTAAAAAGTTCATACTTGAATATATCATAGCCCATGAAACTGCTCATCAATGGTGGTATTCTGTAATAGGAAATGATGAAATCAGTGAGCCTTGGCTAGATGAAGCTCTAACTGAGTACTCAACTGTTCTTTATTTTGAAAATAAATATGGCAAGGGCGTTGGAGAAAAGCTTATAAAGACAATGGAAGTTCAAAGCAGAAACTATTTATGTCATAATATGTTTAAAGCAACAACTCAATACAAAGACTCGATTGAATATAGTCTAAATGTTTATACTAAAGGAGCAGTAATATTTAATGAAGTTAGAAATAAAGTAGGAGATGAGGTATTCTTTAATACGCTAAAGGAATATTATAGTAAATATATGTATGAAAATGTAAATGGAGCTAAGTTTGTTGAAATGTGGAAGGAAAAAGGTGTAGATTTAGATAAAATCATAAGTGAATACAAATAGATTTAAAATAGAGCATTGAAAAAATATTTAATGCTCTATTTTTTTGGTATAATATAATCTATGAGACTATAAAGAAGAGGTGGCATAATGCTAAAATATTGTTCGATAGGAAGTGGAAGTAGCGGGAATTGTCATTATGTAGGATATAAAGACACGAATATATTAGTTGATGCAGGCCTTAGTGGAAAAAGAATAACTACAGGTCTAAATGATATAGAAGTTGATATAGATAAGATTAAAGGGATATTTATAACACATGAACACTCAGATCACATAAAAGGAGCAGGAATAATATCGAGAAAGTTTGATATACCTATTTTTGCAAATATAAAAACATGGTGTTCAATGAAAGATAAAATAGGGGATATAAAAGACAGTAATATGAAAGTATTCGAAAATGATAAAACATACTCATTAGGAGATTTAATTATAAGACCATTTTCAATACCACATGACTCTGAAGATGCAGTAGGATACAACTTTTATGCAGGAACAAATGATAAGATATCTATAGCTACAGATATAGGTCAAATAACTGATAATATAAGAAAGCATTTATATAAGTCTAGATTGGTAGTATTAGAGTCTAATTATGACCCAAATATGTTGATGATGGGAAGTTATCCATATGTATTAAAAAGAAGGGTAATGTCAGAAGAAGGGCATTTATCTAATGAAGATGCAGGTAAGTTTTGTATAGAGCTTGTAAAAGAAGGAACGGAACGTATACTACTAGCTCATTTGAGTAAAGAAAATAATTTTCCTGAATTAGCATATGAAACATCTAAGGGAATATTAGCTCAAAATAATATAATTGTAGGACAAGATATAAAGTTAGACGTACTATCTAGAAATGAAGTTTCAGATGTTTATAAGCTTTAGTATAGAAGCGTCAAAAGTTTAAGTAAAATAAAGATTGAAGAATAAGGTGACGTTTATGAATATAAATATAGTTTGTGTCGGAAAGATTAAAGAAAAATATTTAAAGTTAGGAATAGATGAATTTAAAAAGAGATTATCTAAGTATTGTAAATTAGATGTTATTGAATTAGATGATGAGAAAGCCCCAGAAAATCTAAGTGATAAAGAAATGCTTATGATAAAGGATAAAGAAGGAAAGAAGATTTTAAGCAAAGTAAAAGCTAATAGTTATGTTATAGCTCTGGCTATTGACGGTAAAAATCTATCTTCTGAAGAGTTAGCAGATACTATGAGTAAGCTTGCTGTTAGAGGAAGTAGCCATATTACCTTTATAATAGGAGGGTCATTAGGTCTGTCGGATGAGGTTTTAAGTCGAGCTGATTATAAGTTATCTTTTTCTAAGATGACATTCCCACATCAATTAATGAGATTGATATTATTAGAACAAGTGTATAGAGCTTATAGAATAAACAATGGAGAACCGTATCACAAATAAGCCAGGTTCATAGCCTCAGGTATTGAGATGACTTACCTAAGGCTATTTTTATTATCAGAGGTATTGTATCATAAGTAATAATGTATTTATAAAATATATTTATTGTATTCCTTTTAAGTTAGAAGTTACAATTAGCTAAATTATAGGATATAATAAACTTAAAATATTAACATAACGGTATAGTATATATCTAGACTTATGTTAATTATAAGAAAAATAATCTGGAGGCAAGATAATGGATAAAAAGGATTTTTCTAATTTAGAAGATCAAATTATGTCTACAGTTAGCAATGCCCTTAAAGCAATAGATTTTGCTAATTTGAAAATAGATATTAACTATAAAGCTGAGGATACCTTAAATCAATTTAAATCAAGGTTTAATGGATATAGTGAAAAATATATGAATTTAAATAAAAAAGCTAAAAATGATGTATCAACATATATTAGTAAAAGACCAGCTGGAAGTATATCAGGAATACTTTATATATTATTTGGCGCGAGTGGAAGTTTAATTTATGGTTCTTCAGTGTTAATATTTCTAATATTTAAGATATTATTTGGTGTTGTTATTATAGGTAGCAATATTATTTTTGGAGTTACATTTTTATTCTTTGCAGTAAGTTTAGGTTTATTATTAAGAGGAATAATTTTAAGAAAAAGAGTAAAGCGTTTTAAGAAGTATGTAAGATTTATTGACGACAATAACTATTTCTTAATTAAGGACATGGCAAAATTTGCTAGAGAGAAAGAGAGTTTTGTTGTTAAAGACCTAAGTAAAATGATTGACTTAGGTATGTTCTTAGAAGGGCATATAGATGAAGAGAAAACTTATTTTATGTTAAATGATGAAGTCTATAGTGACTATTTAAATTTAAAAAAGCAACAAATGGCTAAAGAGAGCAGTAATGAAAAATTAAATGAAGAAATATATAATTCGGAAAAAGAAGAAATAGAATCTATAATTAAAATAGGAAGAAATTATATTGAACAAATAAAAAATATAAGAAATGATCTTTATAAAGAAGAAATAGCTATAAAGTTAGATAAATTAGGAAACATTTCAAACCAAATCCTGATTCAGGTTGAAAAGAATCCTAAAAAGATACAAGAAGTTAATAAATTTATAAATCATTATCTTCCTATTACTATAAAATTAATTAATTCATACAAAGATATAAATAATCAATTAGTTCAAGGCGAGAATATAGAAAGTGCTAAAAGTGAAATTGAAAAGAGTATTGATCTTATTAATAACGCTTTTGAAAATTTATTAGATGATTTATTTGAAGATGTTGTTTTAGATATTTCTACAGATATTTCAGTTCTTAAAACATTATTTAAACAAGAGGGATTGACAGAAGATGATTTTAAAAATTAAGTTTTAAATAAAAGGGAGGCATAAAAATGAGTGATGAATTTAAAGAAGAGTCTATTGATATAAAACCAGAATTAACTTTTCAACCATTCCAAGATGAAGTTCTTAATGTAAAAGTAAAAGAAGAAAAAATAGAAAAAGAAATAATTGATGAAGTTCAACTTACAGAAGAAGAAAAAAAAATGGTTGATCAATTTGTAGATAAAATAGAGATAAATAATTCAAACTCTATTTTACAATATGGGGTAGGTGCTCAAAAGAAAATTTCTGATTTTTCACAGTCAGCATTGAATAATGTAAAAACTAAAGATTTAGGTGAAATTGGGGAAATACTATCTAGTGTAGTTCATGAATTAAAGAACTTTGAAGAATCCGAAGAGAAAAAAGGAATTTTAGGTTTTTTTAAAAAAGGTAAGGACAAGATTTCCCAAATGAAAATAAAATATGAAAATGTAGATAACAATATTGGCAAAATGTGTAATGTTCTTGAAATGCATCAAATACAGCTTTTAAAAGATATTGCTATGCTAGATAAGATGTATGAAATAAATAAAGTATATTTTAAAGAGCTTTGTATGTATATCTTAGCTGGAAAAAAGAAACTTCAAAAACTGGAAAAGGAAGAACTTCCTAAATTGCAAGAAAAAGCAAGAAATAGTGGGAATCCTCAGGATGCCCAAGAATTAAATGATTTTGTGGCTCTTTGCAATAGATTTGAAAAGAAAATTCACGATTTAGAATTAACTAAAATGATTTCTTTACAAATGGCTCCTCAAATTCGTTTAATTCAAAATAATGATTCATTAATGTCTGAAAAAATACAATCTACAATTGTAAATACTATTCCACTTTGGAAAAATCAAATGGTTTTAGCACTTGGAGTTGCTCACGCTGCTAATGCTGCAAGAGTTCAAAGAGAAGTAACAGATATGACAAATGAACTTTTACGTAAAAATGCAGAAATATTAAAAACTTCAACTATAGAAACTGCAAAAGAGTCTGAAAGAGGAATTGTTGATATTGAAACACTTAGAGCTACGAATGAGTCATTAATTTCAACTCTTGATGAAATACTTAATATACAAACAGAAGGACGTCAAAAACGTATGGAAGCTGAAGTAGAATTAAGAAATATTGAAAATCAATTAAAAAATAAGCTTTTAGATTTTAAATATTAGTATATATTTAAGTTATATAAATATAAGTCAAGAAAATAGTTATTTAATATGAACATAGATCGAAGATGATGAATGCTAAATACAAAAGTACAAATAAAGGTTTTAATAAAGTAACAATAAATGAAACTAGGATTTTTTATAACTATGACTTTGAAATAAATATTGGAAACTTTATAGCGTAAAAATGATAGAGCTAGATAAGGTAATAATACCTAATCTAGCTTATTTTGTGTACATTAGTATATTATAAATTAATTAAAAGAACCAGGTGTTATCTTTGAATTATTTGTATTATAAGTCAAGTTGATATATAACAATGCAAGGTGGCATGATCCGCTTACACGAATTATATCAACTCAAGGTGATTTAAATATAATTAATGTATTTGATATAGAATTAATAAATGGAACATCAATAATACCTAGTGGTTACTTATATAGATCAAGTATTATAAGGTAGGATATAGAGTCCGGTATGTGGGGAATTTTAAGAATTAAAAATATTATAAGTATAAAACATAATAAATAGAAGATATTACATTTTGAAACAACTCCTTTATTATTTTATAACTGATTTACTTTCCACCGATTATTCATATATGGGAAATTATTGAAGCTGAAAAGTATACATGGCTGATGGATTATTTAATGTATATATTGACTAGTTACTCAATAGTTTCGTAGAATCTATATAAGAATGCTTAAATTATAGCTAGATGGATTTTAGTTTTAAAAGATTATTATTTATAAATTAGGGGGGAAAATTAGTGAATAGCTTAAGAAGAATAATTAAGAACTTTATATGTAACCCTATGATATTAGCTTTATATTGGGTTTTCTGTTATGAACTAACTACTTTGTGTATGTATGGGAGATCTAATAATAATTTATATATCGTAATGGCTTGTTTAGTGTTTTTTATAGCAATGTTTATTTTTTATACAATAAGATTAAGCAAGTCTAAAGAATATAAATCAAAATTACCTAATTCAAAATTATGGGTATGTATAACTGTTATAATTATCAGTATAATAACTTTATTTTACGGAATAAAAATATATAAAAGTGCAACTAACTATGGTGGGAAGCTTGCATGGGTTATTGAAAGAGTAAAAAATGAAAGAAAGATTAAGTTTGAGAAAGATAATATCTATGAAGATGGTGTAAGTGGGATTTTTGAAGATATAAATAAAAAAATTGAATTGCCTAAAAAATTATACATATCAAATGATTTAAGTGTTAAGTTTGAAAAAGATGGGACTATTACATACTTTGAAACTTTTGTCTATGGTAAAGATAAATATGGAAAAGATACAAGTTTTTTAATATATTATGATAAAGATAAGTCAAAAGATATTAAACTTGTATTAAATGGTGCTGTAAATGCTGATTATAGTAATAGTAAACTGTTAGATCCTTTATTTGAAACTGTTGATTGTATTTCTATAAAAGATACGGTTAGTAAATGGGATGCGATGGAATTTGGGCTACTTTACAAAGGAAAAAGAAATTGGGAGTCTAATAGAGAAGGAATTGTTTTAGTTAATAAAAATAAACAGGAAATACCGACTGATTTAGCTAGTGCTAAGCTAATTGGTTATACAGTTTCTATATACATACCAGGTATGGAAGATCAAATAACTCCTGTTAGATATAATTTGCTAACAGATTCTTATTGGTTTAGTTATCTAAATACAGAAGAGGAAGATAAATTAGAAGAAGATAAGAAGGAGTTAGATTTTATAACTGGAAATTCAAATAATAATGATGAGTTTTACTTAAAGGATGGAATTAGATATAAGTTAAATGTAGAAGATAAGGCAGCAGGTAGCTTTTTCTATTCATTGCAAAAAAGTAATGATTCAGGGAACAATTGGTCTGTACTTAATGAGGATCCTTTTAATGGAGCTGTTGGAGAGGCTTCGGGAATATATTTTATTGATGAAAATATAGGTTTTATAGGTGCATCTAGAGATGGTGGTTGTATAGGAGAGCTGTATCGTACAGAAGATGGGGGAAAATCTTTTAATAAGATAGAGTTTGAAAATAAATCAGTCAAGTTAGATAGTGGTACTTCATTTAATCCATTTGATTTTCCAAAGGTTCCATATGAAAAAGATGGAGAATTGTATTTAAATATAGAGCAAGGTGCAGATGGAGACTATAACGGAAATAGTAGTTTACTTTATATTTCTGAAGATAAGGGTAAAACTTGGGAATATATAAAAGAGGTTACAAGTGATAATTAAAAGTACTATGAATTTGATAATTTAGTATAAATAACAATGAACAGTATCATAAATAAGTGAGGTTTTACTGAAATTAGGTTAATGAATAAAGGGAGTTGAGAAGGAGAGGGTTGATAATACTGTCATTTAAGTAAGCCTTTATAGATAGAACTTTAGTGATAAATTATATGTGGAATTGGTATATAAATAATATTAGTAATTTAATGTTAAAAGTGTTAATTTATGAAATTAGCACTTTTATATTTATAATATAATTGAATCTTTATGTTATTATATATTTATAAAATAAATTCATTTTGATATATATTATATAAAATGGAGGAAAATATAAATGAAAATTAATATATTAATTGTTGAAGATGAAAAAGAAATAAGGGAAGGCGTAAGTGAATATCTATCAGAAGTTGGATATAACGTTATAAGTGCAGAAGATGGAATGCAAGCAATAGAATTATTTAAGAATAGTAAAATTGATTTAGTAATTTTAGATATAATGCTTCCCAAAGCTAACGGATTTGTTGTTTTAAATAAAATTAGACAAGAAAGCAATGTTCCAGTAATTATGTTAACAGCAATGAGTGATGATTATACCCAAATTATGAGTTTTGATGAAAAGGCAGATGATTATATTACAAAGCCATTTTCAATAATAGTTTTACATAAAATAATAGAAGCACTTCTTAGAAGGGGAGTAAAAGTTAGCGAAAATAAAAAGTGGTTCTATGGAGACATAGAAATTGATTTTGAAGGATACTCAGCAAGAAAGAATGGCGAAAATATAGATTTAAAACCTAAGGAAATAAAATTAATAGAGTTATTATTAAAGTATGAGGGAAAGGTTTTAACAAGAGCACAAATCTTAGATAATTTATGGAGTATTGAAGAATCACCAAATGATAGGGTTATTGATGTATATATTAAAAATATAAGAAAAAAGTTGTTATTAGATTGTATAGTAACAGTTAAGGGAATTGGATATAAATTTGAGGAGCAATGATGAATAAGTTAAAGTTATTTTCAAAAACATATATATTTACCATGGGGATAATAAGTTTAATAATTTTAATTTCAAATGTTTTAATTTATTTAGCATTACCCAAGGTATATGTGAATAATAAACAAAAGGAAGCTGATAAAATTATTGAAGCTTTAATTGAACAAGTAAGTAAATCTGATAATGAGGAATCATTTAAGATAGCAAAGAATTTTGCTGAAAAATATAATATTCAAGTTTTACTTACTATAGGAGATGAAAAAAAGGTATTTCAAGGTTTGGATAAAGTAGATATATATGTTAATGAAGAGGAAGTTACAGAAAACTATTTAATAATTCCTAATTTAAGTGGTGAAAATATTATAGAAAATTTTAATGATGAAAATAGAGAAGTTATAGGTGATGATGGATTCGGTCAATATATTAATATAAATAATTTATCAATAATAAAAAGTAGGGACTTTAAAAAAGGCAATGATGTAAATGGAAGTGCTAAAATAGTAATGGATTTAGAATCATTTACAGAAACAAGAGATGTTATATTAAAAATACTTCCATATTCTATTTTTATAAGCTTGCTTATAGCACTTATTGCATCATATATATATGCAAGAAAAATTACAACTCCAATAAAAGAAATTTGTGATGTTACAAAAAAAATGGAGAATTTAAATAAAGAAGCCTTTTGTAAGGTAGAAACTGAAGATGAAATAGGAATATTAGCAGCTAATGTAAATAGTTTATATGATAATTTATTAAATACAATTGTATCATTGGAAGAGGAAATAAAAAATGTAAGTGAATCTGAAAAAATAAAGGTGGATTTTTTAAGAAGCGCATCACATGAACTTAAGACACCACTAATGAGTATGAATATAATGATTGAAAATATGTTATATGATATAGGAAAATATAAAAATCATTATATATATTTAGAAAAATGTAAGGATATAGTTAGTGAATTAAGTAAAATGGTTCAGGAAATTTTAGATACTTCAAAACTTAATATAATAAATAAAAAAGATGAAAGTGTATTAGATTTAGGTAGTTTAGTTCAAAAGAACATAGAACCATATAAATTAATAGCTAAGTCAAAGAAAATTAATATTAAAGTTAATTTAAAAGAGTCTTTTAATATTAAAGTAGATGAAAAATTATTTACTAAAGTAATTTCTAATATTATTTCTAATGCAGTAAATTATACTGATGAAGGAAAGGAAATAAGAATATATATAAAAGATAAAAAGCTTATTATGGAAAATGATTGTAAGCCAATTGCAGATGAACATTTAGCACATATTTTTGAGGCATTTTATAGAGTTGATTTTGATAGAAATAAGAGTAGTGGGGGAAATGGGTTAGGATTATACATAGTTCAACAAATTTTAAAAATGTATAATTTAGATTATTCTTTTAAATCAATATTAACGGGAATGAGTTTTGAAGTTAATTTTAACAATGAAATAGTTAGAGAATCACAGGGATATTAGACTGTTAATATCCTTATTTTTTTATAAAAAATAATATAATTAATAAGATTATTAATGAATTTTATAAATTTAATTTTTTAATTTCATAAATATTTCATATTAGGCTAATAGAATGTACTCAAGTTAATAAACAAGGAGGACATAAATATGAATGTATTTAAGAGATCAATATTATATATAACAAGAAAAAAAATAAAAAGTATTATTATGCTATTTATATTATTTGGAATAGCAACGGCAGTTTTAAGTGGGATTTCAATTAAAAAGGCAGCAAATATAGCAAGACAAGATTCAAACAAGGATATGGCAAATACTTTTGAATTACAAGCTAATCTTGCGAGTAATTTTGAAGGAACAATTCCAGAAAGTTTAATTGATAAGGGCTCAAAGGTAGAAGGTGTTAAGAATTATGATGCAGCAATTCAAGGAGTTGGTTTAGATTTAGAAAATGTAAATTATATAAAACCTGAAAAAAATGTAGTTCAATATAATGATGATTATAAATATGAAAAACTTTTTTCTGTAGAAGCACATAAAAATTCAGAATATGGTATTAAGTTTATAAGTAAATCATTAAAGCTTATTGATGGTAGACATATTGTTGCTACTGATAAAAACAAGGTATTAATTCATAAGGCTCTAGCAGAAGCAAATAATTTAAAAGTTGGAGATACTATAAAAGCAACAAAGAGTGCTGTAGATTTTAATGCATCAACTTTATCTAAAGATGATTATGACCTTGAAATCGTAGGTATTTTTGAAAGTGAAAATACTGAAAGAGTTGGACATAAATTAGAAATGTCAGAAAATCTTTTAATTACTGATGTAGATACTATTAAAACTTTATATGGATATTCAGATGGAAATGTAAAATATACAAATGCTACTTTCAATACAGATACTGATGTAGATAAAGTAACATCAAAATTTAAAGATATTTCTGCTGATTGGAATAAGTATACAATAGTAAAAAGTGAAGATACATTTTTAGCTTTATCTAAGTCTTTTGATTCTTTAGATAAGATTATAAATATGGTTTTAATTGGAGCAATAATAGCTGGAATAATAATACTTTCATTAGTGTTAGCATTTTGGATTCAAGGAAGAGTTCATGAAACCGGTATATTACTTTCAATAGGAGTTTCAAAGTTTAATATTATTTCTCAATATATAATTGAATTATTACTTATAAGTATATTAGCTTTTGGAGGATCATATTTATCAAGCAAGGTAATTTCACAAAATATAGGAAATACAATAGTTGCACAAGCAAGTAAGCAAGCGGTTCAAGACGTTAAAAATGGATTTGGAGGACTTTCATTAGGAAATGATGCTAATAGTTCTTTAGCAACTCGTACAGTAGATGAAATAGATGTAAAAGTAGAGTTTGAAGAATTAATTTATGTGTATGTTATAGGAACAGTTATTATTATACTTTCAGTAATGGCATCATCAGCATCAATAATTAGATTAAAACCAAAAGAAATATTATCCAAAATGAGCTAGGAGGAAGATAAATGTCAATTTTAGCATTAAATAAAGTTAATTATTCATATAAAAATGGAAAAAGAGTTTTAAATGATATAAGCATGGAATTTGAAAAAGGAAAATTTTATGCTATTTTAGGGGTTTCTGGTTCAGGAAAAACAACATTATTATCATTACTGGCTGGATTAGATGAACCTAGAAATGGTGAAATATTATATAATAATCAAAATATAAAAGTAAAAGGGTATGAGAATCATAGAAAAAGCAATATTTCATTAATTTTTCAAAATTATAATTTAATTGATTATATGACACCTTTAGAAAATTTAAAGATAGTTAATCCTAAGGCAGATAAGAAAATTTTAAACAATTTAGGATTAACTGATGATGAAGTTAATAGAAACGTATTACAATTATCAGGGGGGCAGCAACAGCGTGTTGCCATTGCAAGAACACTTGTTACAGATTCACCAGTAATATTAGCAGATGAGCCAACAGGAAATTTAGATAGTGATACAGCTGATGAAATTATAGAAATATTAAAAGTAAGTGCACATAAACATGAAAAATGCGTAATAGTGGTTACTCATAGTAAGGAATTAGCTAAAAAAGCGGATGTTGTACTTGTGTTAAAAAATAAAAAACTAATACAGATTAATTAATAAAAATTAATAAGCTTTTATAAGAGGTGGCTTAAGTATGGAAGTAAAACATTTTAAAGATATAAATTTAATAAGTAAAGTATTATATGTTATTTCAATAATTATATTAGTATATACATTATTAACTATATATAATTCACATGTATATATATTATCACTTGTAGCATCAAATAGGATTGTGGTAAGTAAAAGTATATTAATGGTAATAACATATTACATTAATTCATCATTACCATATGCATTTTATTCAATAGCAACATTTTCTATGGGATATATTATCAGTGGATTAAATGTTAAAAAGGAAGTAAAAAAAGATATAAAAAGTGATTTAGAAGACTTTGATAAATTAAATAAAGATGATAATGAATTAGAAGAATTAATAGAATATTTAAAAGATTAACTAGCTGTTAAGGATTAATTTAGAAAACTCTTGATATTCACTTGAGAAAGTTATTATGATGTTAGGGGAATGGGGTAAGATGGTAAAGGATAACAAGCAATTGGATATAAAGTAAGTTTTGAGAAGGAGTATCAGTTAAGGATGCTCCTTCTTCTTTTAGGTTAAGAAATTTTGGAGCAACTATGTTGAATTTGAACATTACTATATAGAATAATATGGGGATGTAGCTCGTAATTAAATTATAATTTTAAAAGTATATTAGAAAAGGAGAAAAGTAATGAGCAAGTTTACAACCTCACTTAACACCGATACGGAGAACCGTATCATAAATAAGTGATGCGGTTTTTAATTTCAGCATATGTTTTGATATATATTGAAAGTTATATAGTTTTGATCAAAAAATAAGAGTAAATATATATATAATCCTGTTATTTTTAACGTAAAGTTAATAGACATATTTATCCAACTAATGTAGAATAATAAAAAGTATTTATAAATTATTTATAAAATGAATTAAGAGTGTATATGAACTATAAGGTTATAGACTAAAATAATAAAAATTAATATATAAAATAAAAGGGGGAATTTAATGACAGAATTAATGATAATTAGTGGTTTAGTATTAATTATCTGCATAACATCAACTAAAGTATTATATAAATTTGGTGTGCCTATGCTTCTTATATTTATTGTACTGGGGATGCTGTTTGGGTCAGATGGATTAGTTGGAATTTATTTTGATAACTATGAATTGGCAAGTACCTTATGCTCTCTGGGATTAGTATTTATTATGTTTTATGGAGGTTTCGGGACAAATTGGAAGATGGCTAAACCTATAGCGGTGCCATCAGTATTGATGTCTTCATTAGGAGTTGTAATTACGGCAGGTCTTACTGGCTTATTCTGTCACTTAGTGATAAAGACTACATTATTAGAAGGATTTTTAATAGGAGCAATAGTCGCATCTACAGATGCTGCATCAGTATTTGCTGTTCTAAGGGCTCAAAAATTAAACTTAAAAGGTTCATTAGCATCACTTTTAGAAGTCGAAAGTGGAAGTAATGACCCGATTGCTTATATGATGACTCTTATAGTACTGACTATGCTGAAGAGTTCAGGAGAATTAAGTTTGGTCACAGTAGCTCCGATAATACTTAGGCAGATTATATTTGGGTTAATAATAGGTTTTTTACTTGCCAAGGGTACCGTTTACATACTTAGACATTCAAATTTTGAAGTAGAAGGATTTTATACTATATTTGTAACTGCAGTTGCAATACTTTCGTATTCATTTAGTGAGTTTTTAGGAGGAAATGGATACTTGAGCGTGTATATTGCAGGAATAATAATAGGAAATAGCAAAATACCTAGAAAGAAAAGTATGTTCCATTTCTTTGATGGAGTTTCTTGGATTATGCAAATAGCACTATTCTTTATGTTAGGTCTTCTATCTTTCCCATCGAGATTACCTCATGTTACAGTCACTGCAGTATCTATATCTTTATTTATGATATTAATTGCAAGACCACTAGCTACATTCATAATACTTAGTCCATTTAAGTTTACGATTAAAGAGAAACTATTTATATCATGGGTTGGACTTAGAGGAGCGGCATCTGTTGTTTTCGCAATATTCGCAGTTACATATGGGGTTAATATAGAGAATGATATATTCCATATAATATTCTTTATAGCTTTATTCTCTGTTGCAATACAAGGAACACTTATACCTAAGGTTGCTAGCTTATTAGATTTAGTTGATACAGAAGATGAAGGTTCAGTACTAAGAACATTTACAGATTATACAGGAGAAATAAATACTGATTTATTAGAAGTTAATATAACAAAAGATAGTCAATGGATAGATAAAATGATTATGGATGCAAATATACCAGAAGAAATACTTATTGTTATGATAAAACGAGATAATAAAATATTAGTTCCTAAAGGATCTACTCTAATAAAAGGTGGAGATACGTTGGTTCTAAGTGGTAATAATATAGAAAGTCTAATATAAAAATAGATAATAGTACTATAAATAACATATAAGTAAAATATGAAATAAGTACGGATAAATTACAAAATTATATAAAATAAGAACTTATTTGACAATTAACCATATTATATACTGAGGTTCTTTATAAGAACTTTAATATATAATATGGAGAGATGTAAAATGAGTTATCAAAATTATAAGTGTCAAAAAGATTATAAAGACTATGATGATTATAAATATAAAAAAGATTGTAAAGATCACGACGAGTGCAAATGTAAAAAATGTTATAAGTGCTATGAAGAAGAGGAAATGACACATGTTCATGAATATGAAAGTAGTGTTAAATTAGCAGAAGAAGGCTGTGATAGACATAATCACCGTGTTGCAGGAGTAACAGGTGAAGTTATAACAATATGTGATGGAGAAAATCATGTTCATAAGATAAATGATAGAACAGATTTTCTTGATCACTTCCACAAAATATGTGTTACAACTGGTCCAGCAATTAAAATACCAGGTACTAATAAACACGTTCACTTAGTATGTGGAAATACTACTGTTGCTGACGGGCATTGTCATCAATTCCTTTTCACTACTCAGATTGAAGCTCCATTAGTATAAATCTAAGTAAAGTGTGGAAGTAGCTTGTTTAATATAAGTATAAATTAGTATATTTCGTTAAATATTACTATCGATGATAATTATATTTACTGAGACTATGATAATAAATATCATAGTCTTTTTACATAGATACCTTTAGGAAAATAAATATTTTCTAGTAAAAGTGTAGTTTAATAGGAACATAAAGGAAAGGTTATAGGAAGGTTTGTCAATATTATAAGAATATGATATTATATAAGACTATAAGGAAATCCCAATGTAGTTTTATAATAGGGATATGAAAATAATATTAATAATTTAAAATTTGATAATAAATAGCGGAGGAAATAATATAATGACTAATTTACCAAATTGTCCAAAATGTAATTCAGAATATACTTACGAAGATGGAAGTCTTTTAGTTTGTCCAGAATGTGCTTATGAGTGGAGTGCAACAGCTGTTGAAGCTGAAGAAACAAATGTTATAAAAGATGTTAATGGAAACGTGCTAAACGATGGAGATGCTGTAACAGTAATAAAAGACCTTAAAGTAAAGGGAAGTTCATCATCTATAAAAATAGGAACAAAAGTAAAAAGTATACGTTTAGTTCCAGATGCGGCAGATGGACATGATATAGAATGTAAAATAGATGGCTTTGGAGCTATGAAATTAAAATCTAGCGTTGTTAAAAAAGCTTAATTAATATAGAAAGGCTTGTCTTAAATTATTTTGAGACAAGCCTTTATCGTATAAAGTTTAACTTTATAGAATAAAAAATGAAGCTGCAATTATAAGATATACAGCGAGTAATTGAACTCCTTCTAACCAGTTAGATTCACCATCATGAGAAACTCTATTTGCTATAATTACTGAAGCTATAAGAGCGATTAATTCAAATTCATTAAAAACTATACTCATAGGGGTGAAAAGTAAACTTAAAAATATCAAAATCGGAGCTACAAATAAAATTATTTGAAGACTAGAGCCGATAGCTATTTCAAGAGCTACATCCATTTTATCTTTTCTAGCCATAACGACTGCAGTACTATGTTCAGCTGCATTACCTATTATAGGTATTAAAATTATACCGACAAAGAATTGGCTCCACCCTAAGCTTTCAGTTATAGGTTCTATACCATTAACTAAAAATTCACTTTCTATTGCTATTAGAACTGTAGAGATAACAAGTATAAATATTGATTTATTTAAAGACCACTTTGCATGACCTTCCTCCTCTTTGGTGCTGGAATATATATCTTTATGGGTACTAAAAGAAAAGAATAAACTTAGTCCATAAATAAGTATCATTACAACTGCAACAAAAACACTTAGACCCTCGTATCTTGTATTTAAGAGAGCAGGATCTACTGTATGTGTAAATAAAGCAGGTATAGATAAACCAAGTACCGCAAATAATAGCATGCTTGAAGAAACCTCAGTAACTTTTTGATTGAATTTTTGAGTTTTATATTTTAATCCACCGGCTAGCATACTTGCTCCAACTACTAGTAATATATTTCCTATTACTGCTCCTGCAATTGATGATTTAACTACATCAAATAAACCTTGCTTAAGGGCAAAAAATGATATTATAAGTTCTGTTGCATTTCCGAATGTACCGTTTAAAAAACCACCTATTTTAGGACCTGAATAAAAAGATATTTCTTCAGTTCCCTCTCCCATAAGACCAGCTAATGGAACTATAGATAAGCATGATAATATGAACATTATAGAACCTGATGCGTTCATAAATTTAGCTATAAAGCTTATTGGAATAAAAATAAGCATATATTTCAAGATTTTCATAAACTACCTCCTTTATTAAAGTAAACTATATTTATGTTAACCTTGATGTTGAAAAATTATTATAATCAGTAAAAAATAGCTATCTTTAAATACTGTTAATTTTAGATTACCAATACTTTATAATAATAAACATTAATCAAAAATAGTAATTAAGTATGATATTGTAGTATAATATAAACTCTGAAAGAAATAATTTATTATAAAATATGGAAGGAATATCATAAATGACAAAGGATAATTTAATCTTAACAATAAGAGACTATGTTTTTGTAACATTAGGCGTAGTTTTAGTGGCTTTTGGAATTCAATATTTTTATGCTCCAAATGAAATAGCTGGAGGAGGACTGAGTGGACTAGCTTTAGTAATCAGCCACTATGTTCCAAGTTTATCAGTTGGAACAATAATTTTTTTAGGAAATTTAATATTATTTGTTATATCATTTATATTAGTTGGAGGAGACTTTGGATTAAAAACTATATATGCAAGTTTTGCTCTATCTTTTGTAATGGATTTTATGGAAAAAGTACTTCATTCCTATGCATTAACAACAAATTTATTTTTAGCTGTTATACTAGGAACAATGATTATAGCTAGTGGCTTAGCACTCGCTTTTGCATTAAATGCTTCAACAGGTGGAACTGATATACTAGCTAAAATATTAAATAAATATTCTAAATTTAATATAGGTATTTCACTATTGTGTGTAGATTTATTTGTGGTTGTTTGTGGCGGATTAACTTTTGGATTTGGAAAAGGAGTATTTTCACTAATAGCTGTAGTTATCAATGGTCTTTTAGTTGATAAAGTCATACTTATTATAGAAAAGAAAAAAGAAGAAAAATCTAAGCAAATAGAAGAGTCAGAAGATATAAATACTGTTGTATAAAATGTTAGATTTTGTATTAATATTAAGAAAAAATGTTTAAATTAGTAAAATTAAGGATAAATATACAATGAGTATAAATTAAACTTAGGAGGATTTTACAATGAAAGCATTCGTAGATAAAGACACTTGTATAGGTTGTGGAGCATGTACTGGTATATGCCCAGAAATATTTGATATGGATGATGATGGATTAGCTGTTGCTATATCAGATGAAGTAAGTGCTGAGTTAGAAGATTTAGCTGCTGAAGCTCAAGATAGCTGCCCAGTTAGTGCAATAACTGTAGAATAATAAATAAGGACATTTGTCAAATAGATTACTTGGTAATAATTTATTAAGTAAGTTTATCTTGATATATGTCCTTTTTTATATGAGTTTTATAAAACTTATCAAATTTGTGGTAAAATTAAATAAAAAAAGTGGGAGATAATTATGAGAAAAGACTATAAATATATTTTATTTGATCTAGATGGAACACTTACAGACCCAAAAGAAGGAATAACGAAATCTTTCCAATATGCTTTAAAACATTTTGGTATTGATGAAGAGCTAGTTAACTTAGAAAAATTTATAGGACCTCCTTTATACGATTCTTTTAGAGATGATTATAATTTCGATGATGAAAAAGTTGAGGAAGCTGTTACAAAGTTTAGAGAATACTTTGCTGAAACAGGAATATTCGAAAATAAGATATTCCCAAATGTAAAAGAGATATTAGAATATTTATATGAATCGGGTAAAGTCTTATTACTTGCAACTTCTAAACCAACTGTATTTGCAGAAAGAATATTAAAACATTTTGAAATAGATCAATATTTTAAATATGTAGGCGGTAGTAATTTAGATGGAAGTAGAAGTGAAAAAAATGAAGTAATAGACCATGTTTTAGAAACTTGCAATATATCTTCTATGGATGATGTTATAATGATAGGTGATAGAAAGTATGATGTACTTGGAGCACAAAAAATAGGAGTAGATTCAATAGGTGTTTTATATGGATATGGTTCTTTAGAAGAGTTGAAAGAAGCTAACCCAAATTATATAATTGAAAACGTGGAAGAATTAAAAAATATCTTATAGTTTCATATGAAACTATAAGATATTTTTTATATTAAAATAAAATTTATTTGGATTTTACGCAATAAAAAACTTAAAAATATATGATACAAGGCATAATAACAAAGTATAATAAAATAAACTGAATATAGACAAGGAGAAGTTATTATGAATATATTTACAATAGGTCATTCTAATTATCCAGTAGAGAAACTTATTGATATGCTCAAATTTTATAATATAAACTGCGTTGTAGATGTTAGGGGGACTCCTTATTCCAAGTACAACATTCAATATAACAAAGAAACAATAAAGAATACTTTAATTAAAGCTGGTTTTGTATATATTTATATGGCTAAAGAATTTGCTGCTAAGAGAGAAAATAAAATTTCTTATAATAAAGAAGGATACTCCGATTTTGAAAAAGTAATACAAGAAGAAGATTTTAAAAATGGAGTAAAGAGATTAGAGAACGGATGTAAAAAAGGTTTTAGGATAGCTCTTTTAGGTGCTATGCAAGACCCGATAAGATGCCATAGAAGTATATAGAAGAAAAGATCTTAGATAAGTATTATGAAAATAGACATCAAATAACTATTGATAACTTAATGGGAAATTCAATTTCTAAGGAAGAGATGATAAATGAAGCATATAAAATGGCAAATAGAGAAATTGGTTATAGAATAGAACATTTAGGCGAGTAAATTTACTCGCCTATTTAACCAGAATTATTTTATTTTTTCTTTATCCCAAATGAATAATCTATCTGAGTTATTTAAAGCACCAAAAATATTTTTCTTAGAGCCTGGGATTTCTTTATTTAATTTTGCGACAAGTTCTTTTATATCTTGTCTGTTTGTTTTACCATCAGCAGGACATGGATTTTTTATAATAGGATAGTTAAAATCTCTAGCTGCTTTTTTAGTCATATATTCATCAATATAAATCATTGGTCTTATAATAGTTAAATCTTGTCTATCCATATGAGTTTTTGGAGAGAAGCAATTTATTCTTCCCTCGTATAACATAGACATTAAAAATGTTTCTATAGCATCATCTTTGTGATGTCCAAGAGCCACTTTGTTACACCCTAATTTTTTTGCATTATCATTTAATGCACCACGTCTTAAGTTTGCACATAAAGAACATGGATTTTTTTCCTTTCTTATATCAAAAACAATTTCTTTGATATCTGTTTGAACTTCATAAAATGGTATTTCTAAATCTTTGCATAGTTTATGAAGTGGAGAATTATCTACTCCTCCTGGATTTAGGGTAATTGCAATGAGTTCAAATTTTTGTGGTGAAAATCTTTGATAGTTTTTTAAGATGTGAAGTAATGTAAGACTATCTTTTCCACCAGATAGACCAACTGCTATTTTATCGTTTTCTTGTATCATATCAAAGTCATTTATTGCTTGACGTGCTTTACTAAGTAATTTTTGCATAAATAATTTCCTCCGTATAAATGTAAATTAAAAACTTAAGAATTCTTAAGGTTTATTTAAAAAGTACTTAAACTCTATCTCCTAAAATGAAACTATAAAATTTAAAGGAGTTATAGAGGATATGAAAAAATTTATAAAAGTAGTTATTATTATTTCATCCATTATTTTAATTTTTAGTACAAATTTTAATGGAGAAACATTGAATAACTCAAATATTATAGCAAATTTAGTAGTTGTGAACAATTATAATAAATTGGATAAAAACTATGTTCCAAAAAATTTAGTTAAAGTAAATATACCATTTATAGATAGTATAAGTGAAGAAGAAGAACAACTTGAAGAAAATGTAGCGCTTCAATTAGAAAAACTAGTTAAAATGGCAAGTTCAGAAGGAATAAATTACTTAGGTACATCAGGATATAGATCTTATAAAAGTCAAAAAGAAATTTATTATAATAGAGTAAAGTCCCAAGGATTAAAAAAAGCTAACGAATATGTTGCAAAACCTGGAACTAGTGAACATCAAACTGGATTATGTATAGATTTAACTAACGAGGATAGATGGTTTGTGGAGGTTACGAAAGAAGCAAAGTGGTTAAAAGAAAATGCTCATAAATTTGGATTTATATTAAGGTATCCAAAAGGCAAAGAAGATATAACTGGAAAAAAATTTGAACCATGGCATATAAGATATGTGGGTGAAGATATAGCAAAGTATATTTATGAAAATAATTTAACTTTAGAAGAATACGTGGATGAAAATAAAAATTAGTAATATGATTAATTTTTAAAATTATATTATTTGTATAGAGAAAAATGGAATAGTCTAGTATTATGAAGCTATGTGTATAATACTATTTAGTTATATAAATAAAAATAGCTTAAGTATGAGAAAAGGAGAATGAAGTTGAAAAATAAAATCCTTATTGTAGACGATGAAAAAGAAATAAGAGAATTACTAGAAATTTACTTACAAAATGAAGGGTATAATGTCATAAAAGCATCGGATGGAAAAGAGGCTTTAGATATATTTAATAATGAAGAAATAGACTTATTGGTATTAGACGTAATGATGCCCAATATGGATGGTCTAGAAGTATGTAAGCGTATAAGAGAAAGTAAAAATGTACCTATACTTATGCTTAGTGCAAAATCTGAAGATATGGATAAAATACAAGGAATAATGACAGGTGCAGATGATTATATGACAAAACCATTCAATTCACTAGAATTAGTAGTTAGAGTGAAAGCCTTGTTAAGAAGAGCATATTATTTTAATCAATCTAATGATAATCAAGTAATAAAAATAGGAGCACTAACTATTGATAAATACAAGCATAGAGTATGTATTGATGAAGAAGAGATAAGTTTTACTTCAAGAGAGTTTGAAATTCTATATCTTTTAGCAAATAATAGAGGCCGTGTATTTAGTACAGAAGAGATATTTGAAAAAGTATGGAAGGAACGATACTATCAATCAAATAACACTGTAATGGTACATATGAGTAGAATAAGAGAGAAAATAGAGAAAAAACTTGATGGAGAAAAGATAATACATACTATATGGGGAGTTGGATATAAAATTGAAAGATAGAAAAGATTATAAAAAAGAAATATTTTCAAATATGTTTAGGCCTATATTGTATTTTATTTTAAGTATTTTTATTAGTAGTGCTATAATGTTTATTACATATACATGGGCATATAATTACTACCTTAATAATTTATATACACGAAATCTTACTGTAAAAATAATAATGTTCTTTATGTATATTAAAAATAATACCTTTGGAGATTACATATACTTATTTTTCTGGGGAATCACTGTTATATTTATATACACATTATTTGTATACAAAAAGAATCGAGATTTAGTATATATAACTAAAAAAGTAGATGCTATGTCTAAGGGAGAGTTAAATCAAATAATAGAAATAGAATCTAAGGACGAAATAGGAGAATTAGCAGGTAACATAAATAGCATAGTTAGTCAGCTTAGAAATATAACTATAGAAGAAAGAAAAGCTCAACAAACTAAAACGGACTTGATAACAAATGTATCTCATGACCTAAGAACACCATTAACATCTATAATAGGATATTTAGGACTTATAGAGAATGATAAATATAAGGATGAGGTTGAACTAAGATATTATATAAATATAGCTTATGAAAAAAGCAAAAATTTAAACCTGCTTATCAATGATTTATTTGAGCTTACCAAAATGCAAAATAACACTGTTAATTTGGAAATGAATAATATAAACTTAATAGAGTTATTGAGTCAAATAATGGAACATTATAGTTATCAATTTAAAAGTGAAGGTATAGAAGGAAGAGTTAGATTCTCTGAAGATAAATTGATTGTAAATATAGATACACATAAGATGGTCAGGGCTTTTGAAAATCTTATAAATAATGCTATGAAATATGGAAAAGATGGTAAGTATATAGATGTTATAACTAAAAAAGAAGATGATCAGGCCATAGTACAAATTGTAAATTATGGAGAAGCGATATCACAATTGGATATTCCATATCTATTTGATAGATTTTATAGAGTTGAAAAATCTAGAAATAAAAATAGTGGAGGTTCTGGTCTAGGTCTTGCTATAACTAAAAATATTATAGAGCTTCATAGTGGAGAAATAAGTGTAACTAGTAATGACGAAAATACTATATTTGAAGTAAAGCTTCCTTTAGCTGAATAAAATTGAAATGAATGTAAATTCTGAATATTTACAAAAAATACCATTTCATATATAATTCTTGTAAGGATAAAATTAGAACGTCTAAGGAATTTCTTTAGGCGTTTTTACATACAAAAGTAGTTAATATAAAAATGGTGTATAATATTGCCGTGGAAATAAAAAGTTGAGAATAGAGGAGGAAATAGAGATGCAAAAAGTAGAAAGTTTTAAATTAGACCATACAAAAGTAAGAGCTCCTTACATAAGAAAATGCTGTGTATTAGATGGAGCTAAAGGGGATAAGGTAAGTAAGTTTGATTTAAGATTCTTACAACCTAATTCAGAAGCATTTGGAACGGCAGCTATGCATGGGTTAGAACATTTGCTAGCTACTTATTTAAGAGAAACATTAGACAATATAATAGATTTATCTCCAATGGGATGTAGAACAGGCTTCTATCTTATATTATGGGGGGATGTAGATGCATCAATTATTAAGGTAGGTCTAGAAAAAGCTTTAAAAATGATACTAGAAGCAACTGAAATACCGGCAGCTACAGCTATTGAATGTGGGAACTATAAAGATTTATCCTTATTCGGAGCAAAAGAATATACTAAAGATGTTTTAGAAAAAGGATTCTCTCTAAATATATATGGAGAATAATTATGATAAAAGATTTTGTAGATAGTATAAGTATTGATAGAGAAGAAGTTTTAAGATATTTAGAATACAAAGGTCAAGATATAGATAATAATCTCATAGAAATCATAGAAGAATGTAGAAATATAACTAAAGATAGAATAAACCCTAGGTATACTTTTAGGGTTTATTCTATTAAACAAAAATATAAAGGGATAATAGAGCTAGAGGGAACTAATTTAATATTAGAGAGTAACGATTTATATGAGATATTGAAAGATTGTAATGAGTGTATTTTAATGGCAGCCACTTTGGGAATAAACATAGAAAAAGATATAAAGAAATACTCTTGTACAGAATTAACTAAAGGAATAATAATAGATTCATGTGCAACAACCGCAATAGAAGAAGTTTGTGATAGAGTTCAAAATGAAATAGAAAATAATATATTGAAAAATGGACAATATTTGACATTTAGATATAGCCCTGGATATGGAGATTTATCAATCGAAAAAAATACAGAAATATTAACTATTTTAAATGGACAAAAAGAAATAGGGCTGACTATTACTAATAGCGGAATTATGATACCTAGAAAATCAGTTATTGCTATAATAGGAATAACTGATAAAAAGGTAGAACAAGATAAGACATCATGTTCAACTTGTAAAAATAAAAGTAAATGTAAATTCAAAAAAGGGGTTAATAGTTGTGGAAATTAAAGAATATATAAAAGATAATATATTAATATTTGATGGTGCAATGGGTACAATGCTTCAAAAGAATGGATTACAAATGGGTGAAAATCCAGAAATATTTGGATTTAATAACCCTGATATACTTATAAATATTCATAAAGCGTACTTAGAAGCAGGGGCAAATGTAGTAACAACAAATACATTTGGAGCAAATGAATTAAAATTAGATAAATTAGGATATACAGTAGAGGAGATAGTAGATAACGCTATTTCTGTTGCAAAGAAAGCAATTGACAACGTTGATAAATCTAAGCCTAGATATATAGCTTTAGATATAGGTCCTATAGGTGAGATGCTAGAACCTATGGGAACTTTAAGCTTTGATAGAGCTTATGAAATATTTAAAAGACAGGCAGTTCAAGGAGAAAAATCTGGTGCAAATATTATTATAATAGAGACAATGATGGACCTTTATGAAGCAAAGGCAGCGGTGCTAGCAGTAAAAGAAAATACTAATTTGCCTGTATTTTGTACAATGACCTTTGATGAAGATGGAAGAAGTTTTACTGGATGTACTCCGGAAAGCATGGTAGCAACTATAGGAGGTCTAGGAGTAGATGCTATAGGAGTAAATTGTTCACTAGGACCAAAGCAGCTTTTGCCGATAGTAAAAAAGATAACTAAGATGGCAACAATACCTGTAATAGTTCAAGCTAATGCAGGATTACCTAATATTATAGATGAACAAGCTTATTATGATATAGATGAAAAAGAATTCTATAGCGGAGTAGTAGAATTCATAAATTCAGGTGCTAGAATAATAGGTGGATGCTGTGGAACAAATCCCAATTTTATAAAATATATTTCAGATAATATAAAAGATATAGAATTACACAAAACAGAAGTAGATTACAAATGTGTTGTTTGTTCTCCTTCAAAATTCATAGAAATAGATAAGCCTACAGTAATGGGAGAAAGATTAAATCCAACAGGAAGAAAATCTTTAAAGGAAGCTTTAAAGAATGAAAATATTGACTACATAATAAAATTAGCTTTAGAACAAATAAATGCAGGTGCAGAAATTTTAAATGTAAATGTAGGATTACCAGATATAGATGAAAAAACAGTAATGCCAAAAGTTATAAGAGAAATACAAGGAATTATAGATACTCCATTGCAAATAGACTCCTCTAATATTGAGGCATTAGAACAAGGATTGAGATACTATAATGGAAGAACAATAGTTAATTCTGTTAATGGTAAAGAAGATTCATTAGAAAAAATTCTACCTATAGTAAAAAAATATGGTTCAGCTTTAGTTGGATTAGCATTAGATGATAAGGGAATACCAGAAACAGCAGAAGGAAGATTTGAAATAGCGAAAAAAATAGTAAAAAGAGCTCAATCTTATGGAATAAGAAAAGAAGATATATTCATAGATTGTTTGTCATTAACAGTTTCGGCCCAACAATTAGAGGCAATGGAAACTATAAAGGCAATTAAATTAGTTAAAGAAAAGCTAGGAGTTAAAACAATTCTTGGTGTATCTAATATATCTTTTGGTATACCAAGTAGAAAACATATTAATAATACATATCTAAATTTAGCCTTAGGTGCAGGTCTTGATTTAGCTATAATAAATCCTAATGAAGAAGGTATGGTAGAAGCAATAGATGCATTTAAGGTAATAAATAATGTAGATAAAGGATGCATTAAATATATTGATAAGTATGGCAATGTATCAAAAGATTCAACAAAACTTAAAGGCAACACAGAGTTAACTTTAGAAGAAGTTGTTGAGAGAGGATTAAAAGAAGAAGCTAGAGATAAAACAATAGAATTATTGAAGGAAAATGATGCTAATATTATATTAGATGAAATATTAATACCATCCTTAGACAATGTTGGTAAAAAATATGACTCTGGAGAAATATTTTTACCTCAATTAATTCAATGTGCAGAGACAGTTAAAGCTTCTTTAAATGTAATTAAAGAAAAATTACTACAAGAAAATACAAATAATATATCTAAAGGAAAAATTATAGTAGCAACAGTCAAAGGTGATATACATGATATAGGAAAGAATATAGTTAAAATAATGTTGGAGAATTATGGATACGAAGTTATAGATTTAGGTAAAGATGTACCTATTGAAAAAGTCATTCAAAAATCAAAGGAGCTAGATATAAAGCTTGTAGGTTTAAGTGCACTTATGACAACGACAGTAAAAAGTATGGAAGATACAATAAAAGCCCTAAGAGATAATAATATTGATGCAAAGGTATTTGTAGGAGGAGCAGTACTTACAGAAGAGTACGCAAAAAATATAGGAGCGGACTACTACTCAAAAGATGCAAAATCAGCAATAGAAATAGCTCAAATGAGATTTAAAATATAAATAAAATAAAAATAAGGGATAAATTCTAGTGTTGCATCTAGTTAATATTTGCAACTTGATTTTTACAAAATTTATATAATGAAAAAAATAACCTTCTTTGGTTAAATGGAAGTAACGACAAATCCATCCAA
>CABIVQ010000008.1 GCA_902362365.1 Clostridiaceae bacterium | reverse complement strand
AAATAATAGACCTCGCAAGTGTCTTGGATATAAGACACCTGCAGAGGTATTTGATGCAACATGAATATAAAGTGTTGCACTTATATTGACAATCTATCTTATAAAAATACTGCATAGAAGTATAAATTAAGTTATTTTCATTTTTATAACTATCATCACAGCCAGTAATTTCAAGACCATTTTCGATTTCTGTTATATAGAATTTATTATATAAATTTAAGGCTAATCCAAGAGTATCAAACCCTGGTCCTACATTTGCAGTTGTTGCAGGTACTACTATTTCTAACATAATTATCACCTAAATTCCTAAATAATTTTTTATTGCTGATTTTAGTTCAAAAGACTCATATAAGTTTTCATGAAGAATAATTTTAGTTTTAAGGGCATTAATAGGATTAGGTATAGTAGTATTAGTTATAGAAGATAACTTATTTATTATTTCGAAGTCATCTAAATTATCTGAGTTATACCCTAAGGATTTTAATACATCTTTTGAAAATTTAAATGGACTTGCTGTACTTAATATTATTGATTTGCTTCTATTTTGAGTTTTGTTTTTATATTTCTCTAGACAATAATAAGCAACAGCAGTATGAGTATCTATAAGATAATTGTATTTTTCAAATACATGATTAATAGTTTCTGCTACATTATCATCAGTAGCATAATATCCAATAAAAGTGTCTAGATTATCTCTCATGTTATTAGATATTTTATAGTGCCCTTTGTTATTTAAATCATAGATAAGCTTATTAATAATGTTAGAATCTCTATTAGAAATTTCAAATAATAAACGTTCTAAGTTACTAGAAATTAATATATCCATAGATGGAGAAGTTGTAAGCTTTAAATCCCTATTTTTATTATACTCACCAGTTTTAAAGAAATCATAAAGAACATTGTTTTCATTAGACGCACAAATTAATTTATTTACTGGTAGTCCCATTTCTTTAGCATAGTATCCAGCTAAAATATCTCCAAAATTTCCAGTAGGAACTACAAAATTAACTTTATCAAATAATTTAATTTCTTTATTATTGACCAAGTTAAAATAAGAGTGAAAATAATATATTATTTGAGGTAATAATCTACCTATATTAATAGAATTGGCTGAAGATAATGTAAAGCCTTTTTTGTCTAGTAATTCATTAAACTCATTATCGGAAAAAATTTCTTTAACAGCTGATTGTGCATCATCAAAATTACCTTTAATTCCTGCTACAAACACATTATTTCCATCTTGAGTTTTCATTTGCAACTTTTGTATTGGACTAACTCCATCTTCTGGGAAAAAGACTGATATTTTTATACCGTCAATATTTTTAAAGCCTTCTAAAGCAGCTTTGCCTGTATCCCCTGAAGTAGCAGTAAGTATCAATATATCCTTATCAATATTATTCTTCTTAATAGAAGTATTTAAAAGATGAGGTAAGAGAGTAAGGGCTATGTCTTTAAAAGCTAAAGTTGGTCCATGATACAATTCTAAAAAATAGTTATTATTAATTTTTTTTAAAGGTGTTATTTCAGTAGAGTCAAATTTATTATCATAAGCAGACTTTATACATGATTTTAATTCAGCTTCACTAAAATCTACTAAAAATTTACTAAGTATATAAAATGCAAGTTGACTATAATCTAATGTGCATAAGTTCTTTAATTCGTCTCTTAAATCAGGAAATTTAGATGGTACATAAAGTCCGCCATCATCAGATAAGCCTTTAATAATAGCTTGAGAAGCAGTTATTCTTTCCTTATTTCCCCTCGTACTTAAATAATACATATTACATCCCCCTTAATGCGATTTATACTAAAAAACTCTCGACCTAAAGTATGGAAGAGAGTTAATTGAACATTATATAAAAATCCAATTCTTTTAATATGATATTAAAAGAAATAAAACACTGTGTCAATAAATTAAGAAGCAAAAAAATAATTTTATGATTTTAAGTAGTTATATAAATGAAAATATGTTTCCAAAAGTTACAAAATTTAAACTGTTATTAAATAAGAAAATGAATTATAATGTGAATAGATAAAAAAGTAAAAATTAATTAAATATTTAATTTATATATAATTTTTCAAATGAAATTCACAATTAATTCATATAGATTGGGTATAATAACAACAAAAGGAGGAATAAAGAATGATTTTACTAATTAGTGCAGTACTAGTGATTGTTATGTATGGACTTACATTGCTATCATATGTTTCTGAAAATAATTTATTAGATGATATTAACTAATTGACATTATTTAATAGATGACATAGTCAACTTAAAAATAGAATATAATAAAACTAACTATTTTATATAGTTGTATAAACAGTGGACTAATAAAAGTTCACTGTTTTTTATTATTTTTCAAATAAAAAAGTACTGACAATTAAAGCATTATGCTTCTTAGTCAGTACTTTTTTCTCAATAAGATAATATTATTACCTTATTATATTATCTATTTTGTCTAGATTTATTGTATCTTAATCTCTCATTTTCGTTTAAGAATCTTTTTCTTAATCTTATAGAATCAGGAGTTATTTCAACTAATTCATCATCATCTATAAATTCTAAAGCTTCTTCAAGAGTGAATATTCTAGCTGGTTGTAATTTTATAGCATCATCTGAACCAGAAGCACGAACGTTAGTTAACTTCTTGTTTTTACATGGGTTAACAACCATATCATCTTTTCTAGAGTTCATACCAATTATCATACCTTCATAAACATCAACACCTGGATCTACGAACATTTGAGCTCTTTCACTTAAAGCATTAAGTGCATATCCCATAGTTGTTCCTGGTCCTTGAGCTATTAAAACTCCGTTACTTCTTCCTGGTATTTCACCTTTATGCTCTTCATATCTTTCGAATGAACGAACTAAAGTACCTTCTCCACGAGTATCATTTATGAATTCACTTCTGTAACCTAATAATCCACGAGTAGGAGCTATAAATTCTATTTTTACATAATCTCCTTCTATAGACATAGATTCCATAAGACCTTTTCTAAGGTTTAATTTGTTTATAACAGTTCCTGAGTAAACTTCTGGACAGTTAACTATAACTCTTTCCATTGGTTCTAATAATTTACCATCTTCTCTATGCATTAAAACTTCTGGCTTAGAAACACCTATTTCGTAACCTTCACGTCTCATATTTTCAAGAAGTATAGATAAGTGAAGTTCTCCACGTCCAGATACTCTGTATCCATCAGTAGTATCCATTGGCTCAACTTTAAGTCCAACGTTAACTTCTAATTCTTTATCTAATCTATCTTTTATATGTCTTGTAGTAACGAACTTACCACTCTTACCACAGAATGGAGAATCATTTACTAAGAAGTTCATTGATAGAGTAGGTTCTTCTATGTGTATCATTTCCATTGGTAATGGATTATCTAAGTTACATATAGTTTCACCTATAGATATATCAGATATACCAGCAACAACTACTATATCACCAGAATAAGCTTCTGCTTTTTCTATTTGATTTAATCCTTCATATACTGTAAGTTTAGTTATTCTACCTCTAGCTACACTTCCGTCAGCTTTACATATAGAAACTTGTTCACCATTTTTAACAGTTCCTTTGTAAACTCTACCTATACCAAGTCTACCTACATAATCATCATATGCAAGAGCAGATACTTGAAGTTGTAAAGGCTCATTGTCAAAGTCTGGGTAAGCTTCAACATGCTCAGTTATAGTTTCGAATAAAGGAGAAAGGTCAGTACTTTCATCATCTAATTCTCTCTTAGCTATACCTTGTTTAGCTATACCGTATATTATTGGGAACTCACATTGTTCATCATTAGCATTTAAGTCAACGAATAAGTCGAATACTTCATCAACAACTTCTTCAGCTCTTTGATCTTGCTTATCTATTTTATTGATGAAAAGTATAGGTCTAAGTCCTGCTTCTAATGATTTTTGTAAAACGAATCTAGTTTGAGGCATTGGCCCTTCACTAGCATCTACTAGTAATATAACTGTATCAACAGTTTTGATAACACGTTCAACTTCAGAAGAGAAGTCACTATGTCCTGGTGTATCTACTATATTTATTTTGTAATCTTTGTAGTTTATAGAACAGTTTTTAGAATATATTGTTATACCTCTTTCTGCTTCAAGGTCATTACTATCCATTACACAATCTTTTACTACTTCGTTTTCTCTGAATACCCCAGATTGAGATAAGAAAGCATCAACTAATGTTGACTTTCCAGCATCAACGTGGGCTATAACCGCGATATTTATGATTTTATGTTTTAATGACATATTATTTTTCCTTCCTTTCATGTGAAAATAACTTACTTAGTATAACATACACTTTTTAAAATGTAAATTAAAATAAGGAGGATGTTATTCATATTTCACATTGTTTTATTTATTATTATCTGAAATCTCTAAAGAGTATCGAATTAAACATAATTATTAAAAATTTTTACAATGACCAAATATATAATTAAAAGAGATTTATTTCTTTCTTTGTGAAAAATCAAATTTTGTAATTGGAAACGAAATTATTTATATAGTAATAATTTACTAACATATATTTATTAACATTATAAATAAAATTTATACAAAAATATTATTAATATTATAAAAGATTATATTATTAATTTAAAATTCGTAGTTAACTTAACTATCTAGCTATATATTTCTATTGGTGAAGGAAATTAATATTAGTATATATAAAAAATATTCGTAATATTTAGCGAATGAAAAATTAATTTAATTAAAAATAGTATCTATATTCTGATATAATATAGAAGAATAGATGGAATATATACTTATACAAGGAAAAGGAGAGTAGACTATGGATTTTAATAAGTTAAGTTTAGAAATGCACAAAAATAATAAAGGCAAAATAGGGGTTATATCAAAAGTAGAAGTAAAAAATAGAAACGATTTAAGCACAGCATATACACCAGGTGTTGCTGAGCCTTGTAGAAAAATATATGAAAATAAAGAAGATGTATATACATATACTTCAAAAGGAAACCTAGTTGCAGTAGTATCAGATGGAACAGCTGTATTAGGCCTTGGAGATATTGGTCCAGAAGCATCTATGCCAGTTATGGAAGGCAAGGCAATATTATTTAAAGAATTTGCAGGAATAGATGCTTTTCCTATTTGTTTAGACACTAAAGATGTTGGTGAAATAGTTAAAACTGTAAAATATTTAGCACCTACTTTTGGAGGTATAAATTTAGAAGATATATCTGCACCAAGATGTTTTGAAATAGAAAGAAGATTAAAAGAAGAATTAGATATACCTGTATTTCATGACGACCAACATGGAACTGCAATAGTAGTTGCTGCGGGACTAATAAATTCATTGAAAATAGTTAAAAAGAAAATGGAAGATATAAATGTAGTAATTAATGGTGCAGGTTCTGCTGGAATATCAATTTGTAAATTGCTTTTACAATTTGGAGTAGGTAACGTAGTACTTGTAGATAAAAAAGGAGCACTAGCAAATGGGGAAGTATGGATGAATGAAGCTCAAGTAGAAATATCTAAAGTGACTAATAAATACAATGAAGTAGGAACATTGAAAGATATTATTAAAAATAAGGATGTACTTATAGGTGTATCAGGACCTAAATGTGTAACAAGTGAAATGGTATCAACAATGGCTAAAGACCCAATAATTTTTGCAATGGCAAATCCAATACCAGAAATAACTCCTGAAGAAGCAAAAAAAGGTGGAGCTAGAATCGTAGCAACAGGAAGATCAGATTTCCCAAATCAAATAAATAACGTATTAGTGTTTTCAGGAATATTTAGAGGTGCTTTAGATGTTAGAGCAACAGATATAACAGAGGAAATGAAAAAAGCTGCAGCAATAGCGATAGCATCAATAATAAATGAAGAAGCATTAAATGAAGATTATATTATACCTGGAGCTTTTGACAAGAGAGTTGCTGAAAGTGTTGCTAAAAAAGTAGCAGAGGTTGCTATTGAAACTAATGTATCAAAATTAAGCAAGGATGAGGTTTATATATAAATAAAAAGGGGAAATTTTAATGAGGACTATATCATCAGATGATACTACAAAAGAAGTAAAAAGGTTATGTATAGAAGCTAACTTATATTTAGGAGAAGATGTACTAACTTGCATAGAAAGTAATTTACCTAAAGAACAAAACCCTGTAGGTAAGGATATATTAAATATATTAATTGAAAATGCAAATATAGCTAAAGAAAAGGCAATACCAATATGCCAAGATACAGGCATGGCAGTATTTTTCGTACAATTAGGGCAAGAGGTAATAATTGAAGGAAAAACAATAGAAGAAGCGATTAATGATGGTGTAAGAAAAGGATACGAAGAAGGTTATTTAAGAAAATCAGTTGTTCATCCTCTAACTAGAAAGAATACAAAAGATAATACCCCTGCAATTATTCATTATGAAATGGTTAAAGGAGATAAGCTTGTAATAGAATTTGCACCAAAAGGATTTGGTAGTGAGAATATGAGTAAGTTAAAGATGCTAAAGCCATCAGATGGAGTTGATGGAATTAAAAAATTTATAATAGAAACTGTTAAAGAAGCAGGTCCTAATCCATGCCCTCCTATTGTAGTTGGAGTAGGGATAGGAGGAACAGTTGATAAATGTGCTCAAATCGCTAAAAAAGCTTTATTAAGAGATGTTGGAAAATATAATTATAAAGATAGTTATATAGCTGATTTAGAAATAGAACTGCTGAAAGAAATAAATAGCTTAGGTATAGGTCCTCAAGGCCTAGGAGGAAATACCACTGCTTTAGCTGTAAATATTGAGACTTTTCCAACTCATATAGCGGGATTACCAGTTGTGGTAAATATAAACTGTCATGCATCAAGACATAAAAAAGTAGTTATATAATAGGGGGAATAAGATGATAGAAATAAGTACACCAATCTCAACTGAAGAAATAAGAAAATTAAAGTGTGGAGATAGTATAAGTTTAAGTGGTGTTTTATATACAGCAAGAGATGCAGCTCATAAACTAATGATTGAAAATATAAAGGGGGGGAAAGATTTACCATTTGATGTGAAAAATCAAGGTATTTACTACGTAGGACCTACACCTACAAAACCAGGAGAAATAATAGGATCAGCAGGACCAACGACAAGTTATAGAATGGATGACTTAACAATTCCTCTATTAGAAAAAGGCCTTAAGATAATGATAGGTAAAGGAAAGAGAGATAAAGAGGTTATAGAAGCTATGAAAGAATATGGTTCAGTATATTTAGCTGCTATTGGAGGTGCTGGAGCGTATATATCTAATTCTATAAAGTCTTGTGAAGTTATTGCATATGATTACTTAGGAGCAGAAGCAATAAGAAAAATTGAAGTAGAAGATTTAAAGTTAATTGTTGCAATAGACAGTTATGGTAACAATATTTATGAAAGAAACTAAGCTTTAAATACAATATAGTAAAAAATTTAGTGCTATAATATTATTAAGGAAAATGTTATTTAGGGGGATTAATTAAAATGAAAAAAATAATCAATGATCCAAGTAATGTAGTATCTGATATGATCCAAGGAATGATATTAGCACATCCTAATTATGTAAGAAAAAGTGAGAATGGGAATATTTTAGTAAGAAAAGATGCTCCAGTAAAAGGTAAAGTTGGGCTAGTAAGTGGTGGAGGTAGTGGACATGAGCCATCACATGGTGGATTTGTTGGATACGGAATGCTTGATGCTGCAGTTTGTGGTGAAGTATTTACATCTCCTACTCCAGATCAAGTATATGAAGCTATAAAAGAAGTAAACGGTGGAAATGGTGTATTATTAGTGATTAAAAATTACACTGGAGATGTAATGAACTTTGAAATGGCAAAAGAAATGGCAGAAATGGATGGTATAGAAGTTGATTATGTTGTGGTAAATGATGATGTTGCTGTTGAAAATAGTCTATATACAGCAGGTAGAAGAGGGATTGCAGGTACTGTATTTGTACATAAAATAGCAGGTGCGAAAGCAACACAAGGAGCAACACTAAATCAAGTAAAAGAAGTAGCTAATAAAGTAATAAAAAATGTTAGAAGTATGGGAATGGCACTAAGCCCTTGTACAGTTCCAGCAGCAGGAAAACCAAACTTCACATTGGAAGAAAATGAAATAGAAATAGGAATGGGTATACATGGAGAACCAGGAACTCATAAAGAAGAAATATCAAGTGCTAATGATATTACTACTCATTTACTAGATAAAATATTAGCAGATATAGAAATAGTTGAAGGTGAAGAGGTTGCTGTAATGGTAAATGGACTAGGGTCAACACCTCTTATGGAGCTTTACATTGCAAATAAAACAGTTAATGAAATACTAACTAATAAAGGAATAAAAATTTATAACACATTTGTTGGAGAATATATGACGTCTCTTGAAATGGCTGGATACTCAGTAAGTATATTAAAACTTGATGATGAGTTAAAAGAACTACTTGATGCTAAAGCAGATACACTAGGACTTAAGGTATTATAGTAGTTTATTTTAAGGGGGAATAATTATTTATGAGTATAAAAGGATTTGAGGTAATCAGCATAATTAATAAAATAGCTGATGTAATTAGTGAAAATAAATTATATTTAACAGAACTAGATGCAGCTATAGGTGATGGGGATCATGGTCTTAATATGAGCAAAGGCTTTGAAGCAGTAAAAGAAAAGTTAGTTGATGACAATGGTGAAAATTTAGGAAATACATTTAAAAAGATAGGTATGACTTTAGTTTCTACAGTTGGTGGAGCTTCAGGTCCATTATATGGAACAGCATTTATGAAAGCTGCACCTGTACTTAACAATAAAAGTGAAATAGATTTAGATGATTTTATAAACGTTTTAAAATCCTCACTTGATGGAATAAAAATGAGAGGAAAGGCTGTAGCTGGAGAAAAGACTATGATAGATTCAATAGAGCCTGCTTTAAATTCTTTAATTGAATCAAAAGAAAAAGATTTATCTATTATTGACTGCCTAGATAATGCACAAAAAGCAGCATATGAAGGAGTAGAGAAAACAAAAGAAATAAAGGCCACTAAAGGAAGAGCAAGTTATCTTGGAGATAGAAGTATAGGGCATCAAGATGCTGGTGCAACTTCTAGTTACTTAATACTAAAAACAATATATGAATACATAAAAGGGGAATAATTATGGTTGGAATAGTGTTAGTATCTCATAGTAATAAACTTGTAGAAGGTTTAAAAGATCTTATAAGCCAAATGGCTGTAGGTGTTAAGATATGTGTTGCAGGTGGAACTGACGATGGCAGAATAGGTACAGATCCTATGAAAATTATGAGTGCGATTGAAGAAGTTTATAGTGATGATGGAGTTTTATTATTCTTTGATATTGGAAGTGCACTTATGAATGCTGAATTAGCTATAGATATGTTAGATGAGTATATTAGTAAAAAGGTAGAAATCTGTAAAGTTAGCTTAGTAGAAGGAGCTTTTGTTGCTGCTATAGACTCAAGTATGGGTAAGAGTTTAGAAGAGATTAAGGAATCCATAAAAGATCTACAAATAGAAAAGTAAATATAATAAGTTAATTTTGTATGAAAAAGAATCTCCTTGAATTTATAAGGAGATTCTTTTATATTTATATGAAGTTATATTTCGTTAGCAGCATCATAAGCAGTTTTAATTGCATTTTCAATATCAGAGGCTCTATCTTTACAATCACCGATTTTAACAACTTTAATATTATTTTCTAATAGTTTGTCAACATTAAAATTATTAGGTCTAGCACCAACTGCCATAACTACGTAATCACAAGGTATTTTAATTTCATTATTATCATTTTCACAAATTATATATTCACTATCTATTTTATTAACTTTATGATTAGTATAGATTTTAACATTATTTTTATTGAAATTTTCCATTAGCGTTGGAAGTATTGTATTGCTTTCACCCTTAGCTATGCTATCATCCATTTCAATTATAGAAACATTATTTCCTTCTTGAAGACATAAGTACTCAGCTACCTCACAGCCTACCATACCTCCACCAATAACAGCAATATTTCCAAATACTTGTTGTTCACCATTTAAGATTTTCCATGAATCACATACCATATGTTTATTATATCCATCTATATTTGGTATAACATTACTTGCACCTACTGCAACTAACACAGCATCTGGTTGTAGAGCTAATATATCTTCTTGAGTTACTTTTTTTCCAAGCTTTAATTCCACATTTTGAGAAGTTACTGAATGTGTTAAAAATCTAATAGCTCTACGTATTTCATTTTTTCTAGGAGGTATACAAGCTAAATTTAATTGTCCTCCTAGAGATGTATTTTCATCAAATAAAGTAACATTATGACCTTTTAAACTTGCTACACGTGCAGCTTCAAGTCCTGCAGGTCCACCACCTACTACTATAACTTTTTTCTTAGTTTCAGCTTCAGTTATTTTTCTAGTTCCTTCATATCCATTTTCAGCATTTAGCACACAGCTTAAGAACTTACGCTCTTGTATATTATCAGTACATCCTTTATTACAACATATACATTCACGTATATCTTCAGATTTGTTATCTTTTACTTTGTTAATCCAATCAGGATCTGCAAGTAAAATTCTACCAAGTCCAATTATATCTGATTTATTAGACTCTAGAATACTTTCAGCCATTTTAGGATTAAATATTCTACCAACTGTGCTAACTGGAATATTTACTGATTTCTTTATTTGCCCAGCAATATCAACAAAGAATCCATATGGTTGAACACCCATTGGAGGAATCGTATCTGCCATATTACCAGTATGATTTGCTTGGGCTACATGAAGCATATCAACTCCAGCTTCTTCTAACCACTTAGCAAATGTAGGTGCTTCATCTAAGTTTATTCCACCTTTACCCCTTTGTGGTGTAACAACTGAGAATTTATAATCAATAGGCATATTAGGAACTGCTTCTTTTAATGATTTTACAAGTTGTATAGCAAATCTTGTTCTATTTTCTAGAGAACCACCAAATTTATCATTTCTTTTATTTAATATAGTACTACATAATGAACCAACTAATCTATCACCATGTATTTGAATAATATCAACACCAGCTTTTTGAGCTCTAATTGCACAATCACACATTTTACTTATAATATTATTTAAGCCTTCTTCACTTACTTCATTAACAAAGTGCTTCATATCGTGATGTAATTTTTCTCTTACAGCTTTCATATCACCACTTGCAAACATCTTATTTATAGCATCACAGTCATATTCTGGGTGAAATATCTGAACAGAAACTTTAGCCCCATGTTTATGTATTGAGTCACATAATTTTTTAAAACCTTCAATTTGGCTATCATCATATAGTTTTGGTGTAGGAGAAAAACTATTAATCGGAGAAACATCACCTATTACTATGTATGAAACACCACCTTTTGCTAACCTTTCATAAAATTCAATACTTTGTTTAGTTATACTACCATCTCTACCCTCATAACCAGTAGTTAATGGTGGAAACATAACTCTATTCTTTAATGTAATATTTCCTACATTGATTGTTTCTAAAAGTTTCATATAAATCCCCCCTAAATTTTTTCTTAATTATTTTATATTTATTTATTATTAATTAATTTGCAAAAATCAATAATTGCATTTTCACATTCACTTTTAGCTTTTATATTTGCAAAATTATGATCTCCGCCCTCAATTTCTATATATGTTGTTTTATCGCTGTTATAACAATCTAAATAAGCTTGGCAAGTACGATTATCAACTAATTTATCTTCAGTTCCTCTTATAATTAGAACATCTTTGTCATATCCCATAGCACTTGAGAATGGTTCATAGTTGTATAAATCATAATTGAAATCAATATTAAATTTTAAGCCTTCCATATTAGCATATTGTATTGATTTATTTTTCAGTTCATCTGCACGCTCTTTGCAACCGTACCACATTCCAGCACCAGGGCACATAAGAATTAAAGCAATTGGTTGTAACTTTGGAGCAGTACATGCAGCTACATAACCACCCATACTATGACCAGATAGTATGATTTTATCAGAAGTTGTTATTTTAGAATCAATTAGCCAATTGTACATATCAATAGTATCTTCTATAAGACCAGTAAAAGTCATTTCTTCAAATTCTCCATCACTTTCACCACAACCATAAAAGTCAAATCTAGCACATCCAAATCCGTTAGAATCAAGTACTCTTGATAAATGAGTATGAGCATATTTATGCCCTGACATACTTCCTCCAAATCCATGTAGATTTAATACGATAAAAGGATTTTCTATATTATCAGGAAGAGTAAGTACACCTCTTAATGTTTTATTTTTTCGATTTTTTATTTCTACTAATTTAATCATTATTGATCTCCTATTACTTGATATATTTTAAATATTTTTCATATTTCTTCTTTTGATTGATAATTCTTCTAACATCTCTTGAGTTTTTTTCTTACTTAAAGGATATATAAAGAATAATGCTAATATTGCTATTAAATATCCTATAGAGTAAATTCCTGTATACGATTTCCAAAGCTTTGAAGCAACTTCTGCAGTTTGAGTAGAAGCATGTACATTATATCCTATAAATGCAAGTATAAAACTACTTAAACTCGCACTTAAAGCAGCAGCAAGTTTTCTAAAGAATGAATATGTAGAGTAGATTATACTTTCATTACGAGTTCCAGTTTGTAATTCTTGATAATCTATTGAGTCATTTACCATAGCCCAAATTAGTATTTGGAAGCCTGATGCTCCTATATAGCAAACTCCATTGATTATTATAAACATTATAGGATTATCTATTGGGAAGAAGAATAAAACTCCATACACTATTGCAGCAAAACCAGCCCCATATATACACCATTCTTTTTTACCAAATTTATTAGCAACAAACTTAGTACCAACAAATGTGATTATTGAATAAACAGTACTTAGCATTCCTGATACAGCCATGATCTTTACATTACCAAAATAATCTTTAAATAAGTAAGTATTTAATCCATTAACAACACTAGCTGATATCATTCCAACTAAACTAGCAATTATAACTCCTAATAAAGCTTTATTTTTAGAAATATTTTTTAATACTTCAAAGTAATTAAACTTTTCCTTCTCTACGTGAGGTAACTCAACACGTTCTTTACACCAAATAGATGTGATTTGTAAGCAGAAAACGCTTACACAAGCGCAAATAATAGCTAATAGTAAAAAGTTTGAAGGAACAGGTACATTATCTTTATATAAAAATAGTGGTCCAACGATAACTATTACAGTCATAAAAATAGTTCCGCCTAAACTTCTGTATCTTGATAAATCTGTACGATGATTAGTATCATCTGTCATAACACTTGATAATGACCCAAATGGAACATTTACACAAGTATACATAGCTTCATATAGAACATAAGTAATTAAAATATAAGCTAACTTTAAACCATAATTTAAATTAGAAACATTTAAAAATCCAATACACATTAATATTGCACATGGTATTGAAAATGTACGAATCCAAGGTATAAATTTTTTACCAGGTTTTGCTTTACGAGAATCTATAATGGCACCAATTATAGGGTCATTAATAGCATCCCAAAATTTTGTTATTAACATTATTGTACCGACATGAATAGGATTAACTTTTAGAACTAATGTATAAAATACTGTTAAAAACATAGCCCTAAATTGCTCTGTACAGCAGCATCCTAAATCCCCCAGAGTATAACCAATCTTATCTTTCATTGAAAACTTTTGCATAAATTAACCCCCTTGTTATTGATAAAAAATAGATTGTAAATAAATTTAACAAAACTGTCATATTTATTTGTATTTTTATTATCTCATATTGTAAAATAAAATTATATTCATATCTTGATATAATATTAACAAAAATTGATATATTAGCTATTAAACTATAAAAGGGTGGTATTAATGATTGATAAAAAGGATTATTTTGTAAGGGAATTTAAATTTAATAATATAAAAACTAAAAGAATTAAATCAAATAAATATTATAAAATATTATTTGTATTTTCAGGAGATTGTAATTTAAATTTAAATAATCAATCTCAAAGGTGTAGCACTGATAATATTATTTTAATAAGTCCTAATAATTTTATTGATATAGAGTCAAAATCAAAGCAACTTCTAGTAATCTATGAACTATCCGTTACAACAGAATTACTAGATAAATTATCTGATGAAGAAACAGACCTTGTTAAAAGTTTTAATACTGTACCTTTTGAGTGTGTAGTTATAGATGCAAGTACAGAAACAACTATGTTAATAAAAAATATATTAAAAAAGCTTGTGTACTTAAAAGAAGATAGTTTTGAATTTGCTAATAACTTATACATAAAAAGTATGCTATCAATAGTTTTAGTTCTAATACTAAGATCATGTATTTACGCTGAACCAAAACAAAAAATAAAAAAAAGTAAACCATTTTTAATTGACGATATATTTTCATATATTAACAACCATATTACAGAAGAGATTTCTCTTGATGATCTTGAAAGAGAATTTTATGTTAGTAAATTTCATATATCGAGAGAATTCAAGAAAGCTACAGGAATAACATTACATCGTTATATAGTAAAAGCTAAATTAGATTTATGTAAAAAGCTTATTGAAGAGGGAAATACAATAATAGATGTTGCACATATTTGTGGAATAGGAAGTTATAATAATTTATTCCGTGCTTTCAAAAAGGAATTTGGTATTACACCAAAAGAATATTACAATGAAATAAAAAAATATAAATAATCTAGTTACTTAAAGTATCTTATATTAAGAAAGAGTATGAGTATCCTATATAAGATTAATTATATAAATGATATTGTTGATTATGGTATACTAGTATAAAATATAATTTGAATACTTTTACAATGATATCCCTACAAGGCGTATCAAGTGCATGTGGGGGTACAAAGTTCTTAATGACTGCAGATGAAAATACTAAATTGTGTTTAATGATTCAAATTTCGGGTATTAACTGAATAAGAACAATTATTTAGGAGGATTTAGACATGATAAATTTAGTTAGAGCTTGTCCATATTGTTCAAATGTGGATATGGATAAATTAGAAGAAGTAGTAGGAAAAGAAAAGGTTCAAAGAGGCTGTATAGGACAATGTAGAGCTTATAAAAAAGAAGCTGTTGTAAAGGTTGATGGAATACTTACTATAAAGCAATCTCAAGAAGAGTTATTCGAAGAGTTAAGCAAGTAATTATTATATTAAATATAGTATTATTTTTAATAAATCAAAGCACAAAAATAGGAGTACCATACAATGTTAATATATTGTAAGATACTCCTATTTTACATTTTAGCAATAAGCAAGCTTATACACTAAAAATCTTTCATTGTTGTCTTTAGTATATAAATTATCTAAAATTATTTCTCTTTCAATAACAAAAGGGGTATTATTTTCTAAGTAATAAATATAATCACTAGATGGATAGTATAAAATTAGTTCTACAGGTCTCATGTTTGCTTCTAAGGAATCTAGTATATTGTCTATAACCTTAATAAAAATCTGTAGAGAAAAAGGATTAAAGAAGTAAAATTTATTATCATTTAAGCTAATTTTGTAATTCTCGGCAAAGGTATTTTCAAATTTAATCTTATTTTTAAGTTTCTTATTTTTAATTAAATATGAAGATTTATTATCTAAACAAGTTTTATAAAAGTCATTATTCATTTCAACTCCACAGCAGCTTGCATTAAAGTAGTAATTTATATAAAAGATAAGCCTACCTTTACCACAACCAAAATCAACAATATAATCATCTTCATTTACTCTATAATTTTCAAATAAAGTATCAAGGGCTGAATAAGATGTTGCTTGATAAGGATGATAGTGACTAAACTTATCTTTCCAGTTTTCCTCTCCAAAAGTATTAATATTTAATAAATTTTCATAATTGATATCGTTCATATATTTTCCTTTCAAGTCTCAAATAAAGTTTATATTATTATATAATTTTAATTCCTTATATAAAATCAATCAAGGAGAAAAAATGTTTGAAAATTTAGAAAAAAACTGTGAGAATACAAACATTATGATACTATATATAAATATAAGTATATTATACTTTGTATATGAATTAAAATGGGGAAAATAAGAACACAACTAATTTATATTGAATAGAGTATTAAAAAGTACATGTATTTCTTTGAAATGAAGTAGTTTAAAATATTTATATAAGAGCTAGTAATCTACTTTGATTTACTAGCTTTTTTAGGAGGTGATTAAGTGAATAATTATCGCATTGCATATAATCAAGGATGGAAAATGTTAAAAGATAGAAACTTCAATCGTGTTTCAAAAATAAGAGATGTAAAATATAGAGAAGATGTGAATATCTTTGAAATAGATATACTTGGAGACCATTATATATTGGACTGCGATAGCGAGAAAATTTATAATATAGAAACTTTAGAAGATATGGATATATCTTTAGCTATAACACTTCTAAATTATTTAGGTTTTTCAGATGATGATATAAAGGTAGAAAATAAGTGGGTCAGTTTGAAAGAAATCCCAAATGGAGGGGATTTATATTACCCAGCATTTTATAAAAGCTCTATAGAGACATTAATTAAAGAATTTGGATATAGTAGTGATATATTTTCAATGCTAGCTTTAGGTCTAGGTGGGACTGAGTATAAATTTGGCGATGCTAGTGCAATATTTAATATATTTCCAAGAGTTCCTATATGTGTAGTAATATGGGAAGGAGATGATGAAATCTCTGCAAACGCTACTGTTCTATTTGATAATTCAATACAAAAAATAATGCATATAGAAAGTAGTATAGGAGTTGGAATGTTTATAACAAAGCAACTAAAAAATTTAACAATATATTTAAAATAAATGCAATAAATTAACATTAATAACTTGATTAATGCTTGATTTCCTCTCTTTTAACATAGATTTAACATTTGTTTAACTTTAAGTTAACGAAATGTTAAATAACTTAACATTATTTTAACAATAAATGTTAAGTTTATTGTTAAAATAAAAATGTACTAATCAGCAAATAAAAAATACATACAAAAATAATTGTAGCAATTGATTTTTAGGAGGAAATAGTAGTGGAAATCATAATTAACTTAATGGGAGGACTTGGTCTTTTCTTATACGGTATGAACCTTATGGGAGACGGTCTTCAAAAATCAGCAGGAGCAAAATTAAAGAGAATTATAGAACTTTTAACTAGTAACGTAATAATGGGTGTTATAGTAGGTGCATTAGTTACAGCAATAATACAAAGTAGTTCTGCAACTACAGTTATGGTAGTAGGATTTGTTAATGCAGGAATAATGACATTACCTCAAGCAATAGGTGTTATAATGGGTGCGAATATAGGTACAACGATAACAGCTCAAATTGTATCACTTGACTTAGTCGGAATGGCACCGATGGCATTAGGTATAGGTATAGTTCTTTACTTATTTGCTAAAAACTCAAAAACAAAGCATATGGCAGAGATACTTATAGGATTTGGTATATTATTTACAGGTATGGACTTTATGAAAGATGCAGTTAAACCGCTAAGAGAGTTCTCTGGATTTACAAATGCATTAGTTTCATTTGGTAGCCAACCAATACTTGGTATATTATTAGGATTTGGTATAACAGCAATTGTTCAAAGTTCAAGTGCTTCAATGGGTATGTTACTTGCACTTGCATCAGAAGGTTTAATACCTTTATCATCAGCATTACCAATACTTTATGGTGAAAATATAGGTACTTGTGTAACTTCTTTAATATCAAGTATAGGTGCAAGTAAAAATGCAAGAAGAGCAGCAACAATGCACTTAGTATTTAATATAATAGGAACGTTAGTATTTATGTTCTTACTGACAAAACCAATAACAATGTTAGTTACTCATTTAGATCCAAATGACGTAAGTAGACAAATTGCTAATTCACATACATTATTTAATGTTATAAACGTAATATTATTACTTCCATTCTCTAAGCTTATAGTAAAACTTACTATGAAACTAGTTCCAGAAGGAGAAGATGAAGTAGAAGATACTAAAGTTGTTAGATTCATTGATGAAAGAATGATAACAACTCCATCAATAGCTTTATCAAATACATCTAAAGAAACTTTAAGAATGGGTAATAAGGCTAAGGCATCTTTAGAAAATGCTATGAACGGATTATTAGAAAAATCTGAAGCAAAAGTAAAATATGTTTTCGAAGAAGAAGCTAAAATAAATAAATTACAAAAAACAATATTAGACTATTTATTAAAATTATCTAAAACATCTTTAAATCATGATTGTATAGAAGGAATAGATAAATTATTCAATACTATCAATGATATAGAAAGAGTTGGTGATCATGCTGAAAATATAGCTGAATTAGCTGAAAGTATGATAAACAACGACTTAAATATGTCTGATAAAGGTAAAGATGAATTAATAGAAATGTTCAATAAAGTTGTAGAGACTTATACATGTGCATTAGAAGCTTTAGAAAAAGCTGATGTAAACTTAGCTTGTAAGGTTATAAAAATGGAAGAACAAGTTGACGCTATGGAATCATCTTATCGTAGAAGTCATATGAATAGATTAAATGAAGGTGTATGTAGTATAGACTCAGGTGTTATATACTTAGATATAATAAGTAATTTAGAAAGAGTATCTGATCACTCTGTAAATATAGCTACACAAGTAATAACTTCAAACCAATCTGTAAACGAATCAGTTAGTGTATAATAAGAAAAAGAGTATCGTAATGATACTCTTTTTTTATGTATTCTTTAGTGTTATTGTATATAATGTTAAATATGATAAACAGAATTTTAAGTAAAGTTTTTATATAAGGAGAACTAATGAATGAAATATTTATATTTTTACGATACGAAAATTGGTAAAATTGGAATAGCAGAAGAAGATGGTTATATAATTAAAATATATTTTGAGAATGGAAAAATAATAAAAGAAGATTATGAAATATTTGAAAGTGAAGTTATAAAAGAAGCAAGTAGTCAATTAAATCAATATTTAAATGGTAAAAGGAAAGAATTTAATTTACCATTTAAACTTATCGGAACAGAGTTTAGAAAAAATGTTTGGAATAGCCTTAAAAATATACCTTATGGTCATACAAGTTCATACAAGGAAGTTGCAATTAGTATTAATAATTCGAAAGCATGTAGAGCTGTTGGAATGGCAAATAATACGAATCCTATACCTATTATTATTCCATGTCACCGTGTAATAGGCAGCAATAATAAACTTGTTGGGTATGCAGGTGGATTAGAAGTAAAAGAATTTTTACTAAATTTAGAAAAAGAAAACTTATAATATGAAAAAGAAAATAAAAATATCTATAAGAAGCTTAGTAGAATTTATTTTAAGACATGGAGACATAGATAATAGGTACGTAGGATCAGTTAAAGCCATTGAAGGAATAAAAGGACACCAAATAGTACAAAAGTCATATGGTAGCAACTATAGTGCAGAAGTACCTATTAAACACGAGTTTGATTATGATGGTTTAACTTTTATTGTGGAAGGTAGAATAGATGGTATATTAATAGAAAATGGAAATATTATTATAGATGAAATAAAGACTACAACAAAGGAATTATTATTAATAGATGAAGATACAAATCCACTTCATTGGGCTCAAGGTATATGTTATGGATATATATATTCAATACAAAATGAATTAGAAAATATTGATATACAATTAACTTATTATAATATTGAAAGTAAGACTACAAGAATATTTAGAAAAAAATATTTATTAAAAGAGCTAGAAGATTTTTTCTTTGATTTGTTAGATGAGTATAAAAGTTGGGCAAACATAGAAAGTGATTGGATTAATAAAAGAAATTCATCAATTAAAAATCTTAAATTTCCTTATAGTAATTATAGGCCAGGACAAAGAGAATTTGCAGTAAGAGTTTATAAAAGTATAATGGATAGTAAAAAATGCTTTGCACAAGCACCGACAGGAACGGGAAAAACTATTTCTACATTATTTCCAGCTATTAAAGCTATGGGAGAAGAACATACTTCGAAAATATTTTATTTAACAGCAAAAACAATAACAAGAGAAGTAGCACAAGACAGTATAACTTTAATGAGAAAGCAAAATTTATCTATAAAATCAGTTACTATAACAGCAAAAGAAAAGATATGTAAGATGAATGAAATTAATTGTAATCCGGACTACTGTCCTTATGCTAAAGGATATTACGATAGAATAAATAAATCTTTAAAAGAGATTATATTAAAGTATGATGATTATAATAGATACAATATAGATCAAATAAGCGAAGAATATAATTTATGTCCATTTGAATTATCTTTGGATTTAACAATGTTTAGTGATGTAATAATATGTGACTACAACTATGTATTTGATCCTAGGGTATATTTAAAGAGGTTCTTTGAAGTAAGTAAGACAGACTTTACTTTTCTTATTGATGAAGCTCACAATTTAGTTGATAGAGCAAGAGATATGTATTCAGCTACACTAACTCAAGAAAAATTTGTACAAATTAGAAAGCTTATGAGTAGCAAAGATAAAACACTAACATCGATAATAAAAGAAGTGGAAAAGACCTTTAAAGAAAAATATGAAAGTCTAAATAGATTAAATGAAACGTATTTAGTAGATAATAAATTGCCAATGAAACTAAGTGAAATTCTAAAATCATTTATAAAATATACTGATGAATATTTATCTAGGAGTACAGAAGATAATAAAGAACTTCTTGATCTTTACTTTGAATGTCGTAGGTATATTTCAATAGAAGACATTTATGATGAGAATTACACTACTATATATTATCAAGGATTTTCTGGAATAACTATTAAAATGTATTGTGTGAATCCTTCTAAGGTCATACAAGAAAAGATGAAAAAATCAAAATCAACAATAATTTTTTCTGCCACTCTTATACCAATAGAATACTTTATGACCATGTATGGATCAGAAAAAGAAGATTTTGTTATTAATCTAAAAAGTCCTTTTGATAATAATAATAGACTTATAATGATAGGTGATAATATTTCAACAACATATTCAAAAAGAAATGAAACTAGTGAGGAGATATGCGACTATATATCAGCTTGTACTCAAGGAAAGACTGGAAATTATATGGCATTCTTCCCATCTTATAAATATATGGAATTAATATATGAGAAAATGAAAGAAAAACACCCTAGAATAAATGTATCTATACAAGAAAGTAACATGAGTGAGGAAGATAAGGAAGATTTCTTATCAATGTTTGATGAAAATAATATAGAAACTCATGTTGGTTTTTGTGTACTTGGAGGGCATTTTTCTGAAGGTATAGATTTAACTAAGGACAAGCTTATTGGTGTAATAGTAATAGGAGTAGGGATGCCACAGATAGGTGTAGACAGAGATGTTATTAAAGAACATTATGACAAAGATAACAAAGGATTTGATTATGCTTATGTTTATCCAGGGATGATAAAAGTTCTTCAAGCTGCAGGAAGATGTATAAGAACAGATGAAGATAGAGGGGTTATACTAATTTTAGACAGTAGATATTCTCAGAATAGATATAAAAGTTTATTTCCTTATGAATGGCATAATACTAATTTAAAAGTAAGAAAAAGCGAAGATGTTAAAAGACTATGCAAAAAATTTTGGAGTAAGTAAAAATATAAAAAGCTGATAATTAGTTATCCTTCAATAATCGAAAATAATCGAAAATAATCGAATGCAAAAAACTAATTATCAGTTTTATAAAAAGAAGATAATTCCTAGTAGGAATAATAATACTTAAAAATAAATAAGATATTCATTTAGAACATTAATTAACTATTAAGAATTATAAATTATATTCACTATGTAAAACCCAAGTATTATTTTCCCACTTATATATGCAAATATTATCAAATACACAATCGAAGTCACAAGGAGATTGATTCACATAGTCCCATATTATAGAAAATATATTTTGTATTTTTTTACTACTTATAGTTACATGAAAAATTTTATCCTTACCATCTTTAGAATCAAATTTGATATAAGATATTTCATTTAAAGAGTCAATAAGCTCGTCATGAATTCTTTTTCCATCTTGGCTCATTAGGACCTTCATAAAAATTACTCTATTATCAAAGTTACTATATCCTTTAATTTTATAAGGTGCACTTGAATGACTCTCTGTAAATTTACTTAAAGTGCTTTCTAATTCACTTATATCCTCTGATTCAAAAGGGGACTTAATTGTAAAGTGTGCAGGCAACTTTGATGATTTAGCCTTAAATTTTTCAAATATATCTTTTCTTAAATTATTATTAAAGTCACCAGCTTTATTTTTAACTACACTAACTATAACGTATCTCAAATGTATAACCTCCTATAAGTTCATATAAATAATATAATATTAATATATACAAATTTAAAGGTATATATTAGGTATAGAAACAAAATAGTAACTATTAAACTATTCTAAATTAAAATTATTTATGATAGTATATATTTATGTAATATATAGATATTACAAGATTATGGAAGTTAATTTTAAAAAATGAAATGGAGAGATTACAATGAGTTTCTTTAAAAGATTAAAAAACGTAGTAAGTGCAAAAGCAAATAAGGCACTAGAAAAACACGAAGATCCAATTGAACTATTAGAATTGTCTATAGGAAAGAAAGAAAAATTATTAATAGATGCTAAAAAACAATGCGCAAATTTTATTGCAACAGTAGATAATATAAGAAAAGATAAAGTAGAATTAATAGAAAAGGCTAGTAAGTATGAGGAAGCTACAAAAGCAGCTATATTAAAAGAAGATACTGAAAAAGCTCAAAGTTTTGTTAAACAAAAAATTGAAATAGAAGAGAAGATATCTCAAACTGATACTAGAATAAAAGAGCAAGATGAAAAAATTCAGTTAATTAAAAATAGAATACAAGAGTTAGAGATAGAAATATCTAAAATGAAATCTAAAAAACAAGAGTTAGCTACTAGACTTGATGTTGCTGAAATAAGTAATGAAATAAACGAAACTTTAGCAGGGCTTAACGATGATCATGGAATAAACCTAGATGAATTAGAAAAGAAAGTTTCACAAAAAGAAAGTTATGGAAAAGCATTAGAGGATTTAAAGCCTAAAGATGAAGATGCTATGTTATATGAATATATAAATAGCTCTCCTGCTGTTGATTCAAAAGTAAGTGATGAGTTAGAAAGAATTAAAAAAGAAATGGAAAAATAAATTTCAATACAATATAATAAATATTGAATATTAAAAATAATAAGTGAAGGTAGATGGTTAAATACTGTCTACCTTTAATTAGAATAAGTTGTTTTGAGGGGGCCTTAGATGAGCACAAGGATCGAAGAAGAAAAAAATAAATATAATAAAGTTTATACTGATTTAGTATTTGCATCTGATGATTTAAAACAGATGTTAGATGAAGATGAATTAAATAAAAGAAGCTTTATAACGAAGGTGGAAACTCTAAAAGACTATATGAGTTTTTTAGATAAATTAGAAAGAGATAGTAAAGCAAAAAAAGGATTATTTGCAAAATTACTTAATAAAGATATGGATGTAAATTCTAAAATAGATAATTATTTAAGTAAAGATAAAATAATAAATTTAGGGAAGTTAGATAAATGTAGTCTATGTAAGTGTAGAAATTGCGTAAGTAAGTGTCCTATGGATCAATGTTTTAACTGCCGAGAAAAAGAATATGTACTTGATTGCAACAAAACAGACTCATTACTTACAAGTTGTAACGATACAGTAACTTTATATAATGGTAATAAAGAAATTATTTTCAATGTAAAAGCTTATTTAATAGAAAAAGATAAAGATGGAAACTATTCAAGGTATGTTTATTTAATTGATAGCGAAGATTATGATAATCAACATATTTTAAAATACTCTAAATTTAAAGGAGAAGAAAGATATGATTCTGTTATTACAGATGATACACAATATGAGTTAATACGAATAAATAATAAGTTTATAGAAATGGGGTTAAGGGTATAAGATGAGAAATAATAAAAAGAAGCTCATAAGTTTCTTAACTATATTTACCTTATTATTTGTTTCAATTAGTTTCGCATTAAGTGAGGTAGTTAGTTATGCAGATGAACTAAACAGTATAGAAACTTATACAATTAGTTCATCATCACGTTCTAGCAGTAAAAGTTCAAGACCCAAAAGTTATAAATCAAATAGTAGCAAGAGACTTCCTAGCTCTGGAAGCTTTAACTCTGGAGGTAGTAGCAATAAAAAAAATAACTCAACAACAATAAAGCCTGATTCAGGTAGCTTTTCTACTAGTCCGAATAGTGGAAGCAGTTCTAATGGTAATTCTAGTACTATAAAACCTGATTCGGGTAGTTTTACAACTAAGCCTAATGATAGTAGTTCAGGTGAAAGTAATAATTCACAGGGATCTGGTAGTTATAAGGACTATGGATCAGGTGGTGGAAGTTATAGTGGAGATTCAAGTTCAGGAGGAGGATTCTTCGGAGGATACTTTAATCCATTTAGAACCATTGGATATGGTGGACATATTAGTTCATGGATTACTAATATAGTAATTATTATTACGGTGGTAGTAGTAGCATATATAGTAATAGATATGATTAGAAATAGAAGAGATTAAAAGTAATTAGGTGTGTATCAATATATATTTGATATACACTTTTTTATTAAATTAAAAAGATAATTTCTCTTTTATTATTAGTTTTTTAATAGTAAATGGAGGTTATTTTTATATATAACCATATAAAAATATTTTTGTAGTTGCAAAACTGTATATAGGTGTATATAATTGTATATATAATATAGATACAGTTGTATACACCTATATACAATTTAAGAAAGGAGATTAAATTTGAATATTAATATTAATATTAATATAAGTAATTCATCATCAGTGCCATTATATGAACAGATACAAATTCAAATAAAATCACAAATCTTAAATGGTCAACTGAAAGCCGGAGATGGACTACCTTCTATAAGGTCCTTAGCGAAAGAACTAAAGGTAAGTATTATTACAATTAAAAGAGCATATGAAGAGTTAGAAAAAGATGGATATCTTGAAACAGTAACTGGAAAAGGGAGTTTTGTAGCTAGTCAAAATAAAGAAAGACTGAAAGAAGTGGCAATGTACGAAGTAGAAAGTAAATTGGAGGAGATTATAAGACAAGCAAAATCTGTTGGTATGACATTAGAAGAGGGTTTAGAGATATTTAAGAGTTTATATGAGGAGGTATAATATGAGTGCAATCAAAATTAAAAATCTTAGCAAAAGTTTTGAAGACTTTTCTTTAAATATAAAAGAGTTAGATATAAAAGAAGGTTATGTAACGGGATTTATAGGTCCTAATGGTTCAGGTAAAACAACAACTATAAAGCTAATAATGAATATGCTTAAAAAGGATAATGGTACTATTGAAATATTAGGAAAAGAATATAAAGAATGTGATTTATATATTAAAGAGCAGATAGGCTACGTTGGGGACTACAGTGGATACTTACATGATGCTAAGATATCTATAATAAAAAAGAATATATCTAGATTTTATAAAATTTGGGATGAAGAATTATACAAAAAATATATCAATAAATTTAAACTAGATGAGAATAAAACATATAAGGAATTATCTAAAGGTCAGAAAAAACAATTTGAACTTGCAATTGCACTTGCTCATCATCCTAAAGTAATTATTATGGATGAGCCTACAGCAAATTTAGATCCATTAGTGAGAAATGAATTTTTAGAAATATTACAAGAAAGAATTGAAGTTGATAATGCAAGTGTGTTTTACTCTACACATATAACCTCAGACTTAGATAAAGTTGGTGATTATCTAGTCTTTATATATAAAGGAAAAATAATACTAGAAGGTGATAAGTATTCTATATTAGAAGAACACAGTATAGTAAGAGGTAAAAAAGATTTGTTAAATCATGAAACTAAAGAAGTTTTTATATCTGTATCTGAAAATAGCTTTGGTTTTGAGGGATTAGCTAGAAATAAAAAAGAAGCTTATGAAATATTTGGTGAAGAGGTGGTTTATGATAAACCAAATCTTGAGGATATATTAACTTTCTACACAAGGGGGGAATAAAAGTGAAGAATATTATAAATTTAGTAAAAATGAGTTATTCAAATTTGAATGCAGTAAAAAGTATATTATTGATCTCAATAATTCTATTTATAGTTGGATCTATTATCAATCCTATATTTTTAAATATGCTTATTGGAATTATAGTATATCAAATGACTTATCAAGTTATAGCATATGAAGAAAGTTATGGAATAGATTATTTAATTGCATCATTGCCAGTTACAAAGAAAGAATATATTACTTCTAGATACATTTTTGGACTAACAAGTACAATTATATCTATATTAATATTTACTGTCACATATAGACTTGTATTAACTTTTTCAAGTAAGTCATATGATATAATAGATTTTAAGACAATGTTAACGGTAGGTATAGCATCATCAATTATTTTAGTTTCAGTGCTTATCCCTTCAATATTAAAATTTGGTATTGTTAAAGGAAGAGTATTTATAACTATTGTAGGATTATCCATAGTTATGGCTCCAGCATCATTAATAAGTGCAATGGCGGAGGAAAAAGAAGCTATGATTTTCTTATCTAAAATTAATGAAATTGGAATTGGAACTATATTTTTAATAGTTAGTGTAGTTGTTATGATTATATCATATATTATTTCTCAAAAAATATATAGAAATAAACAGGTATTGTAACCATTAATTATGAGTAAAAAAGTTGAACTATATATAATATAGTTCAACTTTTGTTCTTTGAATATTTTACTTTTAATATTACTTATTATGTATTAATTTTCTTTTATATAAATTTTTGGAATATACATAGTGATATTTTTTAAGTTTATTATTGAATTGTAAATAAACTCGCTATTACTTTCTATATCTCTCTTTTCTAATTCTAAAGTCAGAACTGGATTGCTACCTATGTAAATATCCAATATAGTAGAATCGTCTCTAAATATTAACTTCATTCCTTTATTATTTTTAAGTAAATTATTTGGTATTTTGTAGTCAATTTTCATTGTCAAATCCCCCTTTTTAATAATCATATACTACAATAAATTTTAAAATATAGCAAATTTTAGAGTGACTTATACTATGTGTATAGTAGTAGCTTAGTATAAAAACAAATAATCATATTTTATATAAAAACTTTACTTTTATAATAAATTAGTTTGATTTATGTAGTTATATTTTATATAATAAATTTACTATGAAAGTGGGGGATATTATGGAACTAAGTGAAAAATTAGTAAAATTAAAAAATATGCTTAGAGAATTAGGTAGTGTAGCAGTTGCTTATTCTGGAGGCGTTGACAGTAATTTTTTACTGAAGGTTGCTAGTGAAACCTTAGGAGAAAATGTAGTAGCAGTAACTTTACATGCAATGATGCATTCAAAGAGAGAAATTGAAGAAGCTATAGAGTATGCTAAAACATTTAATACAAATCATATTGTAGTTGATATAGATAATTTTGATGTTAAAGAGTTTATAGAAAATGGTCCTAAGAGATGTTATTACTGTAAAAAGGTAGTATTTTCTAAAGTAAAAGAAATTGCAAAAGAAAACAATATTAAATATGTAGTAGATGGAACCAATTTGGATGATCTTGGTGATTATAGACCAGGTCTTAAGGCTATTGAAGAATTAAATGTAGTGAGTCCACTTAAGGAATGTGGTTTTACAAAAAATGATATAAGAGCTTTATCAAAAGAAATGAATCTTAATACATTTAATAAGCCTGCATTTGCATGTCTTGCAACAAGAATACCTTGTGGAACTAAAATTACAAATGAAAAGCTTAGAATGATAGAAAAAAGTGAAGAATACTTAGTAGAGTTGGGATTTAATCAATTTAGAGTAAGACTTCATGAAGATATTGCTAGAATTGAAGTTGGAAAAGAAGAAATACATAAGTTTTTTAGTAATGATTTATTAGACAAAACAAATAATAAACTTAAAGAATTTGGATTTAAATATGTGACTTTAGATATGGGCGGCTATAAGATGGGCAGTACTAATCTCACATAAACATTTAGGAGGAAAAAATGAAGACGTATACGTTAATGTCACCTTGTTTCTTCGGGGTAGAAAAAATGCTTGCGAGAGAAATAAAAGATTTAGGATTTGAAATAATTAAAACAGAAGATGGAAGAGTTACATATAAGACTGATGAATATGGTATAGCAAGAGCAAATATGTGGCTAAGATGTGCCGAAAGAGTTCACTTAAAAATAGCTGAATTCGAAGCTAAAAGTTTCGATGAATTATTTGAAGGAACAAAAAGAATAAACTGGGCAAAATATATTCCTTATGGAGCACAGTTTCCAATAGCAAAGGCGTCATCAATAAAGTCAAAGCTACACTCAACCCCGCATATACAATCAATTGTAAAAAAAGCTATAGTTGAAAGTTTAAAGAAAAGCTATTTAGAAGACGGATTATTAAAAGAAGATAAAGAAAAATATCCTATTTATGTATTTATACACAAAGATAAGGTAGTGTTGTCTATAGATACAACAGGAGATGCCCTTCACAAAAGAGGATATAGAGAAAAAGCTAATAAAGCTCCAATAAGAGAAACTTTAGCAGCAGCTATAATGTATCTTACTCCATGGAGACCAGGTAGAACTTTAGTAGATCCTATGTGTGGTTCTGGTACTTTATTAATAGAAGCAGCTATGATGGGAATAAATATGGCACCAGGTCTTAACCGTGAGTTTATCTCTGAAAAATGGAGAACTATGGATAAAAAAATATGGTGGGATATAAGAAAAGAAGCTTATGATAAGATTGATGAAAGTACACAATTTAAGATATATGGTTATGATATAGATGAAGAAGCTATAAATATAGCGCGTGAAAATGCAGAACTTGCAGGAGTAGAAGATTATATAGAATTTAATGTAGCGAATGCAGTAGATTTTAAAAGTGAGGAAGAATATGGATTCATAATAACGAATCCACCTTATGGAGAAAGGTTAGAAGATGCTGATAGTGTAAAAATGCTTTATAAAGAACTTGGATACACTTTTAGAAAATTAAAAAATTGGTCTTATTACTTAATAACATCTTTTGAAGATTTTGAAAAAGAATTTGGTAAGGATGCTGAAAGAAAAAGAAAGCTATATAATGGGATGTTAAAAACTAACTTATATCAATATCCTGGGCCAAGACCACCAAGAAAAAATGATTAATTAAAAATAATAAAGATAATTTCCCCCTTGTAAGAATATAAATGTTATAAAGAGTATTTCAAGGGGGTGTATTAATTGCTTAGAATGAAAAATAATAATCATAAAAGAAGTAGTAGAAAAAAACACTCTAACCAAGTAGATAAAAATGTAGATAGCAAATCTAATTACGAAGAAGATTTTAATGAAGTAATATTAAATGATTTAGTACCAGATGATAAAAAACAAGAATTTGGTTTAGAAGAAGCTAAGCCTAGGGCAAAGAAAAATAGACCGTTTAATTTAGGCCTAGGTGGTAAAAAGAAACCTGCAAAAAAAAGCAAAATCAAAAAAGAAGATGATACAACTGAAGTATCAGAAAGTACAAAAGGGTCTAAAAATAAAAAATCATCTTTAAACAAAAAAACTAATAGCAAACAAACTGATTCTAAAGAAAATCACTCTAAAAAAGCTCATTCTAAAAATACAAAAAAAACTCATCCTAAAAATGAATCAATAGACAATGAAGTAGATAACATAATAGAAAATAAAGTTGAAAACAAAGTAGATAATACTGGAACAGAAAACAAAAATACAAAGAATCATAAAAAATCACATTCAAATAATCACAGTCATAAAAGAAGAACAAAAAAATCAGATAAATTCGATAAAGAAGATTCATTAGAAGTTAAACAGAATGTAATAGAAGAAAGCGAAGAAATATTAGAAGATATAGAAGATCAAAATGATTTAGGGAGTTTTAGAGGAGTAGAGAATGATAATTTAAATAAAGTACAGGAAATCGAGGTAGTTGAAGAAATAAAAACAGATGATAGAAGAGTTGAAAATATAGTTTGGTCTAAAGAAAATTTCCCTAAAAAATAGAAAATTATTGATACTTATAAATTTATTTTATTTATAAAAGAAAAAAATAAATAAATGATTTATATAGTGTTAAAATATAAATAAGAGCTTAGTTAAAATGCTAAGCTTTTATTTTTTATTTAAAAGAATACATTAAGTAAATTTTATGATAATATAAGGAAAGGGTGAATTATATGACATCAATAGACAATTACTATAAAATTAATGAAATTTTACTTGAAATTAAGATTCCATCAAAAGAAATTATAAGGTTAATAAAAGAAGGAAAATTAGACGAACAGCCCTTTGATTTAATAAAGAAGTTATCAGAGATAGATCAGAATAGAAAGTATCATCCTGAAGGAAATGTTTTAAATCATGTGCTTTTAGTTGTTGATGAAGCAGCAAAAAATAAAAACCATTCTAAAAACAAAGAAGTTTTTATGTGGGCAGCACTTTTACATGATATGGGTAAATTAACAACAACAAAGTTAAGAAAAGGAAGGTTAACATCATATAATCATGATGTTGAAGGAGAAAAAATTGCCTATGATATACTTGATAAATTAGGCAAAGATGAAGATTTTAAAGTAAAAGTAAGTAAATTAGTAAGATATCATATGCAACCATTATTTTTTGATAAAAACTTACCATTCTTTGATCCATCAAATATGTTAAAAGAATGCGATTATGAAGAAGTTGCACTTTTATCAAAATGTGATAGACTTGGAAGAGGTGAATTAAATGAGTCTAAAATTAAAGAGGAATGTGATAGAATAGAAAATTTCAAGAATTACTGTAAGAAAGTTTCAGATTAGGAGGAGCTGAATGAAGTTATTTAAAAGCACTGCTTTATTAGGGGCGCTTATGCTCTTAATGACTGGTTGTGTCTCCAGCAGTGAATCACCGGAAAGTTTGATAGATAAAAAGCCAATTTACAATGAAGAAAATAAAGAACTATATGATAGTATAAATAAGATGTTAGTTAAGCCTGCATCATTATCATTACCTTCTAATTCTCAGGATGTAGGAGAAATAAACAAAGTAGATTTAAACAATGATGATATAAATGAAGTAGTTGCTTTCGAAAAAAAGAAAAATCTTAACACTAATGAAAATGAAGTTGGGTTTATGATTTTTAGTCAGAAATATGATGGGACTTATGAAGAGAAAGTGAATCTTTTAAAAGTAGGAGAATCTATTGAGTATGCTAATTTCTATGATTTAGATAATGATGGAAATAAAGAAATTGTGTTAGCAATTAAAGAAAAGACAAAAACTAGATTATATTTATATAAGTATATAGATGAAGAAGTACAAGAAGTATATAATTCGGAACCTACATGGATTAAAAATAGAGGATATCTAAGTGATATGAAGATTAAGATTGGTTATATTAATGATGATCACATCTTAGATATTCTAATGGTAAACTATGATTATAAAAATAGTGAAATGTATGTAAGTATACTTAATTTTGATAATAAAATGAAGTTAATAGATTATGTTAAATTTGAGAATGTAAAAAATATAAGTGATTTATATATAACATTTGGAAATTTAGCAAGCCAAGTCAAAGGAGCAACAACAAGAGGTGTAGTTCTTGATATTCCTATGATCAAAGATAGTAGTTATTTTACACAAATGATTTATCTTGAAAATGGATCTATTAAGAAAGCTTTCAAAGATGATGACAAGAACCTTATGAAATCTTATTATATTCCTATAGAAGATATTAACAAAGATAAGGTAATAGATATTCCTATATTAAATGGAAGTTTAAATGAAAATACTTATACATCAAAGTCATCTGCGAATATTAGTTGGTATAGATGGAATGGTAAAACTGATGATAATTCAGGATTATTATTTACTATTCAAATTTACTATAATTACGATTATAATTATAAATTCCTTATACCAAATAATTTAGCAAACAAAATTTATATAGAACAGGAGCAAAACCTTGATAATGTTTTATTCAAGTTCTGCTACAATGATGCTACAGGAAATAAATCAAAATCTTTATTTACAATAACGGCATCAAGTAGAAATATAGTTGATGAAAATAAAAATATAAACTTAGTAAATCAAGCATCAATTCTTCTTAAAGAAACAGAAAAATATAATTTTTCACTAAGTATTGACGATACAGAGGAATTAGAAAGATTAGATATTACAAAAGAAGCATTAAAGGATTACTTTTCTTTAATATATGAATAATATATGGGAGGATATTTATGAAGGAAAAAATATTAGTATTAGAAGATGAAATAGGAATTAGAAGTTTTGTTAGCATAAATCTAAAAAGAGAAGGTTATGAAGTTATTGAAGCTGGTTCAGGAAGTGAAGCTATAGAAAAATTATCTAAAGAAGATGACATATCAATAGCACTTTTAGATGTCATGTTACCAGATATGAGTGGTATAGAAATTTGTAAGTTTATAAGACAAAACTTTGATCAAGTAGGAGTTATAATGCTTACTGCTAAATCACAAGAAGAAGATAAGATAGAAGGTTTTATTTCTGGAGCTGACGACTATATGGTAAAGCCTTTTAGTATAAAGGAATTATTAGTGAGAGTATCAGCATTGCTTAGAAGAATAAAAAAAGATGAAAATAAAACTAAAACAAATGAAATAGTATCACACCCATTTGTTCTTGATATTGATAAGAGAAAATTATTTAAAAATAATGAAGAGATTGAGCTTACTCCGACAGAATTTTCAATTGTAAAATACTTAATGACAAATGGTAGCCAATCATTAAGTAGAGATCAAATATTAAAAGAGGTTTGGGGAAGTAATTATTTATATGACTTTAAAATTGTTGACGTAAATATTAGAAGGATAAGAAATAAAATAGAAGATGATCCATCTAAACCTAAATATATACAAACAGTATGGGGGTATGGATATAGTTTTAGAAAGGAAGACTAGTAGTGTTACATTTCGAAGGGTTAAGAAGAAGGATAATTAAATATTATTTTACAATAATTATCATAACAATTGCCTTATTTGAAGGGTTATTTATATTTTATATTCAAAACTATTACTATGATTCTGTAAAACAATCTTTGGCTAATCATGCTGCATATACAAAAGATACATATACAACTATAGGCAATGAGTCTTCAAGCTTTGAATATAAGGTTAATAATATTATTGAAAAGGAAAAATTGAGAGCTAACTCAAAATATGCTGTACAAATAATAGACAAAGATAAGAACTTAATCATAGACCAATATGGATTTAGAACTAATGAAAAAGTTGATTATGAAGATGTAGATAATGCACTGCGTGATTCAAGTAATCTAACACCATATACATATAGGATTACAGATACAAATGAACATTTAATGAGTATATCTGTACCATTAAAAGTTAATAACGTAATAGAAGGTGTTGTAAGATATACAGTTACTTTAAATGCTATTGATAAAACTATTTTTAAATTGGTACTTGGACTTATACTTGCTGGCGTATTTATTTTGTTAATTACAATATCTATAAGTTTAAGATTTGCAGAAACATTAATACAACCACTAAGAGAATTAAAAGAATTTGCTAATGAATTAGCTCATGGAAATTACAATATTAAATTAAAGAACAAGAAAATAAGGAATGATGAAATTGGAGACCTGGCTCAAACATTTGAGCATATGGCTACTGAAATAGATAAAACTAGAAGATTAAAAGAAGAGTTTATATCTTCTATATCTCACGAACTAAGAACGCCTTTAACTTCAATAAAAGGTTGGAGTGAAACTTTAGGATATGAAAATATAACTAGAGATGAACTAGACTTAGGTCTTGGAATTATTCAAGATGAGACTGAAAGATTAATAAAATTAGTTGAAGAATTGTTAGACTTCTCTAGATTATCTTCGGATAGAATAAGACTTCAAGTGGACATAGTAGATGTAGAAGCCTTAGCAAAGGGAGTTGTTAATCAACTAAAAGTAAAAGCTATTGAAAATAATATAAAATTATTATCAAAATTTGAAGTTGCAGATTTAAACCCAATTCAAGGTGATAAAAATAGACTACGACAAGTATTAATTAATTTAATACAAAATGCAATTAAATTTACTCCGCCTGAAGGAGAAATAGATGTTATAGTATCTCAAGACGAAGAATTTACAACAATTAAGGTTAAGGATACTGGTTCAGGGATTAAAAAAGAAAATTTAGAAAAAGTGTTAGATAAATTTTTCCAAGAAGATATTAATAAATCAGGTAGTGGTTTAGGACTTGCTATTAGTAACGAGATAGTGAAACTTCATGGTGGTAAAATGAAAATAGAAAGTGAAAAAGATGTCGGCACTACTATTACATTTACTTTAAAAAATAAAATACTTGAATCTATTTAGTTTTTTATAAATTGAAGAAAGAGGATAAAAATGAGAAATATAAAAATGACAGTAGAATATGATGGATCTCGATATAAAGGATTCCAAAGGCTTAAAGATAATGATATGACGATACAAGGTAAGATTGAAGCAGTTCTTTCTAAAATGGCAAATGAAGATATAGAAATAATAGGTTCTGGTAGAACTGATATGGGAGTACATTCTTATGGACAAGTTGTAAACTTTAAAACAAAGAGTACTGATTCTATAGAAAAAATGCAAAAATACTTATATGAGTATTTACCTGAAGATATTGTTATTAGGAACATTGAAGAAGTTGGAGAAAGATTCCATTCTAGATATAATGCAAAATCTAAGGTTTATCTATATCGAATAGACAATAATAAATTCCACAATACTTTTAATAGAAAATATTCTTATCATGTTGAAAAGAAACTTGATATAGAGCTTATGAGAGAAGGAAGTAAATTTTTAATAGGAGAACATGACTTTACAAGTTTTGCTTCTTCTAAATCGAAAAAGAAAAGCAATGTAAGAGAAATCTATTCAATAGAAATACAAGAAAATAAAAATTTAATAGAAATTTATATTGAAGGTAATGGATTTTTATATAATATGGTAAGAATTATTGCAGGAGCGTTAGTTGATGTAGGTCTTAGAAAAAAGACTCCAGAGGATATAAAGGCTATGTTAGAAGTTAAAAATAGGGCAGAAGCCTCAGATACTGCACCATCTAAAGGATTATTTTTATATAAAGTTAAATATTAATATATAAAATTATTTATAGAGTTGAAATATTATTAATGATAAATTATTATTAATTCATAAAATATACTTAATTAAATATACTAAATTCTATGAAAAAGAAAGTAGCTTAGATGGATTTTATAGAGAGTTAGGGATGGTGGAAGCCTAATAAAAAGATTTAAGTGAAGAGAGCTTTGGAGAAGATTATTTGAAAATAGTAAAATAGTCGGCATGTCTCGCCTTAAGAGAAAGAGTGGATAAGTTTATCTTATTAATTAGAGTGGTAACGCGGATATTAATTCGTCTCTTGGTTTTCCAAGAGGCGTTTTTTATATTTAAATATAAAGATATTAATTTTTAATAAGTAAACTATCAATAAGAGTGGTACCGCGAAACTTCGCCTCTTAGTATTTTGACTAAGGGGCTTTTAATTTATTACAAAAAATATATATACAGGGGGAAACAAATATGAAAGAAAAAGTGGTATTAGCATATTCAGGAGGATTAGATACATCAATAATAATTCCTTGGTTAAAAGAAAATTATGATATAGATGTAATTGCAGTTTGTGGGGATGTTGGTCAAGATGATAAAATGGATGGGATACATGAAAAAGCAATTAAAAGTGGAGCAATTAAAGCGTATGTAGAGGACTTAAGAGAAGAGTTCGTTACAACAACAATATACCAAGCAATAAAAGCTGAAGCCAAGTATGAAGGAAAGTATTTACTAGGGACTTCTTTAGCTAGACCAATAATAGCAAAAAAGTTAGTTGAAGTAGCTCAAATGGAAGGTGCAAAGTATATTTGTCATGGATGTACTGGAAAAGGAAATGATCAAGTGAGATTTGAAGCAACTATAGCAGCATTAGACCCAACAATAAAGGTTATTGCTCCATGGAGAATATGGGATATAAAATCAAGAGAAGATGCATTAGATTATGCAGCAAAGCATAATGTTCCTGTTGTAGCAACTAAAGAAAAAATATACTCAGTAGATGATAATTTATGGCATGTATCAACTGAGGGTGGAAATATTGAAGACTTAGCAAATGAGCATAGTAAAGATATTTACAAAAAGACAGTAGATCCTGAAGATGGATGTGATGTAGCTGAGTATGTAGAAATATATTTTGAGCAAGGTATACCTAAGAAAGTAAATGGAAAAGAGCTTGATCCAGTTGGTTTAGTCTATACTTTAGACCAATTAGGTTCTAAGCATGGAATAGGAGTAGTTGATATATTAGAAAATAGACTTGTAGGAATGAAGTCTAGAGGGATATATGAAACACCAGGAGGAACTATTCTATATGAAGCACATAATGTATTAGAAAGTGCTACATTAGACAAAGAAACATTACATTACAAACAAGTTGTTTCCTATAAGTATGGAGAGCTTATATATAATGGACTATGGTATAGCAAGTTAAGAGAAGCAATTGATGCTTTTATAGATACTACTCAGAAAAATGTAAATGGAAGTGTAAAATTAAGACTCTATAAAGGAAATATTAAACCTGCTGGGATATTTGCAGATTCACCACTTTATGATCAAGGAATATCTTCTTTTGGAAACAGCGAACTTTATGATCATAAGGATGCTGAAGGATTTATAAATTTATTTACATTGCCTTTAAAAATAAATGCGATGAAGTTAAATAAAAATATAATAACTGAAATAGTAGAATAAGTAAATAAATATTTAGTAACAAAAATAGCTAAGTAGTAAATTTAAAACCCTTAGCTATTTTTGTTACTATTTAATTTAAGTTAATTACTTTATTGTATGATAAAGTATCCATATTATAGTAAATTAAAAGATTAGAAAATATGATTAATATCAAATTTTCCGCTTTCAAGAATATTGTCAAAGGTCATTTTTATTCTTTCTATCTCAATGAAAGATTGGGTTTTATTTTCTGTAAGAATTGATTTATTTAAAATATTAATGTATAAACATATATCATCAAAATAAGTATGATCTAATATTTTATACCATATTTCTTTTTCCTTATAATATCCTTTTGAATAATAATCAAGTTCTTTAGAAGCTTCACTCCAATTACCATTTTCTATATGCTGTTCAATTACGTTTATGTTAGATGTATACTTATCTGTAAATTCATAGACTTCATCATTTATATATATACCTAATAGTACAAATAAAATAGTCCATACTATTACACCAACTACAGACTTCATAAGTTAATCACCCCATATTGTCAAATTTTCTTCTTTTGAATAAATATTTCATCACATTCATCTAAGATACAAATAAGTACATCCTTAAAATTATTAATTTGATTAGATTTTATAATTTCTAATAACCAATCTTCATTTTTATTAATTGATTTTAAACTTCTATGTATTATTCTACCATCAATGATTAAAGAAATAGGTAGATGTTTAAAAGTAACTGAAGGAGAATCACTGTGACTCCCAGAAGGAACTACACTTAAATTTCCGTCAGTTTCTAAGATTGCATACTGTACTTCTTTCAAATTAAAAAAACCTTGAACTCGAAGTTGTTCTAAGAGTTCATCTATACTTATTCTTTCTTTTTTTAATTCTTTTTGATCAATCTTTCCTTTATTAATTAAAATAGAAGGTTTACCGCATAAAAAAGAATTAAATTTTCTGCTTTTTAAAGAAAGATAAGATATAATTGTTTGCATTAAAACTAAACCAGTTAAACTAGCTATTCCATTAATCATAGGGATATTATTATTTTCCATAGGCATAGAAACTACATCTGCAATTAGTAATGTTATAACTAAATCATAGGAATTCATTTCTGCCATTTCACCTTTTCCCATAACCCTTAGGGATATTAATACCGCAATATATAATATAATACTTCTAATTAAAACTACTAACATATTTATTCTCCTTTTATTTCTATAAAGGTATTATTTAAATATTGTTTCCAATTCTTTTAATAAGAATTCAGTAAAAAGATACTTATAAAATATTATATAGGTATATTATGTAACTAATATCTTTTAAAATTTATTTTAATTTGATATAATTATTTCTATGTTTAGTAAAATAGAAATACTGATAGGAGGAATCAACTTTGTCAAAGAGAAAACAAGTACAAGTTCCTATGGAAAAAATAGAGGAACAAGATAGATTTATAGAAGCAATAGCAGAACAAAATTCTAGATACTACGCTATACATCAAGTAAAGCCTAAATATATAATTCAAACTTTTGGATGTCAAATGAATGAACATGACTCAGAAAAGCTTTGTGCTATGTTAGACAGCATGGGATATGAGCAAGGCATGATGGTAGATGAATGTGATTTAATAATATATAATACATGTGCAGTAAGAGAAAATGCTGAACTTAAAGTATTTGGGAATTTAGGTCATTTAAAACTAGCTAAAAGAAAAAATCCTGATTTAAAAATTGCTGTATGCGGATGTATGATGCAACAACCACATGTAGTTAAAGAAATAAAATCTAAATACAAGCACGTAGACTTAGTTTTTGGAACTCACAATCTATATAAGTTCCCAGAGTTATTAACTAAATCAATAGAATCTGAAAATATATTAGTTGATGTATGGGATGTAGATGGAGAAGTAGTAGAAGGTCTTAAGAGTAATAGAAAATTTGAGTTAAAAGCTTTTGTAAATATTATGTATGGATGCAATAACTTCTGTACATATTGTATAGTTCCATACACTAGAGGTAGAGAGAGAAGTAGAACACCAGAAGATATATTAAATGAAATAAAAGAGTTAGTTGCAAACGGAACAAAAGAAGTTACTTTATTAGGGCAAAATGTTGATTCTTATGGAAAGACATTAGATAATCCTATGACATTTGCAGAACTTTTACGAGAAGTAAATAATGTAGAAGGAATAGAGAGAATAAGATTTATGACTTCTCATCCAAAAGATATATCTGATGAAGTAATTTATGCAATAAGAGACTGTGATAAGGTATGTGAATTCTTACACTTACCAGTACAATGCGGAAGTTCTTCATTACTAAAAGTTATGAATAGGCACTATACTAAGGAGCAATACTTAGAGATAATCGAAAAAGCTAAGAAAGAAGTTCCAGATATAGCATTTTCAACAGATTTAATGATAGGATTCCCAGGTGAAACAGAAGAAGATTTATTAGATACTATAGATGTAGTAGAAAAAGTAAGATACGATTCTGCATTTACGTTTATATATTCTAAGAGAAAAGGAACTCCAGCTGCAGAAATGGAAAATCAAATACCTGAAGATGTTAAGCATGAAAGATTTAATAGAGTATTAAGTAAGGTAAATGAAATAGTTGGAGAAATAAATCAAAGCTATATAGGCAAAACAGTTGAAGTATTAGTTGAAGGAAAAAGTAAAACTGATGATAATAGATTTATGGGAAGAACTAGACAAAATAAGTTAGTAAATTTTGATGCAAAAAGTGAAGATTTAATTGGAAAATTAATTAATGTAGAAATAACATCTGCAACTGGTTTCTCATTAATTGGTAAAGAGATATAAATATTAAAGACTATATAACAGATATGATTAATTAATATAAGAAGTATAAATAAACTATATTTAAGTTTATTTATACTTCTTTTTGAAATATTGAAAAAGTAAGAGGTTTAATAAAAGGGTCTAAAGAAGCTATACAAAAAGCTCATAGATATCAGACTGAACTGATTCAAAATGAAGCACAGGGAAATAAAACTGAAATGAGTGTTATACTAGTACACGCTCAAGATCATATTATGAATGCAATGAACTTTCAGCAATTATCAGAGGAGTTTATAGACTTATATGAAAGATTAGAAGAGAAGTCCGTTCAAATTTAAATATAAATCCTATAACCAACTATTCAAAAATCCCACTATGTAATAGAAAAACTATTATATAGTGGGATTTTTGTTGTAAATAAATTATTCTGTCAGAACTTTTAAGAAGTTTTCAAGAATTCGTGCAGTAAGTCCCCATATAACGTAATCTTTATATTCATAAAATAATACAGGGTAACTACTTTCTTGGAATTTATAATTTTCTTTATTTGGTATAATATCATATGGAAATTTATCATCAGGTATAACTTCTAATTTGTTTTTATAATATGTTGGTTTATTTTCTATTAAATGAGTAATAGGAACTAAGAATGTATGATCAACCTCATCTTTATTTATATCTAAATGATTTATATTATTTAATATACCTACATAAGGATGTATTATTAGGTTCATATGAGTAATAAGCAAATCAAGTTGTGATATTATCTCGATGCTATCTTCGCTGGTACCTAATTCTTCACAGGTTTCTCTAATGGCTGCATCCACAGGATTTTCACCATTTTCGATTTTACCTCCAGGAAATGATATTTCATTTGGTTGAGTTCTTAGATTTTTTGATCTTACTTCAAATAGTATATAGTAAGAATCATCTATTTTAACTATAGGAACTAATATAGAAGCTCTTTTCATATTTTCAAATCCATTTATATAAGGTTTATAATTTTCAAATTTATTTCTTATACTTTTTAACATTTTGTCCTCCAAGTTGTAGTGTTCAAAATAATATATACATATATATATTATACTATTAATAGATAGAAAAAATTGATAAATAAAAAAATTTAATTGATATACTTATAAAATGTTGAAAATAAAAGAAATAAATTGAAAAAAATAAATAAGTATAGTATAATTAAATTACAAAATATATATCAGGGGAGCCTAATGGCTGAGAGGAGATATAGATCTCGACCCTTTAACCTGTTTGGATAATGCCAGCGTAGGGAGATAGTAATTAGTATTTATTAATTATTTAGTTAATTATTTTTATAGTTAATTTATAGTCTTACCTATATAGGTAAGACTTTTATTATGCAAAAAATAGGAGGTAGAATTATGGTAATAGCAGATGTAGCAGTAATGCCTTTAAGGCCTTATGCAGGAGAAGATGAAATGTATAAAGTAGTGGATGCTTGCATAGAAGAAATAGCCAAAAGTGGTCTAAAATACGAAGTGGCAGCAATGAGTACAACAATAGAAGGGGAGTTTGATGAAGTATTTGACTTATTAAAAAAAATACATAGAATCCCTTTTAACCTTGGATGTGAAAGAGTCATAACTGTTGCTAGAATTGACGAAAAATCTGGGGGCATAACAATAGATGAAAAACTTAAGAATCATAGATAAAATAAAAAATAGCTTATATCCTGTAGTAACTTTTTTAATAATTTTAATTATCTGGCAATTTGTAGTTGAAGGCTTTAATATTCCGCAATATATATTACCTTCACCTATAGATATTTTAGGCGTATTCTTTACAGACTATGAAAATTTATATTTACACACTGTGTTTACGTTAAATGAAGCTTTGTTAGGTTTTATATTATCTATTATTATAGCGTTAGTTATGGGAATACTTATGGACTTTATACCTATATTTAAAAAGTGTTTCTATCCTATAATGCTTGTGACTCAAACTATCCCTACAATAACAATAGCACCTTTATTAATTATTTGGTTTGGTTTTGGGATATTACCTAAAATATTAATGGTAACATTAACTTGTTTCTTTCCAATATTAATAAATTTTGTAGATGGTATGGAAAATCTAGATAAAGACTATTTAAATTTATTTAAAACTATGAATGCAGGTAAGTTAAATACATTTATCCATCTTAAATTTCCAATGTCAATGGATAAGTTATTTTCTGGTCTAAAGATATCATCTACTTATGCTGTAATGGCAGCCACAGTTGCTGAGTGGCTAGGAGGAAGCCAAGGGCTTGGAGTTTATATGGTAAGATCAAAAAGTGCATATGCTTTAGATAAAGTATTTGCATCTACATTAATTGTTGTAGTTAGTAGTTTAATATTTGTAGGAATAATTCAAGGAATAAAAAAGATTGTATTAAGACATAAAAATTAGGGAGGATATTATGAGATTAAAAAAAATGGGGATATTATCCCTGATAGGAACTTTAACTTTAGGAAGTTTAACAGGATGTACATCTAAAGATACTGAATCTGCATCAAATAAAGATCAGTTAGAAAAAGTAACTATGGTTTTAGATTGGACACCAAACACTAATCATACTGGATTATATGTAGCATTAGAAAATGGATATTACAAAGATGAAGGATTAGATGTAGAAATAGTACAACCTTCTGATGGAGATGCAGCGACTTTAGTTGCAACAGGAAAGGCAGATTTTGGCATAAGTTATCAAGAGGAAGTAACTTATGCAAAGACAAGTGAAGACCCACTACCTATAAAAGCTGTAGCTACGATAATACAGCATAATACATCTGGATTTGCATCTCCAGTGGAGAAGAATATTAATACAGTTAAAGATTTTGAGGGAAAAATTTATGGTGGATGGGGCTCTCCATCAGAAGACGCTATATTTAAAGCTGTTATGGAAAAGAATAATGCAGACTTAAGTAAATTAAAAATAGTTGATATGGGAACAGATGATTTCTTGACAGCTACAAGTAAAAATATTGACTTTGCTTGGATATTTGAAGGATGGGATGGAATTGAAGCTAAAAGAAAAGGTGTAGATTTAAACTTTATGCCAATTAAGGATTTAGATGAAAGATTAGATTACTATACACCACTTATAATATCAAATGAAAAGTTTCTTAATCAAAATCCTGACTTAGTAAAGAAATTTTTAAAAGCGACAACAAAAGGATATGAGTATGCAATAGAAAACCCAACAGAATCTGCTAAAATACTGGTTAAATATGCTCCTGAAATAGAAGAAGATTTAGCTATTAAGAGTCAAGAATATTTAGCAAAAAAATATAAAGATGATGCTGATAGATGGGGAGAAATGAAAGATAGTATATGGAATAATTATACAGACTTTTTAAGAGAATATAATTTAATAGATAAGGATATGGAAGCAAAAGATGCTTATACAAATGAATTCTTACCAGAATAAAAATAAAAAAATAAGTATAAATAATGTTAGCAAGAGTTATGATGGTACAAAAATATTAGATAATATAAGTATGGATGTATATGAAGGAGAATTCGTATCAATTTTAGGTCCAAGTGGATGTGGAAAAAGTACGCTATTTAATTTGATATGCAATTTAACCAAAATTGATAATGGAGATATTAATGTTAATGGTAAAATAAGTTATATGTATCAAAAGGATTTATTACTACCATATAAGACGATAATAGATAACGTAGCTTTACCATTAATACTCAATAAAAAAAGTAAAAAAGAAGCAAGAAGAATGGTAAATCCTTATCTTGAAATATTTGGCCTAAGCGGATATGAAAATAAATATCCAAATGAATTATCAGGTGGTATGAAGCAAAGGGCAAACTTTTTAAGGACCTATATTAATTCTGATGATATTATGCTTTTAGATGAGCCTTTTGGCGCATTAGACTCTATAACAAAACTATCAATGCAAAGGTGGTTACTAGAAGTAAAAAGTAAGGTTAATTCAACTATTATTCTTATAACTCATGATATAGATGAGGCAATCATGTTATCTAATAGAATATATGTTATTTCTCAAAAGCCAGCTAGCGTAAAAAAAGAGTTTGTTGTTAACAAGACTGATAATAATGATAAAAAAATGGAACAAGTTATTAAATTAAAAAGTGAGATATTAAGTCTATTATAAATTTATATAATTATTGACTTTTAAATATTTATAGTACTACTATTTAATTAAAATAAAATAATAAAAGCATAAAGCCATAAAGGTAATTATCAAAGATTAGATCTTTAATATTCCTTTGTGGCCTTTTTTATATGGAGAATAATATGTATAAGGTTCGAGAAGAAGTTGATAAATCTCATGATCATGAATTCTCAGCTCTATAAATTGGATTTAGGGCTATATTTACAGAAAATGTGACAAAATTTGAGTTAATTAATAATTAAAATTAAATGGAAAAGCTATGAATTAATAAAATATTATATAATAATTGCATTATATAAAAAATTTAGAAAAAATATTCAGCTTTTACAAATAAACTTGAAAACAATTTCTTAATTAAATATATGCAATTAAACGGATATATACCTAATAATTCTAATGATATTACGTATATTTAATATAAAAACTTAAATAAAAGTAAGAATTTTTGGTTATTGACTTTTACTACAATGTACACTAAAATGTAAATAACTCAAATGGAAATATCATATTTTAAAAAATTTAGAAAATTCTGAATATAAAATATGATGTATGGGTTTAGGGAGAGTAAAAGAGTTTTAAAAAGTTAAATTAGAGATTAGTAAAAGGGGGATTTACGTATGGACACGGCTAAATATATTCTTAAACGTATTATGATGGCAATATTTACAATATTTGTAGCAGCTACAATTACGTTCTTTTTAATGAAACTAGTACCAGGAAGTCCGTTTGCTTCAGAAAAAACAAATGAAATTGCACAACAAGCTTTAAATGAAAAGTATGGACTAGATAAACCAGTATTAGTACAGTATAAAATATACTTACAACAATTATTACAAGGAGATTTAGGTGTAAGTTATAAACTTCAAAAAAATGTACCAGTCACAAAAATAATCGCAGATTCTTTCCCTATATCAGCAAAAATTGGTGCAATGGCTATTGGTTTTGCACTACTATTAGGAATACCACTAGGATGTTTGTCAGCTTTAAAAAGGGGGAAATGGGAGGACAGTGTAATTCGTGTTGTTTCAACATTGGGTATTGCTGTTCCGTCATTTGTAATAGCAACAGCATCTATGTTAATATTTGCAATTGAATTAAATTTATTACCTACCTATGGTTTAAGCGATACATCTAGTTATATATTACCTGTATTTACTTTAGGATTTTATCCTATGTGTTACATAACAAGGTTGATGAGATCAAGTATGCTAGATTCATTAGGCCATGATTATATTAGAACAGCAAGAGCAAAAGGAATGTCAGAATTTATAGTTACATTTAAACATGCATTAAAAAACTCACTTATACCTGTAATAACGTATTTAGGCCCATTAGTAGCATTTACATTAACTGGTGGTTTTGTTGTAGAAAAAGTATTTAATATTCCAGGGCTTGGAAGATATTTTATTAAAGCAATAGATGCAAGAGATTATAACCTTATAATGGGAACAACTGTTTTCTTAGCATCATTTATTATATTAATGAACTTAGTATGTGACATCTTATATAAACTGGTAGATCCAAGAATTAAGTTAGATGAATAAGGGGGGCAACTTTTATGATTTTAGATAATAGTACGAAATTTAACTGTGAAGTTGATTTATCTCCAGATGACTTCAAACCAGTTACAAAAGAAGTACAACAAAGTTTAATAACCATGGGGGAAAATACAAGCTATTGGAAAGATGCATGGAGAAGATTAAAAGAAAATAAAATTGCTATGGTTGCATTAGTAACAATTATATTAATTATAGGTTTTGCATTTATAGGACCATTCTTAAGCCCATATACATATGATCAACAAATTAGGGGGCATGAAAATTTATTCCCTTGTATGGAGCATCCATTTGGAACTGATAAGTTAGGTAGAGATTTATTAGTAAGAACTATGGTTGGAGCTAGAATATCATTATTAATTGGTATAGGCTCTGCGGCTATAGTTTTAGTTATAGGATCTATTTATGGAGCTATATCTGGTCTTGCAGGTGGTAAGGTCGATACAGTAATGATGAGGATAGTTGAGATAATTTATTCACTACCTGATATGTTAGTTATTATATTACTAAGAATAGTGCTACATGAACCATTAACAAAAGCCTTTGATTCTGGAAAATCCTTTGGAGTTCTTCAGACTCTAGGACCAGGGATTATAGCTATGTTTATAGTTTATGGACTTTTATATTGGGTCGGTATGGCAAGGATTGTAAGAGGGCAAGTTTTACAATTAAAAGAGATGGAATACATTAGTGCAGCACGTGCATTAGGTGCAAACAATAAACGATTAATATATAAGCACTTACTTCCAAACTGTGTTGGTCAATTAGTTGTAACAACAATGTTACAAATACCTTCAGCAATATTTACAGAAGCCTTTTTAAGTTTCTTAGGAATTGGTGTAAGTAAACCACTAGCAAGCTTAGGTTCCTTAGCATCAGATGCATTATCTGGAATATCATCATATCCATATAGATTAATGTTCCCAGCAGTTGCTATAAGTATTATTATACTTGCATTTAACTTATTTGGGGATGGGTTAAGAGATGCACTTGATCCAAGATTAAAGAGATAGGGGGACAAAATTATGGGAGTTAGTAAGGATTATATATTATTAAAAGTAAATGATTTAGAGGTATCTTTCTTTACACATGCAGGAGAAGTAAAAGCAGTTCGCAAAGTTTCATATGATTTAAAATACGGTGAGGCTATGGGGATCGTCGGTGAATCAGGAAGTGGTAAATCAGTATCATCATATGCTTTAATGGGGATCATACCTGAGCCGGGAAAAATACTTAACGGTAGTATTAATTTTGAAGATAAAGATATTACTAAATTATCTGAAGCTGAAATGCTTAAATTAAGAGGGAAAGAAGTAGGGATGATATTCCAAGACCCTATGACATCTTTAAATCCAGTTTTTACTGTTGGAAGTCAAATTGATGAGAGTTTAAAAAAACATACAAATTTAGATAAGAAACAAAGAGAAAAAAGAATAATAGAATTGTTTGAATTAGTTGGAATTAACCAACCTGAAAAAAGATTAAAGCAATACCCTCATGAATTTTCTGGAGGTATGAGACAACGTGTTATGATTGCTATGGCACTTGCTTGTAATCCAAAATTGCTAATAGCAGATGAACCAACAACAGCTTTAGACGTTACAATACAAGCTCAAATAATAGAGTTATTAAAAGAACTAAAAGAAAAAATAAATATGTCTATAATTTTTATTACACATGATTTAGGTGTTATATCAGAAATATGTGATAAAGTAGCAGTCATGTATGCAGGAAATATCATAGAAAGAGGAAGTATTGATGATATATTCTATAATCCTAAACATCCATATACATTAGGTCTTTTAAAATCTATACCTAAGATAAATGCAGACGAACATGAACGATTAATACCTATTGAAGGTAATCCAGTAGATTTAATAAATCCACCTAAAGGGTGTGCTTTTGCACCAAGATGTGATTATTGTATGAATATATGTATGGAAAAAGTTCCACCTGTTTATTCTGTTGGTGAAGGCCATGAATCAAGTTGTTGGTTATTAGTAAAAGAAGAATTCGAAAGGGAGGTAAAGGCTCTATGATAAATAAAAAGAAAAATGACAATTTAATTGAGATAGTAGGATTAAAAAAGTACTTCCCAGTTAAAGAGGGATTCTTAAAAACTAATTATGTAAAAGCAGTTGATGATGTTTCATTACATATAAAAAAGGGGGAAACTTTAGGTTTAGTTGGTGAAAGTGGATGTGGAAAAACTACTCTAGGAAGAACGATATTAAGGCTTCATGAACCTACTGAAGGAAAGATTATATATAAGGGTGAAGATATAACTAAAGTAGATATGCTTTCATATAGAAGAAAGATGCAAATAATATTTCAAGATCCATACGCATCTTTAGACCCAAGAATGACAATTGGTGATATTATTGGTGAGCCACTAGATATTCATAAATTATATAATAATAAACAAGAAAGACAAGAAAAAATATATAATTTGCTTGAAACTGTTGGTTTAAATAAAGAGCATGCAAATCGTTTTGCTCATGAGTTCTCAGGGGGACAAAGACAAAGAATCGGAATTGCAAGAGCATTAGCAGTTGAACCAGAATTTATTGTCTGTGATGAGCCTATTTCTGCTTTAGATGTTTCTATACAAGCTCAAGTTGTAAATATGTTAGAAGATTTACAAGCTGAAAGAGGATTTACTTATCTATTTATTGCACATGATTTATCTGTTGTTAAGCATATAAGTAATAGAATAGGTGTAATGTATTTAGGACATTTGGTTGAGTTAACAACAAGTAAAGAATTATATAAAAATCCAATGCACCCATATACACAAACATTACTTTCTGCAATACCAATAGCAGATCCAAAGATGAGTAGATCTAGAAAGCGTATAGTCTTAGAGGGGGATATACCTAGTCCATTAAATCCACCTAGTGGATGTACTTTTAGAACTAGATGTCCGTATGCTACAAGTGAATGTAGTAAAGTAGCACCTACATTAAAAGAGTATGACAACGGACATTTTGTTGCATGTCATAACTTAGATAAAATATAAAAATTAAGGTATATATTACCAAGGGTATTATATAGATAATAATTAGGGGGAGGATAATAGTATGAAAATGCTAAAATTTAAGAAAAAAGTTGCAGTTATACTAGCTTCAACTTTAGCACTATCAACAGTACTATCTGGATGTAGTAGTTCAGGTGGCAATTCAACAGGAGGTTCTGCAGATGGATTCGAGCTTAACGTATGCGTAGGACCAGAGCCTGAATCAATAGATCCGGCGAAGAATACGGCTTCAGATGGTTCTACATTAATAAATCATGCTTTCGAAGGTTTAATGAAATTAAATTCTGAAAGTAAAGTAGTTGAAGGTCAAGCAGTAAAATATGAAGTAAGTGAAGATAAAAAGGTATATACTTTTACACTTCGTGATGATGCAAAATGGTCAGATGGAGAAGCTGTAAAAGCAAGTGATTTCGTATATTCTTGGCAAAGATTAGTAAATCCAGAAACAGCATCAGATTACAACTATATGATAGGTATGGTAGAAAATGCAAATGAAATAATGGAAGGGAAAAAAGATCCAAGTGAATTAGGAATAAAAGCACTTGATGATAAAACAGTTGAAGTAACTTTAGCAACACCTACTGCATACTTCTTAGAAATATGTGCATTCCCAGCAACATATCCTGTAAGACAAGATATAGTAGATGCTAATCCTGATACATGGTCAACTGATCCACAAACTTATATAGGTAATGGTCCATATGTTTTAACTGAATGGAACCATCAAGCTAAAATGGTATATACTAAAAATGAAAATTACTATGATGTAGAAAAATTAGGACCAGATACAATCAATTTTGAGCTTATGGAAGATAATAACACAATATTATCAGCATTTAAGAATGGCGAAATATTATTTGGTGATGATTTACCAAATGATGAAATAGAAGCAATGAAAGATAATGGATTAGAAATAAAAAGTCAATTAGGAACTTATTTCTTATGTTTAAATGTTAAAGAAAAAGGTTTAGATAATGTAAAGGTTAGACAAGCACTTGCTCTAGCTTTAGATAGACAATATATAGTTGATAAAGTAGCTCAAGGAGGACAAATACCTGCAGATACATTTGTATCAACAGGTTTAACTGATGAAGATGGAAGTACTGAATTCCATAGTAATGCCGATGCTTGGTATAGTGCAGACGAAAAAGACTATGAATCAAATATAAAAAAAGCAAAAGAACTTCTTAAAGAAGCTGGATACGAAAATGGCAAAGGACTTCCAACGATAGAATTAATGTGTAACCCAGGACATGAACCAATAATGGAAGCTATTCAAAATATGTGGAAAGAAAATCTTGGTATAAATGTAACTATATCATCTCAAGACTGGAATGTATTTATAGATACAAGAAATAAAGGTGATTATCAAGTAGCTCGTCATGGATGGTTAGCTGACTATAATGATCCAATATCATTCTTAGATATGTGGGTAACAGATGGTGGAAATAATGATTCTCAATGGTCAAATACAGACTATGATAAATTAATAAGTGAAATAAAAACATCAACTGATAATAAAGAAAGATATACAAAAATGCATGAAGCAGAAAAAATATTAGGTGAAGAAATGCCATTAATACCACTTTATTACTACACTGACTTAATGTTAGTTTCAGATAAGTTAGAAGGATTCTATTCTTCACCACTTGGATATAAGTACTTTATGTATACTTCAGTTGCTGAATAATAGAAAATATTAATTAAATTATAAAAGATGATTTGTAGATTAAATCTACGAATCATCTTTTTTATTATAAGGAGATTATTATTTCATACTCAATAAACTTTAACAATGAGCATGTTTTTATTCTGTAGGGTATATGATTAAAGTGATTTTTACGAATGATATATATAATATTATAAAGCTTGATTTTAGTCAGAAGTATTTTGATATTAAATTAAATAGTATAACATAATTATAAAAAATATTATTTTATATCTAATAAAAAAATTAAATAATATCTAAAAACTGATATTGAAATACATGAGTAACTAAAAATGTAAAAAAATGCAGAAAATAGTATACTATATTGCACTAAATATGATATAATTTTTCTTAGTTAAAAAATACGAATTATTTAGTTAGAAAAACAGAATAATATTTGGTAAAATATTTATGTGTTTAAATTAAAATTATAAAAAATTTTGGGGAGAATTTATAATGGTAAAAAGAAATGGACAGAAAATAGCAGCAATTGCTATGGCAGCAGCATTAATTGGGCAAAATATACAACCAGTTTTTGCTTTAGAAAACTTAAAAAAAACAGAACAAGTTGAAAATTCAGTAAACCTTGAATTGTCTGAAGAAAACTCAACAGATCAATCTGATGAGTCTGAGGAAAACTATGCAGATCAATATGAAGCAAAAGAAGCATTAGAAAAAATTAATGAAGAGTCTAATGATGAAAATGTAGAACCTAACGAAGAAAGTGAAGAATCTAATAAAGTAGTAAATAACACTAAATCTAATAACGAAGAAAAAGTAAACATTCAAGACAAAAGTGATAATACTACTATAGATTTTAAAGTAATGGCTATAAGTGATTTACATGCGAATTTAATGAACTATGATTACTATACCGGATCAACAACAAAAAATTCTGGCTTAGTTAAAGCAGCAACAGTTATAAAAGAAGAAAAAGAAAAAGCAAATAAATCAGAAAAAGAAAACGTTGATAATGTAATATTAGTCGATAATGGAGATACAATACAAGGTACACCATTAGCAAACTTATATGCAGTAAAGCAACCAGTTGCACCGGGAGAAAAATACCCTGTGTATAAAGCTTTAGAATCATTAGGTTTTGATATGACTACTATAGGTAATCACGAAGTTAATTATGGAATGGATTATATAAAGCAAATAGTAGATGCAAATACAAGTATGGGAATGGTTTGTGCAAACCTTAAAGATGCTGAAAGTGGAGATTTAGTTTTTGATCCATATAAAATCTTAAATGAAACAGTAGTAGACTCAAATGGAAAAGAAAGAGAATTAAAAATAGGTATAACTGGTGTTGTTCCAACTCAAATACTAAACTGGGATAAAGTTATACTAGGTGGAAAAGTAACTGTAGATGATATGGTTAAAAGTGTAGATAAATATGCAAAAGAAATGAAAGAAAATGGTGCTGATATAGTTGTAGTACTTGGGCATACTGGATATGGTGAAGAGACTACATACGCAACAGGTGCTGAAAATGCAGGATACGCTATATCAATGTTAGAAGATGTAGACGTAGTTGTTGGTGGACATGTACATAGAAGTGCTAAATATGAAGTAGAAAAAGAAAATGGAGATATAACTCAATATGTTCAACCATTAAATAATGGTAAAGAAGTAGGAGTAGTAGATCTTAAAATAGAAGTTACAAAAGATGAAAACGGTAACGATAAATACACAATAAATGATAGTAATTCTAAAATAAGCAATATAAGTGTAGCAAATAAAGCTAATGATGCGGAGACTGAAGATGTTGTTAGGGAATATCATGAAGCTACTGATAAATATGTAAATGAAAAATCAGGAGAAGTTACAAAAGATTTAAATAGTTTCTTTACACTTGTAGCAGATGATCCATCTATACAAATAGTTTCTGATGCTCAAAAAGCATACGTTGAAGAACTTATAGAAAATAATGATCCAAGTTTAGCCCCTTATGCAGATCTTCCAATATTATCAGCAGCAGCTCCATTTAAAGCAGGAAGTAGTGCTGATAACTATGTTGATATAAAAGCTGGAGGACTTGCTATAAGAGACTTATCTAACTTATATAAATATGATAATACTATGGCAGTTATAAAGCTGAATGGTTCTGATGTAAAAGAATGGTTAGAGTTTTCAGCTAACATGTTCAATACGATAGATCCTAACTCTAGTGAAGAACAAAATTTAATAAATAGGGATTTCCCAACATTTAACTTTGATGTAATAGATGGAATAGAGTACGAAATAGATGTAACTCAAAAACCTAAGTATGATAAAACTGGAAAAGTAATAAATCCAGATTCTTCAAGAGTATACAACTTAACTTACAATGGAAAACCTATAGATTTAGATCAAGAGTTCTTAATAACTACTAACAATTATAGAGCTGGTGGAGATAGCTTCCCATGGAATGGTAGACAAGTAAGTGTATATACTACAACTGATGAAAGTAGAGATGTATTAAAGAAATATATAGAAGATGCTGGTAAATTAGAGCCAAGTGTTGATAATAACTGGAAGTTTAAAGCTATAGATACTGATGCTAAAGTATACTTTACTTCTCATGAAAATGGGGTAAACTACTTATCAAGCTATCCTTCTATATATACAAATAAAGAATCAGCTGGTAATAGATTATACAAATACTACTATGATTTATCAGGTGAAAAAGAAGAATCTAATAAGATAACTATATTACATACAAATGATACACATGGTAGATTAAAAGCAGATGATAAAGTAATAGGTATAGATACAGTTGCAGCAATAAAGAACAATACAGAAAACTCTATATTAGTTGATGCAGGAGATACTATACATGGTTTACCATTTGTTACTTTAAGTAAAGGTCAAGATGCTGTTGATTTATTAAATGAAGCAGGATATGAATTTATGGTTCCAGGTAATCATGACTTTAACTATGGTTATGGAAGATTAATGGAGTTATTCAAAAATAGCGTAACATTAAAAAGTGGCGAGAATAAACTTAAATTATTAGCTTCAAACGTAAAGAAAGATGGAAAATCTATATTTGAGTCTAATAATATAAAAGAAATGCAAGTTAATGGAAAAACTGTTAAAGTTGGTTTCTTTGGTATAGCTACAGAAGAAACAGCTTATAAAACAAATCCTAACAATGTTAAAGGAATAGATTTTACTAATCCAATAGAAGCGGCTAAGGAACAAGTTAAAGAACTAGAAGATAATGGTGCAGACGTAATAGTAGCCTTATCTCATATAGGAACTGATGAAAGTAGTGAGCCTACGGCTTATGATGTTATAAACGCTGTTGATGGAATAGATGTATATGTAGATGGACATAGTCATACTACATTTGAAAATGGAGAAAAAGTTAAAGATACTTTACTAGTAAGTACAGGTGAATACTTATCAAATGTAGGTAAAGTTGAGTTAGAATTAAATGATAAAAATGAAGTAGTAAATGCTACTGCAAGTCTTATAACAAAAGAAGAGGCTTTATCTATAACTCCTGATGAAAAGGTTGCTGAAAAAATAGAAGAAATAAATTCAGCACAAGAAGAAGTATTATCTGAAGTTATAGGAACTAATGCTATAGATCTTGATGGAGATAGAAATAGTGTAAGATACGGAGAAACAAACTTAGGAAATTTAATAACTGATGCTATGTTAAATGAAACTGATGCAGATCTTGCTATAACAAATGGAGGCGGAATCCGTGCTAGTATAGCTAAAGGAGATATAACAAAAGGTGATGTTGTAAGTGTTCTTCCATTTGGTAACTTTATAGTTACTAAGCAGCTTACAGGAGCTCAAATAAAAGAAGTCCTTGAATTTGGTGTTAGAGCTTATGGAGAATCTTTAGGAGGATTCCCTCATGTTGCTGGGATAAAGTTTGTTGTAGATCCAAGTAGAGCAGTTGGAGATAGAATAATATCTTTAACAATTAATGGACAGGAATTAGATATGAATAAAACATACACTGTAGCTACAAATGACTTTATGGCTGTAGGTGGAGATGATTATCCATGCTTTGGAGATGTACCTACATTAAATGAGTATTCTTCATTAGAAGAATCTGTTGGAAACTTCATAAAATTTTTAGGTACTGTTAGCTATACTAAACAAGGTAGAATATTAGCAGGTACAATGGTAAATGGAGTTATAAAAGTTGAAGTTGAGAGTGAATATGTAAAAGATATACTTACAAGTGCAATAAATTCTGGATATACTGTAGAAGTATTAGAAGAAGGTGGTAAGTCTATAGTTAAGATATACGCACCAAAAGCTAAAAATAATGCTCTAGTAGCTATATTAGAAGTAAAAGATTTAACTGTAGAAGAACTAAATAATTTAGTAGAAGAAATAAAAGAAGAGTTAGAAAATAGTAAACCAGATAATGGTGGAAGTGACGATGAAGACCAAGACGGAAATAACGGAGATGGTGGAAGTAACAATGAAAACCAAGGTGGAAATAATGGAAATAGCAACAAACCATCAAATCCTCAAACAGGAGATGCGACTATATTAGGTTACGTAGGAATGAGTGTAGCTGCTATGGCAGGGGTGTTTGTAAATAATAGAAGAAGAAAAGAAAAATAATAAGAAACTCTCTAAGTTTATTTAGCTTAGAGAGTTTTTTTATATATTAAGCAATGCAATTTTATTTTTAATTACCGTAAATATATATATAGGATAATAAAAATATTGAATTTAAGCTGTTTATCATTAAAAAAGTAGATAGATTTATATGACAGAAATAAGTTAATAAAAAATATATTAATCATAATAAAAAAATATTTCGATGAAAAGAGTTGACATTTATCTTTGAATATAATATATTTTGATTATCGAAATAATTAACTGATAATTAACGATAATCAATATGTTAATTAATGAGTAAATTTTTTTGAATATATATTTTGAAATTCAAAATATAATACTATCAAAACACAAGGAGTAAAAATATGAACGAGGTAATAATAGGAGGTGTCGGAAATTACATACCTTCTAAAAGAGTCACCAATGATCAATTAAGTGAGTTTATTGATACAAATGATGAGTGGATACATTCAAGAACAGGAATAAAAAGTAGATACATATCGACTGGAGAAGATACTTCTTATATGGCTTCGAAAGCTAGCATTAAAGCTATACAAGATGCTAATTTATCACCATTAGATGTAGACTTAATAGTATTAGCTACATGTACACCAGATATGTTTACTCCATCTACAGCTTGCATAGTACAAAATTTAATAGGTGCAAAAAATGCAGTAGCTTTTGATATAAGTGCAGCATGTTCAGGGTTTATTTATGGTTTAGAAGTTGCAAAATCTCTTATGGTTTGTAATGACTATAAACATGCACTTGTTATTGGATCAGAAAATTTATCTAAATCAGTTGATTGGGAAGATAGATCAACCTGTGTATTATTTGGAGATGGTGCAGGAGCTGCGATTATATCTAAAAGTGATAAAAAAGGGATTGTAAGTTCTTTTTCTAAATCAGAAGGAGATAAATGGCAGTGTATAACAATAGAAGGGAATGATATAGACAGTCCTTTTGTAGAAAATAAAACAATAAGACATTCGAAGCTAAAAATGAATGGAAATGAAGTATTTAAGTTTGCCACTTCTACAATTGTGAATTCTATAAATAAAATATTAGATGATAATAATTTAAGCTTAGATGATATTGATTATATAGTACCTCATCAAGCAAATATTAGAATAATTGATTATGCAGCTAAAAAATTAAAAGTTCCTATAGATAAATTTTACATAAACATTGATGAATATGGAAATACATCTGCAGCATCAATTCCCATTGCGTTATGTGAGATGGATGAGAAAAAAATGTTGAAAAAAGGACAAAAAATTATATTAGTTGGATTTGGAGCAGGTCTCACTTATGGTGCAACTCTTATAAATTGGTCAAAATAAAAAATAAATTAATTTAAGGAATTTAAATTTAATAATTAACTAAGATACTAAGATTAAAAAACTAAGATAAATTAAAAATAATTATTTTAAAACTAGATATTAATACAAATCAAACATGATAACAAGAAAAGTAAATAATATACAAAATATAAAAGAAAATTTGGAGGAAAGCAAAATGATATTTGAAAAATTACAAGGAATAATAGAAGAAAACTTATCAATAGAAAGAGATGAAATAAAATTAGAAAGTACATTTGAATCTTTAGGAATAGACTCCTTAGATACATTCCAATTAGTGATAGAAATAGAAGAACAATTTGGAATTGAAATAGAATCACCAGAAAATATGAAGAGTATACAAGATGTTGTTAATTACATAGAAGAAAAGACTAATGAAAAAGTAAATTCATAATAAGAGTAAGTTACAGGAGGATTTATGATAAATTCAAGGATAACAGATATACTTAATATTAAATATCCAATCATACAGGGCGGAATGGCATGGATTTCAGATGCAGACTTAGCAGTAGGCGTAAGTGAAGCAGGAGGTCTTGGAATAATAAGTGGCGTAGGTGAAACAGAGGATGTTAGAGCTCAAATAAAAAAAGCTAAGTCACTTACAAATAAACCTTTTGGTGTGAATATAATGCTAATGGCTAAAAATGTAGATGAAATTGCTAAGATGGTATGTGAAGAAAAAGTATCAGTGGTTACAACTGGTGCAGGTAGCCCTGGAAAGTATATGGAAGATTGGAAGAAAAATAATATAAAAGTAATACCTGTTGTCCCTTCTGTAGCAATAGCAAAACGAATGGAAAAGTTCGGAGCAGATGCTATTATTGTAGAAGGGATGGAAGCAGGAGGTCATATAGGACAATTGACAACTATGAGCTTAGTGCCACAAGTTGTAGATGCAGTTAGTATTCCTGTTATAGCAGCGGGAGGCATAGGCGATGGAAGAGGTATAGCAGCATCATTTATGTTAGGAGCTTGTGGAGTACAAATGGGAACTAGATTTTTAGTGTCTGATGAATGTAATGTTCATGATAATTATAAAGAAAAAGTACTTAATGCAAGAGATATTGATTCAGAAATAACAGGAACATCAACTTCACATCCTGTAAGAGTTTTAAGAAATAAATTAACTAGAGAATATATAAAACTAGAAAAATCTAATGCAGATAGTAGTGAAATTGAAGCTTTAGGAAAAGGAGCTTTAAGAAAAGCAGTCATAGATGGCGATGTTGAAAATGGAAGTGTAATGGCAGGTCAGATTGCAGGTCTTGTCAAAGAAAAACAAAGTTGTAAAGAAATAATAAATGAACTAGTTTATGAGTTCGAAGAAACTCTTAGGAGGATATAATGAGTAAAAAGACAGCTTTTCTTTTTCCAGGCCAAGGTTCACAATATATAAGCATGGGAAAAGAATTATATGATAATATTTGTGAATGTAAAGAGGTATTCGATAAAGGTCAAGAAATACTAAATATGCCAATAAAAGATTTAATATTTAATGGTGAGCAAGATGAGCTTACAAAAACTAAGAATAGTCAACCCGCTATTTTATTAACATCATTAGCGTGCTTAAAAGCTTTAGAAATAAATGGAGTAGAAGCTGATTATTCATTAGGCTTATCTTTAGGGGAATATGGAGCGTTAGTACATTCAGGAGCATTATCTTTTGAAGATGGAATAAAATTAATTAAAAAAAGAGCACAAATAATGGACTCTGCAGTAAGTACAGACGAAGGAACAATGGCCGCCGTATTAAAATTAAGTGATGATAAAGTAGAAGAATTAATAAAAAGAGCAAATGAATTTGGCCTTGTTGAAGGAGCAAATTATAACTGTCCAGGTCAAGTAGTTATTTCTGGAGAGCCTAAAGCTATAAAAGCAAGTATGAAAATAGCAAAAGAATTAAAAGGAATGCTTGTACCGCTTAAAGTAAGTGGACCTTTTCACAGTTCTATGTATGAAAAAGCAAGTTATGAATTTTATGATGAATTAAAAAAAGTAAATATAAATAACTTTGATAAAGTTACTTATTCAAATGTAAAAGGTAAGCCATATGAAGAAGATGATGATGTATACGAGTTATTAAGAAAACAAATAATGTCTTCTGTTTTATTTGAAAAGAGTATAAGAGATTTAATAGACAAAGGTGTAGATACATTTATTGAAGTTGGTCCAGGTAAAACATTAAGTGGATTTGTAAAAAAAATAAACAAAGATGTTTTTGTATACAATGTGGAAGATATAAAATCATTAAATGAAACTGTAGAAAGTTTAAAGTCTAGAGTTGCTAGTATATAAAATAAATACCTAAATAGTAATTAGGAGGTAAATCAATGTTAAAGGGAAAATGTGCAATAATAACTGGTGCGTCTAGAGGAATAGGAAGATCTATAGCACTAAAATTTGCAAAAGAAGGTGCGAATATAGTTTTAAATTATAGAAATAGTGAATCAGAAGCTCTAGAATTAAAAAATGAGCTTGATAAATTAGGTTCTAATACTTTGATAATCAAAGCAGATATTAGCAAATTTGATGAAGCTGAAAAGTTAATAAAAGAAGCTAAAAATACTTTTGGAAAAATAGATATACTAGTTAATAATGCTGGAATAACAAAAGATACATTAATTATTAGAATGAAAGAAGAAGATTTCGATAACGTAATAGAAGTAAATCTAAAAGGAGCTTTTAATTGCTTAAGAGCAATTTCTCCAATAATGGTAAAACAAAAAGAAGGCAAAATAATAAATATGTCCTCTGTTGTAGGAGTTATAGGTAATGCTGGTCAAGTAAATTACTCAGCTTCTAAAGCGGGTTTAATAGGAATGACAAAATCTTTAGCTCGTGAAATAGGAAGTAAAAATATAAATGTAAATGCAATAGCACCAGGTTTTATAGATACTGATATGACTAAAGTATTAAGTGATGATCAAAAGAAAAATATAATATCACAAGTTCCTTTAAAAAGACTAGGGAATGTTGAAGATATAGCTAATTTAGCAGTATTCTTAGGGAGTGATAAATCAAATTATATAACAGGCCAAGTAATTCATGTTGATGGCGGAATGGCAATGTAGGAGGTAATTATGAGTAGAAGAGTAGTAATAACAGGTATAGGTGCAGTAACTCCTATAGGTAATAATGTTGATGAATTTTGGTCAAATAGTAAAGCTGGAAAGCTAGGAATTGATTTTATAAAATCAATAGATACAGAGAATCTAGATGTAAAAATAGCTGGAGAAGTTAAAGATTTAAAGATAGAAGATTATTTAGATAAAAAAGAAAGCAGGCGCCTTGATAAATTTACGCAATATGCACTTATTGCAAGTGATGAAGCTGTAAATCATGCAGGCCTTAATATAGATGAGTTAGATAAAAGTAAGTTTGGAGTAATGGTGGGGTCAGGTATCGGCGGTTTTCATACTCATGAGAATGAATTCAGTACTTTATACAATAGAGGACCAAAAAGAATATCTCCAATGTATATACCAATGACAATAATTAACGCTGCAGCTGCAAATATAGCAATAAAATATGAAGCAAGAGCTACATGTACATCTGCAGTTACTGCTTGCGCAACAGGAACAAATAATATAGGGGATGCATTTAGATACATAAAACATGGATATGCAGATGTAATGATTACTGGAGGATGTGAATCTTCTATAACACCTATAGCTATAGCAGGATTTGCAAATATGAGAGCTTTAAACTCTAATAATAATCCAAATAGAGCATCAATACCATTCGATAAAGAAAGAAGTGGATTTGTAATGGGAGAAGGTGCTGGGATATTAGTTATGGAAAGTTTAGATCATGCTTTAAAGAGAAATGCAAATATATTATGTGAGATAGTAGGTTATGGATCTACATGTGATGCGTATCATATAACATCTCCAGATCCTAAAGGAGAAAGTGCTTCAAGAGCAATGATTGATGCAATAAATGAAGGTAATATTGACTATAGTCAAGTTTCATACATTAATGCTCATGGAACATCAACACCATACAATGATTTATTTGAAACTAGAGCAATAAAAAAAGTATTTAAAGAAAGTGCTAAAAATATACCTATATCATCAACTAAATCTATGACTGGTCACTTATTAGGAGCTGCAGGAGCTGTAGAATCAATAGTATGTATTAAAGCTTTAGAGGAAGGATATATTCCGCCTACTATAGGTTACAAAGAAAGTGACGAAGAGTTAGATTTAGATTATGTACCTAATACTGGTCGTAAATCTGAATTAAAGTACGCAATTAATAACTCTTTAGGATTTGGTGGTCATAATGCCTCACTTTTATTTAAAAAGTGGGAATAATTGGAGGTTATCATGGATTTTAATGAAATTAAAGAATTAATAGGACTTATCAATAGTTCAGATTTATCTTATTTTGAAATTAAAAATGAAAATAATTATATAAAAATGGATAAGTCAATAACAAGAAACTATATAAATCCAAATAACGACGCTATAGATATTAATAGTTTAAATAAATTAGCAGTTACAGAAAGCTTAGATAAATTAGAATTACAAGATTCAAATTTAAATAATATAAATACAACTAATATAAACTCACCTACAAATAATAGTATGGATGATAATATAGAAATTGATTGTGATTATATTAAGTCTCCAATAGTAGGTACTTATTATGAAGCAACATCACCAGATGCAGATCCATTTGTTAAAGTAGGACAAAAAATATCAGAAGGTGAAGTTGTATGTATAGTTGAAGCAATGAAACTTATGAATGAAATAAGTGCAGAATTTGATTGTGAAGTAATAAGCGTTTTAGGTAAAAATGGGGAAATGGTAGAATATGGTGAACCATTATTCAAAGTAAGGAGAATATAAATGTTAACTGTTAAAGAGATAAAAGAAATATTACCACATAGGTATCCTTTCTTAATGATAGATAGAGTAGAAGAAGTAATAGAAGGTAAAAGTGCAAAGGGATATAAAAATGTTACAATAAATGAAAACTTTTTTAATGGTCATTTTCCCGAGTATCCAGTAATGCCAGGAGTATTAATTCTTGAAGCATTAGCTCAAATGGGAGCAATATGCATACTTTCTATGGAAGACTTTAAAGGCAAAATTGGATTTTTAGTTGGGGCAGATAAAGTTAGATGGAAAAAGCAAGTAATGCCAGGTGATAAATTAGAATTAGAAATAGAGATTATAAAATTAAGAGGTAGCATTGGAGTAGGGAAAGGAAAGGCTACTGTAGATAATCAAATAGTTTGCGAAGGTGAAATAATGTTCGCTATTGGGTAGGTGGTATTATGTTAAAGAAATTACTTATAGCAAATAGAGGTGAAATTGCAGTAAGAATAATTAGAGCTTGTAGAGAACTTGGTATAAATACTGTTGCAATTTACTCAGAAGCGGATAGATATGCTCTTCATACACAAATGGCAGACGAAGCTATTTGTGTTGGAGGGCCTTCTAGTAAGGATAGTTATTTAAATATGGCCAATATCCTAAGCGCTTGTGTTTTAACACAATGTGAAGGTATACATCCCGGGTTTGGTTTTTTATCAGAAAATCCTAAATTTGCTAAAATGTGTAAAGAGTGTAATATAAAATTTATCGGACCAGGTTATGAAATTATAGAATTAATGGGAGATAAGGCAAGAGCTAGAGAAATAATGAAAAAAGCAAATGTACCTGTTGTTCCAGGGTATGAAGGAGAAATAAATTCTTATACTGATGCTTTAGAAATTGCAAATAATATAGGATTCCCAGTTATGATAAAAGCCGCTTCCGGAGGTGGTGGTAAGGGTATTAGAATTGTAAGAGATCCTAGTGAGTTTAAACATAATTATGAGGCCGCTAAACTAGAATCAAAATCTTGTTTTGGTGAAGATAAAGTTTATATTGAAAAGTATATAGAAAAACCTAGACATATTGAATTTCAAATATTAGCAGATGAATTTGGAAATATTGTTCATCTTGGTGAAAGAGAGTGTTCTCTTCAAAGAAATAATCAAAAGGTTTTAGAAGAAGCTCCATCATCATTTTTAGATGATAAATTAAGAAATGAAATGGGTAAAGTTGCTATAAGAGCAGCTACGGCAGTAAACTATAAAAATGCAGGGACAATTGAATTTTTAGTAGATAAAAATGGTGAGTTTTATTTTATGGAAATGAACACAAGAATTCAAGTTGAGCATCCTATAACAGAAATGATTACAAATATAGATATTGTGAAAGAGCAGTTAAAAATAGCATCAGGTATAAAACTTGAATTTACCCAAGAAGATATAAATATATCTGGTCATGCAATTGAATGCAGAATTAATGCTGAAGATCCTAAGAATAATTTTAGACCATGTCCTGGGGTTGTAAGTGAACTGTATGTACCATCAGGTTTGGGTGTTAGAGTTGATAGTGCAATATTTTGTGGATATGAAATACCACCGTATTATGATTCGATGATTGGGAAACTGATTACCTATGGAGATAATAGAGAAAATGCTATTATAAAAATGAAAAGAGCATTAGCTGAATTTGCCATAGGTGGAGTTACTACTAATATAGATTTTCAATATGAAATATTAGATCATAAGGATTTTATAAATGGAGATTATAACACATCATTTATAGAAGAGAAGTTGGTGAATAATAATGCTTAAAAATTTATTTAGAAAAAGAGAGTATGTTACAGTTAATAGGGTATATTTAGATAATAAATCTATCCCTAATATACCAGATGGAAAATGGATAAACTGTAATAAATGTAAAAATATTATCTATACAGAAGATTTACAAAGAAACCACAATGTTTGTATAAACTGTGGTTTTCATTTTAAAATTTCTTCGAAAGAAAGAGTAGAACAGATATTTGATGAAAATAGCTTTACTTATTTATTTGAAGACATTATATCTAAAAATCCACTTGATTTTGATGGATATGAAGATAAGTTAAAAATAAATAGAGAAAAATCTGAATTAAATGAAGCTGTTATAACAGGAGTAGGAAGTATAAATTCAAATAAAGTTGCAACAGCTATCATGGATAGCAATTTCATGATGGGAAGTATGGGATCTGCAGTAGGTGAAAAAATAACTAGAATTATAGAATATGCTACAGAGAATAAATTACCATTAATCATATTTACAGCATCAGGTGGAGCTAGAATGCAAGAAGGAATATTTTCATTAATGCAAATGGCAAAAACATCAGCTGCAATTTCAAAACATGATAAAGAAGGACTTTTATATATAAGTGTAATTACTAATCCAACAACTGGAGGAGTAACAGCAAGTTTTGCAATGCTAGGAGATATTATTATTAGTGAACCTAATTCTATTATTGGATTCGCAGGTAGAAGAGTTATAGAAAATACTATTAATGAAAAATTACCAGAAGATTTTCAAAGTGCTGAGTTTGCATTAGAAAAAGGCCTAATAGACTCTATAGTAAAAAGAAAAGACTTAAGAGGATATTTATCAAAGATACTTAGCTTACATGAGGTGATGGAATATGCAAAATAATGTAAATATAATATGGGAAAAAGTAAATATAGCAAGACATAAAGACAGACCTAATGCTAGATATTATATAGAAAATATATTTGATGATTTTGTAGAACTCCATGGAGATAGATCATTTAGAGATGATAAAGCAATAATTGCTGGTATAGCTAGGATAGATAATTTTAATATAACTGTAATTGGTATTAATAAAGGAACAAATACAAAGGAAAATATAGAAACAAATTTTGGAATGGTTCATCCGGAAGGATATAGAAAAGCTCTTAGACTTATGAAACAAGCTGAAAAATTTAAAAGACCTATAGTATGTTTAGTAGATACTCCGGGAGCATTTTGTGGAATAGGTGCAGAAGAAAGAGGTCAAGGTCAGGCAATAGCAAAAAATTTATTTGAAATGAGTAATTTAAAAACACCCATTATTTCAATAATTATTGGTGAAGGTGGAAGTGGTGGTGCTTTAGCACTAGCAGTAGGCGATAAAATATACATGATGGAGAATTCTGTTTACTCTATTTTATCACCAGAAGGATTTGCATCAATACTATGGAAAGATGTAAGTAGGTCAAAAGAAGCTGCATTAGCTATGAAAATCACTGCAGATGATTTAAAGAACTTTAATATAATAGATGATATTATCAAAGAACCACAAGGTGGAGCACATAATAACCCTATAGAGGCTTCTAATAATATAAAAGCATTCATTACTAAAGATCTTGAAGAATTAATAAATCAAGACATAAATTATTTATTAGAAAATAGGTATAATAAGTTTAGAGAGATTGGAAATTTCTATTAAAGCTCAGGTTATAATTCATTTTACTATAAATTAAAGCTTGGTACCAATTGAATTTATTCGAAAAATTTATTATAATATTACAGTTAAAATAAAAATATGGAGACCTAATACTATGAAAAATTCAACTGAAGAGGTACTAAATACATTATTGGTACAATTATTTAATGATATCTTACATATTGAAGAAAAAGCTTTAAGAAGTACAGAGTTTACTGACCTGTCTATTACAGAAATTCATACTATAGATGCTATAGGAACTGAAGGTAATAGAACTATGGGTGAGATAGCTCATGATTTAAGAATAACTGTAGGTACTTTAACTACAGCAATAAATAGACTTATAAAAAAGGGTTATGTTGAAAGAAAAAGAATAGAAGAAGATAGAAGAGTAGTAATAGTAAGCCTTACTGAAAAAGGGAAAAATGTTTTTGATATTCATAGTGTATTTCACAAGGAAATGATTGATACTATTCTTGAAAACTTCCATGGAGAAGATTTAGATGTTTTAACTAGAGCCCTAGGTAAAGCTAGCAGATTCTTCGAGAAAAAATATGAAAGCTTCCAGTAGGAGGCTTTTTTTATATTATGTAAAATTATATACCAAAATTGTGATTTATAAAATTTAAGTTATAGATTTGACATAAGAAATCAGAGGTTGTAGGAAGATTTTCAATTAAATCTAAAATAAAAAGGGTGGAGAATCATCTGATGAAAGTAGATTTGAAGATTTTAAAAATGCTTTAAATTACTTTAATAAAACAGTTCATAAAAACCTAGTAGGAATAAATAAAATTAAAAAACTAAAACTAATTAGTGAAAATAAAAAGTTGCTTTGATATATATCAAAGCAACTTTTTATTTTTATCAACTTATGAATTAAAATTATTTATATTTCACAAGTTAACTCTTCCATAACTTCTTTAACTGATTTTATTTTATTTATTTTATATGCATCTGCTCCACAGAATAGTAATGCATCGTCCAGATTTCCTTTTACAGCATTTATTAATGCTTGTGATATACAATAAGGTGTATTTTTAGGATTACACGGAACTAAGCAATTGTAGCACTTTGTTATTTTAGATTTTGAAGATGAAATATGTTCAATAAACTTGTTTTTTATTGCTCTTCCTGGAAGACCAACAGGACTTTTTACTATTTGTATGTCTTCTTCTTTTGCATTTATATATGCATTCTTAAAGCTTTCATCTGCATCACATTCATAAGTTGTTACAAATTTAGTACCTACTTGAACACCGCTTGCGCCCATATCTATGTATCTTTTAACATCAGAACTTGAAGATATACCACCAGCTGCTATAACGGGAATTTCTTTATTATATTTTTCGCCATAAATTTTTGCGATTTGAAGTATTTTTATAAACTCATCATCGTAATTAATAGAATTTATATTTTCTAATTCATCATTACTAAATCCTAAATGCCCACCAGCTTTTGGACCTTCTACAATTATTAGATCAGCTGTTGTATTATCTTTTTTATCCCACATTTTAAGCAAGATATTAGCACCTTTAGATGAAGATACTATTGGTGCGATTTTAGTATTACTATTTTTTACCAATCTAGGTAATTTCAATGGTAATCCAGCACCTGATATAACAATATCACAACCGGATTTAATAGCTGTTTTTACATGTTCCTCATAGAAGTTCATTGCAACCATAAGATTTACACCTATTATACCATTACTTGTTTTTTCTTTTGCAATAGATATATGCTTTTTTAAAGCTCTTAAGTTAGCTTCTAATGAATTATTTTCAAAATCATATTCATCATATCCTATATTTACTCCAGAGATTACTCCAATACCACCCGAGTTACTTACTGCTGAAGCTAAAGATGAACGGGATATACCTATACCCATACCTCCTTGAATAACAGGAACTTTTACGACTAAATTTCCAATAACTAATGGTTTCATATTATTTCCTCCATTGATAAGGAAACTTTAAATTCTAATATTTAACTATTTACTAAGATAAGTATTATTATACTATAAAATTAAAAAATTATCAGTAAATTAATAAAGATATATCTATATATGTTTAGGTTCTTCTATTGGGAACATGGTATCTACAGTAAATCCATTTTCAACTGTAATAGCTTCTAATACAGCTGGAATTGATTTTACTAATGGTATGCCTCTTAGAATATTTATGCTACTTGCAGGTGTTGTAATTTGTATTATATATACAATTAGATACGTCGAAAAAGTAAAAAAAGATCCACTAAACTCTTACATATATGATGATAGATTGTCAATATAAGTGCAACACTTTATATTCATGTTGCATCAAATACCTCTGCAGGTGTCCTATATCCAAGACACTT
>CABIVQ010000007.1 GCA_902362365.1 Clostridiaceae bacterium | reverse complement strand
CTCGCAAGTGTCTTGGATATAAGACACCTGCAGAGGTATTTGATGCAACATGAATATAAAGTGTTGCACTTATATTGACAATCTATCATATATAATTTATAACAATTGTGTACTGTTATTATATACAATATTCAATTATTTTCCAATTATAAAAGGTCTCTTTAAATTTCAAGTAAAATACATTGTATTAAATAAGTTCAAATGATAGATTGATTACTTCAAGTATTCTGTGAGCATGTAGATTTATTTTTATAGAGGCAATTATAATTAAGAAAAAAAGATATAAATTTATTCAGTAAGATTAAAACATAACAATACTCTAAAAGCACATTTAAAGTATTATATAAATTATCATGGTTAATCACTTTCTATGTAACTTCTTAAGCTTACAATAATTTTTCCTTTTCTTTGTGCAAATAAATTTCTGTTGCTATTACAATAATAACGAATACCGCAACAAATACAAGTAACGATATACCCACCTCATTTTTAAAGGTAAAAAATCGATCTATGCAATAGAAAACTATAGTATATATAATCCCACAAATTATACTTAATTTTCCTGCATATTTATTTGCAATAATCCAATTGGTAGAATCCTTACAAGAACTCCATGTCTTATATCCTAATGAATTAGGTCTTTCCCCTGTACCGTATCTCATAATAAAACCTACAATTATAATTAATATCCCCAGATAATATGAATGCTCAAAATAATACATTTAATCCCTCCTATATTTTTATATTCATATACAAATATATTATATACATTTTATACAACTACTGATACTACTATACCTAAAGTATAGACATTTTTGCATGATATACAGGTTGAAAATATTGTACACTTAAAATGTTGCTCACTAAAACAGATCTTTCCGAGAACACTTATTTTTATAAGTTTTTATCACTGCTTATTTTCCTATATATAGTTGATATAATTTTAATTCACAAGTTCTACACAGAGTTTAGGCTATCAAAATTTCTATATAATAAAAAAACAGCTGTATCTAAGTATTTCTACTTAAACACAGCTTCTAAGAAAGGGATTCATCAAATTTTATTTAGACTTTCTTAATACTAATACTTCATAAGGTTTTAGTACTCTACTACCTAAAACTTTCTCATTAGTAAGTAAGTCTTCATATAAGTTGTTTATTATAACATCTTGATTTTCTTCAGTGAAGTTCATTACAAAATAGTATTTGTTATTTTCATTTTCCCTTATTTGTATAGAAACACCTTGTGGGGATTCAAAGTCATTAGTTTCTATAAGGTCTAAATCACTTACTATACTATCATAGAATTCACTTAAGAAATCTTGATTGGTTCTAGCTCCTATAAAATAAGCTTTACCATTGTCTAAAGCATTTGTTGTTATAGCTGGAGTTTCTTTATAAAAATCATCTTTATACTCAGCTAAAGCTTCTGCTCCTAATAAATCTATAATGCTACAGTAATCTTTTACTTCAAATTCTTTATCATTATATTCAATACTATTTTTATCCTTAGGATATAAAGTATCTAATTCTTTAACATTTATTCCATATATCTCTTTAAGGTCTTTGTGCCATCCTCCTAGATAAGTTAAATCATTTTCATTAACTAATCCACTAAGGTAAGAACCTACTAAGTTCCCTCCATTACTTACATATGATTTGAAGTTCTTCATAGTTTCTTCAGTCATAAGATACATCATTGGTGCAACTACTAATTTGTATTTTGATAAGTCTGCACTTGGAGTTACTACATCTACAGATATATTTTTATTCCAGAAGTATTTATAGTGTTCTTGTAATGTTTGAGGATATCTTTTTGATTCTAATCCAAATCCTTGTGCATCTTTTAATGCCCAATCATTATCCCAATCGTATATAATTGCTACCTTTGACTCTTTCATACTTCCTTTTATATCTTGTAAGTTATTAAGTGCACTTCCTACCTCTGATACTTCTTTAAATACTCTATTCTCAGAAGAATTATCATGGTCAACTACTGCTCCATGGAATTTTTCAGAGGAACCTCTAGATTTTCTCCATTGGAAGTATAATACACTATCAGAACCATGTGCTAAAAGTTGCATAGATGCAAGTTTATGCATTTTAGGTCTTTTTGCTTTATTTACATTATGCCAGTTAACTCCACTTGGAGTACATTCCATTATTAAGAATGGTTGTTGCTTTAAGCTGCGATATAAATCGTTTATAAATCCTACTTTTGCTGCTAAGTCTTGAGTTTCTTCCCAATCATTATGCCATGCAGGATAGCAGTCCCAACTTAATATATCTACATGCTTTGAAAACTTCTCATAATTAAGACTTTGGAATGGTATTAAGTCATTTGTATCTGTCATAAAGTTTGTAGTTATTGCTATTTCTGGTGTTAGCTCTCTTAATGGCTTTATTTCATTTTCATAAAAATCTATAGTTTGATCAGTTACGAATCTTTTCCAATCTAAGTTTAAACCATGAACTGCACCTTCTCCAATAGATGAAGGTGACTCTATTTCTGACCAATCTGAATATGAATGACTCCAGAATGGTCCCCACCATGCTTTATTTACATTTTCTATAGTTTTGTATTTATTTTTTAACCATGTTCTAAAGTTTTCTTGGCATAAGTCACAATGACAATCTCCACTAAATTCATTTGATATATGCCACATTATAAGTGCTGGATGATTACCATATCTTTTAGCCAATTCTCTATTCATTGCTTGTGTTTTTTCTCTATATACTGGTGAAGAAAAGCAGTGATTATGTCTTCCACCATGATGCATTTTTTCTCTTCTTTCATTAGTTCTTAATACTTCTGGATATTTTTTAGACATCCATGCTGGTCTTGCTCCACTTGGAGTGGCAAGTATAATCCTGCCACCTTGTTTATATACATCATCTATAATTTTATCTAGCCATTCAAAATTATAGTTACCTTCAGTTGGTTCAAGAGCACTCCATGCGAATATACCTACAGACATTGTATTTACATTAGCCAATTTCATTAATCTCATATCGTCTTCTAAAATTTCTGGATAATCTAACCATTGATCTGGATTGTAGTCTCCACCATGTAGTAATCTTTTTTCTTTATAATACGTATAATTCATATTTATATCCCCCGTTTATCCTTTTGTTCCACCTGCTGCTAATCCCGATACAAAGTGTTTTTGTAATGATAAGAATGCTATTACTATAGGTATACTAATTAATATTGCCCCTGCTGCAAATGTTGTATAACTAGCTCCCATTTTATCACTAACTAATTTATATAGACCTATTGGAAGAGTGTACGCTTCTGGTTCTCTTAATATAACTGATGATAATGCAAAATCACCAAGTGGTCCTGTAAATCCATTCATTGCTACAACTGCTAACATTGGTCTTGATAGAGGTAGTATTATTTGGAAGAATATTCTTGTTCTACTAGCTCCATCTATTCTAGCACTTTCATCTAAATCCATTGGTATTGAATCCATATATCCTTTTAGTAAGTAGGCATTCATAGGAATTTGACCTCCTACGTATATAAGTATTAAAAGCCAATGACTATTAATTAAACCTAACATCTGTCCTAAAACGAAAATTGCTGTAAGTGCTGAAAACTGTGGTATCATTTGTAAAAGCATAAATAACATTAAACCATTTTTCTTACCTTTAAATCTAAATCTAGAAAAAGCATATGCAGTAAATGATACTGATATTAATGAGAATATCATTGTAAATATACTTATTTTTAATGAGTTTAAATACCATTGTTTATAATGTAAGTTACCTTCTCCTGCAAATAGCTGTGTATAATGCTCAGTTGTAGGATTTTCAGGTATAAGACTTGTACTTACTAAACTGTTACCTGGATTAAAACTAGCTCCTATTGTCCATAAAAGAGGGTAGATAATTATTACACATACTGCAATTAATAGTAAATATGTTAGCGCTTTATTTAAATTTCTCTTGTTCTTTGAGCTAAGTCTTGAACTTGTTTTTGGTGTTTTACTTAAAGCATCCATCTTATACTACCTCCTTAAATGATTTTGTTCTTCTAAACTGCCATATAGCTATTCCTATAACAAATACAGACAGTAAAAGAGTTAATGCTGCTGCTAGTGCATATTGACCAGATTGCATTGTTAATTTATATATCCAAGATACTAATATATCTGTTCCGCCTGCTGTAGAATTTGGTACAGCTGGTCCCCCTGCGTTAAATAGATATATAATATTAAAGTTGTTAAAGTTGAATGTATATTGTGTTATTAGTATTGGAGCCATCGAATATAAAACTAATGGTAGTGTTATATTCTTAAACTTTTGTATAGCCGTAGCTCCATCTATTGTTGCTGCTTCATATAATTCTTCAGGTATTGATTGAAGTACACCCGTTGTTACTATAAATATGTAAGGGAATCCTAACCACCCTTGTACCATAAGTAAAGCAAGTCTTGTAAAGTTAGCATCTGTTAACCAAGGCACTTCGCTTAATCCTAGCATAGGCAGTATAACATTATTCATAGCTCCAAATGTATCATTGAACATTCCTGTAAATATAAGTATTGTTACAAATCCAGGAACTGCCCAAGGTAATACTAATATAGTTCTCCAAAACTTCTTAAATCTTATTCCTTTTTGATGAACTACAACTGCTAAAAATATTCCTATTGCTATTTGAATAGTTGAAGCAACTAAAGTCCAAACTACTGTCCATCCTAATACATCAAAGAATGTTGTTCTCCATATTTCTACTGTAAATATATCTTTTAATGTTTCAAGCCCTACCCAGCTAACTAAGCTAGCTGGTGGACTGTGGTATAAATCATAATTTGTAAATACTAAAGCAAAACTAAATAATATAGGGAATATTACAGAAAATACTAGAAGTATAAAAGCTGGACTTGTTATAAAGTATGGATAGCCTTCTTCTAAAAGTATTTGATATTGTTCTCTAACTGAATATACTGAAAATCCATCATCTCTTCTTTTCCCATTTGCATAAGCATCCTTTAAATTTAAATAGTAAAATAATAACCCAAAAGCTGTTACTATAATAGCAATTAAACCTTCAGCTAAAAGGAATATTGAATTATCTCTTGGTACTTGTTCACCTAAGGTAAAAATTCCCCAGTACCCCATATTAAATAAATCTTTAAATACAAATATAAATGATAAGAAGAAGCCTAAGAAAACTAATCCTTTTACTATTTGCTTATTATATATCTGACCTAGTCCAGGTACTAAAGACAATAACATTGCTTTTTTTCCATGCTTAGATTTTTTTATATTATTGAACTTAGATTGTACTTGGCTAGTATGTTCTCCTATCATGTCTTATATCCCCCCTTATTTATTAAAAAGTAAAAATAAAATATATAATTTATTAATCTCTATTATTTTTTGATCGCTGATATGGTATTTTTAATAGTAGTAACAGCATTATCTAACGCATCCTTAGGTTTTGCTTTACCTGTAGCTATTGTTTGAAGTGCTGAATCAATTGGCTCCCATACAGAGTTCATTTCTGTTATGCCAGGTGTTAAATCAGCATATTGAGATTGATCTGCAACTGCCTTTGCACTTTCATTACTTGTTACTGACTCATCTTCAGCTAATGCTTTTACTGCTGGAACTTCTTGAGTTATTTCATATCTAGCTTTTGAATTTTCTTCATTTGCTAAAAATTCAACTAATTCTTCAGCTAACTCTGGATTTTTACTATATGAACTTACATTGTAGCTTTTTACACCTATTAATGAACCCATATGTTCTCCATTTGGTAATATAGGTAATTCTTTAACACCATAGTTTATTCCAGCTTCTTTATAAGGATCTATATTCCAAGGACCTGATATTACAGCAGCTGCTTTACCTTCAGTAAATAATGAATCTAAAGTGTTTATACCTTGTTCCCCTATTATTCCTTTAGGGAATACTCCACTATTATAAAACTCTGCTATATATTCTCCTGCTTTTACTGCACCTTCATTATTAAGACCTAAATCTTTTGCATTAAAGCTTCCGTCATCATTTTTTCCAAATATGTATCCACCAAAACCGCTCATAACTCCTTGAGCATAGTATATTTGATCCCATAATGCTAATAATCCGTATTTTCCATCCTTTGTTACAGACTTAGAATACTCTAACCACTCATCAGTAGTTTTAGGTAATTCTTCTTCTGATATTATATCTTTGTTATAGTATAGTATTTGAGTTTCAACAGCCTTAGGAAGACCATAAACCTTTCCATCTACTATTTGAGACTCCATTGCTGAGTCAGTATATATTTCTTTTGTTTTTTCATCTACATCTAACTCTTTTAATAGCCCAGATGTAACTGCTGTTCCTATTTGATCTCCTGGTATAGTTATTACATCCGCTCCAGAACCTGCTGGTCCATCTAATCTTAAATCTTCTATTTGATTTGCGTAAGTTTTTTCAACTACTTTTATTTTTACACCTTTTTCTTCTTCAAACTTCTTAACTGCTTCTTCTATTCCCTTAGACTTACTTTGGTCTTCCCAAACTAATAAGTCATATTCTGAGTTGTTTTTACTTCCTGATGAAGTTTTGTTATCATCACCTGTTGTAGGTCCACATCCTGTCATACCTACTACTAAAGCTCCACATAATATTAATGAACAAATTCTTTTGAACATATTTTATTCCCCCCAGTTAATTTGAAATCGTTTTCTAATATAAGTATATATTAAGTAATTATATTTTGTAAATATATTTACTAATTTTTTTTATAAAATTACTAAATTTTATATACAATCATTAGAATAGCTATATAATCCTTACTACTTTTCAGCTATTTAGATAATATAATTCGGTATTTCTATATAAAACCCTATTAATTTTCAATTATTTTAGTAAATAAATTTACTAAAACTCACTATAAATATCTTTACTAAATATACATAATAAAGTTATAATATAGTTATAAATAAAAAATTAACGGAGGTTATCATGGTTACTATAAAAGAAATTGCTGAAAAATCTGGTTTTTCTACATCTACAGTTTCAAGATTATTAAATAATGATAACTCTTTATCAGTCTCACCTAAAACTAAGAAAAAAATTTTAAATACAGCTCTTTCACTAGGATACGAAAGAAAGTATATAAAAACTATTATAGAAAAAATTGCATTACTATTTTGGATTACTGATACAGAGGAGCTAGAAGATGTATACTTCAAAGAAATGCGTCTTCAACTTGAGAAATATGCTAATGATAAGAATATGGAGTTAGTTGTTGTTAAACAGCAAGATGGTATTAATAACATCCCAAATGATATAAGCGGTTTTATTGCTGTTGGTGGTTTTTCTAATAAAGAAATAAAAAAGCTACATGAAATTACTGAAAATGGTGTTTTTATAGATTCAAACCCAAATCCAGATTTATTTGATTCTATACAACCTAATACACCTAGAATAACTCAAAAAGCAATAGAATATTTTGTAGAAAGTGGCCATACTAATATTGGTTTTATCGGTGGTACATATTTCAATCACGATACAAATACACACGAAAAAGATATAAGAGAGATTTCATTTAGAGACCATATGTCAAAGTTAAATCTACTTAATGATAAAAATATATTTATAGGTACAAAATTCTCTGTTGATAATGGATATGAATTAACAAAAAAAGCTATTGAGGATTTAAAAGAAGATTTACCAACTGCATTCTTTGTTGCATCTGATGCAATAGCTATTGGTGTACTTCAGGCACTTAATGAGAATAATATTTCTATACCTCAAAGGGTTAGCATTATCAGTATAAATAATATTGATATCGCAAAGTATGTTTCTCCGCCTCTTAGTACTTTCCATATAGATATTCCTGAGTTATGTAAGACTTCTATTTCATTGTTGTCTGAACAAATTATTGAGGAAAGAAAATGTAAAAAGACTGTTCTTTTAAATTCAGAGTTGATTTTAAGAAAAAGTTTTGTTTTATAATATATCTAATATAAAAAGTGTAGATAATCTTGTATTTTCACAAACTTATCTACACTTAATTTATTTTACTACTTATCTAGTGGTTGTGATATAGTAACTAACACTTTACTACTAACTCTAGCTATGACATTATGCGTAATTCTTGCATCGAATGGTAATAAATCCCCCTCTTTAAGCTCAAATTTTTCTCCATTTTCAAATTCTATATCTACAATACCACCTAAAACTTGAATTGTTGCAAATCCATTATGTGAGTGATTAGGTAGTCCTTTACCTTCTTCAAATTTGAAAAATAATGTTTTAAACTTTTCATTAACTACTAAAAATTCTCTGTTTGTATCTATTTTATTGATATTGATTACGTTCATAGTAATACCTCCATGTCATTTGTATTTTTATATTTACTTTCTCTTGATTATACTAATTCCATCACTATTTTCAGTATATTCAAAATCACTATTCACTTCATTTACAAAAGCTTTTATCCATAAGCTTCTTAATTTATAGAATATATTAACATCTCCATTTTCTTTATTCCATATATCTTTGTGGACACATATTCTTCTTCTGTACTCTACACAATTATCTTCAGATGTAATAATTTCATTTACCCTATCGCATGGCATACCATCTAGTATATAGTCATTAATGCTATTGTATATTTCTTTTGCATTTTCAATTGCTTGATTAGATTTTACTTCTTTTGCTGCTTTTATACCTTGCTCTCTATATATTTTCTCCATTTTTGTAATAGATTGTTCATCACTATTTAATATAGTAGTAGTCCACATAGCCATTCTTCCTTCTGCAGAATGTATTTTACTTTGTAGCCAACCGTGTATGTTTTTTGTATCTATCATATCTTCTAGTTTTTTGTTTGGAAGTTTTTCGCCATATTTTAAATTAGTTTCATTACTTAACTTTTCTATATCTAAACCTTGTTCATTTGCTAAATTTATTATTTCATTTTCTAATCCTTCAAACCATAAAATTTTATTAAATAACCAATAATGTATCTTTCCTAAAAATAAACTCATTTTAATTCCTCCTATTTTTAAGTTGATTTTATCTCTTGTGTTGCTGTATCCACAGTATAAAATAATTACATTTAACTTGCTGTAACACAGGTTACAAATAAAAAAATAATGGATGAAATATTAATTCCATCCATCATTTTAAGTATTACCTCGCTATATAAGTTAAATTATTGTTGATTAATTATTCTTCTGACATGTGCTTCACTAATGTTATACTTTCTAGCAACACTCTTATAATCTCCATTAAAAGATTCCTTAAGAACTCTATTTCTAACTTCTCTAGTTAAACATCCTTCTACAGGTACATATACCGTACTTCCCCCTACATATCTAACTAATTTTTTATATGCATCTATTCCTATAACTTCAGCTATATCTCTGAAACTTTCTGGTATATCCTTTATAGTTACTTCTTCTAACATACTATCTCTCATAATAACTCCCCTTTCTTACTATTAGACTTAATTATCTAAGTAATCTATTGTATTTATCAAAAATTTTCTATTTAAATCCTTGCATAATACGTTCTTTATAACATCATTTTCCAATTTATGTTATAATATTCTAAATGGCAGATAAAATATTAATCTTGTACCCAAATAAGTTTTTTATTGCCATGGACAGGTAGGTATTCGCCCTATCTACTTGTCCGATTAAAAAACTTTAAAAACTCTAACTTTATTAGTTTTTAAATACTTATTAGCCAAATCTGGATTATCTAATTTTAATTTCTTTGAATCTAAACTATTCTTATTAATTGTTTTCCAAGTAATTTTTCTTTCCTTACAAAATGCAGTCTCATATTCTTTCATTTCATTTTGTAAAAAATGTTCTATATATGTTTTCTTAAATTCTAACCTTGATATGTTATCAACAATTTCATCATATTGCTCTAAAGTTGCATAAATATCATCTTTTAAAATAAGTGTTTCATCTATAGATTCCTTATATACTTCTTTTAGAAATTTCCCACATTCCTTTGTTCCAAATGGATATGTATTTTCATTTATTGATTTATTAAAGAAATTTTTTAACATTCCCATATTTACCCCCATTTATATTTTTTCTATTCTTATTGTTCTTGACTTATTATTTTCTCTTACTATTTTTCCTGTTTCTACTAAACCATCTAAATGCCTTTGTATTGTTGATGGAGATTTTACCCCTACTAGATTAGCTAATTCTCTGACAGTTGGAGATATTCCAAACTTATCTATATACCCCTTTATCTCTATCAAAACCTTTTCTCTTGTTACAAGTTCTTTTTCTAATCTCTTCATATTTGTACCTCCTTTGCCAATTTAATTAAATAATATCAGTATTAAAAATAAATTACAATAATTTTGCTCAATTTATTCGAACATATGTTCTAATAATCATTTTACATTTTTCTACATTTTTTTCATTTTAATATTTTATCACTTTGCTTTTACTGTTTATCGATGATTTTCTTAATAATTTATTGCTACAAACATTCCTATCATAGATTACAACTACATTCAAAAATAAAATAGTATTCTTTTATCAAAGGCAAAAGCCTTATATAAAAAGGAGGTAGATACAATGGCAACAGAAATAAAAAATGCGTCTTCACTAAAACTACAATTTAACAAAGGACTAGGCTCAAATGGAAAGGCTGTTATAGGTAGCAAAACTTTCTCTAATTTAAAAGAAAGTTCATCAGCTGATGATATTCTATCAGTTGCAAATGCTATCGGTGAATTACAAAAGCATGATTTATACGACGTCGTGAAAATAGACTATACGTCAATATCATAAGAATAATATAAAATTATAGGAGGTAATTAAAAATGGAAACTGCTTTAAAATTAATAATGACTTTTAAATCTCAAGGAGATAAAGCCATTAACTTAACAATTGATGATCCTAAGGATGATTTGACAGAATCAGAGATAATAGATGCTATGAATTTAATCATAGAGAAAAATATTTTTGCTCCATATAATGTTGATTTGAAGGAAGCTGTAAAGGCTAAGGTTGTTCAAACTGATACTACTGAATTTGACCTTAAGTTATAGGAGGTAGTTTTATGGATAATGATTTCTTGACTATTATAGCTAATGTTGGTTTTCCTATTGCCCTTTCTATGTACCTTTTGGTTAGGATTGAAGGAAAGCTTCAGGTGTTATCTGATAGTATAAATGAATTATCTTCTGTTTTGGTTAATTTGAAGTAAATGAAAGTAAGGGTGGGACTTATTGTTCCATCCTTTTTGTATTTTGCTATTATAAAAATACATCATATATATCTCAATATTGCTCGTAGATATATTAAAGAATATACTTATATTTACGATATTTTTATAACTATATAAAATAAGTGGAAGCTAAGTAATTACAACGTTTAGCCCCCACTTCAGTTTACATTGATCTATTTATAGCAAACTTCCCTATGATACCAAGAGAGGGGAATAATATCACTTCAGTTTACATTGATCTATTTATAGGCAATTTATATGACTATCTACGACATCTAAAGCAGTTACAACAATGTCTGTCTCTGTCTCTGTCTCTATCTCTGTCTCTATCTCTGTCTCTATCTCTGTCTCTATCTCTATCTCTGTCTCTATCTCTGTCACAACATCTGTCTCTGTCGCAACATGTAAACCTACCATTTCCACAGCATATAAATCTACTGCATTCACAAAATACAAATCTGCCCTCATTGCGACATTTAAATTTTATACTACCCATATATAAAGACTCCTTTCATATTATAGTTGGAAGTAATACTTCCTACTCATAATATATGTATAGTTCGACAAATTGCGACTAATATATTTCTTTATGATAAAATATCTGCCCATCTTTTACTTGAGCTATCAATCTCTATTACACTTTCACCTAGTGACGTATATTTAAAAATTTCCTCAATTTATAATCTTTTATGTCATTATTATTTATATTTATTGAAACTACTAATGCCTAATAATGTATTTCACCTTTTACTACTAATTATTTTGTATATTTTTCAATCCCTTAATTATTAGTTATTATCAATATATAATTCTTTTTTATTAAAAAACCGTATCACTTACTTGTGATACGGTTCTACGTAACTGTTTCAAGTGAGTTTTTTCAATTTTACTATTTTCTGTATATACTAAATAAATGTAGATTAGTTAAATTCCAATCTCACCTAAAACTGGACTTACTTTCTTTTACTAATTTCATTTGTTATTAATGATTTTGCGATATACATTGCCTCTATCATTGGTGAAAATCGCTTAAACTGAGTAGTTCCTTCATCATACTTACTTTGAGCTTTTTCAGTTTTATTAATAATTGAAATCACAGGTGGTAATGCCTTTTCCAAATCATCTTCAGTATATTCCTGTATACTTGGGTCATTTTCTATTAAACATTTAGAAATTTTCAATGCTTCAATTCTATTTCTCAAAAGTGAAAAGTGCGACGTTCCTTCTTTAAATTTTGGCTGTATCTTCTCACATTTACTAATAGTTGAAGATACAATTTTTAATGCATTCTGTAGTTCTTCTTGTGAATAATTTTTCATATAAGACTCCTTTTCAAATTCCTATTTATCAACATGACTTTTAATTCATGTCATTTCTTTTCTACTTTATATAGACGGTGTATCAGTCTATATCGTTTCAAAGATGCAAATATTATTTTATTAATAAACCTAGATTAATAGTGCAATTTAATTATATAACATTAATGCACTTATAAACTTTTATTAAATATAATACAATAAATACAGGAATTATAATCATATAACCTTATAATAATATTTAATATTTTACTAATAAAGGAGTATAAAAAGGGTGACCGAATTAAAGATATGCTATTGAATGTAGCTACTAAAGATACATATGTAACTATAACCACTATTAGAAATAGATTCATTGAGTTAACTTAAAATAAGGAACTTTACTTCAAATTAATGAAACTATTTTGTAATTGAAAAATAATTGAATATTTTGCATAATATAATCAAGTTTGCAATTGTTATATACTACGAAATAAATAAATTTAGCATCAAAAAAGAGGGGGAAGAATAAATGTCAGTTGAAAAAAATGAGTATAAATTACCAAAAGGTTACTATATAGTAGCAATAGTATTTATATTGGCAACACTGATAGAATTATTAAATACAAGTGGAGAAGGAGAGATACTAATAAACTTAGGTTTTTATCAAACATACGTATCATTTATCGGGGTAACACTGTGCAAAGCATATATATATAACTTATCAATATATGGTCTTCTAAAAAATAAATTATGGGGAATAATATCTACAACATCCATCGCATTGTATGGTTTCTGTATTAATATAATATATTTAAATGTTCAATCATTTATATTTTTATTAACATTTGTTTATCTTATGTCTGTTATTATAAATAAAGTTAAAAATTATTTGGAAATATAGATATAAACATAGACATTTCAAGAACATAAAATGAAAATCTCAATTTTAATATATTACGAACAATTTATAGTAAGTTATAGAAGTAACCACATCTTAGAATTCAATGTACTGAAAAGTCTAAGATGTGGTTGTTTTTATGCCATATTTATCACGAAGATAGCTAACATAGCCTTATTTTATTATCATACATGCTCGATATAAAATACAATCATTTAATCTAGAACAAAAATGGTGGGAATATATAAGGATATGCTAATAGTGATAGACCAATTAAACTAGCAAGCGGAATACGTCTTCTACTATATCTTCTAAATCTTCTAGGTCCAAATTGTCTATTATTGCTTTCACCTTCTCCCTCTACCATATCTTCCCCAACCAATACAGTAACATTATCTCTATCAACATCTTCAATAATACCATCAAACATTCTTCCATCTCTCATGGTAAAAATTACGTGATAACTTATTAAACTTCTACACTTATCTTGAAGGTTACCTTCTTCTCTATTATAATTTTCTTTATTTGAATACATGTCTATCAGCTCCTCTCCGTATATGATATTCATTTCTGTCAAGAAAGGAACTTCTTATTTATATAAATCTTTATAAAAGTATCAATAAATTTTTTATACTCATATATAGCATCCACTGGCTCACATAAGTCTTTTTTATTTACTAAGTTTATAAAATGCCATATTGTTTAATATTGGTTCTATATAAAAAAACCATATTACTTTATTGTAATATGGCTATCTATAACCGCTTTAAATATATTTTAAATTACATAGCTCTAGCAGGAAATACTGCATCTAAAATTCCAATAACTATCGCCGCTAGTATTGCTCCTATAATAGTTACGCCCATATTCGGAACTAAAAATTGTGCTAAATATATTATTATCGCTGCAATTATAAATCCTTTTATTCCTTTTCCAAAAGGAGATGCATCAACTCCCATAAGTAATTCTACTAAATAATCTAATCCAGATATTACAACCGCAGCTATTAAAAATGACCATAGTCCATTGATTGAAAATCCTGGAGTTACAAATGATGTTATCATTAGAATAACTGCAACTAATATAAATCTTCCTATCCATCTTAATAAACTATTATCATTTCCTCTTTTTTCATTATTGTCATGCTCCATATAAGACACTCCTTTAATAAAATTGTATAATTACTTTTAATAATAAATATTTATTATTTTTATATTATAGTTACCACTATATTTAATATTATGCTTTATGATATAAAAAAACATAAACATTGATATAAATATATCTTGAATTTTCTACGAAAAAATCCAATTTTAAATAATTGAAATTAGTCTTAAAAAATGTTATGCTATCAAAAGTAAATCAAAAAATGTCGTTACTATATACTATCAATTACAAAATTGAGATTGATTATATATTAAAGAGCTTATTTTTATAGGCTCTTTTTATATCTTAGCGAAATTTTTTTAAATGATAAAGAGAGGTAATTATATGATAAAAATTGACAACTTGTCCTACTCATTTTTGCAAAGAGATCTATATAATAATGTTTCATTTACATTAGAAGAAGGTCAACATTGTGCTTTTATAGGAGCAAGTGGTAGCGGAAAGAGTACACTTATAAATATAATAATGGATCCAGAAAGATACCTGTTTGATGGTAAATTAGAAATGGATCCAAACTTAAAAATTGGGTATGTAAGCCAGTTCTCACAACTAGACAAAACAAAGGAAATTACTGTTTTCGAATATATAGCTGAAGAATTTATCAAGCTAGAAAATGAAATATCATCTATTTGTAGTGAAATGGGAACTTCTGATGATATTGATACTTTACTAGAAAAGTACCAAAAAGCTTTAGATGCATTTGATGCAATTGGTGGTGATAATTACAAAAACAACATAAGTAAGAAACTATATGTTGCAAATTTAACTAAGCATAAAGATAAAATGATATCTGAACTTAGTGGTGGAGAATTTAAACTTATTCAAGTTATTAAGGAAATGCTCAATAACCCAGATTTAATGATTATGGATGAGCCAGATGTGTTCTTAGATTTTGAGAACCTTAACGCTCTTAAAAATTTAATTAATTCTCATAAGAAAACAATTTTAGTTATTACACATAACAGATATTTATTAAATCATTGCTTTAATAAAATTATCCACCTTGAGAATACAGAGCTACAAGAATTTGATGGAAGATATGTTGATTATAACTTCTCTCTTCTTCAAACTAAAATCGAGTTACAAGAAATGGCTATCGCTGATGAAAAAGAAATTGCAAGAAATGAAGCTTTAATCGAAATATTAAGAGAAAAAGCAACTTATAATTCTGAAGCTTCTAGAGGTAGAGCTCTAAAAGCTAGAGTTAAAATCCAAGAAAGATTAGAAGCCAATAGAATTAAAGCACCATTTGTAGATATTAAACAACCATATATCAATTTAGAGACAAATAATGAAATTGAAGAAACTATTGCTTTAAAGGCTTGTGACTTTGGTATATCATTTGATGAAGTTCTTTTAGAAAATGTTAACTTCGAGATAAAATCTACTGATAAAGTAGCTATTGTTGGTACAAATGGTGTTGGAAAAACTACTTTATTAAAAGAAATATTTAAAAATAATAATGACTCTATAAAAATAAATGAAAACATTAAATTAGCTTATTTATCTCAAATTCAAAGTGAGGTAGTAAATGAGTCTAATACAATACTTCAAGAGTTCTATGATGTTGGATTTGAGACTTATGGTGAAGTTAGAAGATATGTTGCAAGATATGGTTTTGATGCAGATATACTTACACAAAAGATTGAATCTTTATCTGGTGGAGAAAAGAATATACTTCAATTGGCGAAGGTTTCTGCTAGTAAAGCAAATATGTTGCTAATGGATGAGCCTACAAGCCACTTAGATATTTATTCTCAAATGGCTCTAGAAAAAGCCATCGCAGATTATAAAGGTGCTATTTTAATGGTTTCTCATGATTATCATTTTATAGTTAACTGTGCTGATTATGTTTTACTTATTGAAGATAAGACAATTAGAAAAATGAGCATGCGTAAATTTAGAAAGATGATTTATGCTAATCATTTTGACAAAGATTATCTGCAAATTGAAGAAAAGAAAAAATCAGTTGAACTGGAAATAGCTTCTGCTTTAAAGGATACTGATTTTGAACGTGCAAGAACTTTATCTGAAAAATTAGAAGAGTTAATCAAATCACTTTAAATAAACCTCTTAGAGTTGACAGATTTGTCAATTTTAAGGGGTTCTTTTGTAAGGATTTATATAATAAAACTATAACTTTAACAATTCCAATTTGTCTTAACAGTATTTTATTCAATCTACGCTCCGTTACTTGTGATACGGTTCTCCGTAACACCTCCAAAGGAGGTAGTTGTTGATTAAAATAAATTATTTGCATCTATCTGATACCCTTGTTTCTTCATTTCCCTTACTATCTGTATTTGTCATGCTTCACTGCTATCCATATTTATATATTTTTTCAATTATTGTATTTTCTGAACTAGCTTGTTTATGAAGTATTATTGCTTCAAGTCCTAATTTTTCTATCACTCTAGCAATTTAATTTTATTTACATAATTACTGGAATTATAATCCATAATTTATGTATAATAGGAATATCAAAGTAATAAAAAATCATATTATATTGATCATTATAAAAGGGGGCAGGTATTTTGCAAAATAATAAACCACTATCAATATCAATAGTTATACTAACATTGGGTATAATGTTAAGTTCAATTTTCTTAGGATATTCAATACAAAAATCAACTAACATACAAACCAAAAACTATACTATTGATAGTAATGTTTTTACTGTATCTGAAGCTGCTAACTACCTTGGAATGACAGAAGAAGAAGTTCAAGGAATAATAAATACAGAAAAAAGTATGTTAGAGGAAACTGGTAGTTTTACAGGAATTATGTTTCCCTATTTTACAGTAAATGAAAAGCAATATTTTTCTAAGGCGGCAATAGATGAATGGTTAAATGAAGTTTCAAAAGAACATAGAGAATATGATACAAATAAAAAACAATTGCTTCAGTAAAAATTGATTCTATTGCACAATTTTAAAGTATTGTGATTTATAAGTAAAGTGGACAAATTAATTTGTCCACTTTTATACGTTCCATTATCAACACTGGTTTAAAACAGATTCAAAATTATAAATACAATTACATAAGTTTACTTTATCAAAGCTCCCTGATGAAAAATCATTTTTTCTTAAATTCCTTATTATCTAAAATAATAATCTCTGACTTATCTTCTTTTGCTACCTTCTTTGTGTGTTTTACAAGTTCTATAATATCCTTGTATGATTTTTTTGCTCCCTTTACAAGCAAGGGGACTCCTATAAAATCAATTTTTAACCATCTAGAAAATAACCCACCAAAGGTCATTGGTAATGGAACCGTTGGTGACGTATTGGAAAATATAATTTTCTCATTTAATAGCTTTTGTTTATGAAGCATAGAAGCTAAGTTATATAATCCTGGAATTAAAACCTTTGAACCTCCCCTGCTTATAGTATATACTTCGTTTCCATCTTTATAACTTCCATAATAAAAAAGTTCTCCACGATTTCCATGTTCTAATTTATTAAAATTGGGTAAATTCAATATTTCATCCTTAGTCGGTTCTCGAGTTTCATCCAGCATTTCTAAGTGATAAGCAACTGCTAGAATAGATGAGTGGGTTCCTCCATAACAATTATATATGTATATCATTAAAATCACCAAGTTTCTTATTTTTTCTTTATTTTAATAATTGTAGTATATACATTAAATATTTGAATTAAACAATATTTGAATAGGTTTTATCCAAGTTCTTCAGTTTTCTATAATCCGTTAATCTTTATATAAATATATAATTATGACACTTTAGCCAAATGGCACCTATTTTATAACTACTAAAAAAACATATAAAATTCACCACCAATTAAACTATCATGTCACTCATGCCATTAACCCCTACATCAATTCAAATAAGCCATATTCATAACTTGACACCAGCTTAAAATCTCGTGGCGCTGCCTGACATCATGTCATAATTTTCACCTAACTCCAACTAAAAAACTATGTCACATGACACCAAATGTCACCTATTTATAACTAATTAATCTCAAATAAAGACTTATATGGTGGACAAATATATCCTCTTCTACTACTAGTTCTTTTATAAATTGCTCCATGGCTCTCCATTGCATTTCTCAAAGTTTTCGTATTATTAATCTTTAATTTATATGCTATTTCATCAGAACTTTTCCAAGTCCAATTTTTCTTATCTACTGACCAGTCTAAATCATTAGCCACTGCTATATCAACATATCCTGAAACCTTAAATCCTTTATTACTTTGATTTAACATTTCTAACTCAAAATTTTCTAAGTAAGTATTCATTTTACTACAATCCTTTAAATACATAACCTCGCCCCACAACATGTCTATATCAATTTTATCTATAATATCAAAATCTATTTTTTCAACAGGTATAACCCAATATCTCCTATTCCCTGTTTCATCCTTTAGAAATTCTTCATTATTAACAGTAGCATAAAAAGATGTCATTCTAGGATATCTAATTGGTGATGCATGATATGGCTTTCTAAACTCATCTACTTGCTCTGTTAAAAATGCTTTTATTTTAGCTAAATCTTTCTTAAGAGTAGAATCTAGCTCTCCAAGTTCTACTACCCAGTATTTTATACATTGATTTATTTTATCCTTATCACTAGGATCGAGTTCTAGACCTGTCTTTACATACATAGGCACAAGCTTTCTTATGAGTCTTGTTTTTCCTATTCCTTGTGCCCCTTGCAGTGTTAGTACTCCTTCTATATTGGAAGTTCCATCATTGAATACTATAGATGCTGTATTTAATAACCATTTTGTAATTAAGATTTCTTTTAACTTTGGATTAAAATCTTTTGGAGTTATTAAAGCATCATACAAGCTTCTTATGTAATTTCGACCACCTTCATAATCAAGTAAACAATCTCTTAGATAATCTTTTACTGGATTAATCGGATATTCCATTCCTATTCTAGTTACAAACTTTCCTATTTTATCTATGCTTAAATTAAGTCCATAAGATATACATAAAGAGTGTATATCTATTATCTGGCTTTCAAAATTATTTATTTTTAAGCCTTCTATTTCTATTTCTTTACTTATTTCATTATAGTAAACGCCAATTTTATTTTTATTTAAAATAACTTCAAGATTTTCCCATACTTTTTGTGGTCTACCTTTATTATCTAGTTTTGGATATTTTATAAAATAATTTTTATCTCTTTCCCTATCAGACATACAACTCATTTCAAATGCTTTTTCTATATCTCCATCTTTTATAGCTTCCTTAGACTTTTCTTCATAGTATTTAACTAAGTTATCTTTATTCACAATGTTAACTCTTGTTCTTTCTTGTTTAGGTAAATCTATTGGTCTACCTAGTATTTCGTAAGCTTTTTTTAAAGCTTCTACAAAATTAACATTTTCTACTTTTTGTATGAAGTTTATTATATTTCCCCCTTCTTGGCAGCCAAAGCATTTGTAAAATGCACCATTTCCTTTATCAGTTATAGAAAAACTAGGACTCTTTTCTTTATGAAATGGACAGTTCATTTTATTATTCTTTAGTTGATTTGGATAGTAGTAATTTATAACTGCATGTAAATCACTTATGCTTTTGATGTTTTCTAAGTATTTTTTATACATAATTTTATAACCCCTTTTAGTAATATTTATTTTATAAATCAATACTACCAATAATCTTTTGCATGCTGTATAAATGCATAATAGAAATTTATGAATATAAACTTTTTTATCCCTAACGATAAATTTATGACGCCTGAAATTAATGATATATTAGGTCATCTTCATGACAGTTCTATACTATTGTTATATGCTATATCTAAAACTAATGCTGATGTACTTGGCAATGTTATAGATGAAGCTAGAAAATCTGGATATGAATTTTACTTATTACCTTAAATTTATATTTTAAGCTATGTTTTAATATAGTGTTGATATTAGGAACAATTTTAATAACAAAAAAGTAGGGGTATACCAATAGACATACTCCTACCTGTAAATAACAAAATCCATGATAAATAACTGTTTATAATAATATATGTTTTATTGAACACAACAAAAGCATCTAAGTTAAAGATGCTTAATAATCTATTAAATGTATTTTTTATAACCTAATTATTTTTATTTTTTAAAAATGTTGGTTTTAACAGTAAATTACCTACTATTGTAGAAATACACATAGCGATGCCCCATGGTGCTGTATTAGAAAAATTCCCTGGTAAACTTGTAAATATAGGCTCCATTAACAAAATTATTCCAAGCAACACCATTCCAAAACCTGTATAAGAAAGTAATCCATATCCTTTGCTATACTTACCATCTTTATAATTTTTCACAAGAAAATAAATTACCGAAACAAATATTAAAATTCCAGTAAAAACCAAAATCCATAATATCATAACTAACTCCCCCTTCTAATTTAAATATATATTTATAATACTCAGAATACAAATATTTACGATTTTATTATAACATAATTAATAGTTATGAAAATGTACACTAAGACAGATGCTTTCGTGGGTACTTATTTTTATAACCTTTTTGTCACTTTTTACTTTTTTAAATACATCAGTATCACTTTAATACACAAACTTTCCACAGATTTTGAAGTATTATAATCCCCTTGTAATAAAAAATAGGAGCATATGTCCTATTCCTTTAGTTCGTAATATATTAATATTGTAATCTACTTATTTTTATTAATTACCTCTTTAATTTCATCTAACGTTTGTACTATTATGCCTGTGTATGTAACAATAAGTCCACATAGTAGAACTAATCCTATATAAGTAAATAAATGATAAGATATAATAAATTCATCTTCCACAAATATAAGTTGATCTATTGGAAACATCATGAATTGATTTACTATAAATTACATTAATTTAATCGGAAAAAGAATACCTGCTTCTGCATGACCTGTACATCTATGCTCTGTTATTTCAACATTTCCTTGTTCCATTAATATATTTCCATCAGCATCTACTAATAATGCTCCAAAAAGTGTATTTCTACCTTTTCTTGACATTTTTCGCTAAACAATAGAACATATTTACATATTTTTCATAAACTATTATTACACTACAAATTTTTGTAGATATTAATAATGGAGGTAAATATATGTATGGATTTGACAATCTGACTTTTACAAAAGGCTTTGATGAGTGTAATTTAACAAATGCTAGGCAAAATAACTATGCTTGGGCAATTAGTGATTTAAATGAACATATTTATGTTGCAACTGGAAGAAATATTTTAGTGAATATATTAAAATCTACAGGAGTATTTACTAAAATGCCTTTATCACTTCAACCTACAAATCAAGATAACTATGGAGAAATATGGAGATATAGAAAATATCACGATATTCCATGGCAAAGAGCTTTTAAAATTTCGGAAATATTCGAAAGCGATTCATGTGACTTACTTGGATTTAGCTATATGATATGTCACAGACCTTATAATGGCTATGGTGCACTTTATGCTGTATCTGCTAGTTTAAATAACTCTTTAGTTATATACAAAACTGTTAGTGGTGTTGATTGGCGACCAGTAATAGATTATGACCAAACAGGTCAGAAAATTAAAGGAAATATATCTAGAGCAATGATATCAAAAGATGGAAGAATATATTTGGCTACTGTAGACAATTTGTATGGAGAAAATGAAGAAACCTACTTATATAGTAGTGAAGATCCTGAGTTTTATCCTTGGAAATTGGAAACACGCTCATGCCAATATGAAAATTACGACAGGAATAAAAATCCTCGAGGTGGCATAACTGCTATGGTAGAATTCAATAATAGAATATATGTTGGTACAAGCACTCCTTATGGAGCACAAGTTTGGAGAACAAATAAAGAGAAACCTTGTGTTAATGATTGGACTTTAGTTGGATGTAGTGGATTTGGAGATGAAGCCAATAGACATATTACATCTATGGGTGTTTTTAATAATAGCTTATATGTAGGTTTAGCAAAACCTATACCTTTAGCTTGGATTTTTCCAATGGGCTGTGACATAGCAAAAATAGATAAATGTGATACCTGGAAAATTGTAGTTGGTTCCAATCCTATTAAATCTACTTGTAGAATAAATGAAAATAACTCCCAACAATTTGGTTCAGGATTTAATAATCCATTTAATATTTATGCATCACAGATAAAGGAATACGAAGGAATGCTATATATTACTACTTTTGATAATGCAGTAAACATTCAAGCTACTTTAGGATTAATTTTAGCCAATATAGAAAATGTAAAAGAAATACTTGGTACTTCACTAACTGAAAAAATTATAAACATCTATAAACATATTATTTATTATATAGAAGCTATGAGATATCAATTTGGATTTGATTTGTATACATCTTGTGATGGATATAAATATAAGTTAATCTCATGTAATGGTATTGCTAGAAGATGTGGTAGAGGTCGTTTTGCTGGTATATCCCTTTACGAAGACTTGGAAGGTGATTTATATTTAGGAACTGCAAATGCTTACCAAGGCTGTGAAGTTCTAAAATATACTTGTGAACCATATGGACAAGAAGAACGTAAAGGTGAATTTGCTATTTGTAGATGTTATGACTATGACAGATGTATGGAAGAAAAACTCTACGAAATATACGATTATTTATATGAATTGTTAGAAGAACCTCTAGATTATCTAAGATGTCATTGGGATGAAATTATGAATAACATTAATAAGTTTAAATGCTAATATAAAATAGTTTTTTAAGTTTACTTTGCTAGATCCGGGAATATAATATGCATATTTGGAAAATTCATAATATATTTCCAGATCTAGTATACAATTTACCTACAAATTGAATTTTACTATAATGTAGAAGCAATATACATTCTGATAGAATTGCCCTCATCATCATTTACTGTAGTAAAAAATTTCAACCACATTTTTCATAAAATTTTCTTTATCGTCCAAAACTGTATACCATTGAGATATACCAGTTTTTTGTTCAATACATTCCCGAATGCTTTCCTGGTATGCTTCAACTGGCATATTCCATTTTTGAGAGAACCAATAAGCTGATTTTTTGCAATATATGACAATTATAAACTTCTTATATCATAAGGCTTATTGAATAATTTACAAACTAAAAAAAAGTTATATTAAAGCCTCATTAAGTCTATACCAATTCAATATATCTATTTCTAATTTTATTTATAGTAATACATATCTATTTATTTGCTACATTTACTAAATTATTATTTTAATAGTTCTATATCCATATCTTTAGCATAATTTCTTGTCCATGCACACAGGTTTTTAAGTGCTGGAAGAAGATTCATAGAGTAATCGCTTATAGAATATTCCACCTTAGGAGGAATTTCAGGATAAACAGTTCTTATAATTAATTTATCTCTCTCAAGTTCTTTAAGTTGTTTACTTAAAGTAGACTCAGTTATTCCATCTAGTAAGTTTCTAAGTTCTCCAAATCTTTTAGTACCACTAGCAAGATGATATAATATTCTCATCTTCCATTTTCCACCTAATAAATCCATACATAAATCCATTGAATATAAATATTCATTTTGTAAATTTCTCATGTAAATGCTCCTCTTTCTTTTGTTACTATCTTTAAAGATAGTATCTATTAAAAATAACTCTACTTGTAGTAAGTTTACAGTTATTTTAAAATATATTCATCAATATTTATTATATATTAAATTCTAATTAATGGGGGTTATCTTTATGTTTAAAGTAGATAAAGAAAAATGTATAGGCTGTGGTCTATGTGTAAAAGATTGTCTTGTCAAAGATATAGAAATCGTTGATAAAAAAGCTAATATAAAAAATGAAACCTGTATGAAATGTGGTCATTGCATTGCTATATGTCCTAAAGAAGCAGTGTCTACAGATTTGTATAATATGGATGATGTAAAAAATTACAACAAAGAAGAATTTGAACTAGATGCTGATAAACTTCTTAATTTCATTAAATATAGACGAAGTGTAAGACATTTCAAAAATAAAGATGTTGAAATTGATAAGATTTCTAAAATAATCGAAGCTGGAAGATTTACTCAAACAGGTGGTAATCTTCAAGATGTTTCTTATGTAGTAGTAAAAGAAAATATAGATGAATTAAAATCTATGGTTATAGAAACATTAAAAAATCTAGGAGAATATATACTTTCAAATAAAACTCCTGAAAATATGCAAGTACAAAAATATGCTAAAATGTGGTTACAAATGCATGATGCCTTCAAAGAAAACCCTAAGCAAAATGACATGCTATTTTTCAATGCTACAGCAGTAATAATTGTAGCAGCAAATTCTGATGTAAATGGTGCTTTAGCATCTTCTAACATGGAGTTAATGACTAATGCTTTAGGTCTTGGAACTTTCTTTAGTGGTTTCCTTGTAAGAGCTGCTAGTTATAATAAAAATATTCTAGATTATCTTGGTATAGAAGAAGGAAAGAAGATTGTAACTTGTATGCCTGTAGGCTACCCAGATGTAAAATACTCAAGAACTGTTCCTAGAAAAGAAGCAGATATAACTTGGAAATAATTTTTTATAAATGCTTACTTTGTGATAATTAGAGGATAAAAATAATCACACTTTAGTATTTTCAACATATCTAAGACTAAAGTGTGGTTATTTATCTAATTTACTATATTTTGTTCGTAATATATTAATATTTGGAATAATAAGTATGTATATATAGTAGATATATATTTAAGAAGGTTTATCCTGTATACATTTCTGAAATAGTATATTTATCTTCCCCTATTTTTTTTATGTCTACAATTTGATATTTTCCTTTTACCCAATTATTCTCTTTTATTTCCCCATTTCCTGTTTCAAATACCGTTGCATATCCATCAGTTGCTTGTAAGTCATATGTTATTTCTATACGGTATCCTTCAGAGTTTGAATTTTCTAATATACTTATATCTCTAATTTTATAATCTTTAAGAATATTAATTCTTTCATTTTCATCATTTAAATAATTTTCATAAGTTAGCTTTAAGTATTCTTCAAATACAACTCTTGCTATTTCAGTTTTATCATCTTCATTTTTAATCTCTACTATCGGAACATCAATCCCTGATTCTGTCTTGCTAATATTTCTTCCATTAGATGAGCACCCGACTAAAAACAATATTGCTATAATTACAATTAATAAATTTCTCTTTTTCATTTCAAATTCCCCCATTTTTTATTTTGCATTATATAACAAGTGAGAAGTTTGATTATATTATATATAATATTCAATTATCTTCCAATTACAAAATAGTTTCATTAAAATGATGCGGTAAAAAGCATGATATCTAAAGAATTCTAATTATAATAAAATATCTATAATAAATAGTTTAATAATAATTCTATAACTAAATTTAGAATATATATATTTAAAGGATAAAATAATATTATTTTATCCTTTTACTTTGAACTACCCTCTCTTATAAGTCTTGCAAAATCATTGGGAAGTATTTTATTTTCTTCTATTTCTCTTGCTGCTTTTTCAAAATCATATATCACTTCAATAATTTCTACTTTAACCCTATCTGATGATTTTTCATCATTATTTATATCTATAACTACATAATTTGCATTAGGATTATTTGTTTTTGGCTTACCAACGCTACCTGCATTTACAAGTAACTTGTCACCATAATATTTAGCGTAAGGTATATGTGTATGGCCACAAATTAAAATATCTTCAACTAAATTACTCATAACTTCGTCTGCTTCTTTTGAGTCCTCCTTTAGATATTCATTTATAAGTCTTGTACTTCCATGAACTAACCTTATAGTTTTATCATTAAATTTTAACGTTGCTTCTTTAGGTAAATTACTTAAATATTCTTTATTTTCTTTAGTAGTTTCTGTTGATGTAAAATGCATTGAAAGCCCAGCTTTTTCTGCATCTTTTGGGTCTTGATAATCACATCCACACACTATTTTATAGTTTCCTATAGCATCATCATAATTTCCCATAATAGTCATAACTTTATTTTCTCTTATTAAATCTATAACCTCATTAGGCTTAGTACCATATCCTACCAAATCACCCGTGCATGCTACTAAGTCTATATTTCTATTATCTATATCATCAAATACTGATTGTAATGCATAAATATTGCTGTGTATATCTGATATAACTGCTATTCTCATATAATTTACTCCTTATCTATGTCTTATTAATTTTTCTAATATTATACTATATTATTACATTTATTGCCTTCTGTTTTGGAGCTTTTTCATCATCACATTCACTTCTATTAATTCTCTCCCTTTATATGATTAATCCTATTATAATACACTATAGCTTATATTGTTCTAAAATTTATTATTATTAACTAAGTCATGATATAGTTGTTCTATATTTATGGTTATATAGTTATTCGTTTTTTTATAATATTTAAAGCTATGCTCTTCGCTACGGAACCTGCTAGTTTTTGACTTTCATCGTCTATACGTACTACAAAGTAAGTTCTTTTATCATTTTTTCATTCTCCATTTACTCCTAGCTTAATTGTACTTACTACAAGTTTCTTATTATCTATAGTTTTTCTTAATTCATAGTATATAAAAATTGTAAACCTATATTATACTTTCTCTGTATACTCTTTAAGTTGTTTAATTTTTATAAACACAATTATAAGCTTAACTACAATCATTGTACATAATATATATTTCTTCAAGTGATTCTATTGATATATTTAAGAATTAAGTTAATAAGATATATATTTAAAATAGGCTCTGTTACACAATTGTGTAATATAAGAAATAAAAATGGCTATAACTATTGAAAATACATCAATATCTAGCCATTTTTTATATAAACTACCAATAGTTATAAGTTCTTTAAGTTTACCCAAATTGTAAATATAAATATGAGCTCATATTATTAAATAACATTTTACAATTTACGCTACTTCGCATTATATAACAACTAAGTAATACTACAAACTTATTATATAAAATTATTTTTTCTTATAGCATTCTTTTTACTCATTTATTACCATTTACATAAACTCTAGTGTTCTTAATTTGAAATCTTTTATTTTCCTGTAATCATATGTCACATTACTTTGTACAATAAAAAGTCATGCACTTTCATACCTTCACATAAAGTTGTATTTTGAATTTTTTATATTTATGCCAAAAAGTCCAAGGGTGTATCATTTTTGGTACATCCTTGGACTTTTTACTATAAATGCATGGTCTTACTTTATATCTTATTGCTCTACAATCCAAAATATCCAGTTATTTACATAAATTGTTAAACCATAAAGTGACTTGAATTACTATTCCTATTATACACTAAAACCCTAGTGCCATAGTTTTTTAGCCACAATTCTGTATTAATACAATAGTTCTAATCATATTATTGTAATATAGATAAACAACTTCATAATTTAATTAAATATTTTTAAATTCCACTGCTTAAAAATCAAAAGTGTTCTAAAAATATGTTAAAAATTGAACTTGATTATCTATAGTAAATAATAAGAAGGAGTATGTATTAGATGAGGAAAATTAAAGTTAGTTTACAGCCTATTGTTAAGAATATAGATTTACCCACTGTTTTGAAAACAACTATCATTCCAGGTGATTCAAGTGAAAGTTTATTTATTGCAACTCAGGTAGGTAGAATATTTTATATATCAAAGGGAGCTATAAATACTTTTTTAGATATTCGCCCCCGAATAATAGAACTAGGTACTTCTAATGGTGGATATGATGAACGAGGACTGCTCGGTCTAGCTTTTCATCCATCATTTTATTATAATGGTCTGTTTTATCTTCATTATTCAGTAGCAGGAACACAAGGTCCTGGTGCTCTTTCAAAACCTTTTGATCCTAACCCATGTGACCCCGAAACTTTAAATCTAAAATAGACAGATAGAGATACTCAATATGATCATATTGATACAGTTGAAGAATGGGCTTTACAACCTAATGGTCAATCTAAAAAAAGGCGAACATTGCTTAATCTAAGAAGACCATTTGCCAATCATAATGGTGTCAATAGCTTAAACTTTTCACCTGAAACTGGAAAACTCGTTTTAACAACTGGAGATGGTGGATCAGGTTATGATCCATTTAACTTAAGTCAGGATAATATGGAAATCTGCGGTAAAATAATTGAAATTGATGTAACTAAGAATGCATTAATCAATAATCCGCCTGTAGTCACACGTTTTAATGAACTTCCTATATCTATTCAGGAAACTCTTACAGTAATGGCCAAAGGAGTTCGTAATATACCTGGAATTTCATTTCAAAGGTTTTATAACCAATATACAAAATATGTGGGAAATGTTGGACAGGATTTAGTAGAGTCAATTTTTTCATTCGTTAATTATAGACCAATGCCCGTTACTCAGCTTGTTCAATCTTATTTAAAATCCCAACCTGAACAAGAAAAATTTATTAACTTTGGCTGGCGAGGATGGGAAGGTACTTTACCGACTTCGCTTATAGGAGATTGCTCTGATAGTCCAACTTTGAATGAGATAACAATTACTTATTACAATGAAGCAGTAAAAACTTCAGCACAGCGCCTTTCACCTCTAGCCTGTTATTTTCATAAAGATTCACGACCAGATACATTTGATGGTTCTGCACTTACAGGGGTTCAGCCATATATGGGAAACAAAATACCTGATTTAACAGGAAGCGTTGTGTTTACTGATTTCGCCCGAAATGAAGAATTTAAACCTCCAGTGAGAGGAGTTTTAGCTTATACTAAATCAACAAAAAATTATAAACTAAATGATTTTAGTATTATTGAAACTGATTATAATTTTGGCTCTCAATCAGCTTATTATGTTTGTTTGGGAACGAATATGAATCAAACCAGACTTTATTTAGGGGTTTATGCCTCTGCCAATGTAACTGATTTTAGCAAAGGTACTATTTTTGAAATTGTTCCTTAATATCCATTAGATTATAAAAAAGCTTTCTATCAAATATCACAACTAGATTATACAAGGAGGCATTAAAATTGAATAAAATGAATATAAGCAGTTTTATTTGTGTTGGAGGCATATTAACAACATTGGCTGTTCTATTCCAATCAGCACCTATATTTTTACCAGCTATTGGACTGTTCTTAAGTCCATTAAGCACTATACCTATTGCAATAGCTGTTTTTTTTAATATTCCTCTTGGTCTTGCTGTATTTTTTTCTTCAGTATTAATTCTTACTATGATTAGTATTCAAGAATCAATAATTCTACTTTTCACCACAGGTTTACTAGGCATTGTTATAGGAACATTACTTTTTAGGAAGGGAATAATAATTTCCATACTATCTTCAAGTATAGCACTATCTCTTGGGATAACATTTTTAACTTATATAGTCGGTATTCCGTCCTTTGTAGATTTAGCTAGCTCTTTTTCAACGGTTTTAACTTTTTCAATATTTTTCTTATTTTCACTTATTTACGCAAGCATCTGTAATATTTTTATAAAAAAATTTATAAATTATCTTACAAAAATAAAAATAATTAGATAACTATTGTGAACTACTTATATGGAGTAAAAAAAATCGGGATAGTTATCCCGATTTTTACCTGCTCAGTCTTTCAGCAAATTTCCTATTTACCTAAAACTTTACTAACTTTTTCAAGCTCTTCTCTAATAGAGATATATTGTAGACTAATTCCTATTTATCCATATGACATCAAAAGTATCGTTACTTCGCATTATATAAAAATTCTAAACCTATATTATACTTTCTCTGTCTACTCTTTAAGTTGTTTAATTTTTATAAATACAATTATAAGCTTAACTACAATCATTGTACATAATATATATTTCTTCAAGTGATTCTGTTGATATATTTAAGAATTAAGTTAATAAGATACATATTTAAAATAGGCTCTGTTACACAATTGTGTAATATATAAGAAATAAAAATGGCTAGAACTATTGAAAATACATCAATATCTAGCCATTTTTTTATATAAACTACCAATAGTTATAAGTTCTTTAAGTTTACCCAAATTGTAAATATAAATATAAACTCATATTATTAAATAACATTTTACAATTTACGCTACTTCGCATTATATAACAACTAAGTAATACTACAAACTTATTATATAAAATTATTTTTAAATATATCGTCAGGAGAATGATATTTTAAAAGCAATTTTGTTAAAAATTGATATTCTTCATTCTCTAATTTACTTATACCATTTAAATTTTCAAGTTTAGTATTATTAACATCTTCATCTTTTATAAATTGAATATATCCTTTATCTTTATATGTCCATAAATTAAAATCTAACTTTTTCTTTGTTATTCCAGTAGACTTTTCAGATATATATACAGTCATATAATGATTCGGATTTTCTAAATCTTTTGCTTTAGTAACACTTAATTCATTTTTTCTATCCCTCGTTGCAATACTTCCAAGATACTTAATTTCATCTCTAGAAAAACCACTTTCTAAGTCAATAGTTATTCCATATGGATTTTTATTATTTTTATTTAACCAATGGGATGATATAAGTCCAGCAGTAAATTCCTTATCAGTATTTCTATTTAGCGTAAATCCTATAAAAGCTGTTAATAATATTAATGATATTATTATAATTTTAGTGTTTTTCCTCATAATTATCTCCGTCTAACATTTGATAGATACTTTAAAATTTATAAATTCGTATTATATAACAATTGCGAACATTGATTATATTATATAAAAACCCCTTCGATTCAATCAAAAGGGAGATTTTGCTATTTGTAAAGTTAGTGTTCTGGTTTTATTGTTAAATAAATTCGTTGTATTCCTACAGCTAGAGTCATACATATAATTGAACCTATATAAGAATTAATATTAAATTTACATACATTTTCTACTAACCATTGAATACAAATAAATATTAAAAATAATTGTATAAGTTGTTTTTTCATCTTAAATTAAATGTCCTTTAAATTTTATAAATTAAGGAAATCTACTATTATTAAATATACTTCCCTATATAATTTACCCCTATGTTTAAGAATAGTGTTGAAAAATAATGCTTTTTTTAGTTCACAATATATTAATATTGTGTATTAAATTTGATATAGACCATAATTAACTATATGTTCCTTTTAGGTAAAGTATCCTCATAAATATACAGGAAAATATTTAAAATCTTAATCTTATAATAAATAACAAATATAATAAAATAGGTAATCCTATTGCAGATAGTATTGTTATTGTAAAACGTACTTTTTTATCATTATGTAATATAAATAATAAACACTTATATCCTAAAATACCTACGAGTCCACCGAAACAATTTAAAATTATGTCATCAATATCTGATGATCCAATACCTAAAAGTCCCTGAATGATTTCCGTAAATAAACTTACTATAAATATAAGTAATAGATTATTTATTATTTTTTTATTATTTTTAAATAGTGACAAATATACACCAAGAGGAATAAATATGGCTATATTACCAATCACATTCCCAAAAGCAAATCTTTTTACAGTGGGAGAGTTACTAAATAGATATTCGGTTATGCTACTAAAAGGAATGATATTTATTGTTCTATCTAAAGTCCTTTGACTATTAAACAACTCTAAAAGCGAAACTCTTGATAAAAACAATAATTTAATTAAAAAAAGTATATAACAAATGAAAACTCCATATAAAAAGGCTTTTTCAATTCTCTCTCGTTTGTTCATAATACCTCCATATTTCATTTTACACTTTATTATTAACTGATGTTCAGTTTATGAAATAATAATTAGTTCATATTTTTATGCAACCATTATGAGTAGTATATCAAACAAGCTACATATATACAATGGCTTTGTGTTATTTAATCCTTTATGTATATATAATAATAGGCTTAATTTTTAATTGGCATTATATAACAATTGTGAACCTGTGTTATACTTTCTCTGTCTACTCTTTAAGTTATTTAATTTTTATAAATACAATTATAATCTTAATTCCAATTATTGTACATAATATATATTTCTTCAAGTGATTCTATTTGGATACTTAGGAATTAAGTTAATAAGATACATATTTAAAATAGGCTCTGTTTTAAATCGATGTTGAAAATGGTACAATAAATACACAATTGTTGTATTAGACGAACTAATGTATTATATTAAATTTAAGTTATATAAACACTTATATTTGGAGGGAATAATGTGAAAAAAAAGAAAATTGGAATAGGATCAATTTCCTTATTGCTATTTATTATCGGTTTTTTATTTACGTTTACATTTAATAATATTTGTATAGGGGATAATATCTTAACTTATATTGGTCTAAAAGCATGGTCTAACGGCAACAATGGAATTCATTATACAATATTTTATTCTCTATTATTTTTTGTTCCTTCATTAATTATTGGTTATAAATTTAAGGATGACTTTGGTTCAAAAATTGGCAAAATACTATCTACTATTATAATAACAATGATAATAATAGTTTCGTTATTTTTTACTGCATTTTTCTAAATCAGAACTTTAAAATAATGCGAACAAAAATAGGAACATATCATATGCCCTTATTGCTATTCATAATGTATCTCAATAAATGCTAAGTATAACGGTAAACAAAGGTATACCTATAAAGATTGTAGAAAGACTTTTTACTGATTTTACAAACTCTGCTACATATAGAAGTAAGAAATCGTTAGATAAGTGGTTTAAATATGCTAAATGCATGATTATGGGGCTATCAATAAGAAAATCTCGTAAAAGAGGTAAAGAGATTAAAAAGAGAGGTATATCTAGGTAGTAGATTTGTGTGGCTATAGCGTTGGATAGACAAGGTAATTTAATAATAGAACCTTTATGTAAAGTTAGAATGACTCACAAAGAGCTTGAGAGGCTTTACAAAGAACATATAGGAGAAGATAGTCATAAATCATATATTAAATTTGATACAGATTTTAATAATGAGTTAAAAGAATGCTATAATAAAAACAATTACACAATCGTTATATAATGGGAATTAAACAAAGGAGGAATTAGTATGGGAGATGTAGTGTTTATAGTTTATATCAGTATAGCGTTGATTTTCTTAGTATATAGTATAATATCGTACAAAAAGAAAAGTATCATCTATACTATACGTAATGAAAAGATAAATGTTTTAAAAGATGATTATTATAATTTACAATTATTATTTTGTGTATTCAATTGTACTTTATTAATATTAGAGAGTGTAATTATTTATAATAAGACAAACACAAGTCTTTTTGTATGTTATTATCTTGCTACATTTTGGGTAGTAAACTATTTATTAAAGTTTATATCGATTAAAATGAAATATTTAAATACAAGTTATGAATAATATTAATATAATGTGAACGAAAAAGTAGGAGTATATCACTCAATGGGTATACCCCTACTTTTTTGTTATTAAAATTGTTCCTAATATCAATACTCTATTAAAACATAGCCTAAAATATTTTTTAATTAGTTTAGCTTAAATAGATAATATCTATACAATATATTTTAGAATGGTTCTAAGTCTCAATTTATAGCAATTGTAAACCTGTATTATACTTTCTCTGTATACATAAAAAGAACCGACAACTGCAATTTTACTCACATGTTATCGGCTCTGCATCTTAGTGTTTGGCTCTTTAATAACTGAAATATTAAGTTGTTTTACATTAATTATAGTTTCCTGCTTACACTTTGGACAAAATAGTGGTAAGTTTTCAATCACTGTATCATCACATATTTTAACCCTTGTTTTATTTCCACATATCTGGCATAATATCCACTCATATTTACGCACTTTCTCTCACCCTTTTACCTTATTTTCCTAGCTTATAAACAAATACGATAAGGAACTTTAATCTAAATAAGGACTGGAAGAAGATTTGTATTTTCACAAACATTCTCTCAGTCCCTGATTTTTTGGAAATAAAATTATTTAATTATATATTAAAAATAGCTAATTCATCTTTTTCATTTACATACTCAATATAAGACTTATAAGTATTTAAATCAATGTAAAGTGTACATTCTTTATTATCTTTTTTCCAACCTAACTTAATATCACTATCATTAGACTCATAAACCATAAACTCACCATCAAAGGCTGGATAGTCATTTCTAAAATCAATTAACTTTAATAACCTTTGAACTACATCTTTGTTAACTTCTCTTTCAATTTCTTCCATTGTAAAGTTGTGTCTATTTATTTCACGACCTTCGCCTGTTGCCTTTACATTTTCTTCATCATTTTTACCTGCTAATAATCCTACATAATAAACTTGAGGAATACCAGGAGCAAAGAACTGTATAGCTCTAGCAGCTAAATAAGCATCATCATTACAATCTAAGACAGAATAATAAGAGCATCTTATTTGGTGAACATCAAATCCGTCTTCACTTTTGTGAGCATCAGAATAAACTAGACTTAAATTAGCACCTCTTTCTACACATACATCTACTACCTTTTGAGCCTCAGCAGTAGTTATTAAATCATCTAAGTCAGGTTTAACAGGTACACCATCATGGCAATCTAACATAGTGAATTGTTTTGATGGACGAACTTTTAAATATTCACATAGCTTTGAGCTAGATTTGTTTATTAAAGTATCTAAAACCATATAAGGTAATATAAAGTCATAAATCCAGTTACCATGCTTAGATAATTTATACTGAGTAGAGTAATGAGAGTGAACTTCTGGTAATAATTCTATATCTAAAGAAGTAGCTAGATCAGTTATCCAGTCTATGAAATCATAGATTTCTGGCTCTACGAAGAAGCAACTAGTACCTAGTTTTTTGATTATATATCCAACTGCAATCTAGTCTGACTATTTTAACTCCTTGCTTACTGAAATTTTTAAAGAACTCTGTAAATAATTCTTTAACTTTTAAAGAGTTAATATCTAGATCTATTTGCTCAGATGGATCTTGCTTACCAAAAGTAGTCCATACCATTTCTTCTTCACCAGTTTCTTCAATAGTAAATTTAGAATAAGGTAAGTCTCTACGTAAAAACATCTTATCAATATCTTCTTGTACTGGTTTTTCATCTGGCCAAATTTTATCTAGAGTTAAGAATAAATCAGCATATTTAGATTTTTTCCCATGTTTTAAAAAGTCTTGAAAGAACTCTGATTTTTGAGATATATGATTTACCATTATATCCACAAGTATATCATGTTTTTCTCCTATCTTTCTTATACCTTCCCAAGTTCCAAAAGCAGGCTCTATCTTATCATAAGTTAAAGGAGCAAAGCCCCTGTCCCCTGAAGAAGGAAAAGGTGGTAGGATGTGTATTCCACCCTTAAAAGTGTCTTTGAAGTAAGTATCTAATACTTTATTTAAAGATTTTAAATCTCCACCAAGAGAATCTGGATACGTTATTAATTGAACTTTATTTTTCACTGTCATCTATAATTTCCTCCAATAGTTATAAGTTATAAATATTTTCAAATTCTTCTATTTTAGGTAAGTTAGCAATGGCACCTACATGTTTTAATTTAAATGCACTAGTTGCAAATCCAAGGTTTAAAGATTCTTTTAGTGTATAAGATTTAGTTATACCTGTATAGAAACCAGACCAGAATGCATCTCCAGCTCCAGTTGTATCTACTATTTCAGTAGCTAGAGTATTGAATTTTAATATTTCTGTACCATCTGAAACAATGGCACCATCCTTACCTAAAGTCATAATTACTAATTTTGCTCCAAGATTTATAAATTTTTTGACTTGGTTTTCTGGAGTATCTTCACCGAAAATTCTTTCTGCATCAACTTCTGAAGGTTTAATAATATCAACTTTGCTAACTAGATTTTTTATATATTCAATACCGTCATGTCCCTCTTCCCATATCATAGGGTGATAATTAGGATCAAAACCTATAATTATATTGTTTTTTCTAGCTTCTTCTAAAACTTTCTCAATAGTTTTTCTAGATTTAGCTTGAGAAATAGGCCAACATGAGAAGTGAAATATCTTACAGTTCTTTAGAGCGTAATCAATATCCTCATTGTATTCTAAGTTGAAATCTGCACTTCTATAAAATATTGGAATAGGAGTAGAGGTACTCTTTGAAACAAGAACCATACTTGTAGATTTATCAACTTGTGAAATATATCTTGTATCAATATTACGTTCTCTTAGGGAATTTACTAAGAAATTCCCCAAACTATCATTTCCAACACAGGCACAAATTGCAGAGTTTGAGCCTAATTTATTTATATTCATAGATATATTAGCAGGAGAGCCTCCAAAGTATTTAGTATAATGATTACAATTGAAGTTATCATCATAGTCATCAGAAATCATATCTACTAATAATTCACCAATAGTGAATACATCTAATTCTTTATTATCAAAACTTAAAGTTTCATTAAAATTAAACATTATAGCCTCCTATACTTTTCTTAAAACCCACATCTTAGCAGCGTAGTCTCCTGTTAATTCCTCTACATTAAGTCCTACGTACATTAGCTCATCACCAAAGAATACTTTATCTTCACCAACTATTTCATAAGTTGCATCTTCTTCAAGACCCACAAGTTTTAGTGATTCAAATCTAGGGTTTGGCACAGCCCTTTGTCTAACATAGCTTACTACAACTTCATTACTATCCTTAGATATGAACATCCAAGCCACATCATTATTTTCAAAAGGATTACTTAATCTATAGTAATCACCAAATTGTATAGTTTCTCTTATTTCTTTGTAAACAGCTACTTGTTCTTTTATCATTGATTTTTCTTCATTACTTAATTTAGTAATGTCTAATTCATATCCAAAGTTACCACTCATAGCAACTACACCCCTTGTGTTTAAAGGTGTCATTCTATGAACTTGGTGGTTTGGTATTGCAGATACATGGCAACCCATTGAAACATTTGGATATACTAAAGATGTTCCATATTGGATTTTTAATCTTTCCATGGAATCTGTGTTATCACTTGTCCATGTTTGTGGCATGTAGTGTAGCATACCTGGGTCAAATCTTCCACCACCACCAGAGCAACTTTCAAATAATATATGAGGGAACTTAGTTATTAACTCTTCTAAAATTCTATATAAACCTAACATATATCTATGTGTTAATTCTCTTTGTCTCTCAGGAGTAAGTTTAGCAGAGCCTATTTCAGTCATATTTCTGTTCATATCCCATTTTACATAAGAAATAGGAGCACTTGATAAAACATCAGAAACAGCCTTTATTATATAATCACAAACATCATCTCTACTTAAATCAAGTATAAGTTGCATTCTAGCTTCAGATCTAGTTCTTCCTGGGATATGTATACACCAGTCTGGATGAGCCTCATATAAATCACTTACTGGACAAACCATCTCTGGCTCAAACCATAGCCCAAATTGAAGACCCATTTCATTTACTTCTTTAGCTAATTTCTCTAAACCACCTTTGATTTTTTCCTCATTAACAATCCAATCACCTAAAGAACAGTCATCATTGTTTCTTTTCCCAAACCATCCATCATCTAATACGAATAATTCCATTCCTAGATTGCTAGCTTCTTTGGCAATTGATTTTATACTATTTTCATTGAAATCAAAATAAGTTGCTTCCCAGTTATTTATAAGAATAGGTCTTATTTTGTCTCTATGTTCACCTCTAGCAAGTCTTTTTCCATATATATTATGGTAAATATGGCTCATACCAGTCATACCTTCACCAGAGTAAACTAATACAGCTTCTGGTGTTTGGAAAGACTCTCCTGAATTTAATAGCCAAGTAAAGTCAAAAGGATTTATACCTATTTGAGCTCTAGCATTCTTGTACATATCAACTTCCACATTAGCTAAGAAGTTTCCACTATATACAAAACTAAATCCGTAGATATCACCATTAGTTTCCGTTGTGTTTTTTCTAGCTAATGCAATGAAAGGGTTTTGAGCGTGGCTACTAGAACCCCTTCTACTTTCAATACTTTGACTTCCACTTCTAAGTGGTTGTCTTATAAAATCTCTTTCTCTAGCCCAAGCACCAGATAATTGAATCATATCAAAGTCGTCATCATTAAAATCAACACTAGCACTTAAAGCTCTTAAAATTTTTATATCTTCATTTCCTGTATTAATTACTTTAGCATTTCTAGTAATTACATCAAATTCTTCAAATACAGTGTAAGTTAATATTATTTCTACTGATTTTAGAGTATCTTTTAAAACTATTTCTAGAGTAGTAGCTTCTTTTTCATCTTCCACATAAGTAGAAGGAAGTCCAGTTAATTTATTTTTCCCAGCATAAATTTTATGAGAAACATATCTGAAGTCAGTAGCTGTAGTTCCATCTTCAAATTGTAACTCTATAGCAGGAGATCGTAAATCTGTAGCTCCATATCCTGGATATTCTTGAGGAGTCATTTCTAACATAAAGTTCTCCTCATTATCTGTATTAGCTAAGAAACTTCCCCAGTTTCTTCTTCTTATAACATAATCTAAGTTAGTAGATCTGATTTTTTTACCCCAATATAAATGATCTAAATGTTTACTATTTAAAACTTTAAGTATATAACTAGTTTTCTTTGTATTTAAACAAAATGTATTATTTTTTTCATTGAATAAAACTCCCATACAACCTCCCAATTTAAATGAATTATATATTAAGTAATAAAACTCTTATTTCAAATTCTATAAAAAATAGTTTACTATTTTATGAGGTATGCTAAAATATATAAATGTTACAAGTATATGGATAAATGTTATATTTATTATAGAAATCAAAGAAGGGGAGACAAATGGGTAAATATAAATTTGTAGAAACTGAATCAGTAGCTTACTTAGAGCCAAAACAAAGTCAAGCTCTAGATTTATTTTTATGTCATAGTGGTATTGAAAACTGTAATCCATCTTATAGTTTTGGTCCAGAAACTAGGGATCATTTTATAATTCATTATATATTAGATGGAAAAGGGGAGTTTACAGTTAACAATAAGACATATAAATTAGGTAAAAAGGATGGTTTTTTAATAAAGCCAGGAGAAGAGACTTATTATAAAGCAGATGATAAAGATCCATGGATTTACATGTGGATTGGATTCAATGGTATAAAAGCTGAAACTTATTTAAAATACGCTAATTTAGATGAAAATAATCATATATTCAAATATGAAAAAGATAGTTCATTAAAAAAATATATACTAGAGATATTATCTCTAAATATTATGAATAATTCTAATAGATTAAAAATATATGGATTGTTGTATTTATTTATAGGGAATCTAATAGAAAATAATAAATACATGGATAAAGAAAATTCTAATACTCAAGTTGATGAATATATAAATATATCTATTGATTTTATTAATAATAATTATTCTAATAATATAAAAGTGACTGATATTGCAAATTATGTGGGATTAAATAGAAGTTATTTTTCAAATTTATTTACTAAAAAAATAGGTATTTCTCCACAGGAATATTTACTCTCACTTAAGATGGAGAAGGCTTGTAATTTATTAACTAATTTACAATTATCCATAGGGGATGTAGCAAGACAAGTTGGATATGAGGATCAACTCACTTTTTCTAAGATATTTAAGAAGAGTAAGGGGGTAAGCCCTAAGCTATATAGGGAACTATTGTTATAGAAATAAAGGTTCATGCATAAAACTAAGTAATTTATACAAATATAAATAAAAAGGTAGCTTCTTGATTGAAAGCTACTTTTTTAATTAAATTAATTCTTTAATATCAGAATCTGATGATTTTTTAGATATAGAACTTCTTCTTACTTCTAATTCTTCCATTATATTCAAATAATAATCTCCATTTAATTTATAGAATTTAGCATACATAACTCCACATATAACCATTAATATAGCAGGTAATAAGAACATAATAAGTTTCATACCCATGATTGTAGAATCAGTTTGCACAGCATTTGGAACATATTTTATTAAAGTAAGACCAAATCCGATTATTAATCCACTAAACGCTGTAGAGAATTTAACTATAAATGTTTGAGCAGAGAATATTATACTTTCACTTCTTTTTCCTATTTTATACTCTCCATAATCAACAGCATTAGATATCATAACTGTTACAGATGCATTTAATAAACCAACACCTAAGTTATAGAATATACCAGCAATACAAAGTAATAAATTACTGTCAAAACCACTAAACATAAACATTCCTGCAAATCCAACTACTGTTAGGGCGCAAGCTATAGTATAAACATGTTTTCTATCTACTATTTGAGATAATTTAGGGAATAACACTAGAGCACATACTTGAGTTACTGTACCAAGAGCCACAAATGTAGCATAAAAGTTTAAGTCTTTTACTGCATATGTAAAGAAGTAAACTAGAAAACCACTATATAAAAATTGTGCAACTTGGAAAATAACTACAGAAATAATTATTACTCCTAATTGGTCATTTTTAGTAAGTATAGTTATTACTTCTGATAATTTTATCTTTTCATTATTTTCAACAACATTTTTTTCCTTTACATTAAACACTGTTATTAAAGTAGATATTACAAATATTATTGCAATTCCAACACCTAATCTGAAGTAACCTTGAGACTTACTTGATACACCAAGTAATGCTATTAACATTAAACCAAAAGTATTTACTGTAGCCCCCCAAGTGTAGCAAATATTCTTGGTATAACTGCTATTTTATCTCTTTCATCTGGATTACTTGAGAAAGAAGGTATCATAGACCAGTAAGGTATATCCATAATTGTATAAGTCATTCCCCATAGTATATATGCGATAGAGCAATATACATAAACCATTTTTCCTTCTAAGAAATTAGATGGATTTAAGAATAAAAAAACTAACACAACTGCATTAACTAAAGTACCAATTAATATCCACGGTCTAAATTTTCCCCATTTAGTTTTTGTATTATCGACTATTAGTCCCATGATTGGATCATTAATTGCATCCCAAAATCTAGAGAAGAAGAATAATCCACCTACGAAGGCAGAAGATATACCAACTTCATCAGTAAAAAATATCATTAAGTAGGTTGCAACCACTGCATATACCATATCTTTTCCAAAGGCGCCAATCCCATAGGAATATTTCTCTTTTGCTGTAACTTTATCCATAATAATCCCCCCATAAATTATAAAACACACAAGAAAATGTTTTCTTTAACTTTAAATTTTTAATATAATCTTCATCTATAATCAATGATTATACACTTATTTTAATGATTTTTTTAGATTAAAAGAATAATTAAATGTTATATAAATATGGATTAATGTTATATTAGTTATTTTTAATATATTTGAAACTATAACATTGTCTATAGTGTAACGCTAAATTGCCCAAAGGTAAGTATACACATACCATAGAAAAATGTTCTTACTTCAATCATAATTTGCACAAAATATAAAAGGGAGAACCTAAGTCCTCCCTATAACTTTCTATACTTCTACCATTTCAAAACCAGCTTCTTTTACGGCATTTTTAATTTTTTCTATATGTTCATGGTTAAATGTCTCAATAACCATCTTCGCATCTAATTTACCAATTACTCCTTCTGCAGATAAGTTAACTGATATTAAATTTCCATCAAGACCAGTTATTATCTTACTTAATTCTGCTAGACCACCTGGTTGAGCTTTGATATTTGTATAAAATGTAAAACGTCTACCACTCTTAGTTAATCCAGCTAAAATTATTTTACTTAATGTATTAACATCTATATTACCACCAGATATTATACAAACAACATTTTCATTTGTTTTAGGTTTATATTTTTCACTTAATAACGCAGCAGTAGTAACTGCTCCAGAACCTTCTGCTATAACTTTTTGATTTTCCATTAAGAATAATAAACCTTCTGCTATTTCATCTTCTTCAACTAAAACAACTTCATCAACTAATTCTTTTATTATATAAAAAGTTATATCTCCAGGAGTTTTAACTGCTATACCATCTGCAACTGTAGTTGATTTAAAAGCTGTTGTAACCTTGCCATGCTTCATAGATTCATGCATTGAAGGAATATTTGCAGTTTGTACTCCTACTATTTTTATATTTGGATTAAGTGATTTTGCAGCTACTGCAACTCCTGCAATAAGTCCTCCACCACCAATTGGACATAATATTGTATCAACATTATGATCCATTTGCTCAAATATTTCAAGACCAATAGTACCTTGACCTGCTATAACATATTTATCATTAAATGGATGTAGGAATGTTGCTCCTGTTTCTTTTTGTATTTCTACAGCTTTTGCATAAGCATCATCGTACACTACACCTTCTAGTACAACTTTTGCTCCATAACCTTTAGTTGCTGTTACTTTTGATAAAGGTGCTGTTGCAGGCATTACTATTGTTGCATCTATTCCATTCATTTTTGCTCCTAACGCTACACCTTGGGCATGGTTACCTGCACTAGATGCAATAACTCCATTTGACTTTTCTTCATCTGTAAGATTTGCTATTTTATTGCATGCGCCTCTAACTTTAAAAGAACCTGTTTTTTGTAAGTTTTCGCATTTAAAGTATACATTTGCATTTGTCATATCACTTAGTTTTACACTCTCAAGTATATCTGTTTTTTTAACTATGCCTTTTATTGTTTTTTTAGCTTCTTGAACGTCTTTTAATGTAACTTTTGTCATATTTTCACTCCTAGCTGTTTATATAATAAGTAGATTTACCTTTTTTATTTTTAATAATGTTTTTATCATAATAATATGTTTTCCAATAATCTAATTAATATATTAATAAGAAAATGTCATTTATTTATATTAAACAATAAACAAACATAGTATAAATTTCTGATTACCTTTTTAAGTATTCTTAAATGATCGTATAGTCTTATTCTATGGCTTTTCGAGCGATTTTCTAATACTAGTTTAAATGCTTGATAGGCTTCTTCAACCATAGGAATGTCAGTCTGGTTCATAAAATCCTCCTTTCCAAATCATTTGTAAGATTTTATAAAAATTGTTTTATCACGCTCAGACTGAAAATAGATGTGACTTCAGTAAACAAGTTCTTAGACTTAGCTTTAACTTAAAGGAAAGTTACTGAAACATTGATAGATCATTATAACTTACTAGAACATCATGCTGATGAGTGCGTGGAGTGTTATGAATATATGAAAAACTGCACATTTGGTGTAGAATATTATTGATAAGATGAGAAAAGGTAATGAGGTATTTTTGAAATAGTGTAATAGAATAATAAAAGGCAGTATCAAAATTTGATACTACCTTTTATTAATTATAAATTAAGCTACATTTTTTGCATCTGTATCTTCAATTTTATGAGATTTAACTTCTTTTCTAACTATTATATATGTTACTATGCAAGAAATTACATCTGCTACTGGTTGAGAGAACCAAACACCATTTAATCCGAAGAATCTTGGTAAAATAAGCATCATAGGAACTAATAAGATTACCTGTCTAAGTAAACTTAAAAACATTGATTGCTTTGCATTACCAATTGATTGAATATAGTTCGATCCAATCATAGAGATTCCTATTAAAGGCATCATGGATAAATATTTTCTTATTCCATCTACTGATATACTTACAAGCTTGGCATCACTATTAAACATACTTACTATTGGCTCTGGATATAATTGTACAATAAGCCAACCTACAGTTAATCCTATAGTAGCAGTTATTGTAGCTAATTTAAGAGTTTCTTCCACTCTATCATATTTTTTACATCCATAGTTGAATCCGATTATAGGCTGAGCTCCTTGACTTATACCTACTATCGGCATTCCTACCATCATTATTATAGAGTTTATAGTAGCCATAGCACCTATAGCTAAATCTCCACCATAAGTTCTAAGTGCGTTATTACTTATTACTTGAACACAACTTGCTGCTAATTGCATAGCAAATGGAGCTGATCCTATTGCAGCTATTGTAAATACTAATGATTTATTTAATTTTAAATTAGATTTACGTAATTTTAAATTTGATTTTCCTTTTGTGTAATAAGTTGATCCCCAAACAGCTGTAACACACTGAGATATAATAGTTGCTAATGCAGCACCTTTTATTCCAAAATTTAATACAAATATAAATAAAGCGTCTAAGATTATATTTAACCCACATCCTACAACCATTATTGTTGCAGAAAGTTTTGGATTACCATCACCTCTAATAGTACTGTTAAAAACAAATCCTATTAGGTTACATACACATCCTAGTAATATTACATTAATATATGCTTTTGCATATTGTAAACTACCTTCGCTGGCTCCAAATAATTGAAGTATTTGATTTCCAAATATTAATCCAACTATCATTAGTGTTAATCCAACTATTATTGATAATGTAATTGAATTACCTAGAAATTTTTCTGCTTCTTCTTTTTGTCCTTGTCCTAATTTTATAGAAATATTAGTAGCTGTACCTATACCGATAAGCATACCAAATGCCATTATTATAGTCATTATAGGCATTGTAACACCTAGACCAGTTATGGCAAGTGGTCCAACTCCTGGCATATTACCTATAAATATTCTATCTACCACATTGTACAGCCCGTTTACCATCATACCAATTATCGCTGGCAGAGAGTATTTTAAAAGTAATTTTCCTACAGGTTCTGTACCTAAAACTTGTTGATTATTGCTCATGAAGTCCTCCTGTATTGTATTCTGATTTATGCATATCTTTCTTTTTATAGCTTTTTATTGATCTAACAGGAGTACTTTTATATACTTACCTTTTAGATAATTCTTCTTGGTTTATACCATCTTGATTATTGACTAAACTTATATAATTTAAAAAATTGCATATCGAATATTATATAATGATTTAGTTGTGTATGCAATCTTTTTATAGTTTTAATACTAATTTACTAATTTTACATTGATTATAGTTTCTTTTTTGCATTTAGGACAAAATAGATGGAAATTTATTTTTTCAGATACTTCAAGAATATTTTTATTTCTAAGTTGAAATTTTTGTTCTTTTGACATTTTAAAACCTCATCATTATTTAGATTAAAAAGCACAAAAATAAGCGTTGAACTAGCCAACGCCTATTAGAGGAAGGTTTACTTAATATTTACTTCATTTTCATCGTAACTTATCCAATCACTAAAGCTCCCTGCATATAATTTGTGGTTAATTCCAGCTTCACTAATCGCTAAACTATTAGGACATGCAGTTATACCAGAACCACAATAAACTATAACTTCATCGTAGTTCTTTAAGTTAGAAAATTGTTTTTTAAGTTCTTTTAATGATTTTAAATAGTATTTGCCGTCTACTTTTTTTAGTATATCCATCCAAAAGAAGTTTAATGCACCAGGTATATGACCTGCCTTTTTATCTACTGGCTCAAATTCACCTATGTATCTTTGATATTCTCTAGAATCTACAAGTGCAATTTTTTCGTTATTAATTCTTTCTTTAACATACTCCATATCTACTTTCATATTTTCCTTAACATTAATATTTAAATTTCCTTTTGTTGATTTAGTATTTTCAGTAGATATTTCTCCACCTGCTTCTTTGTAAGCTTCTAATCCTCCATCAAGTACGTATACTTTGTCATGTCCTAAGTATTTTAAAATCCACCATAATCTTGATGCACCTGCTAAGTCACCTTCATCATAAGATATGACTATAGAATCATCACTAATTCCAATATTCTCAAAAGTATTTTTTAATTCATTAGTTGAAGGTATTGGATGTCTTCCGCCGTGAACTTTAACAACACTTGATAACTCTCTTTCTATATCAACTCTTTTAGCACCCTTTATATGACCTTCTTCATAACTTCTTTTACCATATTCTTTATCCATCAAATTAAATCTGCAATCAACTATAACTAATTTTTCATTATTTAAATTATCTATTAACCATTTCACATTTACTAAATTACTCATAATTTTGCTCCTAAATATGTATTTTTATTATTTTTCACCTTTTTTAACATACTATACTTTTGATATGGAGATTCTAAAATTAATACGCTATATATTTAGGAGGACATCATAATGAATTTATCAAAAAGAATAAAGTCAGTTCCAACTTCAACTATTATGGAACTATTAACACTTTCAGCTAAAGCTAAAAAAAGTGGTAAAAAAGTTTACCATCTAAATATAGGACAACCAGATATTAAAACTCCTAAAGGTTTTTATAAAGCTATAAGAGAATTTAAAGGAGAAATTTTAGAGTATTCTTTATCTGAAGGTTTGCCAGAACTTATAGAATCTATAAAAAAATATTATGAAGACTATAATATTCAATTTGATAATGATGAAATAATTATAACTAATGGTGGTAGTGAGGCTTTACTTTTTACAATGCTTACAATATGTGATGATGGTGACAATATCTTAGTACCAGAGCCTTTTTATTCAAACTACTATAATTTCTCAAAGTCAGTTGGTGTTAATATAAATCCTATAACTACTCTTGCAGAAAATGGATTCCATTTACCAAATAAAGAAGAAATAGTTTCTAAAATAGATAATAAAACTAAAGCAATATTATTCTCTAATCCAGGTAATCCAACTGGTGTTGTTTATACTAAAGAAGAAATAAATATGCTAGCAGACATTGCAATAGAGCATAATCTATGGATAATAGCAGATGAAGTTTATAGAGAGTTTATTTACGAAGGTGAGTATACTAGTTTAGGAAATATTGAAAAAGTTAAAGATAGGGTAATAATAGTTGATAGCGTTTCTAAACGTTATAGTGCTTGTGGTGCTAGAATAGGTTGTGTTGCTTCTAAAAGTAAAGATTATATCAAAGCTATACTTAAATTATGCCAAGCAAGATTATCTGTTCCAACGCTAGAGCAACTAGGAGCAATAGAGCTTTATAATACTGATAATTCTTATCTTAAAGATGTTAATGAAGAATATAGAAAAAGAAGAGATGTATTGTATGATGAGCTTATAAAAGTTCCTGGTGTTATATGTGAAAAACCAACTGGTGCTTTTTATATAGTTGCAAAGCTTCCTGTTGAAAATGCAGATCATTTTACTAAATGGCTTTTAAGTGATTTTGATATAGATGGAGAAACTGTAATGCCATGCCCTGCAGAAGGATTTTATATGACACCTGGACTTGGTGTTGATGAAATAAGACTTGCATATGTTCTTAATTCTGATGACTTATCAAAAGCTGCACGTTTACTTAAAGAAGGACTTGAGACTTATTTAAAGTTAAATAAAAAATAAATATTTAATATATAAAAATAAGTGATGATTCTTAGTATTTATATTTTAATCTAAGAATCATCACTTTTTTAATACTAAAAATCCATCTAGTATCTTATGTTGTATGGATTTTTTACTTCGCACTATATAACAACTACAAACTTTCTTACAATATAAAACTTATTGAATAATTTGCTCACCTCAAATAGCTATATCAAAACTTCATATTTTTAGCTTTATATTACATCTCTTATTTTATCTTACATATCAAATTATTAATTAAAAAATATATAATACTTCCTATTATAGCCCCAGAAGTATTCCATATTATATCATCAACATCCATAAATCTTCCAACAAAAAACTGTAAAGTCTCTATACATGTTGAAAACACTAATGCTATAACAAGTACTTTTAAAAGTTTTTTATCCTTTTTCAAATATAGCATAGTGTATAAAAAACCAAATGGCATAAAAAATATAATATTTAGTATAACTTGTCTTAGTACACTTTGTGGATTACCCATAAAGTCACTTATTGTATTTACAAGTGGAACTAAATTAGGTGACATATGCATATATGTAAAATCGCTAGGTTTTATATATAATACACCCGTTATTGATAATACAGCTACTATATAAACTAAAAAAATTAAATTCCCAATACATTTAAAAATATTTATCTTATTAATACTATTGTTATTCTTAGTAATTTTTACTTCACTCATTTGTTCCCTCCAACTTTAAATTCTATTTATCTTAATCTAAATCAATTATTATAGCCTTATCTTCATAGTCTATTTTATGGTGATATTTAGGATTATCAGAATTTTTCTCCATATAATATTGATAAGGTAAAATCTTTATACTCTTTAGCTTTTGATTATCTTCTAGATTTCCTTCAAATATATTTTCCATATAAGTTTCATCTTCATTATACCTACCAGATCCACCAACATTGATACTTTCTCCATTTTGATCTAATAACTCAATTTTTATATCTCTATTTTCAAAGCTATATCCCTCACCAATTTTGCTTGTGTAGCTTAATTTTACTGAAATCGGAGATACTCTTAATTGTTCAATATTAATTAAAGCTTTAAAATCTTCATCATCTATACTTATTTCTTTATTTATATCAAAAACCTTAGTTTCACCCATAATCTTCTTTCCATTAACAGTGAAATTAAACTCCCAATTCCCTTTTATAAATTCAAACTGATCATTTATAACCCTTGGAATAAGCCCATATTTTTGAACACCAACTTCATCAAAAACAACTTTAACATCATAATCTTTATTTGGATCTAAATTATCAAGTATATGATAATTATTTATATCAGATCTTCCATCATTATTAGTATCTATATTTTCCAAGCTTAATGAAGTTAAGAAGTTTTGACTATTATTTTCTTTTCTTTCATATCTCGTTGCTCCACCAGTTTCTACAAACTTCTTTCCATCAATATACACAGTAGCTTCTGGTAAGTAGTAATTATTAGTTAAGAATAAACCTTTTTTCAACTTACTTTCATCAAAATTAGAAGTATCTATATTCATGCTTAATAATAAATTTTCATCATCTAATAATACTTCTAATAAACTAACCTTAATCCTCTTATCCTCACAACTTTGATTAACTTCTACCTTATATCCATTATACTCATCTTCTTTTTTTCCTAAAAAACTTTCTATCTGCTTACCTATATTTTGAACCAGTGCTAAAACATTATCATTGCTAAGCAAAGCTGTAGAAATGGATAAACAAAGTAACGATGCTATAACCACCTTTCTATAAGTATTTTTATTATCTTTTTTATCTTTATTTATATCTTTAACTAAATTATCAAATAACTTATTTTTTTCATCTTGTGATAGTTTATGTATTTCATAATCATCATTTATACTCATATCATTGAAAAGATCATATTTATTCTTCATATATCCTCCTTATCTTTTATATAATTCTCTTAATTTCTTCTTACCTCTAGACAATCTACTATAAATATTAAAAGGCTTTATATTCATCTTTTTAGATATATCTTCTATTTCTAATTCTTCAATGTAGTACATCTTAAAAAGATTTTTATCTTGCTCTTTTAAATTACTAAGTATTTCATCTATTTCTTCTTCAATTTCTTTTTTTAGTAGATTTTTATCTATAATTGTAATGTCTTCATTTATGTTTTCCTCTAAGTTATACTTTAAGTATTTTCTTTTATAATCAATTGTTTTGTATTTAGATATAACTCCTATCCAATTTTTCAAAGTATTTTTATCTTTATCATAGCTATCTATGTTATTCCAAATGGATAAAAGTATATCATTAATACATTCTTCTTGATAATAACTTAAATCCTTAAGATTATTTTTTACTATGGTATTTATGTAATCACCGTAAGCTTCTATTAACAATCTTAGACCTTCTTCTTTTTTCTTTTTTATATATTTGATTATAATCTTATCTTCCAATGTGTACCTCCTTGTAAAAGCCCTTACACATAAACATTCGTACTGTATTTATATTTTCTAACATTTATTTTAAACTTTTTATTTTACACTAAAAGAGACCTATAAGAATATAGGTCTTTTTAAAATTAGGCTCTATTAGAGATCTTTTAATCTATAATATTTGACCAATAACTAATTACAAAACTTTCCTTGAATCCTCTTTTTTTATACATTTCATGTGCCACTCTGTTTTCCTCTATAACAATTAACGATATTTCATCTACTTTCTTATCTACTAAAAACTGTATAGCGCTTTCCAATAACCTATTTCCATACCCTTTACCTCTATACTCTTTCATTAAACCTATATCAAATTTCCCCTTATTGTTTTCAATAGTAATTTCCATAAATCCTATTTCTGTATTATTATCACATACAATAAATGAATATATTTCTTTATTTTTATCTTTATCCTTTGTTAAAAGCTTATTAACATCTTCTATTTCAATAAAGGTACCATGTGACATATCACTAAAAGACTCATTGTATACTTCAACATATCTTTCTTTATTAGAAACACTTAGTTCTTTTAGATTTAGTGTTTCATATTTTTTTATTGGTTCTTCTAATTTCATTTCAATTGACCTATATTCGTAGTCAAAGCCATATCTTTTTAAGTGACTAAAAGTCTTTTCATCTAATCCTAATTTAATTTTATTCACTTTGTAGTCTTTTGCTATTATAATTGCTTTCTGTATAAGTTCTTCTAAGATTTTATTTATATTTTCTACTTCTTTATTTATAACGATTTTATGGATATATGCTGTCTTTAATACTTCTGCTACTTCAAGAACTAGACATAAATTTGCTACCACCTTATCATCTATAAAGTAGAATAAAGCTCCATTCCCATAATCATATATTTTGACATCATATAACTTATTTATTTGCTCAAAAGAATTTATGTAATCTGTTTCTAACTTCATAAATTCATATACACTTTTCTTTTCTTCTTCATTTAAACTTTTATATAATTTGATTTTCCCCATAATTTATCCCCCATTCTAAAATTAGTTTATTTTTCCAATAGAAATATTTTATCATTCTTAATATTAAACTTAGACAAATAAGAAAATTTATATATAAAAAGTCTTCTTACTTTATACATAAAAAATGCCTTAAGACCAATCTCTTAAGACATTTTCATTCAATATATTTTTATAATAAATAAAATATTAATTATTTGATTTTATATTTACCCATGCATCATCATATAATCTTTTAACATCCTTAGGTAAATCCACATAAATTTCACATCTATCCATAATTTCCTTAGTCATATATGCATTAGGATTATTTCTAACTTCTTCTGGTTGTTCTAATCTAGCTTCTTTATTTGGAGTTGTATATCCAATTTCATCAGCTATTCTTAGCGCACTTTCTTTATCACTTACAAAGTTGATAAACTTTTCTGCACCTTCTACATTTGTAGCATTAGATGGTATACATAAACTATCAATCCAGAAGTTTGCTCCTTCTTTAGGCACTACATACTCTAAATTAGGATATTCATCTTGAAGGTTTAAACCTTCTCCAGACCAAATCATATTTATATCTGATTCTCCTGCTGGAATCATTACAGTTCCATTATCAACTCCATATATTGGGTCTACTAATTTTCTTTGCTTTAGTAGTAATTCTTCAGCTTCTTTTATTTCTTTTTCATTGGTTGAATTTAAAGAATATCCTAGCTTCTTTAAAGCTACTCCTAATGTATCTCTATATGTATCAAACATAAAAATTTGATTTTTATATTTTTCATTCCATAGTATATCCCAACTATCTACTTTCTCTTCTATTACATCTTTATTATAGATAAGTCCAACTGTTCCAAACATATAAGGAACTGAATACTTATTCCCTGGATCTATATCTAAGTTTAAGTACTCTTCATCCATTTGAGATATGTTAGGTATATTATCTTTGTTTAATTCTTGTATAAGGTTATTATTAATCATTCTTGGCATAAAAGCATCTGATACTAAAACAACATCATACTTTACACCGCCACCCTTAACTTTTTGATACATTGCTTCCATATCATCAAATGTTTCAATATTAACTTTTATACCATATTCTTTCTCAAATTCTTTTACAGTTTCATCGTCTATATTTTCTCCATAGTTAAAAAAGTTAATTTCTTCAGAGTAATTATTTTTATTACATCCTACAAAGAAAATACTTATCATTGCTATACAAATTGATAAATTCAATAATTTAAATAATCTTTTCATGCTATAATTCCTTCCATTTTAATATAACTTTTCTAATACCCTAAGATAATTAATATTAATCAAGTTTTACTTTCATTTTTTAAAGATATATAAATATATTTGCCTAATATACTTTATTTAAGCATAAAAAAAGGAAATACAAATATTTATATTTCCTTTTTAGTCTATTCAATATTTCTCATATGTTATTTCTTTATATCTTATAATAAATTAATCCGACAATGAATAGCATTTTATATTAAGAATATACTAATTTTAAATAATATATTTTAGAAGGTAAAAATGAAAAAAACTATTATATCACTTATCTGCTTTTTGTTATTCTTCACAAATATCTCTTTTGCAGATACTAACGATATCAAACAAACCATAAAAGACATAGAACTTGTCAATAATAACATTAATATAATTGTAAAGAAAGTAATTGGAGATGAAAAGCTTGATATTAATGCTCTAGAAAAAGATATAAAATTTTCAGAATCTATATTAGGAGAACGAACAAAAAAGTATCATCATTATATACAACTGAATCTAATGCAGAACTGAAAAATGGATACTCAATATTATTAAATTCATTATCTTACTATGCATTGACTTTAAGTAACTTGGAAGCATACATACATGATAAAAGTAAAGTAAGTAATTTTATAGATACATGTGCAAATTATCAACAAGGAAATATTACATTACTGATTTTACAATCTATATATGAATAGTAGTGTTAAATTTTATTAATTATAAATATATTATATTCTAATAATATGAATAAATATATCTTATTAAGCCTGGTAAAGATAACACTCCATATTTTCTGATTTATATCTACTTTTTTATTAGCAAAATAATAAGGCTATTCATAATAAATTTTTATTACAAATAACCTTCTATAAATTATAAATTAATTTCTTTTATTGTTTCTTATTTCTTTTTGAATCTTTTTTAAAGCCTTCTTAGACCCTCTTGAAATATCTTTTTCTAACTTTCTTTCTCCGTAACTTACAAATAAAGTATTTAAATCATATCCATCTGGATATAAATCTTTAGCTTTTAAAGTAATAGTTATTCTTCTTACATTTACATCTATAAACTCATCCTTGTATAATACTGATACATTATTAAATTTATCAATAGGTTTATAAACTATTCCGAAGTCATCATAATCTAGTAATTTTACCTTATCACCTATATCAAAGTTTGGTACTTCTTTAACCACTTCTACTTTTTCCATAGGTTTAATAGCTATTTTAGATTCATTTACTAAGTCAAAGTTATAATTTTTTTCGTTAATATAACTTTTAGCTCTACTTAATACCTTATCTTTTATTCCCATTTTCTTAGATATAAATAATGCATTACTATCTTCTGATTTTCCTATTGTAAGCTTATACATAGGCTCTAAAGTTTCTTTATCAAACATCATACCTGCATTTTCAAAATGAGGGTGATTAGTTGCAAACTTCTTTATTTCTCCATAATGAGTTGATGCTACTACTATACATCCCATTTGATAAAATTCTTCAAGTATTGCAATAGCAAGACTAGCTCCTTCATTTGGTTCAGTTCCAGAACCTATTTCATCAAATAAAACTAAAGTCTTATTATTAGAGTTTTTCATAATGTTAGCTATATTTTTTATATGAGACGAAAATGTACTTAAAGCATTTTCTATACTTTGGTTATCACCAATATCTACAAACACTTTTTCAAATACACTTATACTACTTTCTTCATCTGCACATATATCAAAACCACATTGTGTCATAAGTGTTAATATACCAACAGTTTTTAAAGTAACTGTTTTTCCACCTGCATTTGGCCCAGTAATTATTAAACTTCTATAATCTTTGCCTATTTCAAAGTTAAGTGGGACTACATTTCCCTTTAAAAGTGGATGCTTTCCATTAACTATTTTTATAAATCCATGATCATTTAAGTTTGGTGTAATAGAATTAGTTGCTTGGCTGTATTTTGCTTTTGCAAATACCATATCATATTCAGATATTATTTCCATATTTAGCTTTATATTTTGTATTTGATTATATATTAGCTCTGTTAAATATGATAATATCTTATATTCTTCTATAGATTCTTCTGATTTTAGCGAAATTAGTTCTAAACTATATTTAGAAACACTGCTTGGCTCTATAAATACAGTAGTTCCTTTAGAAGATGTATCTAAAACTGCACCATCTACTTCATTTTTATAAGAAGCCTTAATAGGTATAACGTATCTCTCATCTCTCTTACTTATTATAGCTTCTTGAATATATTTTTTGTTGGTGCTTGAAGTTAAAAATTTATTTAACCTATCTTTAATTCTTCCTTCTGTTATTTCTATACTTCTTCTAATTTTCTTAAGCTCTTTACTAGCTTGTGAATCTACTTTATTACCTTTTATACAGTACTTAATTTCTTCTTCTATATTTACACATTCTGTTATATTAAGTGCATATGAACTTAGTGTTGGTGAATAAAACTCTTTATCTATCATAAAAGATTTTATTTTTCTACAACCTCTTAAAAAATCTTCAACATTTATAAGCTCGCTTGGTGATAGAATCATACCTTTTTCAATCTTATCAATAGTTGGATTTATATTAAATAATCCTTCTAATGGTATATGGTTACTATTTTCTAAAACTTTCTTTGCTTCTTTATTTTCGTCTAATCTTCTTTTTACTATTTTATAATTACCACTTGGGTTTATCTTATCTATAAGTTCTTTTCCTAGCGAACTTACACAGTGATTTTTTATTAATTCCTTTACCTCTTTTAATTGTAACTTTTCAAATGTTTCTATATTCATTATTGTTCTCCTTTATATATCGTCTAATCATCTTTAATTTAGGTGACTTCTCGATAAATAAGGATTTACTATTTTGTAGTGACTCCTTATTTATTAAGAAGTCTTTCTACGGACTCAATATATTTAAATTTTTTCAAAAAATTCACTCCTTATTATTTAATATAGCTAATTATATCATGTGATGGCATCCCTTTCAATTATATTATAAAAGGACATGCCTTATATTTTCTTTAGACATGCCCTTTTACACTTATTCCAAAGTAATGCAGTCAACAAAGTACTCTTGAAAATCAGGTCTTTTTGATAATTCTATATATGTTGACTTATTAATTATTTGTTTTGTATCATCTCTAATATTCTTAGAAAGTAAGTACATCTTAGCTCCATGCCCTGCACAATTTCCAATAGAAGTAATTTTATCTTTTAACTCTTTAGGTATCATTCCTATCTCAATACAACTATCCACATTCATGAAATTACCAAATCCACCACCAATATATACATTTTCTATATCATTTACATTTAAGTTACGTTCTTTTAATAATATTTGAATCCCTGCACATATAGCAGCTTTTGCAAGTTGAACTTCTCTAATATCTTTTTGAGTAATAGAAATTATATTATTATTATTTTCTAATATAAATTGCTTCATATTATCTATTTCTACTATTCTATCATTAGATATATTTTCATCCAACTCATCAATATCATATATTCTTCCAGTTTCATCTATAATGTTATACTTTAGTAATTGCCCAACTCCATCTAGTACTCCAGAACCACATATTCCTATTGGATTGATATTTTCAATAGTCTCATATACTTTATCTTTTGACAAATCTACTTTACAAATAGCACCTTTTACTCCACCAATACCATATTTTATATTTGCACCTTCAAAGGCTGGACCTGCTGCAGTTGAACATGTAATTACCTCATCCTTATTTCCTAAAGCCATTTCTCCATTAGTTCCTAAATCTAATAATAGTGAATATTTTTCATTTTTCGTAAGATTAGATGATATTATTCCAGCAGTTATATCACTTCCAACATAACTTGCAATACCTGGCATAATACTTATAACTCCATTTATATCTATTCCAAGATCCTTACCTTCATATTCAAGCTCTTTTGTACTTATTGGTATAAATGGAGCCAATGAAATACTTTTACATGGTAATTTAAGAAGTATATGTATCATAGTCGTATTCCCTGCAATTACTGCATTATAAATATTGTTAGAGCTAATATTATTATTACTACATAATATTCCTATCATGTCATTAAGTTGATTTATTATACTATCTCTTAGAATTTTTGAACCATCTTCATTTTCCATTGTAAAAAATATTCTAGAAATAACGTCTGCTCCATAATTTCTTTGTTTATTAACCTGAGATACAACATCTATTTCTTCACCTGTATTTAAATTTAAAATATACATTGCTATGGTTGTCGTACCTATATCTATAGCTAATCCGTAGTTATTTTTTATTTTATTTTTTCCTTCTAAATGTAAAAGCTTGTTTTTATATGTAGTTGCACTAATATAATAGTTTTCTTCTTTTAGTATGTCTTCTATTTTACACAAATAATTTATGTCTATTTTTAAATCATCAATTCTTAAAGCATCACTTAATCTATTATGCTCACTTCTTTGATCCTCTAATCTTGGCTTATCTAGTTTGATTATTTGTTTCTTAACAGTAGGATCTACATCTAGCATTCCATTAACACCACTTATTAGTACCTTCATGTTTTCATTATTATAAGGAACTATTATCTCTAAATCTTCATTAATCTTTAATGTACATGCTAACCTAAATCCATTATCTATTTGTTCTTTACTAAAATGTTTTATATCTTGTTTAGAATATGGTATGGATTTATTTATAACTTTTACCATACATTTTCCGCAATTGCCTTTTCCACTACAGCTATTTTCTATTGGAATTTGATTATTTCTAAGTATTTCTAACAAATTTTCCCCGCTATTAACTTCTAGTATCAATCTTTTATTATATTTATAGTTAATACATAATTTATATTTATTACTCATAGATACTCCTTTCTAAATAAGTACCTTTATATACTTATTCTATAAGAAAGCAACCTGTATATGCTAACGTATTTGGTCCATAGTAATACTTAACATTATTATCGCTACAGACTTGGCTTACTAACATTCCATATGCTTCCATTGATGAAACAGCTCTCTCTGGATATCTACAAGGTGCATCTGGATAAGAACACTTACTACATTTTTGACAACAACCTGCACCAAGAGAAAGTACACTATCATATTCTTTCTTTAATTCGTCAGAGAACTTCATAAAAATTTTGCTATGTCTTTCTTCTATTTCTTGCATAGATTCAAAATCCATAGAATCTTCTAATTCACCTACTGTTTGAACAATTATTCCTACTTTATAGTTTTTTATTTTATCCCTACATTCTTCTAAGCTTCCACATCCAGGTGGACATGCCCAATTTTTATTATACATATTGCATTTATTAGCTGCGCACATATCTCTTACTTCTGGCATTAGATTTATTGTATAACAATCTAGCTTAGACGCAACTGTGAATCCCATATCAAGAGCTTTTTTTATAATTACCTCAAGATCAATCATAATATATCCTCCAGGTTTAAATTCGCTTTCATTATATCTTTAATGATATTAATATTTATTCTATTTTTCAAAAATAAATATAAGGAGTACCATAAAATAAAACTAAGTACTCCTTATATAAATGGGTTTTATATTAAATTATAGGATTGCCTTAATTATTAGTAGCTGCTTTATTAACAAAAGCTTTTGCAACTTGAGCTGCAGATGCTGCATCTTCAGTGTATGCATCTGCTCCAATTTCATCTGCAAATTCTTGATTTATAGGTGCTCCACCTACCATTACTTTTATTTTATCTCTAAACCCAGCATCTGTAAGAGCTTTTACTGTATCTTTCATTGCTGGCATAGTTGTTGTAAGTAACGCTGAAACGCAAACTATATCTACATCAGAATTATTTTTAACTGCATTAACAAAGTTTTCAGCAGGAACGTCAACACCTAGATCTATCACTTCAAAACCTGCACTTTCCATCATCATTGCAACTAAATTTTTACCTATATCATGTAAATCTCCAGCTACAGTTCCTATCACTAATTTACCAGCTGAAACTGTATTATCTCCAGCAAGATGTGGTTTTAAAACCTCTACTCCTTTTTTCATAGCCCTTGCTGCTATAAGCATTTCTGGAACGAATATTTCATTATTTTTAAATTTTTCTCCTACAATACTCATGGCATCTATCATACCTAAATTAAGAATTTCAGTTGGGTCATACCCTTCTTTTAAAGCTTCTTGAACTAATCCTCCAACTATCTTTGATTTTCCTGATTGTACAGCATTTGAAACCTCTTGAATTTTAGACATACTTACTTCCCCCTCCATTTATTTTAATAACCCTAAATTTATTAAAAAATACTATTTATAGTAAAATTATGAGCTTTCTTAAGCATTTGTTTGTGGTAATTTGCCAATAAGCCCTTCTCTATATGCACCTATATATTCTAAACAATATTCATCTTCTTCTAATAAAGCTTCTGTTGCATATATCATTCCCAACATATCTCTATTTGTTGGGTCAACTATTGCACTATCCATTCCTGCATTCATTGCTAATACCATAAAAGCTTGATTTATATTTTTTCTAGCTGGTAATCCAAATGATATATTGCTAAGTCCACTAGTAATATGAATTGTTGGGTACTGAGCTTTTATTTGCTTACAACACTCTGCAAAAACTGTTAAGGCTTCTCCATCTGTAGCAAGAGTTACTACAAGTGGATCTATATGTAGTCTTGATGGGTCTATATTATACTCTTTTGCTTTTTTCATAATTCCTTCAAATACTTCCATTCTTCTTTCTACTGAATCTGGTATTCCTTTATCGTCACAAAGTAAAGCTACACATTCCCATTCTGTATTAGCTATAGCTGGAAATATTATATCTATTTTATCTCCTTCTAAAGAAACTGAGTTTACTAGTCCTGTTTTTTTACAAAAAGGTAAAGCTGCTACACAAGAATGAGGACTTGGGCTATCTACGCAAATTGGTGTATCTGTAACTTCTTGAACTAAATTAATCATCCACTTTAATGTTTCAACTTCAACTTCTTCTTTTACAGATGCACATACATCAATATATGTTGAATTAGCTTCAGCTTGTATTTTAGCTCTATTACGGATAAAATCTGCATCTCTTTCTGCAATCGCTTTCCCAACTGCCGGTATTGATCCGTTTATCTTTTCTCCTATTATAATCATTTTTAATCCCCCATTTTACAAACTATTATTAATATAGAAACTTTTATATTTATATTAAGACAAGTTAAGAATTGATTTTAATGATATGTATTGTGAATTTTTATTATATGTTTTTCTTTAATAATATTGTATCAGCTTTACTTACTTAAATAAATACTACAACCTTATTGATAATCTTAATAGGTTTTCCTACAATATGTAGTAAGGAGTATTAACGGAGGTTAACTATGAAAATAAGTGAAGAAATTATAGCAAGAAAGCTTCATGAAAAATATATTTTTAAAGAATTTGGTTCTCTTTCAACAAATTTGATACTTGAAAGACCTGTATTTTTTAAAGATGAATATTGTATTTTAAATAATAAAGTATGCATTATGTATAGTGATTATATCCCCTTAAAAAGTATCGATTTAAAATCATCATTAATATTAAGCATCGGACCTATTGATAAAGACAAATTATACTCATCAAACACATTGTTGGAATTTACTAAAGATACTTGTCCTTTTGAACTTTTTAATTATATACAAGAAATTTTTGATACTTATGATGAATGGGAAAATAAACTTCAACAAATTTTAAATGACAATAACTCAATAAAAGATATGGTAGATTGTAGCTTTAATATTTTCAATAATCCAATGATAATATGTACCTCAGACTTCCTTTTAATTTCTTACTCAAGTATAATTGATGAAGATCCTAATTTAGAGCATATTGCTGACCCTGATAAAATTTATGAAAATAGCAATATACTTAAATTAGATTCTGAATTTAATTCTCATAGAGATACTGTTGGTGCATTTTATTATTATGACCATATTTCTGGTCTTATGATGCTGTGTATAAACCTATTTGACCATAATCGTTTTACTCATCGTATAATAGTTAGCGAAGAATTTCATAGTTTTTATCCTAGCGATAAAAAACTTCTAGAATATTTTTCTAAATATATAGATCTTATGATTTCTAAAATAAGTATCCTTACACCTGACTTTAACTACACTTTAAACAATATAATATCTAGTATACTATCAGAAGACCTAGTTAACCCTACATTTATCAATCAAAGACTTGCTGAATTTTACTGGTTTTCTAATCATACCTATTTTTGTATAAACATAAAAATAGGTATCTTAGATATTCAAAACCTAACTGTTAACTCTATATGTAAGCAAATAGAGTCAATTATTCCTAACTCCTGTTCACTATTTTTTAATGATGATATTGCAGTATTTGTTAATCTAACAAAATTTGGTGGTGATATAAAAGATGTTATGAGCAAACTAGTTGTATTTCTTAGAGATAGTTACTTAAAAGCTGGTGTTAGTAATAGTTTTGTTGGGCTATCAGAGTTAAAATATAACTACATTCAAGCTTGCATCTCATTAGATATTGGAAGACGATATAAACCATATCAATGGATTTACCACTTTGAAGATGTAGCACTTTCTTATCTTATGGAATGTTGTACTAAAGACCTTCCTCCTCATATTATCTGTTCACAAAAAATATTACTATTAAAAAATCATGATAAAGAACATGATACCGAATACTACAAAACACTAAAAATTTATTTAGAAAATAATTTAAATGCAGTAAAATCATCTAAGCTTCTTTTCATTCATCGAAGCACTTTTTTATATAGATTACAAAAAATAAAAGAACTTATAAATATTAATTTTGATGATTTTCAGAACATACTTTATCTTTGTATTTCATTTAATATTTTAGATAAATCTGAAGAAAATAAATTAAAAACTATAGATTATTACGAATAGTAGATATTTAATAAAATGATAAAGCATTAAAATTAAAGTAAGAGTGAACTAAATTAAAGTTCACTCTTACTTTATCAAAATTAATTATTTAATTTTATTTTATTGGGAAGTATTTTTTATTTAGCTTATTAATTTCATCCATAATAATATCATTTACACCTGGGAATATACTACCTTCTCCACCATATGTCAAACATGGTATGAACATTCCTCCTTCAGAATATGCTTCACATGCACGTTGAACTTCTTTTCTTACTGTATCTTCATCTATATCTTTTTTATCTACAACAGAGGCATCTATACCACCCATTAAAGTTAATTTATAATTTGTATCTTTTTTAATTTGTTGAATATCATTTTCTGGTAAAACTCCTTGCCAGATATCAATACCTATATCTACCATATCCTTGACTATAGGCTGACAATAGCTGTCTGCATGATGCATTGCAATAATATTATGTTCCTTCATATATCCATATATTCTACGATATGGCTCTTTGAAAAACTCTCTCCAAGTATCAGGTTTCATAAAAAGATTTGTTTTTGCTCCCCAATCATCATGGAACATAATAACATCTGGTTTAAGATTTTCTATTAATAATTTTAAATAAATTAGTTTATATTCTGCTATATATTCAATAAGTTCATGCATATCTTCTGGTTCCATTAACAGGTTAACTAATGTATCTTCAAATCCCATTAGATAATGGCATTGTTCAAAAAGCCCTGTAGCCATCAACGCCATTACATATTTTCCATCTTCACGAATTTTTCTTGCTTCTTCTTTTACTGTATTCCAATCATATTCAAAATTTTCTATATCAGGAGCTTTAACATATTTTCTCCATTCTGTAATATCAGGACATACTTTTGTTTCATCATTTATCATTGGCATAGCTCCAGGTTCATTTTCTCCCCAAAATATTGTTACTCCCCATGGGTCTTTTACAGTTTTACCTGGAATTGCTGTAAGTACTTTTTGAAATATTGGGTCAATCACCATTCTAAATGGTTCCCATTCATTTACAAAAGCTTTAGGATTCCCATTTTTTAATGTTTCTATTACATTTTCTCTCAAATCCATCTATACACTCCCCCTTAAAATCAAGACTTATTTCCCTTCTTCAACTTCTTTTTGCTTTGGTATTGGATTAACTACAAGGAATATTACTGCAGCTACTGCAAATATTATAAATTCAAGTACAATAGGCATAAATACTCCATCTCCAGTTATACCTTGAATAGCCATTACCCAGTATGTTGATACAAAACCTCCAAAATTCATAATTGCAGTTGCTAATGATATTGCAAAGGTATTTTGTGATGGCGTTGTCATCATACCTAGTATCATAAATATTGCAGGCATACATATTGAGAATCCTAAACCTAAAAGAGTAGTTCCTGCCATCATTACAAAAGTACTTTTAGCTATGACTATAAGACCAACCCCCATAGCCATTATTGTACAAGCTACAGCAATGACAAATCTTTTAGTTATCTGGAATACCTTACCAAATATTGCTCCACCTATCATTCCACCAACTGTGAATAATGATAATACTGTTGCAGCCACAGTTGCATCTCCAAGGCCTCTGTTTACAAGTAATGTTGACATATTCATCATTGTAGGATAGTTTAAAATGTTAATCACACCAAATAATATACAAATAACCCATACTCCAACACCAAGTTTTTCTTTTTTTCCACTCTTAATATCTACACTTGGTTCTTCAATCTTCTTAGGCTCTGGTAAGAAGAAAAGTATTATTAAGAATGATATAATTCCAAGTGCATGACCTAAAAAACAGTAACTCCAGTTTATCCCTGCTAATGTTCCTCCTAGCATCTGAAGAACAACTCCACCTAAATTAGTTACAACAGTACCTATACCAACTAGATTTGCTCTTTTTTGCCCTTCATATAATCCAAATATTATTGCATTTCCTAAAGGAGCTATTATACCTAAGGCTATTCCTAATACAGCTCTTGAAATTAATACTAATGTAAATGTGCTATTTATAAATGCTGGTGCACATCCTGAAATTATAAATAATAATACACCAATTAAAGCTAATGTTTTATATTTAACCTTTTTACCTGCTACAGCACCAGTGATAAGAGATGCTGGTAATAATGTCAATGTTGGCAATGTAGAAATATAAATTATTGTTGTGTAAGGTACATTTGGATAAGCTTCTGCTATATTCTGTATTGCTGGCGTTATAGTACCTACACCCATTGCTAGCAAAAATATTGACATAATAGCAGCTGTTGCCATAAAGCCTGTTTTATCTTGGCTATGTTGTTTCATGCTTATACCTCCTATTTTTTATATAATTCTTCTTATATAATTAATAATATTTATCTATAACAGTAATTTCTACGGTATGTAAGTACGAAAAAATATTAATTTAGACTTACTTTTTCGTATCACATAACTAACAAATTATTAATTTTCTTTAAGATAGAAGTTTAAGGAATAATTGTATAATTCATCTAAGCAAACTTTTAATACTTCAGGCGGTGCAAAAATTTGTGCCATAGCTCTACCTCCTTTAGCATATTTATCAACAAAGTCTCTAATTATTTGTCTAGCTCCTTCTTCTGTAATATTTGGATCATCTAATCCTTCTACTACAAAGCAAAAACTTATTTCAGACCCATATTTATTTTTTAGCATATCTGAATCGTTAATTGATTGAGGAGTCCATAAATCTATGCCCATTTCTTTAAAAAAAGGTACATACTGTTGATTCAACCCACAAGAATGAAGTTCAATAAATTTTCCTTGGCTCTTAATATAGTCCATTACTCTTTTGGCAGATGGATAAATCATTTCTTTAAACATTTCATTTGAAAAAAATCCTGCACGTTGTGTCCCCCAATCATCTCCATATATTACGAAATCTATAGGCTCATAATATTTAAATATTTTACTAAGTAATTTTATTTTATAATCCGCCATAGCTTCAAAGAATTCTAAAACATATTCTGGATCTTCAATCATAGCTGCCAATGCATCTTCAAAAGGCATAAGTTCATGTAATCTCTCGAATATACCTTCAGTAAGATGAAATACATGCATCCTATCATTATCATATCTGGATGTTTGTATAGCTGCATCAGACTCCCAATCTATAGAATCTAAATCTGGAAATATTACTTCTTCCTTCCATTTTGTAATATCACTTAAGGTTCTTGTTCCAGGCTTAACCATCATCCCACCAGCAACTTCTACCCATACCCATTCAACACCAAACCAATCAAATCCATCATACTCATATTTTGGATGTTCTAATACCTCATCTGACCAACAATAATCAACTTCATACAGCCATGCCGGCATCCACATTGGTTTTTCTCCTGCAAATACTCTTCTTAAGTTTTCCTTAGGACTTATTGGTCTTCCTAAGATTGGTTCTTTTATTTGTTGCATCATATAACCAAATGAATTAGGACGTTGTCTTGATGAAATTGATTTATTTTTCTTAGTTTTCATCTTATCACCCTTTCATATATCAAATAAATTTCACTCAATTTTTTCTTCTTATAAAAATGATAATTTTATATAAATAAATTTTCTACGGTATGAGAATACAAAAATAAATATAATTAGTGTCAACTTTTTGTACTTAACAACTAATCATATTTATTGCCTCTAGTTTGATAGATATGTTATATTTAAAATAACAAGAGTTTTATAATTACAATTTAAAATATTAATATAAGTTATAAATGAAAGTTGGTATAAAGATATGAAGCTTAGCATGTGGATGATAGCTAATCGATTAAATCAAATTGATTTAGAATTAAATATTAAAAAAGATGCTCCAATAATACTTAAAAGTGCTAGACGTGCGTATGCTACTAATTGTGTTCATATTTTTCAATCTGGAAACGATGTTATATGCAATGGAGAAGGAGATTATATAAGAATAAAAGATATTAATATTTCTCAAGGATTTGAAATTGTTCAATCAATATTTGACTTTTATAATGACTGGTCTGATAATATATTAACTTTAGCTAGTAAACTCGATTTTCAATCACTAATTGATTTTTGTTGGTGTGCATTTAACAATCCTATTGTACTCATGGATGCAAATTGCAAAGTTTTAGCTATTAGCAATCAATATGATGAAAACGATGTGGATTCTGAATGGTCCCATCTAAAAAAATGTGGTTATAGCTCTATTAATGCAATTAGATATTTACGTGGCACATATACTTATACATCCACATTTTATGAACAAGGTGCTCAATATTTTAATTTTATCAATAAAGAGTTAGAAACTCCTTGCATTTCATCTTCACTATATAATAATGACATGTTTTGTGGTCGAATTAACATATTACAAAAAGACCGTCAGCTAAATAATGGTGATATTCAACTTTTAGATTATTTAGTTTCAATCATTACACCTTATATCAGCACTCTAGCTTTAAATAATGATTCACCTCCGATTTGTAATATATTTCTATCTATTATCAATAACGAAGAAATTGATTTAAAAGATTTACAAACTCAATTAGATTATATTGATTGGAAGGATAACGATAACTTTAGGGTTTGTATACTATCTCATAACTTAGATAAAATACCTAAATCATTGATATCTATGTATTGTGGGGTGATAGAAAGTAATTTAAGTTATAGTCACGCCTTTGTAAAAAATAAAAAGATTGTAATTATTTTTAATGAAAGAAAAACACCTTATTCAAATGCAATAGAAATTTTAAAAAATATTGCTATTGAAGCATCTATGAAATTAAGTATTAGTCTACCTCTAAAAGATTTAAAAAATCTTGCTATATTTTATAATCAAGCATTATATGCCTTTAATTCATCTCAATCATACAATCCATCTAGTTGTTTAATAAACTTTTATGACTATGCTATGGATTATATAATTGAATCAAGTTTTTCAATAAATATCCTTTATGCCTGTCATCCTGATGTTCTTAATTTATGGCAAATTGATGAAAGATCCTCTGGTAATAAAATTGATACCCTATACTCATATCTAACTAATGAAAGATCTATAACTAATACAGCTCAAGAAATGTACCTTCATCGTAATACATTGATATATAGAATAAAAAAAATAATAGATTTATTAGAATACGATATTAATGATGTATATACCCGAGATTATATAATATTATCTATTAAGGTTTTGAAACTATATCAAAATAAATATAAAGATAAATTTAATTTAGAAAAAACACAGAATTCATATTCTGTTGTTAAATAAAAATATTTAATTAGGGGGAATAATTATAATGAGTAAGTATCCATTTAATAAAGAAGAAGAATTAAAAGATGTAGGTACATATCCTCAAATTCCTGGAATTTATGGTATGCCAAGTTTTCCATCTAGAAAATTTAATACTCCTATTACTCCAAAAGAAAATGTACTTAGAATGTGTAGAAAAGAAAAACCTCTTTGGCTTCCAAATATAGCAAATGATATAAATATAATTCAGCCTTTAGTAATGCCTGATGCCTTAGCTAGATGGAAAGGTGGTGTAGACTGGTTTGGCATTGAGTGGGAATATGAACCACAAACTAATGCTGCTATGGTTAAGCCTGGTACTAGAAGACTTAGCGACATAACTGAATGGGAAAATGAACTAGTCTTTCCTGATCTAAATGAAATAGACTGGCAAAAAGACTATGATGATAATTATAAAGATGTTCTTAGTCCAAATCGTGCTACTATGTTTGTTATAGTTAATGGATTATTTGAGCGTACTGCAGACTTAACTAGCTTTGAAGATACTTTCTGCTATTTACTAGAGGAACCAGAAGCACTTCATGCTTTTTATGATAAATTAGTTGACTGGCATTTGGAATTATTCAAAATTGCTAAAGATATTTATGGAGCTGATATAATAACATTCCATGATGATATGGGTACACAAAGAAGTTCATTCTTCTCTCCTGACACATTTAAAGAAATTATGCTACCTCATTACAAAAAATTAAATAATGAAGCTCATAAAATGGGACTTTACGTAAACTTCCACTCTTGTGGTAGTGTTGCAAACCAAGTTGAAAACTTCTGTGAAGCTGGATTCGATTTTTGGGAAGGTCAGGACGCTTGTAATGATAAGTCTACCTTGATGGAACAATATGGTGATAAACTAGGTCAAGTAAGCATGTTTATGCCTGAGCCTACACTTTCAGATGATGAATTGATAGAAGCCATAAAAGAAAAACTTAATACAGTAGGAAAAACTGGACGATATATAACTTGGTTTAGCGATTTAAATCCTAACCGTAAGATTAATGGAGATGAATTAATTTATACTCTAAGTCGTGAGATGTATAGCAAATAAGTATTAAATTTATATAATACAAAAGGAGTAATAGTTTAGTATATAAACTATTACTCCTTTTGTTTTTAAATTAGTATATACAATTAAAAATAAACCTCTTATTGTTTATTCTTTTGTATTTAATTAACTTTAATTTTTATCAAGTAAATAATTAATTAAGATTATTATATAACTTTATGCATATATATCCGAAAACTCTACCTCTGCTCCTACAACTACATCATTTTGATTTTTCTCATAGTAGCTCATCGATAATTCAGATTGTTTAATCATAGGTATTCTTACAATAAACCTACTTCCTTTATTTAATTCTGATTCTACACTAATAGTTCCTCCATGAGCCTCAGTAAAATATTTAACTAATGATAAACCAATTCCGCTTCCCTCATTTTGCCTTATCATAATATCTTCAACTTGAGTAAACTTATCAAAAATTTTTGACATATATTCTTTAGATATACCTATTCCAGTATCAATAACTTCTATATTTAAATAACTATCATTAACCTTTACCATAGTTATTATAGAACCATCATTTTTATTAAACTTTATACTATTTGATAATAAGTTTAACATCATTCTTTCAATCTTATCAGGATCTACTGACATAACAAGTTCTTCTATTTCAGTATCGAAAATCACATTAATATTCTTACTTTTAGCATACGGGATTATTGATGAAACTATATCTTCTAATAAACTTACTATTTCTATATTCACAGGTCTCATATCTATAAATCCTAAATCCATCTTTGCTACATCTATTATATTATTTGTAAGTCTTGTTAGTCTTAAACAATTTTGCTTAATAATTTTAATACTTGATGTTAAATCAAATTCTTTATCTTTATTTTGTTTTTCTAATAACTGAATTACAGATATTATAACTGCTACTGGTGTTCTTAATTCATGACTTATATTTGATATAAAATTATTTTGTGCCTTAATTGAACTTTCTGCAATTTCCTTAGCTTTAAATATACCTTCTGAATACATTCGTCTTTTCTTATTATTTATTATAAATATTATAATTGTAACTACTAAACAAGCAACTATAATCGCTGCAGGAATTATAACAAGTTTGTGCTTACTCCAAAATGTCTCTGGTTTATTTATTATCTTAGAGTTTTTAGGCAAATACTTTTCTTTGATCTTATGCTTTTTTAGATGCTCATAATTGAATATATATTTATTTACTTCATCGTAGCTTACTAACTTAGACGTTGGCTCATTACCATTTATTATATCCATAGCAATTTCAGCACCCATTTTCCCTTGTTCATAGTGTGATGTCATATATCCACCAATTGTATCAAAATATAATTCATGCTTTAATGTACTAAATTTAGGTAAATCCACTTTTGCATCAAGGTAATCTTGAAGTTCAAATAACTCATTGTATGATATACTTGAATAACTATAAATATAAGTAAGTAAAATAATACTATTTTCATCTATTTTATCTATTTTCTTCTTAATTGTTTCAACTGTATCTTCCTCTTCATAAGAAATATGGCTAAAATTTAAATCTGGATAATAACTTTCTAATTTATAAAAATTATCTAAATCAATATTATTTTCCCTCGACTTAAAGTTTATAGCTACTACATTTTTATTTTTATATAATTTATTAATCAAATCTAAATTCTTCTTCAGAGATATTCCTTCTTCAACACCATATGTATCATCATTATTTTTTATATATTCTATATTAGTTTTATTATTTACACCAAATGTAATTATAGGAATTCCTTTAAATAGCTCTTCTTTATGTTTTCTTATAAAATTTAATGCTGGATCATCTCCTATTAATATAGCATCATATGTCTTATAATTATTTATTTTATATTTTATTAAATTATAAAAATTCAGCTCATTTTTGACACCATAAAAATTACCTTGGTCTAAGTACTCTACTTGTAACTCTACACTATCACCTAACACACTCTTTATACCATTTAACTGTTCATCAAAAAACTCAAATCTAGGACTATATGAATTTATATATAGTATATCCTTCTTGTCTACAGACTCAGACCATACTTCTTTTGGTATTAAAACTAAACATAATATAAGCATCAATTTAATTATGCTATGCTCACTTTTGATCCCCATTTTAATGCTCCTTCTATGTGAAAAATATATGCCTATTATAGCATATACATTTATTTTTTCTAGACATTCGACAAAGTAAGTTAATTTTATACATAATTCTATTAGTTAATTTTATATATGAGTTTCGATTAATGTAATTTTATATTTTGAGAAATAAAAAACTTCGCCCTAAATTAATAAAGCGAAATTTCATTTATAAAAAATTAAGTTCTTCTTTTATCTATAATATAGAAAACGGATTTATATTAAGACTACTTTTTATTACACTAATATCTTCAATATCATCTAAGAATCTCTTCATAACATCCTTAAATATATCTTCACTTTCAAAATGATTGCAATCAATAATACACATACCAGCATCTACTGCATCTTGTGCGTCATGATATTTTACATCTCCAGTAATAAGCACATCAGCTCCAGACCTTTGAGCTTTCTTAGCCAGATCTGCACCAGAACCAGTTACTACAGCAACCTTCTTAATGTTAGCATCTAAATTTCCTACAACTCTTAAAGCATCCATATTAAGCTTTTCTTTTATCATCATCGAAAGCTCTTTTAAACTCATACTTTCTTTAAGTGATGCTATTCTTCCAAGACCTACTGAGTTTCCTTTATTCTCAAGCTTATATAAATCATATGCAACTTCTTCATATGGATGAGCTTTTACCATAGAATTTATTACTCCACCTAAAATTCTTTGTGGAACTATTGTTTCTATTTTTACTTCATCAACTACTTCTAGTTTATCAAGTTCTCCTATAAATGGATTAGTTCCTTCTAAAGGTTTAAACGTTCCTTTTCCGTCTGTATTAAATGTACAGTCACTATAATTACCTATATGACCTGCTCCAGATTTACCTAATGCTTTTCTAACTTTATCTTCATGAGTTTTAGGAACATAAACCACAATTTTATATAAAGTTTCAGTATTTGTTACATCTAATATATTAGAATTCTCAAATCCCATAACTTCCATAAAATAATCATTTAATCCATCAAAAGCTATGTCAAAGTTAGTGTGCATTGAATAAACAGCTATATTATTTTTTATAAGTTTATGTATTAACTTTCCTTTAAAATCACTTGTAGTAATTTTTTTCATCTTGCCAAATATAAATGGATGATGAGTAACAATTAAATTTACATTGTTGTTTATTGCTTCTTCTACTATTGCTTCATTAGCTTCAAGGCATACTAGTACCTTGCTTATTTCTTCTTCAATATCTCCTACTAATAATCCAACATTATCCCAATCATAAGCTAAGTTAGTAGGGTATTTAGCTTCTATTGTCTTTATAAGGCTTTTTAATTTCATTTTATCAACCCCTTAAAAATTTATATATTATATTAACTTCTTAAGCTTCTCTATTCTAGTCTTACTTTCATTTCTTTTTTTATCTATAGTATCTCCGCTTTTACCTTCTAACTTTTCTATTACAGAGTTGTATTTATAGATTTTTTTATCTATAAATTCTTTAAGTAAAAGGTCATTATTTTCTATAAGCTTTGTTCCTACTTCATAATATATATCATCTTCTACAACTGTATTTTTTCCAGTATATTTAGCTACTATTATTTCATAGACTCTAAAGTCTTCTTGTACTAATACTTCATCTAATATTTCATATCCATTATTTAATAAGTATTTTCTTAATTCTTCTTGAGCTTGCATTGGTTGAAGTATTAATTTATCAACAGAATGAGATACTTCTTTTTTAGCTTCTAATAATTCACTAATTAATATTCCACCCATTCCAGCTATTATAACTTCATCAACTTCACCTTTGTTAAGTACCTTTATTCCAGAACCTAACCTTAAATCAGTTTTATCACTTAACTTATTATGTCTAACTTCTTTACGTGCATTCTCTAAAGGACCCTTATTTACATCTGCAAGAATTGCAAATGGTACTGTACCTTTATTTAATAAATATACAGGTATATATCCATGGTCTGTACCTATATCTGCTATTCTTTTTCCTTCACTAACTAATGATGCTATTTTTAATAATCTATCTGTTAATTTCAATTTTTTTCATCCTCTCATAAATTTATATAAAACTCCGAATACTATTATTGGGAGGTGTTAAATTTGCCTAGACAAAATCGACGTAAATCACACTATAAACCTCACTATAAATGGGGAGGTAATACCATGCTTTGGGCTAGTGAAACAGAGCAAAATATAATTCAAAACTCCCAAAACCAATTAAAATCTGAATCTAAGACAGACTTAGAAAAAGATATTAATTATGGTAAGAGAATTAATTATTTTCATTAGTTTATCACTAGCTTTAAATATAAAAATTCGCCTTAAACTTGTAAGGCGAATTTTTTGTATATATGGATTCTAATCTAAGTAATCTCTAAGTTTCTTAGATCTACTTGGATGTCTTAATTTACGTAAAGCCTTAGCTTCTATCTGTCTTATTCTTTCTCTAGTAACATCAAACTCTTTACCAACTTCTTCAAGAGTTCTTGCTCTTCCATCCTCAAGTCCAAATCTAAGTTTTAATACTTTTTGCTCTCTTTCATTTAATGAACCTAAAACTTCTTCTATTTGTTCTTTTAATAAAGAGTATGCTGCAGCTTCAGCAGGTGCTGGAGCATCATCATCTGGTATGAAATCTCCTAAATGACTATCTTCTTCTTCCCCTATTGGTGTTTCAAGAGATACTGGATCTTGAGCTATCTTCATGATTTCTCTAACTTTTTCTTCAGTCATTTCCATTTCTTTAGCTATTTCTTCAGGTTTTGGATCTCTACCTAATTCTTGAAGTAATTGTCTAGATACTCTTATTAATTTATTTATTGTTTCAACCATATGAACTGGTATTCTTATAGTTCTTGCTTGGTCAGCTATAGCACGAGTTATAGCTTGTCTTATCCACCATGTAGCATAAGTAGAGAACTTAAACCCTTTTTCATAATCGAATTTTTCAACAGCCTTTATAAGACCTAAGTTACCTTCTTGTATAAGATCTAGGAATAGCATTCCTCTTCCTACATATCTCTTAGCTATACTTACAACTAATCTTAAGTTCGCTTCAACTAATCTTTGCTTTGCGATTTCATCGCCTTCAAGCATTCTTTTTGCTAACTCAACTTCTTCATGTGGCTTTAGTAGAGGTATTTTTCCGATTTCCTTTAAATACATTCTAACTGGATCGTCTATACTTATTCCTTTTGGCAAAGATAAATCAATTGCTTCTAATTCAATAGTTTCTTCTTTATCTATATCATCAGGATTTTCATCTATATTATCTAAACTTAAACTTTCTGCAACAGTGAAATCTATCTCAACTTTTTCTGATTTATCTTCTATAACTTCTATTCCTAAATTCCCTAAAGTTTCATATAGATTTTCAACTTGGTCTTTATCTAACTCAGTTTCTGAGAAAGCTTCCATTATTTCTGCAAGAGTAAGTGCGCCTTGCTTTTTACCTTTTTCTATTAAACTCTTTGCTGCGAATTTTTTTGATGTTTTTTTATTATTTTCAGTCACGCTCTTACCTCCCTTCTATAAGCTTTGTAGCATCTTTCTTATTTCAACAATTTTTAAAGCAATTTCCATAACTTTCACATCTACCTCTTTCAAGTCATCCTTATTTTGTTTCTGCAGTTCAATATTTTTTTGCTCTTGTAACAGTATATTCATCTGTTCTTGAAGATTATTTTTCTTAAGATTTTTTACTATTTCATCTATGCTTTTTATATCATTCATATCTATACTATCTAAAGATATTATTTCCAAATCCTTTAGATATTCTTCGGATATGTTTAAACTTTTAATTTTGTCAATAGTTATTTTGTCCAAATCTCTATTTTTAATGATGTAATTTAAAATTTCTTTACTCTCATTTAATAAAAAATCTGACTCTTCTACCTTTAATAAGGTTATTTCTCTTATTTTTTTATTTTCTAGCAATAATTTTATAAGAGTTTCTTCAACAAGCTCTTTACCTTTTTTAATGGCTTTTGGCTTTTCAATTACTTTTTCTACTTTTTTAGTTACATATTTATTATTTTGTTTGTTATATACCTTATTATAGTCTTTACCATAAACTTCTTTTTTTATAGACTCTGTGCTTATGTTAATTTGCTTTGCTATATAATTTGTATAGTAATCAACTTCAACTGGACTTTTAAGTTCTTTTATAATTTTTGATGCTTCTTTTGCAAACTTCACTCTTTCTTCATCTTTTTCTAAATTAAAACTTTTTCTTAGATGGTCAATTCTGAATTTTATATAGTGAGTAGAATCACCAATTGCTTTTTTATATTCTTCAAGTCCATATTTTCTTACAAACTCATCAGGATCTTTGCAATCCTTTAAATTTATAACCTTTACATTAATCCCTATCTTAGAAAGAATTTCTATAGCTCTTAAGGTAGCTTTAACACCTGCTTCATCAGAATCATAAGAAATAATTGCAGTATCTGCATATCTTTTTATTAAATTCCCCTGTTGTTCTGTTAGAGCTGTCCCTAATGTAGCTACTACATTTCTTACGCCATACTGGAAAAGCGATATTAAATCCATATATCCTTCGACTAAAATAATAGTTCTATCTACTATATTCTTTCTTGAAAAGTTTAATCCATAAAGATTATATCTTTTATTAAATATTAATGAGTCTGGCGAATTTAGGTATTTAGGCAAGGAGTCATCTAGTACCCTTCCTCCAAATCCTATTACATTTCCTCTATAATCAAATATAGGAAACATTACCCTATTTCTAAATCTATCATAATATTTATTACCTTCAGCCTTATGATTTACTAAACCACACTGTACCAAATCTTGTTTGTCATATCCTTTAGATAATAAATAATTCATGAGCTCATTCCATGACTTTTGTGAGTAACCTAAACCAAACTTTTTAATAGTTTTATCATCTAGTCCTCTTTTTCTTAAATAATCGTAACCTGGATTTTTCTCTTTTAGTAGGTTTGCGAAATAAAATCTTGCTGCCTCAAGATGTATATCCTGGTACTTTTTAGATTTTTCCATTCTTAGCTTATCTTCTTCATTCATATTGGTGTTTATTTCAATACCACATTTATTTGCTAATAACTTTACTGCATCAATAAAATCTAAATTTTCCATTTTCATTACAAAGTTGATAACATCTCCACCTTCTCCACATCCAAAACACTTGTATATCTGTTTAGACGAGCTTATATGGAATGATGGTGTCTTTTCTCCATGAAAAGGACATAAGCCCTTATAATTGCTTCCAGACTGTTTTATAGGCATATATTCTGATATTACATTAGCAATATCACATCTATTTTTAACTTCTTCAACTATATCTTTTATATCATTCATATTATCACCTTCTGGTGTAATTTTTTTATTAACATTACTATTTTACATTATATTGCAAAAAAGTCAAATACTCTTATACAGATTTCGACTTTTTTTGTTAAATTCCTTCTTAAAATTAAAAATTCTTATTATTTTTTTTACTAATCTTTTCAGAATGTATAAGTATTAGTATTTTTCACTAAATACCTAATATTATTTCTAATAATTTAACTTCTAAAAGAACTTTGTTTTATTAATTTTACCTTATTTTTTTAAATTTAATCTATATAATTACATTTCGTAAAAATTTATTTTTAAACTGTATAGTTTTAATTTTTTCAAATAAAAAAAGAGGCTAAATGTTCTAGTGTTGCATTAATGTAAAATTTAATACTTTACAAAATGACCCTCATGATTTTAGAGCTAACGCTCAATTATTATGAGGGTTGAAATTTTTTCCATTTTATTTTTAGACGCACTTACC
>CABIVQ010000006.1 GCA_902362365.1 Clostridiaceae bacterium | reverse complement strand
TTGGATGGATTTGTCGTTACTTCCATTTAACCAAAGAAGGTTATTTTTTTCATTATATAAATTTTGTAAAAATCAAGTTGCAAATATTAACTAGATGCAACACTAGAAGCAGTTTGCTCTCTATTTTGTCATTACTATTTGTTTTATAAGCTTCAAAAGTTCAACTCTATCGACTTCTATTTTCTTCTTTTTATTTTTATATTCTTCAAAATCAATAACTTTTTCCATATTCTCTTTCATAAACTCACATCCCATTACCATAACTATTTATTAATTAATTCTATATATTTTCTATTTTACCTTTATTTTAAATACAAATTTTGTTAAAAATATCCACCTTTTTTTATTTCTTTATCAAAATAATATAAAAAATTCATTTTAAATTTTATTTTATAATTTTACTTTAATTTAGATTTTGTATTATATATTATTTTATAATTCCTTATTTAATAGAAAACATATATATACCCTTTATTTTGATTATGTATAGTTTTATGAAAATATATTCAAGTAAAACTTTTTTAATTATAAAAAGATGGCAGCAATTTAAATTCGTATAAATAGTGCCATCCTTTATTATATATTATTTAATTTGCTCTTTTATCCAATTAACAGCCACATCTAATTGTTTATTTTCATCTTTTTCTATGATTTTAGGCTCTATACCCTTTCCATGTATGTAATTATCATTTGGAGTGAAGTATTGTGCTGTAGTCAATTTATACCCAGTTCCATCTTTTAGTTCTCTAACACTTTGAACTAAACCTTTCCCAAAAGTAGTAGTTCCTATTGCTATACCTTCATTATTATCTACTATTGCAGCTGTAAGTATTTCTGATGCAGATGCACTGCCTTCATTAACTAAAACTGCTATTGGTAGACCTAATTTATTTGAGTCAGACTTTATGTATTCTTTATCACCTTTATTATCCTTAGTATATACAATTGTCCCTTCTCCAATTAAGTCATCAGCAATTTCACTACAAATATCTAATAAACCACCAGGATTATTTCTTAAATCTAAAGCTAATCCTTTTATATTTTGCTTTTTCAAATTACTTAGTGCTTCTGTAAACTCTTTATATGTATTTTCATTAAATGATGTTATTTTTATATAGCCTATACCATCTTCTAAAACTTTACTATCAACACTCTTAGATATTATTTCTTCTCTCTTTATCTTTAAATCAAGCTCTTCTTCTCCTCTTTTTAGAGTAAGTTTAACTTCTGTACCAGCTTTTCCTTTTATCATGCTTATTGCTTTGTCAGAATCATTTGCATATACATTTTGATCGTCTACTTTTATGATTTTATCCCCTGCTTTTATACCACCCTTTTCAGCTGGAGATCCTTCTATTGGTGCGATTATTGTTATATAATCATCATCTGATGTAGGGCTAATATAAACTCCTATTCCTACAAATGATCCGCTTGTTTGTTCTTTTAATGATTCAAATTCCTCTTTAGTATAATACTGAGAATATATGTCTCCCAAACCTGAAAACATTCCCTTTATAGATCCTTGTACTAAATCATCCTCCGAAACTTCTTTGTAAAAGTCTCCTTCTACTATTTGCTCTAGTCCAATTAACTTATTATATTTCTTATAACTTTCATATAAGTCTCTAGGTATTACAACCTTATTACCAATTGCTATTTGCAACGTTGATGTAAGCATAGCCGTAACTGCTACTAAAACTATTGACCCTATTATGGCCTTTTTTTTAGATATCATTTAATGCATCTCCTTTAAATAATCTACTTTATATTATATGACTAGCTATTCTTTTTATTACCCCATTATCAATTCTGTTGCCCAAGTCTTATGCATATACTAAAATTTATAATAGGTATACAATTCTAAATTGCATATCCATATTATACCATAATATAAAGGGGTAGATTTCAATGAAAAAAGAATTTAGAAAAAAGGTTATATCTGAAAGAAAGAATCAAAGCCCAGAATTTATTTCTAAAAATTCTTCTATAATAACAGACAAACTATTACAAATGGACTGTATAAAAAAAGCAAAAACGATTATGCTTTATTTTGATTTTAATAATGAAGTACAAACAGATAATTTAATTAATAAGCTAATATCTTTAAGAAAAATTGTCGCTTCTCCTATAACTTTAAAAGAAGAAAAAAAATTAATACCAACTCAAATCACAGATCTTAAAGAAGGGATCAAAATTGGCGCTTATAATATAAGAGAACCAAAACCTGAGTGTTCCCAAGCTATAGGTATAAAAGACTTAGATGTTGTAATAGTTCCTGCTGTTGCTTATGATACTGATTGTTATCGACTGGGGTATGGCGGAGGTTTTTATGATAGATTTTTAGAAAATTTAAGACCAGATGCTAAAACTATAGGAATTGCTTTTGATTTACAAATATTTGATGAAGTACCAAAAGATCCTCATGATGCTCAATTAGATTTTATCATTACTGAATCTAAAATTATAACTCCTAATAAATGATTTTTAATAAATTTTTTAAAAATAATAAAGCTGTAGATTTTATTATCTTTAAGTCACTACAGCTTTATTATTTCATCTACCTTTAATCTATGTTCTCATTGTCTTCTTTATTTATCTTTATTTTTCTTCTTATCTTTATTTTTTTCTTCATCATCTTCTTTATCTAGTTTCCTATATTTATCCAATACTTCATTTACAGCAAGATCAATTTCTTCTTTACTTTTACCTGTAAGAATTTCTAAACCTTCATCTATATTTGATATTGCATATATATTAAAACTTCCCTCTTTAACAGCTTCTATAATTTCATCTTTTAATATTAAGTTTCTTACATTTTGTATCGGTATCATTACACCTTGCTTTCCTGTAAATCCTTTTATCTTGCAAACATCAAAGAAACCTTCTATTTTTTCATTAACTCCTCCTATTGGTTGAATTTCACCTTTTTGACTTACTGAACCTGTGACCGCTATATATTGCTTTATTGGTATATCTGCAATACTAGATATTATTGCATACAGCTCTGTACTAGATGCACTATCGCCATCTATTCCATTATAATTTTGTTCAAATGTTATAGATGTAGATATTGATAGTGGCTTTTCCTTACCATATCTATTTCCTAAGTAACCACTTAAAATTAATACACCTTTATCATGAATACTTCCACTTTTTTTTATTTCTCTTTCGATATTTATAATTCCTCTTCTTCCTCTATAAGTAGATGCAGTTATTTTTGATGGCTTTCCAAAGGAATACTCTCCTGTTCCCATAACAGCTAATCCATTTATTTGTCCTACTTTTTCTCCATCTAGATCGATTAATAATGTTCCATTCTCAAACATTTCATTTAATTTTTCTTCATACTTATTGTTTCTGTATATCTTTTGTTTTATTGCTTTATCTACATCTTTTCTTGTTACATATAGTTCATAATCATCTGTAACAGCATCTGCTTCATATATTATATCTACAATTTTATTAAATCTAGCACTAAGCTTATCTTTGTCATCACTTATTCTAGTGCTATACTCTATCAATCTTTCTACTGCAGATTTATAAAAATGTTTTAAATTTGATTCCTTACATTTATTCGAAATAAGTTGAACTGTTTTGTAAATATTATCTTTATTCCTATCTACTTCTATATCAAAGTCAGCCATTATCTTAAATAAATTTCTAAAATCATCTTCATAAGCATAAAGCAGATTGTAATAGTAGCTATCTCCAATTAAAATAACTTTTAAATCTAAATCTATTGGCTCCGGTTTCAAAGTTGATGTAACTAAATATCCATACTGCTTATTTAAAGATTCTATATTTATCTTTTCTGTTTTTAACGTCCTTTTTAAGCACTCCCATGAAAAAGGATTCGATAACAAATCCCTTACATTAATAATTAAAAATCCACCATTAGCTTTATGAATTGCTCCAGGTTTTATTTCCATAAAACTTGTTGTTAATGAACCCATCTCATTTTTATACTCTATAGAACCTGTTAAATTGTAATACGTAGGATTACTTTCAACTATAATCTTACATTCTTTACACTCACTATTATCTATAAATAAGTTAACCCTATATCTATTTAAGAATTTATCATCTCTTTTATTGGGCATAATTCCCAATAATGCCATTGCATCTTTTTTATCATCTTCCGGCTCTTTTTTAAACTTAGCAATATTATTCACAATATCATTACATAAAGCATTTATATATTTATTTACCTTTTCATCTTCTCCATACTTAGTTAATAAATATTGACCATAAAATCCAACTAAACTTCTTCCTACATTTCTATCTAACTCATTGCTTTTATTCTTGTATATATCTTCACAGGATTTTATTTTATCTATATATTCCTTACTTTCTTGATTTAACTTCAATCCTCGTTCTCTTAACTCTCTTATTTCAGACGGTGTAAGATTACCTAATTCAGGTTCTTCCATTAGTTGACCATCTTCTTTTATAGGTACACTTAATAAACCTCTTTCTGTAATCTGAAATTTAAATCCCTTAGGTTTAGCAAATTCATTTAATTCGTCAATTATACTATGTATATTATTTTCTAATTCTGTCATTAAAAGCCTATTATGATTTTCATATTCTTTAGAATTAAATATTTTTGGTATCTCAACTTTTAATTTTTCTATAATATCATCAATATCATTCTTAAACTCCTTACCTACTCCAGCTTTAAAAGATAAGGCTACTGGCTCATTATTATTTCTAAAATTATTAACATATATCCAATCTTTTAGATTCTCATTAAATTTTATATTTTTCTTTATAAGAGATTTTGCATAATTGGTTCTCCCTATTCCACTTACTCCAGCTATATATATGTTGTATCCCTTATGTTTCATTTTTAAGCCAAATTCTATAGAAGTTACAGCCCTATCCTGACCTATTATTCCTCCTAAGGGCTCTATATCTTCTGTTGTTTTAAAATCTAAATCATCTAACGAACATTTAAACTTTAAATTATCTTCACTTACTTTATATTTATCTATATTTAGCATTTGTTCACCTCAAATTTGTATTTGAGATTTATTTTTCCCTACTTGTTATTAAATAATAAGCATTTTAACTTTTTTAATTATTATTTTGAAATAAAATTCAAAAAATATTAATTGGTAAGCAACTATATCTATATATAATCACTTACCGATTAATATTTAATAATATTTATGTTCATTTTTTATTATGTAACCTTAGGACTTCATATTTATATGTAAAAATATTTTTATTTAGCATCATTAGAAGAATTTAATTCTATTTTATCTGGAAGTTCTGTTAAATTTGTTTCCGCAACCACAAAAGGATATGAATCTTTTTTATCTTTATAAGTTATCTCAACTTTCATCGTATTCTTGTCCTCTTCTTTAGCAATACTTATCTTGTCTATTTCTATTCCTTGGTCTTTTTCCTTTGCTCTAGTTACTATTACATATATTTTATTATCTAGTTTGACAGCTAATGCTCTCTCTTCATTTGTATATTTGTCCATAATATTTAATATCTTTTCGGGTATAGCATCCCTTTGAATCATAGTATAATCTACTGGTGTCGAATCCTCTATAAACATTTTAGGTAAGAACAGAAATCCTCCTATGATAAAAAATACTAGTACTACTCCAAGTATTACCCCTTTCATATTGAATTTTACATTCACTCAATCACCCCCATCTATTTTAAATATATGAAAATGATTTAATTATTAGAATGACATTAAATAAAAAAAGACTTCGCAATATATACTTTATTGCAAAGTCTTTCTAATTTATTATTTTAAAGCTTCTCTTACTGATTCAGCTATATGTTTTGCCGTTAATCCATACTTTTCTAATAACTCAGCTGGTGTTCCAGATTCTCCGAATACATCTTTCACTCCAACCTTCTTAACTATTACTGGACATTCTTCAGATACTACTTCACTTACAGCAGATCCTAGTCCACCTATTATACTATGCTCTTCTGCAGTTACTATAGCTTTTGTTTCTTTAGCCGCTTTAACAATTAATTCTCTATCTATAGGTTTTATTGTAGACATATTTATTACTCTAACATTTATACCTTCAGCTTTTAATTCTTCATGCGCAATTATAGCTTCATTCACCATCATACCACAAGCTATTATTGTAGCGTCATTACCATCTCTAAGAACAGTACCTTTTCCTATTTCGAATTTGTAATCTTCCCCAAATAGTGTAGGAACGGCACTTCTTCCAAGACGCACATACATTGGTCCGTTGTATTTTGCTGCTTCTAATATTACTTTTTCTGTTTCTATTCCATCAGCAGGAACTACTACAGTCATATTAGGTATTGATCTCATTATAGATATATCTTCTATACTTTCATGAGATGCTCCATCTTCTCCTACTGTTATACCAGCATGAGTAGCACATATTTTAACATTTAATTTAGGATAGCATACTGAATTTCTTATAACTTCAAATGCTCTTCCTGTAGCAAACATAGCAAAAGTACTTGCAAAAGGAATTTTTCCTGCTGTTGCAAATCCACAAGCAGCACCTATTAAGTTTTGCTCAGCTATACCCATGTTAAAAAATCTATTTGGGAATGCCTTTGAAAAGTCATTTGTTTTTGTAGATTTTGATAAGTCTGCATCTAATACCACTACATTATCATTTGTTTCACCTAATTTTAGCAATGTTTTTCCATATGCATCTCTAGTAGCTATTTTACTCATGGAAAGCACCTCCTAATTCCTCTAAAGCAATTCTTAAGTGTTCGTCACTAGGAGCATTTCCATGCCATCCAGCTTGGTTCTCCATAAATGATACACCTCTACCTTTTATTGTCTTAGCAACTATCATAGTTGGTTGACCTACAGTTGATTTAGCCATGTCAAGAGCTGCAAATATTTGATCAAAATCATGTCCATCTATTTCTATAACATTCCACCCAAAAGCTTTGAATTTATCAACTATAGAACCTAAACTCATTACATCATCTGTATTACCATCTATTTGAAGTCCATTATAATCTAAAAATGCTGTCATATTGTCTAATTTATAGTGAGCAGCACTCATTGCAGCTTCCCAAACTATTCCTTCTTGACACTCTCCATCTCCAAGTAAAGCATATACTCTCCATGGCGCATTATCTAATTTAGATGCCATAGCCATTCCACATGCTACCGAAAACCCTTGTCCTAATGACCCTGTTGACATTTCAACACCTGGAGTTCCCTTCATATCTGGATGCCCTTGTAACATCCTCCCCGTTTTTCTTAATCCTTTTAACTCTTCTTTATCAAAGTATCCTTTTTGAGCTAACGTTGCATATAAAACTGGAGCAGCATGTCCTTTTGATAAAACAAATCTATCTCTATCTTCCATCTTAGGATTAGTTGGATCAATATTCATCTCATCAAAGTAAAGAGCTGTTAATATCTCAACTGCTGATAGTGATCCTCCTGGATGTCCTGACTTTGCTCCGTGTATCATAGAAACTATGTCTTTTCTTATACTACACGTAATTTCATTTAATCCTTTATGGTCTCTCATGTAATTACCTCCCTGGTTTGTAAAGTAAAAAAATCATTATTATGTAATGTACATTTATATACCAATCTCATATTATTATACCACTTCTCTCCAAATTTTTACTCTATTTTTAAAATAAAATAAATTTATATATAAATGTTCATAAACTCGTACTTAACCTCTGCAAATAAAAAAAATTATTGATATTAAAAATAATACCAATAATTTTCAAATATTAAATAGTCCCAAACTTATTTGAAGACCATTATCCACTTTTAACATCACATTACTATCTAGACAACCTATCTTTTCTCTTATTCTCTTTTTATCAATAGTTCTGATTTGTTCTAAGAGAATTACAGAGTCCTTATTAAGCCCATATTCATTAGCACTTATCTCTATATGAGTAGGTAATTTAGCTTTGTTAATTTGAGATGTAATCGCAGCTATTATAACTGTTGGACTGTACTTATTACCTATATCATTTTGTATTATCAGAACCGGCCTCACTCCACCTTGTTCCGAACCTACAACCGGGCTTAAATCAGCATAATACAAATCTCCTCTTTTTACTTCTAAGTTAACATTACTCACCTTGAGCGATATTCCCTTCAGAATCAACATCAGAAGATACTTCATTTGTCATACCTAGTTCAGCTAATGATAAGTTTATTTGACCCATCTCTTTATAACCCTTAATCATACACTCTTTTAAGTCTATTTTCTTTTTTTGAGTTATATAAAATTGAAAAGCAGCTTTTGCAAAATCTTCTCTATTACTATTTTCCATCTGAACAATATTATCTACTTCAGATATAAGAGAGTCAGGTAAAGTAAACACAATTTTTTCCTTGCTCTTATTATGCACAAAATCGCCTCCCAGAGTATACTATCTCTTTTATTTTACCAAATAACTAGTTGCTTGTAAAATTGCATTTCTTTCCATATATATACGTTCAACTCGCCTTGAAACCATACATAAAATTTCATAATTTATAGTACCTAAATCAGTTGCTATCCTTTCTACCGTTGCATCTCCTTCTCCAAATATTATGACCTCATCACCAATTTTTATGTCTATATCCTTATCTATTTTTATCATACATTGGTCCATACATATTCTTCCTACCACATCAAAAGGATAGTTATTTATATATATTTTCGCATTATTTTGCATTCTAGTAAATCCATCTGCATAACCAATAGGAATAGTTACAATTTTTTCCTTACTATTAGTTTTATACTTCCATCCATAACTTATACCTATATCTGAATTTACTTCTTTTATATGAGCAATCCTTGATTTTAGCTTCATAGATGTTCTTAACTCGATTCTATCTTTCATGACCTCATCAGATGGATAGTGACCATACAATATAATTCCACATCTGACCATATCAAAGTTTAAATCAGGACACTCCATTATAGCAGCGCTATTAGAAACATGTTTTATAGGAATTTGAATACCCTCTTCCTCTAGACTATTTAACATATAGTTATACTTTTCTGCCTGAAGGTATGTATATTGCTTATCTTCCTCATCTGCTTTTGCAAAATGAGTATACATTCCTTCTATTTTTATATTCTTTAATTGGCTTATTAAAACTATATTTTTTACTGATTCTTCATTTGGCTGAAATCCTATTCTGGACATACCCGTATCAATCTTTATATGAATATTTACACTTTCATTAATCTGTTGTGCTAATTCACTTATTTTTTCAGCCATTTCTAAAGAATATACTGTCATCGTTATTTTATTTATTATTGCATTTCTTATAGCCCCATCTGGTATATAACCTAAGCATAAGATAGGAGCTTCTATATTATTCTCTCTAAGTTCTATACCTTCTTCTAACCTAGCAACTGCTAAATAATCTACCTTCTCTCTTTCAAGCAACTTTGCAATTTGTACTGCACCATGGCCATATGCATTAGCTTTAACTACTCCACAAATTTTAGTATCTTTCTTTAATAATTTTTTTATATTATCTAAGTTAAACTTTATGTTATCTAGATTTATCTCCACCCAAGTAGGGGCAACTGTTTCTTTAATCATATTTTTTCCTCTTACTTTTTATATTCGAAATTATCATATTTAACTGTAAATCTAATATTACCTTCTTTATCCAGTATTTCCATTCTGTCAGGATTTTTATTTTCTTTATTTATATATAAGATTTGCTTATTAAAGTACTCACTATCTCCAGGTATACTTGCCTCTAATATCAATTCTGAATCAGAGGAATTCATTGTAATTGCCTCGTTTTTAAGATAATTTTTCATAAAGTCTCCTATAAATAAATATTGTTGATCCTTACTCTCATTAGGTAGCTCAATAAGATCATCAATATCAGGGTTTTTGACTATGATTTTATTATCCTTATATTCCATAGTTTTTCCTTTAAGATTCTCTGGAGAAATAACCTCTAGCTTATAGTTATCCGGCTTTTTATAATAGTGTTTTAAAGTATAACTACTTTTGCCTTTATTTCCCACAACTTCAATTTCAGCTGTACATGTATAGGATTCAATTTTTGAAACTTGCTCTTGAAACTTTTTGTAAACCTCTTCTTTTGTGGATTCTCCAGTTTGGCAACCTACAAAACTAACACTTAAACCAATAGTTATTATTAATAATGTCATCCACTTGTTTCTCACATGATCCCTCCTACTTAAAGTTTATTCATTATACATGGCTCTTATTATATCATATCGGCAAATTATTCCTTTTAATCTATTTTCTTTGTCTACGACAGGAACTCTATTAACAGATTTTTTTATCATTATATTTGCTATGTTATCAAAAGTATCGTCTTCATGCACTTTTACTATATTCGTCGACATTAAATCTTCAACCTTATATGCTGCAATTTCTTTTAAATCTTTCTCCATCTTATTAATATCATCTAAAAATATTATTCCTTCTAGAACATTTATAAAAGGAGTTGAGTGTGCCTTTTTTTCTTTCTTTATTATATCTGTTTCTGATATAATTCCTACTACCTTATTATCTTCATCAACTACAGGTAGTCCTCCAATTTTTCCCGATATAAGTACATTAGCCACTTCAGATATAGTATCCCCTTTTTTAGCTACAATTACATCAGTTGTCATTATATCTTTTGCTTTTTTTTCATTCATATTATCACTCCTTAGTTATTGCAATAGCATTTGCCACAGCATATTTTTCACTATGAGATATAGATACCTTTATTTCTAGAACATTATACTCTATGCATATTTTACTTAAATTATTATAAGTTTTTACTATAGGTTTCCCCAAAGAATTTCTTAAAACCTCTATGTCTTTAAAAGTAAAATCTCTAATTCCCATTCCTATAGATTTACTTATAGCTTCCTTCGCTGCAAAATTACCTGCAATAGTTTCAGTCTTAAATCCCTTAGATTCAAAGTACTTTATTTCATTATCTGTAAATAATCTATGTAAAAACCTTTCATTCTTATTGATAGCATCCTTAATCCTATCAATCTCAACTATATCCACTCCAATATCTAATATATTCATCATAACCTCCAAAATCATCCTTCTAATATTATTGTATTACGATTACATTATTATATTCAATTACTTGAACCAAAAAGTACAAATTCCGAACACTAACTCTAAAAACAATTATATTTCTATATGTATAAAATAAAAAGAACCACATAGTATAAGTTTTTATACTAGTGTGGTTCTTTTTATTTTATATCCATTCGGCTGATTCTGTTAAAATTACAGCTTTTTCTTTATCTACTGTAATAAATCCACCTGCTATTTTTGCTTCTTTAAAGTCACCATTCTTTTTAACTCGAAGTGTACCTTCGATTAATCCTGCTACAAATGGTCTGTGATTTCTAAGAATACCTCTATCACCTTCTGTAGTTCTAGTTATTACCATCTCTACATTATCATTATAAAAAACTTTATCAGGAGTTACAACTTCTAGTGAAAATTCACTTGCCATAGTTATCTACGCTCCTTCGCCTTTGCAACAGCTTCTTCTATAGTTCCTACTAATAAGAATGCTGATTCTGGTAAATCATCATGCTTACCTTCTAATATTTCTTTGAAACCTCTTACAGTTTCTTTAACTGGTACATAAGTACCTGGTAATCCTGTAAACTGCTCTGCAACTGTGAAAGATTGAGAAAGGAATCTTTGTATCTTTCTAGCACGAGCAACTATAATCTTATCTTCATCAGATAATTCATCCATACCAAGTATAGCAATTATATCTTGAAGTTCTTTATATCTTTGAAGTATTGATTGTACTCCCCTTGCAACTTCATAATGTTCTTTACCAACTATACTTGGGTCAAGAACTCTAGAAGTAGACTCTAATGGGTCAACTGCTGGGTATATACCAAGTGATGCTATTTGTCTTGATAAAACAGTCTTAGCATCTAAGTGTGTGAATGTTGTTGCTGGTGCCGGGTCAGTTAAGTCATCCGCTGGTACATATACCGCTTGAACAGATGTTATAGACCCTTTCTTAGTTGATGTTATTCTTTCTTGTAAGTTACCCATTTCTGTAGCAAGAGTTGGTTGGTATCCAACTGCTGATGGCATACGTCCAAGAAGTGCTGAAACTTCTGAACCTGCTTGTGTGAAACGGAATATATTATCAACGAATAATAAAACATCTTGACCTTGCTCATCTCTAAAATGCTCAGCCATTGTAAGACCACTAAGAGCAACCCTCATTCTCGCTCCTGGTGGTTCGTTCATTTGTCCGAATACTAGAGCTGTTTTATTTATAACTCCAGAGTCCGCCATTTCATGGTAAAGGTCATTACCTTCTCTAGTTCTTTCTCCAACACCTGCGAATACAGATATACCACCGTGTTGTTTAGCTATATTGTTTATAAGCTCTTGTATAAGAACTGTTTTACCAACTCCAGCTCCACCGAATAGACCTATTTTCCCACCTTTTAAGTATGGACATAATAAGTCAACAACCTTTATACCTGTTTCAAGTATTTCTGCACTACTTTCAAGTTCTTCAAAACTTGGTGCCTGTCTATGTATAGGAAGTTGAGGTGCATCTTTTGGTGCCGGCTTATTATCAACTGGTTCACCTAAAACATTAAATATTCTTCCTAAAGTTGCATCACCAACAGGAACACTTATAGGTTTTCCTGTATCAACAACTTCCATACCTCTTACTAAACCGTCAGTAGCACTCATGGCAATACATCTAACTGTATTGTCACCTATATGTTGTGCAACTTCCGCAACTATTTCTTTATCTCCTAACTTTATAACTAACGCGTTTAATAAGTTAGGTAGGCTTTTCTCATCTTCAAATTTAACATCAAGTACAACCCCTACGATTGATACTATCTTACCTACATTCGCCATTTCCTAACCTCCTTATTTTAGAGCCTCAACTCCACCTACTATCTCTGTTATTTCTTGAGTTACAGCTGATTGTCTTGCTCTATTGTATTTTAACTCTAAATCAGATAGCATTTCATCTGCATTATCTGTTGCCGATTCCATTGCCGTTCTTCTAGCACCTTGTTCTGATGCAAAAGATTCTATAACCCCACCATATATCGTTCCAGAGATATATTTAGGTATGATATAGCCTAAAACAGCTTCTGCTGATGGCAAATACTGCACTCGTCCTCTTCTCACAGAATTTTCTTGAGATTCAGTATTTTTATTCTCAAAAACTAATGGAAGTACTTTTATTAATTTTACATTTTGTACTAAAGGGGATACAAATTCTGTATACGCAATGTAAACTTCGTCAATCTCTCCCTTTTTATATAAATCCATTACATTATTTGATATTTCTAAAGCATTATCATAATTACAATGCTCAACATTTTCTATAGAGTTTACTATTTCATAACCTCTTTTATCAAAAAATTCATGGGCTTTTTTACCTATAGAAATTATTTTTTCTTGTTTACCTGCCATATGGTTAACTACAGATTTTAATACATTTGAGTTGTATCCTCCTGCTAATCCTCGATCTCCGGCAACAACTATATAACATTTATTTTTAACCTCTCTTTGTACTAAAAAGTCATTTTTTACACCCTTAGTACTTTGAGATATTTCATTTATAGTATTGTATAACGTTGTAAAGTATGGTCTTGAGCTTTCAGCTCTCTCCTTAGCTTTTCTTAACTTAGATGATGCTACAAGTTGCATCGCCTTAGTTATTTGCTTTGTACTTTCAACGCTGGTCATACGAGTTTTGATTTCTTTACTTCCTGCACCTGCCAATTAAATTACCTCCTTTTAAAAAGGATTAAGCTTCAATAACAAACTTTTTCTTAAATTGATTTATAGCGTTTGTTAAATCAGAAGAGAAATCTTCTCCAGCTAATATTTTAGTAGAAACATCTGAATAATTATTATCAATAAATTCATAAAGTTCATTTTCAAATCTAGCTATATTATTTACTGGAATATCTTCTAAGAAGTTATTTATAACAGCAAATATTATCATAACTTGATGCTCAACCTTTATTGGTTCATGCTCTCCTTGTTTTAAAACTTCAACTATTCTTTCACCTTGAGCAAGTTGCTTTTTAGTATCTTCATCTAAGTCAGATCCAAATTGAGAGAAAGCTGCAAGTTCTTTATATTGAGAGTATGCTAATCTTAATGTACCAGCAACTTTTTTCATTGCTTTTATTTGAGCACTACCTCCAACCCTTGAAACAGATATACCAGGGTCAACAGCTGGTCTTACTCCTGAATAGAATAATTCCGGTTGTAAGTATATTTGTCCATCTGTTATAGATATAACGTTAGTTGGTATATATGCAGAAACATCTCCTGCTTGAGTTTCTATAACTGGTAATGCTGTCATAGATCCTCCACCTAATTCATCTGAAAGCTTAGCTGCTCTTTCAAGTAATCTAGAGTGTAAGTAGAATACATCCCCTGGATAAGCTTCACGACCTGGTGGTCTTCTAAGTAATAATGACATCTCTCTGTATGCAACAGCTTGCTTACTTAAATCATCGTATATTATAAGTACATGTTTACCATTGTACATAAATTCTTCACCCATAGCAGCCCCTGCATAAGGTGCTAAGTATTGAAGTGGTGCAGATTCAGATGCTGTAGCTGAAACTACTATTGTATAATCCATAGCTCCACCTTTTTCAAGTGTTGAAACTAATTGAGCTACAGTAGAACGTTTTTGTCCTATTGCAACATATATACATATAACATCTTTACCTTTTTGATTTAATATTGTATCTATTAATATAGAAGTTTTACCTGTTTGTCTATCCCCTATAACAAGCTCTCTTTGCCCTCTACCTATTGGTACCATTGAGTCTATAGCTTTTATACCTGTTTGTAATGGTTCATGAACTGATTTTCTTTCCATTATACCTGGTGCTGGAGATTCAACAGGTCTAGTTTTGTTAGTATTTATTGGTCCTTTACCATCTATAGGTAATCCTAACGGACTTACAACTCTACCTATCATAGCTTCACCAACTGGAACCTCAACTATTTTACCAGTTCTCTTAACTATGTCACCTTCTTTTATGTTAGAGTCATCACCAAATATAACCGCCCCAACTACACCTTCTTCAAGGTTAAGAGCCATACCATATACTTGACCAGGGAACTCTAAAAGTTCACTTGACATAACTTTTTCTAATCCATATACAGTTGCTATACCATCTCCAACTTTTAGTACGCTACCTGTATCAGTTAATTCAATTTTATTTTCATAATTTTTTATTTGTTGTTTAATTATAGAACTTATTTCTTCAGGTCTTAAGTTCATGGGTTCACCGCCCTCCTAAGATATTACTTGAGATAGTTGCTCTTTCATTTTATCTAAACGAGTTTTAACTGTTCCATCTATTTCTTCATTTCCAAGTCTAACTAAGACTCCACCTAGAATAGATTTATCAACCTTATTCTCTAAAGTAACGTTTTTATTGTATTTTTCAGAAAGCTTTTCTTCAAGCTCTTTTATTTCTTCTTTTTTCATTGGAATTGCACTTATTACAAATCCTTCTAATATATTATTCTTTTCATTTAATAACTCTTTATATGAATCAGAAATATCTGATATAAATGAAATCCTATCTTGCTCTATAAGTATTTTTAAAAAATTTTTTATATTGATATTTATTTTATCTTCAAATATATTATCAATTAAACTAATTTTTTCTTTTTTAGATATAACAGGAGATTTTAAAATTGAAAATAAATCTTGATTTACCTTAATTAAGTTAACAATTTCACTTAATTCTTGGTACAGCATATCTGTTAATTTTTCTTCCTCCCCTATTTGAAATAAGGCTTCAGCATATCTATTTGCTATTACATTCATCATTTAGATTCGCCCACCTTTTTTATAAAGTCTTTTATTAAGTCTTCATGTTTATTTTTATCTATATCCTTTTCAATAACTTTAGATGCTGCAAGTAAAGCTATATCTGATATATCATCTTTTATCTCATTTATAACTTTTTGTCTTTCTTGTTCTATATCTTTAGTTGCCTTTTCTTTTATATGAGTTGCCTCATCTTTTGCATTAGATATTATTTCATCAGACTTTTTCTCTGCTCTTAAAGTTGCTTGCTTTATTATTTCTTGACCTTCCTCTTTTGCACGATTTATTTTTTCTTCGTACTCTCTTTTTAATGCTATACCTTGGTTTTTAGCTAACTCACCCTTAGCTAAATTATCTTGTATATCATTTTCTCTGGCCTCAATTATTCCTAATACTGGCTTGAATAAAATATGTTTTAGTACTAAGAAAAGTATAATTGTATTTATAATTTGAAATACAAGGTCTGGTGTTATTCCTATCAATAATTTTTCCATACTGATGCATTTTCCTCCTTTCTACTAACCACAATTTTTAATTAGGAGATGGATAAACCATCTCCTAATTAAAAATGATTCTTAAACCTAAATTTTCTATTAGAAAATTCTTTTTATAACCATGGATTAGCAAATAAAAGGATTATTGCTATAACTAGTCCATATATTCCTGTAGACTCTGCTACCGCACATCCAAGTAACATTGTTGACATTATATCACCTTTAGCTTCTGGTTGATTTCCTACTGCTTCTGTACCTTTACCTGCAGCGAAACCTTGCCCTATACCAGGTCCTATACCTGTCATAACTGCTAATCCTGCTCCTACAGCTGAACCTGCAGCTATTATTGCTTGTGCCATTGTGTAATCCATAATAAATACCTCCTAAATTCTTAACCTTTAATTTTAAATTTCTAAATTATATACTTTACTGGTTTATATTTATATATAAACTTTATTCTGTTGCACTTCCTACGAATACCATCGTTAACATTACAAATATAAATGCTTGTAGCACTCCTGCAAATAAATCAAAATATAAATGTAATGGTACAGGTATTAATAACTGACCAAACGGTATTGTTACACCTGGTATTAAAGTTGATAAAAATCCTAAAAATTGATATACCAGAGACATTATAACTGCTCCACCTAAAATATTACCAAATGGACGGAATGTTAATGATATTGGTCTTGCAATTTCACTAACTATATTCATCGGTAGCATTAAAGGTATTGGTTCTAGCATTCCTTTAAAATAAGACAATCCTTTGTCTTTAATTCCAGCGAAGTAAATTAAGAATACTGTAATTAATGACCATGCTAATGTAGTATCTATATCTGTTGTTGGTGATCTAAATCCTAATAATCCTATTAGATTTGAACATGCAAAAAATAAAAATAAACTACCTATGTAATATATCATATCTGGCATTTGCTTAACTGCTTTATCTCCCATAGTAGTTGTTACTAAGTTTTTAAGAGATGTTACAGCAAATTCTAAGAATATCTGAACTTTACTTGTTGGAACTTTTTTCAGATTTCTAGTTAAAAAATAAGACGCTATAATTAAGGCTGCCATTATAATCCAACTAGTCGTAACTGTAGTACTTATTTTAAAACCACCAATTTGTAACCATCTTGCATAACTCATTCTATGACTCCTTTCTTTTTAGTTTATCAAATATATTATTTCTGACTAATATGACCACTTTAGGGCCTATCAGTCCTAAGAAAACACCTATTAAGTGTAAGTGTTCTGACTTTGCTGATATAAACAGTACCACTGCTACTATAATCATTCTAATGGTATATCTACTTGATGCATAAAGTTTAGCTTCATTAGGTGACATATCTATTGATTTTTCTATTGTTTTTGCTAATAGTATAAAATTCATCAATGCTACTAATGTACCTAAAACTAATCCCATTAACATAGATGTACTAAAAGTTGAAGTTAGTAATAATCCAATAATTATTACAACATCATATATTAAAACTCCTTTATTTATATTTACTATTTCTTGTTGTAATTTAATATCCAACTCATCACTTCCTTTTCGTATATCCAATAACCATTTTATATACAGATACGAATGCTCCACCAACTCCTATTACTAATGATATAAGCGTAAAAATTGGTCTTGTATCAAGTAAGTTATCTATACCCCTTCCTAGAAAGAAAGTACAAAATATAGAAACTACCATCGTTATGCCTATGTGGCTTATTAGTGATAGCATTTTCCCTACTTCTAAATATGCATTCTTTTTTCCCATAAAAATTTGCCTTCCTTGTTTTATCTTAAATTTACATTTATACACATTATCAACGATATTCGACATAAGTTTATAATTTTAGTCATATATTTAGTTTTGTTGACAAAGTCAATTCTATTTTCTTAATGAAATATTTTTAGCATCATTGCGACATTTTTCTACAATTGATGTCGTCAATTAACTAATTAAAAAAAATCTTGTCTATACATTTCGTTAAATCTATTTTACCACATTATTGAAAAAAATCAATTCTTTTTATATGCTTTTCTTAATTTTCTAAATTTTTATTGTAATTTTAACCTTTCTACCTAAAAAAAGAAATTAATTTTAGATATTACTTAACAAAATTACACCAAACTATAAAATACTATAAAAGGACAGGCTTAAAATTTAGTTTTAAGACTGTCCTATATATTTTTACATTTATTTTGTACCGAATAATCTATCTCCTGCATCACCTAATCCTGGAACAATGTATCCATGATCATTTAATTTTTCATCTATAGATGCAACATATATATCTACATCAGGATGATACTTCTTAACTTCTTCTATCCCTTCTGGAGCTGCAACTAAGTTAACTAACTTTATATTTGTAGCACCTTTCTTCTTTAATACATCTATTGCAGCAACTGCTGATCCACCAGTAGCAAGCATCGGATCTACTATTAACATTTCTCTTTCATGTATATCTTGAGGAAGTTTGCAGTAATATTCAACTGGTTGTAAAGTTTCAGGATCTCTATATAGTCCAACGTGTCCTATTTTAGCTGCCGGTATTAAGTTTACTAATCCATCTACCATTCCTAATCCAGCTCTTAATATAGGAACTATTCCTAATTTTTTACCTTGTAATACCTTACATGTAGCATTTACCACTGGTGTTTCTATTTCTGCATCTTCTAATGGTAAATTTCTAGTTATTTCATATCCCATTAACATTGTTATTTCTGTTAAAAGTTGTCTAAAATCCTTAGAACCTGTATTTTTATCTCTCATTAATGTTAGTTTGTGTTGTATTAATGGATGATCTGTTACTATTACTTTACTCATATTATACTGCCTCCTATTTACTATGCTTTTCTTCTATTTTATTTATCATATCAACTCTTCTAGAGTGTCTATCTCCCTCAAACTCAGTATTTATCCATGCATCTACTATTTCTAAAGCAAGTCCTTTTCCTATAACTCTCTCTCCTAAAGATAGCATATTTGCATTATTATGAGCTTTCGACATTTTTGCTGAAAATACATCTGATACTACAGCACATCTTATTCCTGGAACTTTATTTGCAGCTAAAGATATTCCAATCCCTGTACCACAACAAACGATTCCATAATCTACATCTTTGTTTACTACTGCATTGGCAACCGATTCCCCGTATATTGGGTAATCTACTGAATCTAAATCATTATTTGTACCATAATCTACACATTCAATCCCCTTAGATTCTAAATGCTTGATTATTTCTGATTTAAGGTTATATCCTCCATGGTCACATCCTAATCCGATTTTCATATTAAATTTTCCTCCGCATTTTATATTTAGTTATGTATATTTTTGTATTTTTTATTAAAATAGCGAATTTAATTAAATTTATTATATAAAATATTCACTATCTAATAGTATTCTTATGATATTATATTAAATTAAGCAACATTTTACTAGTATTTTTGACATAATTTTAATATTCAAAATTAAGCTCTAATTATTTTGTATCCAGCTGATTTAAGTAATCTATTCATTATAGCTCTTCCTACTCCACTTACAGGGAATTCTTCTGAATATATTATGTCTATTTTATTTTTATCCATTTCTATAAGAGTACTAAATAAGTTGCTACCTACTTCTTCTAAATTTTCCCCAAGAGATATAACTAGACCATTGTATTTTTCATAATTTTTATTTAAGCACATTACACCTGTTTTTAATCCATTATTTTCATTTTTTTGAACTAAATCATTTATCTTTTGTACTACATCTTCGGAATTTCCCGATACTATGTAAACATCAGCATTAGGAGAATAATGTGTATATTTCATTCCAGGAGCCTTTGCCTTTTTATTATCTTCTTTTTTTTCTAAAGATGGGTCTAAATTTACCTCTCCAATTAACTTTTCCAATTCTTCCTTAGTTATACTACCTGGTCTAAGAATCATAGGTACTTCTTCAGTCATATCTAAAACTGTAGATTCTAATCCAAAGTTACAATCTCCACCTAAAATTATTCCATTTACTCTACCATTCATTTCTTCTTTGACATGAGCTTCTTTTGTTGGAGATGGTCTTCCTGATATATTTGCAGAAGGAGCTGCTATAGGAACCCCAGCTTCTTTTATTACTGCTTGTGCAATTTTATGTGATGGCATTCTTATAGCTACTGTATCTAATCCTCCGCTAGTAGTTTTAGGAACTATATCTTTTTTATTTAAAACTATAGTTATAGGTCCTGGCCAAAATTTTCGCATTACCTTTTTGGCCTTTTCACTTACATTTTTAGCTAAGTCATATACCTCTTCTTCCTCTGAAATATGAACTATAAGAGGATTATCACTCGGTCTTCCCTTTGCTTCATATATTTTCTTCACAGCATTTTCATCCAAAGCATTCGCTCCTAATCCATATACTGTTTCTGTTGGAAATATAACTGTATTTCCTTCTTTTAAAAGTTTTGCATGTTTTTCTATTTCTTTTATATCTATGTTTTCTGATTCAATTTTACTTATGATAGTTCTCATCATTTGTATACCTACCTTTGTTTTAGTTTTAGATACAATATACAATTAATGTACCTACTAAAAATCCAATTATACAATATAGACTTCTTGATTTAGGAAATATTTCTTCTAAGACAACGTACATCATTGTACCAGCTGCTGTAGCAAGAAATACACCTATAAGAGAAGAAAAAATCCCCCCAAAATAAGCACCTAAAAAACTTCCTATACCCATAGGTATTCCTGCTATTATTGTAAATAAAATTACCTTAGCAATTTTCATTTTGCTACCAACCAAACTTAATGCCATTGCTAATCCTTCAGGTATATTATGTATTCCTATAACTATTGCTAAAGTCATCCCTAGAGATTCTTTTGACATAAAAGACGACCCAATAGCCAGTCCTTCCGGCAGATTATGTAATAATATACTCAAAAAAATTAAATATCCTGACTTCATATCACTAGATATATCTAAGCTTGACTTTATGAGCATTGTTATAATTACTCCTACGAATGTAAATATAACTGTCTGCATAACCCCCATAATCTCCATAGATTCTTTCATTAAGTCAAATACTACAACAGCTAACATTATTCCACCTGATAGCCCCATGAAAAAATCTATATATCTGTCTACCTTTTTCTTAAAAAGAGCTGCTATTACTCCCCCAAAACCGGTTCCTATAACCCCTGCAAATAAACCTATTAAAGTAATTCTTAGTATCAATTCTCAACCCCCTTGTACCATTATATAATAATTATATACAGCACAAGTCTATAAGATAACTAAAGTTTCTATAGAAAAATCCCTAAATATTAGGGATTTATATTGCAGACATTTTTTCAGTTTGATCAACTGTTATAAGAGCATCTATCATTTCATCGATATCTCCATCTAAGAATTGATCTAACTTATATAATGTTAAGTTTATTCTATGGTCACTTACTCTTCCTTGAGGGAAGTTATAAGTTCTTATTCTCTCAGATCTGTCACCTGTACCTACCTGACTCTTTCTTTCAGCTGATATTTCTTTATTTTGTTCAGCTATAGCCTTATCATTAAGTCTAGCAACAAGTATTTTTAAAGCTTGTTCTTTATTCTTTAACTGTGATTTACCATCTTGGCAAGATACTACTTCTCCTGTAGGTATGTGAGTTATTCTTACTGCAGAGTCAGTAGTATTAACACTTTGACCACCATTTCCTGAAGAACGGAAAACATCTATTCTTAGGTCATTTGGGTTTATATTTACTTCTACAGTCTCAACTTCTGGTAATACCGCAACTGTTGCAGTTGATGTATGTATTCTTCCTCCAGATTCAGTTGCTGGAATTCTTTGAACTCTATGAACTCCTGATTCATACTTTAATCTTGAGTATGCACCTTTACCTTTTATTAAGAAAGATACCTCTTTATATCCACCAACACCAGTATCACTAGCACTTAATAATTCTATCTTCCATCTTCTTCTTTCAGCATATCTTGAATACATTCTGAATAAGTCTCCAGCAAATAGAGCTGCTTCATCTCCACCTGCTCCACCTCTAACCTCAACTATAACGTTCTTTTCATCGTTAGGGTCCTTAGGTAATAATAATATTTTTAATTCAGCTTCTAATGGTTCTACTTGATCTTCCATTTCAGATAGTTCCATTTTAGCTAACTCTCTTAATTCCTCATCAGATTCCTCTTGTAATATTTCCTTAGAGTCTTTTATACTGTTTAGAACAGACTGATATTCTCTGAATTTCATTATAATTGGTTCTAAGTCAGCATGCTCTTTCATATATTTTTGCCAAACTTTTTGATCACTTATTACTTCAGGATCACTTATTTTTTCTGTTAATTCTTTATATTTATCTTCTAGTACTGCTAATTTCTGTAACATACTTTCACCTCTTTAATTGTAGCATATCAATTTTTCATTATATCATAGTTTATAGCCTATAACAACTCTATCAATCCCCTGTAAGTCTTTCTTTGTATATATTTTAGTATATCCATTATCCTTCATTATCTTTGATACATCCTCAGCTTGATCATGGCCAACTTCATATGCTAAAATTCCATTTTCTTTTAGATACATTCTTGATTGTTCTGTTATGCTTCTATAAAAGTCTAATCCATCTTCCCCACCTTCTAAAGCTGTATATGGCTCATAGTCCTTCACCTGAGTATGTAAAGTTTCTATATCCTTTTTAGGTATGTAAGGTGGATTAGAAACTATAACATCAAATTGTATACTTTTATTTTCTATAGAGCTAAATAAATCGGATTTTATAAATTCAACTCTATCATCAACTTCATTACTTATTGCGTTCTTTTTACCAACTTCTAATGCTATATCTGATATGTCAAAAGATTTTACCTTAGAAGTATTCAAGTATTTTGCCAAACTTATAGTTATAGCCCCTGAACCAGTTCCTATATCTAGAATATTTAAATTTTCTTTTCCTCTACAAAGTTCTATTAACTCTTCTACTAAAGGCTCTGTATCTGGTCTTGGAATTAAAACTCCTTCTTGTACATAAAAATCTAATCCCATAAATTCTCTATTTCCTACTATATAAGCTACCGGTCTTCCCTTTAATCTATCTTGTATAAATGTATTAAATAAATCTTCTTGTTCTTGTGTTAATTCTTTATTTAAATTTAAACGTATATAAAGACTATCTACATTTCCAAGAGCTTTTTCTAGTAATATTTCAACATCTAGTCTTGGCGTGTCACTTATATGTTCTAACTCTTGTGAGTACTTTATAATTATATCTCTAATTGTCATAACGGCTCCTTTTTCTTAGTTCACAACAGCTTTTAATGCAGCTAATGCCACCTCTAACTGTGAATCATCTGGCTCTTTTGTAGTAAACTTTTGTAACATCATTCCTGGATATGCAACAATTTTAGTTAATTTATTGTTATATTTCCCAAGAAATCTAATTATTTCATAAGATATACCAGCAACCACTGGAATACATACTATTCTCATTATCACTCTAGCTAGAGGATTTGGCCATCCAAAGAATGAAAATAATATTATAGATGTAGACATGACTATAAATAAGAAGTTTGTTCCACATCTAGGGTGTAATGTAGTAAACTTTCTTGCATTTTCAATAGTAAGTTCTAAATTATTTTCATAACAGTATACAGCTTTATGTTCTGCTCCATGGTATTGGAACGTTCTTTCTATATCCTTATTTTTTGAAATTATAACAATATAAGTAAATAGTATTAGTATCCTAATTATTCCCTCTATTAAGTTTAAAATAACCTTATTAGAAATAATTTTTGAAAATAAGCCTCCTATGAAGGTCGGAGTTAAAACAAACATACCTATGGAAATTAATATAGCAAAAACCATAGCTATACCTAAAACTACATCATTAGCTTTATGCTTAAATATTTTTTTAATCAATATATCAAATTTATCTTCCTCTTCATCTTCTTCATCCATAAAAAATTCTGAAGAGTAATTCAAGCTATTAATACCCTCAATCATGTTTTCAATTAATATAAATGATCCTCTAACAAAAGGAATTTTATCTATATTTTTATCATTTATCCAACTTTTTATTTTATTTTTTTTAATTACAATCTCTCCATCTGCTTTTCTAACAGCTATAGCTCTTTTTTCTTTTGACTGCATCATTACGCCTTCAATTAAAGCTTGCCCACCAACAGCTTGTTTACTCATATACTCACCTCTTAGCTAATTTATATTTTTATTTTATTATAATATAAAAATTCCCTTTAAAGTAAACTTTATCTCACTCTAAAGGGATATATTCTTAATCAGCTTATTTTTATTTATATACTACATGGCATTTTCTGCATCTAGCTTCATAGCTTTCTACTGCTCCAACCTGTATTATTGGATCATTATATCTAGCTGGTTCTCCATTAATTAATCTCTGAGATCTCGTAGCAGGTTGTCCACAAACAGAACAAACAGCTTGTATTTTATCAACAAATTCTGCTATAGCTAATAACTTAGGTGTTGGTCCAAATGGCTCACCTTTAAAATCCATATCAAGACCTGCTGCTATAACTCTAATTCCTTTGTTAGCTAAATCTACAGCTACATTCACAACTTCTTCATCAAAAAACTGTACTTCATCTATTCCAACAACTTGAACTTTATTATCTATATAATCGTAAATTTCATTAGCTTTATTTATAGGAATTGCATCTATACTTTCTCCGCTATGTGAAACTACGTCTTCTTTACTATATCTATCATCTATTTTAGGCTTAAATACCATAACGTTTTGTTTTGCTATCTTAGCTCTTTTTAGCCTTCTTATTAGCTCTTCGCTTTTACCACTGTACATTGGCCCAATTACAGCCTCTATATAACCATGATTAATCGGTCTATACATTATTTGGAACCCCCTAGTTAAATAAAATAGGAGTTGGCTTCCCAACTCCATTTTTTATAAAAATTAGTCCATTTTGAATCTCTTCTTGAACTTGTCGATTCTTCCACCTTTTTCTATATTCTTTTGCTTTCCAGTATAGAATGGATGGCATTCTGAACATATTTCAACTTTTATTTCATCGTTAGTTGAACCAGCTTGGAATTTATTTCCACATGCACAGCTTACTTCAATAACATTGTATTTAGGTTGTATATCCTTTTGCATTATTGTCACCTCTTCTCTTTATTTTTAAAATTAATCATTATTAATTTTTCATTTACATTATCAACTACACCATTATAACATAAGTTTTTTAGTGGTACAAGGAGTTTTTATTTTAGATTAAAGCGCCTTTATTGATTTAATAAACTCTTCATTATTCTTTGTTCTTTTTAATAATTCTATAACTTTATCAGTAACTTCCATAACTGAATTATTACTCATTTCTCTTCTTAACCTCCAAAGTGCTGTCTTTTCTTCTTCAGAAAGTAATAAATCTTCTCTTCTTGTTCCTGATTTATATATATCTACTGCTGGGAAAATTCTTTTTTCTGCAAGTTTTCTATCTAAATGCAATTCCATATTACCTGTACCTTTGAATTCTTCGAATATTACGTCATCCATTCTTGATCCAGTTTCAACCAATGCTGTTGCAAGTATTGTTAATGAACCACCTTGTCTAATATTTCTAGCTGCACCAAAGAATTTCTTAGGTCCATGTAATGCGCCTGGATCAAGACCTCCAGATAGCGTCCTTCCTGTTGGAGATATAGTTAAGTTATAAGCCCTTGCAAGTCTAGTTATACTATCTAAAAGTATTACTACATCCTTACCATGCTCTACTAATCTTTGTGCTCTATTTAAAACCATTTCAGCAACCTTAACATGATGACTTGAAACTTGATCGAAAGTAGAGTATATAACATCTCCATTAATAGACTCTTTCATGTCAGTAACTTCTTCAGGTCTTTCATCAATAAGAAGAACTATTAATTCAACATTGGGATGATTCTTTGCAATACTATTTGCTACATTTTTAAGAAGCATAGTTTTACCTGCCTTAGGAGGTGCTACTATTAATCCTCTTTGACCTTTTCCTATAGGAGATATTAAATCTATAAGCCTTGTGGCAATTTCACCTTGACTCTTTTCTAAAGTTAACTTTTCTTCCGGGTATATAGGAGTTAAAGTTTCAAATGCTTTTCTTTGTATTGCAGTTTCAGGTCTTTCATCATTTATTTTTTGAACATATAAAAGCGCTCTAAATTTCTCACCTGTTTTAGGATGTCTAGTTATGCCTTTAACCTTGTCTCCTGTTTTCATATTAAATCTTCTTATTTGAGATGGAGATACATAAACATCCCCTTCTGTAGATAGATAATTTGAACCTCTTAAAAACCCAAAACCATCTGGTAGTATTTCTAATACGCCCATTACCTCATCATCTTTAGAAGTATTGAACTCATCAATTATTTTAGATTCTTCAACTATCTTTGGAGTATAATAAGATTTATTATTATTATTTCTAGGTTGTCTATTATCTATTCCTTGAGATTTATTACTATAATCATTATTTTGAGGCCTATTGTCTATTCTCTGACTTTTACTATCTGTATTTCTATTATTATTTTCGTATTTATTATAAGGCTTTACATAAGTTATTTCTTGTTTATTATTATATGTTTGTATATTCTCTTGTGATTTATTGTTAATATCATTGTGTTTTTCATTAGAATTATTCTCGTCTTTTTTAACACTTTCCGCTGAACTTTTTCTTGTATTTTCATTGATAATTTCAATTAATTCGCCTTTTTTATATTTACTAACTGATTTTATATTTAATTCTTTAGCTATATCTTTTAATTGTGCTAAGGTTTTACTATTTAATTCTTCTACCGTTATATTATTCAAGTTAAAAAAATCCTCCTCTATGTATAACTATATATTTTATTTTGATATTCATTCAATCGGGAATTAAAGGTGTGAAAAAGAAAAGTTTTATTAAATAATTAAATTAATAATATCATTATTATTATATTATGGTCAATAAATAATATCCAAATACCTTTTTCTAAGAATTTTTGTAAAATAATTCATATGTTTTTTACTTATCTAAAATGAAATAAGTTAGGTAAGTCTTAGAGTTACACTTATATATAAGCGCAACCTACTAATTCATACCTAACCCTATTTTAGTCCATGTTATATTTTTTCATTAAATCTACTAATATATCATTTTTATCTAAACTATGTATAGCATCTATAAATCTTATAGTTCCAGTTTTACCCCTCATAACTACAGATTGAGTTGTAGCTTTATTATTACCTATAGGTACTACTCCTTTTAATAAATCCCCTTGAGTAATTCCTGTTGCTGCAAAGAATAAATCTTCTCCCTTTGCTAAATCATCTATAAATAATATTTTTTCTATGTCTTCATCTGAGAATCCCATTTCATGACATCTCTTTATTTCTTGTTCGCTTAATGGATATATTTGACCTTGCATATCTCCACCCATACATTTTACTGCCGCTGCCGTTATTACGCCTTCTGGTCCTCCACCAATTCCCATTAGCATATCTATTCCTGTTTCTTCAAAACATGTAGCTATTCCTGCGGCAACATCACCATCACTAAATACCTTTATTCTAGCGCCTAAACTTCTTGCTGCCTTAACTATGTAATCATGTCTTTCTCTATCTTGTGTTATTATAGTCATTTCAGAAGTTTTTTTTCCCAAAGCTTTTGCTACAGACAATATATTTTCTTCTACAGTCTTATTTAAATCTATTGCCCCTTTTGCTTTAGGTCCAACTATAATTTTTTTCATATACGTATCTGGCGCATTTAATAAACTACCTTTTGCACCCATAGCTATTACTGATATAGCATTTGGAAGACCTTTGGCTATTAGTGTAGTACCTTCTAATGGATCTACAGCTATGTCTACTTCCTTACAATCATCTGTTTGTAAACCAACCTTTTCTCCTATATATAGCATAGGAGCTTCATCTAACTCACCTTCGCCTATAACTACTTCACCCTTTATCTTAATAGATTCAAAAGCTCTTCTCATAGCTTCAACAGCTGCTCCATCTGCTCCATTTTTATCTCCTCTACCCATAAATTTAGAAGATACTAAAGCTGCAGCCTCTGTTACCCTTACTAATTCTAACGCTAAATTTCTATCCATTATACGACACTCCTTCGTTATTTTCACTAAAAATTATACATTATATTCGTATTTTAGTAAATATACATCATATTTTCTTTTATTTTGTCGTATCATTTATTATTTATTAGCAATATATAATATACTTTTTCTTTTATTTACTTTAATAATGTCAGGTTTAAACATAAATATATCCCCAAATAATTATAAAATTAAAATACCGCCAATATAATAAACATAAAACTAATTAACATATACAATGTTTTGCTTACAAATGTTAATCAATTCTCATTTATTTCTTGACGGTACCTATTTAAGGCTATTCTATACATTCCCTAGAATACACCTGCAATCATACTTAACATACTAACTATACTAGTTGATACAAGTGCAATTACTATAGTTATAGCTATTATCTTATTTCTTTTTTGATTTTTTTTAGCTGACATATCTAATCACCTCTCTAACTAAAAACCTTAATCTATACTTCTTTAAATTCAGAGTTTTCTTCTTGATTATTTATCTTTTTGTTCCTCTCTATATTACCTTCTGTACACACCTTATTTAGATATTCCATAAAATCATCCCTAAGTTCAGGTTTCTTCAGTGCAAAATCTACAGTTGCCTCTAAAAATCCTAGCTTATCTCCTACATCATATCTTTTTCCTCTAAAAACATATGCATACATAGCTTCTTTTTTAGATAATATTTTTAATGCATCAGTAAGCTGAACTTCTCCACCTTTACCCGTAGGTAATTTTTCTAAAATATTAAAAATTTCTGGAGTTATTATATACCTACCCAATATTGCAATATTAGATGGAGCTTCATCTATTTCTGGCTTTTCTACTAAATCCCTGACTTTATATACTCTATCCTCGATATGTTTCGCTGATATTATACCATATTTATCGACATCTTGTTCATTAACTTTTTGGACCCCCAATACAGTAGTTCTATATTCATCATAAATATCTATAAGTTGTTTTAAGCACGGAGTCTCACTATCTACTATATCATCACCTAGCATTACTGCAAAGGGTTCATTACCAATAAAGCTTTTTGCACAATGAATCGCATCTCCTAGACCATTTGGTTCTTTCTGTCTAATGTAGTATATACTGATCATATTTGATATTTCTTGAACCTTTTGTAGTAATTCAATTTTACCTTTTTTCTCTAATTCTAGCTCTAATTCTACAGATTTGTCAAAATGATCCTCTATAGACTTCTTATTTTTACCAGTTATAATTAAAATCTCCTCTACACCTGATTCTACAGCTTCTTCTATTATGTATTGCAGCGTTGGTTTATCAACTATTGGTAACATCTCCTTAGGTTGAGCTTTTGTCGCTGGCAGAAATCTTGTTCCTAAACCAGCTGCTGGTATTACCGCTTTTTTTATTCTTCTTTGCATATAATAATTGCCTCCATATTAAAATAGGCCGTCTTAAAATGAATCTATCAAATTTATTTTAAGACATGCCCTTTTTATATATTCTAAATATAATATATTTAATTTTATTCTTTTTCAAGGATGCTTTCTAGCTCCTTAACTAAATCGTCAAACCTTTTAATTGTATTTAAAATAGGTTTTGTGCTAGTTAAATTAACTCCACTATTCTTTAATATATTTATTGGGTAATCAGAACTTCCACTTTTTAGAAAATACATATAGTTTTCTGCTCCATTATTATTTAAAATCGACTGAGCAAAGGTAACACCTGCGCTACATCCAGTCGCATACTTATACACATAAAAACTATTATAAAAATGGGGGATTCTTGCCCATCCAACCATAGATAACTGGTCTAGCTCATAGCTATTTCCATAGTATTTCTTTAATAATCCGGCCCATATATCATTTAATACTAAAGCATTTACATTCTTATTACTTTCAACCATTTCATGTATAGTTTTTTCAAATTCAGCGTACATAGTTTGAGTATATAATGTATTTTTTATTAAATCTAAGTATTCTGATATATAATAGGCTTTTTCTTTATCGTCACGTGCACATTTAATTAAACCTTCATAAAGCAAAGCTTCATTTGTAGTAGATGCTACTTCATGAGTGAAAATTGAAGGACTAGAGTTAAAGTAATTTTGATTTTTACAACTTAAGTACTCATAAATAGCATGTCCTAATTCATGAGATAGTGTCGAAACTGCACCTAATGAATTATTGTAATTTAATAATACATATGGATGATTTCCATATACTGATAAACAATACCCACCACTTACTTTATTCTCATTAGAATATACATCTACCCATCTTTCATTAAACGCTTTATATATTATATCAGCATACTCTTCTCCCAAAGGAGCCATTGCTGAATATACCATAGTTTGAGCCTTATCATATGTGATGTTACTATCTACTGGTTCCACTATAGGTACAAACATATCATAATAATATACCTTATCTACATTTAATACTTTTTTCCTTAGATCTATGTATTTATGTAGACTCTTAGTATTATTACTCACAGTATCAATTAAGCTATCATACACCTTTTCATCAATATCATCTGATTCTAAATACATATTTAAAGATGAATCATATCCTCTTGATGATGAATAGAAAATATTTTTCTTTACTTGTCCTACTAATAAAGCTGATAAAGTATTTATATTATCATTATATGGAATAAATTCACTTTTATATGCTGTTTTTCTCTTCTCTCTGTCAAAACATTCTATTTCACTAGCATACTGTCCAGGTGTTAAATTCGATTTTTTATCCATATTTCTAAAAAGATCATATACATTTGATGGTAAGCTTGCAAGAGCAGAAGTATTGTTTAATAAACTTTCTTTTTCCTCATCCAAGTAATGATCTTTATTCCTTCTAATATCACTCATATACATTCCATATTTTTTCTTTATCTTATTATTGCTCATAAATTTATTATATTCTTTATCTGATAATTTTAGTATTTCAAGTTCTAATTTTGAACATATAGATGTATATTCCTTATATGCTTTTTTAACTTCTTCATTCATATCTAAATAGTTATATGAATTTTTATTAGTATCTAGCTTTAATTTTGGATATGCACATAGCTTATTTAGTCTTATATCTAACTCTTCTTTAATGTCTAGAGCAAAAGCTAAATGTGTTTCTGATTTTGTAACTTTACCAATATAATTTTTAAGTTCCTTTGTATCTTTTCTAAATGCCTTTAGTTCTTTTTTCCATTGATCATCACTTTTAAATAAAGATTCTAGATTCCAGCTTGTTTTTGTATAATCTATTTTCTTTTCTTCTTTAGGATTATCATCATTTTCATCTAAACTATTAGCTGATGAAGTAATAACACTATCACTAAATTCTTCAGCTTTACTTGTTACACATATACTTGAAGTAATTATTAGCAAAGAAATTAAAAATATTTTTGCAAACTTTATCCCCATAAATATCCATCCTTTCATCAAATCTACTTAATATTAGGATGGCTTCTTTTAGTTATATTATTCAAAGTTTACCATTTAGTTAATTTCATACTTACAACTTATCCACATACTTATTAACATATTAACAGTTTATAAAATCTTACTTAAGTTAGGTATTCCAGCAATTTATCTCCAAATATAATTGTTTAAAATTATATTTTTTATCAATTTATTAACATTTTTTTGTGATTTATCAACAAATTCCATCACATTTTATTATTTTTTTGTTGATAAATCTTCAAAATTCGAATTCCTAGTAAATAAAATTTCTATTTAATTTTAGTAGAATTATGTCGAACCTTGTAATTTCAACATTTATATATATTTGTAAAGTTATCCACATTTTATTAACATCTATTATAATTTATTATTGAGAATACATTTTTGTAACTAAAACAGTCATATCGTCATCTACTTCTCCTAATTGTAATTCTAAAGCTCTATCTAAAATTTTATTAGCAATTTCTTTTGGATTTGTAGACTCTAACTTCTGTAAGAAATATATCAACCAATTATCACCGAAATTATTACTCTTACCTGCATCAATAATTCCATCAGAAACCATAATTACATAATCTCCATTTCCTAACTTCGTATTATGTCTATCCATTTTTATATCAGACAATATACCTACAGGAAGTGATGATGATGAAATTAGATCTACTTCACCATTCTCTCTTTTTATATAAGATGGGCATGAACCCATTTTTACAGTCTCCAAGCTTCCTTTCTTTAAATCAACTATTCCTAAATCCAAAGTAGAAAACATTTCTTCTGAAGATTTAAGAAGTAGCATATTATTTATAGTGTTAATTACTATTTCATTATCTATTTTTGCATCAATCATTTTCTCTAATATATCTATAGTGACAGAAGATTCATCATATGCTTTTTTACCTTTTCCCATTCCATCGCTAATTGCCATTATATATTTTCCATCGCTGACTTCCATATAAGTATAATTATCTCCTGAAAGTACATATCCATCTCTAGACATGGACGCAACATTAGTTACTGCTTTATAAACTTGAGCTTTAGTTAGCTTTATTGTACAATTTGAACCTAAAGTATGGCACCCAATTTTTTGGACAGATAGCTTCTCATCTAAACAATCTTCCACTATACTTATTAGCCTCTTATCACATAAGCATCCATTGCTACAAGTTCTTTTTTCTATGGTTATTTCGAAATCATCTTTTCCTTTTGTTAAATAATTTATCCTCTTTATACTAATATTATTCCTTTCTAACTCGTCTGAAATGCCCCTTTCTTTTTCTAAATCTATACTTATATTATTATCTAAATCCTTAGACAGATCTTCTATAGATTTAGATATATTTTTAATTTGATTCGATATTATCTTTCTACTCTCTGAAAACTTATTATTCCAATCATAATCTAATGCAAAAAGTTTATAATAATAGTTTGCAACCTTAACTATCATTTCTGGTTTCATACACTCTTTTCTAAAGTCTTCCGGAATAGTTCTTGAAGTGGCCTCCCCATACTCCTCTATATTTTCGATTAAGTTATACATTAATTTATATGTATGATTAAACCTAGTTTCCCAACACATTCTCTTCATACTACAACTTGTACACTCATCATTGTGAATCATATCTATTAAATTAGTTATATCTTTCTCATTTATTATTTTATCTCTTTCTCTTATGTTATCAAAAGTATTTGCAAGTTCACTGTAGGTTTTATATATGTCTATAAGTCTATTGTTAGTTAAATTTTTACTTCTATTTATATAATCATAGACTATTTCATTTGAATCAATATTACTTTTTATAAGCCTTTCCACTCTATTAAAAAATGACTTAGGTAAAATAATTACTATTAAAGAAGCAATTAATATATCCCTAATCTCCATAATATTTGAGCTAAGACCAGATGTGTAAGAGTACATAATTATCCAACTTAATATATATCCTAATATACAAAAGTATTTATTTAATCTACTAAATGCACCTCCTACTAAACCGGCAAAAGAATATACCCCCATGTAAACAGCTGATGTTATATTATTTACAATGAATGCAATTCCAACCACAACTCCACTAGTAGCTCCCATTGCAGATCCACCTACTATAGAAGCAACTAATATTAATACAGTTGATAGAACTGAGCGTATAGATACTCCAAATACGTTAATACTTCCTATTCCCATAATACTAAATGTAATTAATAAACTTATTGATATGGCCTCTTCAAGCCGTACTGATACTCTATTACTACTATTAATAATGAGGGTCACTCCATAAGAGAAGATATATATGGCTATAAATAATATAACAGCCTCCATTCCTATTAGTAGTAAATCATAAACATATTTACTACCTACTAAAGCTTGTCCAATAGAAACAGCAGACAGTATAAACACACCTAACATACTTACTTTAAATACAGATGGTATTTTTTTTAATTGACTGCTTAAAATTAAAATTGCGCATAGAGCTATACTATACTTAAATATGGATCCGGTGTTATTTCCAGATAATAATATACCTAATAAAGTAGAAACAAATACTGGATACTTATATCTATCTAACTTTGATATACATATAAAAAATGCAAATCCCAAGGGGGCTATATAATCAATTAGTGTAGACCTACTTAATAAGAACCCCATTATTATAAATATTATTGTATTAGCATCAACGAATTTACTTATTCTCACATCATTTAATCTAATATCTTTACTTTTTAAAGAATTGATCGTTTTATCCATAAAAAAACCTCCTCATTTGTTTATACAGAGATTGTAACAAAGAGGAGTTTTCTTTTTTGTCATATTAAGGTCATTGTAAATAAAAATATTAAGACATCTTTTTTGCTTTTTGACATATTAAGCCTTCCAAATTATCGTATTCACTTACAACTATATCGCTTAATTCTAACTTTTTCATTATTATATGTAAAATTTTTACACCAGCAGTTATAATATCCGCACGCTTACTTTGTAGCCCTTTTAAAGATTTCTTATCATTTAATGTCATCTTTTTTAAATTTTGTAGAATTTTTTCTATCTCATCTATATTAATTTGACTATTGTGTATTTTTTCCATTGAATATATTTCTAACTCTTGATTTATTGCAGATAACGACGTTATAGTCCCACCAATACCAACAAGTTTATTTATTTCTTTTTCCTTTAGATAATCAATTGTATTTTTGATCTCTTCTTCAATAAACTCACTCATCATATCAAATTCATAATCATCTACAATATCAGTAGTTAAAAATTTTTCTGTCATCCTTAGTGCACCCACATTTTCACTCTTAGCGAATTTTATCCCTTCAAAATTTCCAAGAATAAATTCAGTAGATCCACCACCAATATCTACAACTAATATATCTTTATCTTCATTAGCTCCTTTAAGTACACCTAAGAAACCTAAATTAGACTCATCATTACCACTTATAACATCAACATCTATTCCTACCTCTAATTTAGCTCTTTTTATAAAATCATCACTATTTTTACTATCTCTTAGTGCTGATGTCCCAATACAATAAAGCTTTTCACAACCTTCAGCTTTGCTCAAATCATAAAATTCCTTCAAAGCATCAAGATTTCTTCTAATAGCATCTTCTCTAATAAATCCATTTTCATCAACACCCTTACCAATCCTCGTAGTGTTAACAAGCTTCTTTCTATTCAATAATTCTCCATCTATATAATCGCAAATCAAAAGTCTCATTGAATTAGTCCCAATATCAATAGCACCCATTCTCATAAAAATTATTACCTCCTAAACTATATTCTCGTCCAAAATATAATATTCCAATTTATCACTTACAAAATGTATTATATCCATTATACCCCAAACAACCCACATAATTTAAATTGTTTTATTCTTCCTACATACCTTAAATCTAATAATATATTTTATTTATGACACAAAAAAAGATCGAGTTAAAGTATAGCAATTTTAGAGTTTGCCCGAGCGAAGAGGTATAAATTAAATTTATACCTCGAGCGCCGAACCCTAAATTTCCTACTTAGACTCAATCTCCTTTTCAGTAAAATAAACAATCTCATTAGGTTTAACCATATTTAAACGTATTCTAGCAATTTCCTCTAAATCATTTTCATTCTGATTTGATTCAATGGCTTTAAGCTCTTCAATTTCTTTATCAGCCTCTTCAATTTCTTTATTTAGGCCAGATATTTCAGAACTATAATCTTTATATTTAGTTATTTGAAATAAAAATCCCCCTATCATAGAGAAAACTATGAAAACTAAAAACATACATAATCCTATGAACTGCCCTAAAAATCTCTTTTGTATTTTCATAAATATTACACCCTTTTTTTAATCTTTAATCTACCTACAGATTTTCTTTTTATGAATTTTCTAGTAGCTAAAAACATATTAGGTATATAAAAAATGATATCAAATAATAGGTGTATTGAATAGATAATAACGTAATACAAATTGTTCAAAATACTGACTATGTAACATGCTGTTTTCTTGAATAAATTTGTTATTAAATAAATTAACTTATTTAAACCTGCTAAAATAAACTTACTTATGGTGCTATAATATAGCAAAAAACCTATAAATAAAGCGATAATATGATAATATCTTAAATTAAAATTCTCTACAGCATTTATTGTTATGAATGTTAGTATGGTAACTATAATCCAGAATAATGCATCAAAAATCAGAGAAAGATATCTAATTACTTTAAAGTTTCGCCTTAAACTTCTATAAATATCAAATAGTAAACCTACTGCAATTCCACCATAAATAGTTGAATAGAAGACTCCTAATTCCTGTGTGAATGGTAACATCTACTTAAATACCTTTTTAAAAATATTTTCTTGTGGTTTCTTCGGTTTTGCGTATACTATAGAATTTATAGTACCGTCTATACTTATTACATTTTCCTCTAGATTAAGCTTACCCATATCTAGTTCTTCGCCTTCTATTACCATTTCGCCTGCAGAAGTTTTTATTTCTACTCTTTTATCATTAAAAGAGTAAATATGCTCAACTCCGGAAATAACTAAATTATTTCTTCCTTTTAAGCTTATGTTATGTTCCATAATATCCCCCCAGTAAATATTTCAATTCATACTACTATAAATATACTTAAGGGAATTGAATTTTATTCTATTATATCGTACATTTCTTTAGCATCATTTTTTAATACATGCTCTCTAATTTCATTTATCTTGAATTTCATTTTCTTTTCACCAAATTGAATCTCTAGTATATCTCCAACATTAACCTCTGATGAAGACTTAGCAGACTTTCCATTTATAGTTACAATCCCTTTGTCACACGCTTCTTTTGCAACAGTTCTTCTTTTTATAATTCTAGATACTTTTAAGTATTTATCTAATCTCATATTTATCCTCCTCTGTTTCTAATCTTATGAAACGATTATATCTATTTTAAAAAATGCCTACAGTTATAAAACTATAGGCATTTTCTATTTAATTAATATTTAAACTTCAAGATCGCTCTTAAAATTAATTTATGTATTTATTACTTGTTTATAACTTCTTTTAAAGATTTTCCAGCTTTGAATACTGGAGCTTTAGAAGCTGGTATTTCTATAACTTCTTCTGGGTTTCTTGGGTTTCTACCTTGTCTAGCAGCTCTTTCTCTAGTTTCGAAAGTACCAAATCCTACTAATTGAACTTTGTCACCTTCTACTAAAGCTTCTTCAACAGATTGCATAAATGCGTTTAATGCAGCTTCTGCTTCTTTCTTAGTTAATTCACTTTTTTCTGCCATTTTTGTTACTAATTCAGCCTTATTCACGATATTTACCTCCTAAAATGTTTATCATATAGAATTATTTCTGTTTTTACTATTCTATATCTTTAGTGATTTTCCTTCTTTTAATTATTGAAATTTAGCCTTTTCCCAAAGTTTATCCATTTCTTCTAATGTCATATCTTCTAAATTTCTATCAGAATTTATTGCATTATCTTCTATAAACTTGAATCTTTTTATAAATTTGTTATTAGTCAAATTTAAAGCTTCCTCAGGGTTTACTTTTAAAAATCTAGCTAAATTTACAATAGAGAACAGCAAATCTCCTAGTTCTTCCTTTATGTATTTTATATTTCCTTCTTTACATTCGTCAAGTAATTCTTTGTATTCTTCTTCAATTTTTTTATATACATCATTTATATCATCCCAGTCAAATCCTACAAGGGCTGCCTTTTTTTGTATTTTTTCAGCTTTTATAAGTGCTGGTAGATGATTTGGAATTCTAGTTAAACCTTCTGTAACTGTAGATTCGCCTTTTTCTTTCTTTTTCAAATCTTCCCATGTTTTATCAAAATTATTCATATCTATATCAACATTTTTGAAAACATGCGGATGTCTATATACAAGTTTATTACATATACCATTTATTACTTCAGTCAAATCAAAATAACCAGTTTCTTTCCCTATTTGACAGTGGAATACAACTTGTAAAAGTACATCTCCTAGTTCCTCTATCATTTCATCAATATCATCATTATCTATTGCCTGGCAAAGCTCATACGCTTCTTCAATGATGTATTTTTTTAGAGTTTCATGATCTTGTTTCTTATCCCAATCACACCCATTAGGTCCTCTAAGTTGAGACATTATTTCTTCTAAATCATGTACTGTATTATACATTTTCTTTGAACTTCTCGGTATGTATACGCTAGTTAAATAATTAAATAGATTTTCAGGTCTATCTAGTTCATGTAATGGAACATATTTCTTACGCTCTAGAGCTTTGACACCTGCGCCATTTACTATACATACTTCTTGATCATAATCATAACATTCCATTAATCTTAACTTTACATTTGAAGCTATAAAGTGATCATAAACTTGAGTTATTATCATACTTGTATTTGTATCTATATATGAATTTTCTATTTCAAAAGCATCTACTAATTTAAATCCATCTGCTGGGTCTATAGCTAAATAATTAAACATTGCGTCTACAAAGCTCATAGAAGCTATTACTTCAACCTCTATACCTTTTACTCTTGCAATCTCTTCTATTTGGCTTACAGTTCTTTCTGCAACCCTTGGATGGCCTGGAACTGCATATACTAAATCACCTTCATTAGATTTTTCTATAATAAATTCTGCAATCTCTCTATATACATTTTCAAAATTATCTTCATTTTCATAAAAATAATCTAAGTTAGTATATTTTATACTCTCTTTTAACTTATCCACTGTTGGATGCTTTTCAGTTCTTAGATAAATTCTAGAACTTGATTTTAATATATCTAATGCACCTTGGCTGATAAGAGATTCATCTCCCGGACCAAGTCCTACGATATTTATCTTACCCATAACACCACTCCTATAGTACCTGTATATGAAATCTAGAAATAATTAAAAATAAGATATTTTAATTATTTCCATGTATTTTCATATATATACTTTGATTATCTCATAAGATTAAGCTTTCTTAATAATTTATAAATTTTTTCACCTTTTGGCATAATTAAAACTTCTTCTTTTCTAATTCCACCAATACCTAATAACACTAATACGTAAACTATTGCTCCAATACCTATTGAAATGATTGTAGATAAAGAATTTCCAAATATATTGCTTACAAGCCCATAAGATAACTTAACAGCTACAAACATAGTTATAACAGTTATTAATGGTTTTATAACAAATTCTTTTTTTCCAAATCTTACACCCATGTATTTTTTTACAAAATACAACTCAATTAATGAAGCTATGGCATACGCCGTAACTGTTCCTAATCCAGAACCTAAAACGTTTATTTCTGGTATTACAGTTAATGTATAACTTATTACTATTTTACCTAACATACCTATACTTAGAGCTATTACAGGAATCATTGGTTTACCCATACCTTGAAGTATACCATTTAAACTGAATATTAACCCTAAGAATATAATCGCAGGTGAAATTGTAAATAATATAGTTCCTAAAGATGCTGGTTCCTTAGGATATAAAAGTTGCATAATAGGACCCGCTAAAGATGCTATCCCAAATGCACAAGGTAGAACAACTAATAAAGTTACTTTTATTGCACTTCTAGTTTCTTTTCTTGCTTTTCCTAACTTACCTAAAGCAAAGGATTCTGATATAGAAGGAACTAAACTCATTCCTATAGCAGAAGTTATAACTGATGGTAAGTTTACTATCGCCATAGCCATACCTGTCAATTGTCCGAATAAAGATACAGCTTGATCATGAGTAAATCCACCTTCTACTAATCTTTTTATAACTATAACATTATCCATCATATTTACTAAAGGCATTACAGAAGCTCCTATTGTTATAGGCACTGCTACTGCCAATATTTTCTTTAGTATTCTTGGAATACTTTCATCTTTAAATCTTTTACTTGCTTTTATATCAGCTTTACGTTGCTTACCTTCTCTTAAATAAGCAATTATTAAATATGTAATAGATCCTATAGCACCTATTGTTGCCCCTGCTATGGCTCCTGCAGCACCCATTTCTGGACCACTTTGTTTCATGAAATAATAGGCAAGACCTATTCCTAATATAACTCTAAAAAACTGCTCCGTTACTTGTGAAACAGCTATCTTACTCATATCTCTCTTACCTTGGAAATATCCTCTATAAGAAGACATTGCCGGTACAAATAAAAGCGCTGGTGCTATTGCTAACATAGCATAGTGAGCGCCTGGATTATCCATTAAATCTGTTACTATATATTTTGCTCCAAAGAATAGTAAGCAGAATGATACTAATCCAGTTATTAATAAAACCATATATGCAACTTTAAATATTTTGTTTGCACCCTTATGGTCCCCTATTGCTGTTTTTTCTGATACTAGTTTAGCTAACGCTGTTGGGAAACCTGCTGTTGCTAGTGTCAGGAATAAGGTATAAACAGGATAAGCCGCTTGGTAATATCCCATACCTTCTGACCCTATTAAGTTTCCAAGAGGTATTCTAAAGAATGCACCCATTACTTTAACAATTATCCCTGCTGCTCCAAGTATAATTGCCCCCTTCAGGAAAGAGTCTTTGTTTCTGTTATTATCCATAACACAACCTCCATACTATTTATATAACAAATTTTAATATATCATATATTTATTAGTATATTCAAGATTTTAGTATTTAAGTTTTATTTTTAAATAGAAAAGACCCTTATTATAGGGTCATTTTCCATAGCTATTGTACTTGTTTTCCTAAAAAATTAGAGGCTATTTTTAGTATTTTTTCTATTCCATCTGGAAGAGTTTCATTTTCTTTTGAAACCACTGTAATAGAACCGATACAATCTCCAGATGAACTTACTATAGGCATTATAATTTGCCCAGAGTATTCTACTGAATCATCTTTATATAAAGGTACTATTTTATTATCTTTAAGAGATTTTGTTTCTCTATTTTCTATTAATTGCTCTAATTCTTTACTGATACTTTTTTCTTTGTACTCTTTTTTAGGTACCTTAGAAACAGCGATTATTGAATCTAAATCTGTTACCACTATACCGCAACCAAGTACTTCTCCTAAAGTTTCTGCATACTCTTGAGAGAATTCTGTTAATTCTCCTATTGGAGAGTATTTTTTTAAAATGACTTCTCCGTCTTTTGCTGTAAATATTTCTAATGGGTCGCCTTCTCTTATTCTTAAAGTTTTTCTTATTTCTTTAGGAATTACGACTCTTCCAAGATCATCTATTCTTCTAACTATTCCTGTAGCTCTCATTATATTTTTTTCCCTCCATTAGTAACTTTAAGTTTATTTTTACCAATCAAAAGAAAAATATGCAAAAAAGGATGTGTTATAAGCTTATTTGATTAATTTACTTAAACACATCCCTCTTAAAATTATATTTATAGAATTATATATTTACTTTTTCTAATATCTCTTCATTCTTTTCAACTTTTGCTTCTTCTTTTAACTTTTCTACTTGGGCATCACATTTCTCATCTTGTAATGTTTTTCTTATAGTCTCTTTTACTTCATCAAATGTTTTTTGTCTATCTTCTTTATCAGTAACTTTTATTATATGGTAACCAAAATCACTTTCTACTAAATCAGATATTTCCCCAACTTTCATTGAAAAAGCAGCTTCTTCAAATGGTTTAACCATTTCTCCTTTTTTAAAGAATCCAAGATCTCCACCATTTTTAGCTGATACTGTATCTTGTGAATATTCTTTTGCTAGCTCTGAGAAATTTTCTCCTGCTTTTGCTTTTGCAAGTACTTCTTCTGCTTTTTTCTTTGCTTCTGCTTTTTTCTCATCACTTAATTTTTTATCTTCATCATCTATTGTTTTTATTAAGATATGTGATGCTTCTACTTGATCTATGTAGAAATCATCTTTATTTTCATCATAGTATTTTTTCATTTCATCATTAGTTACTGAATTATCTTTATTAAACTTTTCTTTGTAGTTATCACTTGCTAAATTTCTTTCAAACTGATATTTTAAGAAATTATCATCTATTCCTAGTTCTTTTAATTGTTTTTTATAAGCATCATTATCTTTTATGCTAGTATTAAATTCTTCTATCGATTTATTTACCTCTTCTTCTGTTGGAAGTAAATTCTCTTTCTTAGCTGCTTCGTATATAACTTCTGTATATATCATTTGATCAAGTATCATTTCTTTAAATTTGTCTTTATATTTAACACCTTCTTCAATTTCTTGATCCCATATTGTATTTCCATAGTACGCTTCCATAGATTGCTTATTTAACCCCAATACCTTTTCATAGTTGCCTACTATTATTCCACTTCCATTAACAGTAGCTATATTTTCATCTTTGTTTACTTTGCTGCTACATCCTACCATGCTTATTCCTAAGATGACAGACATAACTAACGCTCCTAGCTTTTTCAAATTCAAACACCCTCTCTAAAATTTATGTTATTTCATACTACACATTTTTTCTAAAAGTTCCTCTAACTCTGTAACTATTTTATAACCAACCTTTTCTTTAGTCTTATACTTAGTTAAAGGAAGCAACCATATTTCATCTTTTACTTGTCTGACTTTTTCTATCTTCATTATTTTACATAGAGATTTTATATAAGATATTTTTAATAAAGTTTGTACAGATTTTGGTAGATCTGAGAATCTATCTTCTAGCTCTTCTTCAACCTCTAGCATATCCTCCTTATTTTCAATAGATGCAATTTTTTTATACATCTCTATTTTAGTCAACTCGTCTGGTATATAAGTGTCTGGAATATATGCGTTTACACTTAAATCTATTTCTACATCTATTTCTTCTACTATCGGCTCCCCTTTTACTTTCTTTATGGCATCGTTTAGCATTTTTACATATAAATCATATCCTATGACAGCCATATGTCCATGTTGTTGTGAGCCTAATATATTTCCAGCACCTCTTATTTCAAGGTCCCTCATTGCTATTTTAAACCCTGAACCAAATTCTGTAAACTCTCTTATAGCTTTTAATCTTTTTTCAGCTATTTCACTTAACACTTTATCTTTTTCATACATTAGATATGCATAACCTTGTCTTGAACTTCTTCCAACTCTACCTCTTAACTGATAAAGCTGAGCAAGTCCCATTTTATCTGCATCATATACAATCATAGTATTAGCGTTAGATATATCCATACCTGTTTCAATAATTGTGGTACAAACTAAAACGTCATATTCCTTATTTAAAAATCCTAAGATTATGTCTTCTAGCATTTTAGAAGTCATTCTACCATGAGCTACCGCTACATTTGCATCTGTTACTAATCGTTTTATTTTACTTGCCATCTCTTCTATGTGTTCTACTCTATTGTATACAAAGAATACCTGACCACCCCTAGCCAGTTCTCTTTCAATCTCATCTTGTATTACACTTTCTTTGGCTTCTGTTACATAAGTTATAACAGGGTGTCTCTCTTGTGGAGGTTCTTCTATAACACTCATATCTCTTATTCCACTTAAAGACATATGAAGAGTTCTCGGAATAGGTGTAGCTGATAATGTAAGAACATCTACTGTTGACTTGATTTGCTTAAGTGATTCTTTATGCTTAACACCAAATCTTTGTTCCTCATCTATAACTACTAATCCTAAGTTCGGTAAATTTATATCTTTTGAAACTATTCTATGAGTACCTATTAGGACATCCACTAGACCTTTTTTAGCATCACTTATAATTTCTTTTTGTTGCTTTGGAGATTTGAATCTACTTAAAACTTCTACCCTTATTGGATAATTCTCAAATCTCTCTTTAAAAGTATTATAATGCTGTTGAGCAAGTATTGTAGTAGGAACTAGCACTGCTACTTGTTTTTGATCCATACATGCCTTAAATACAGCTCTTATTGCTACCTCTGTCTTACCATATCCAACATCACCACAGATAAGTCTATCCATAACCTTGTCTGATTCCATATCCTTCTTAGTTTCTTTTATAGCCTTTAATTGATCATCTGTTTCTTCATGTGGGAATAAGGACTCAAATTCTTGTTGCCAAGGAGTATCTTTAGAGTATTTATATCCCTTTACTTTTTCTCTCTTCGCATAAAGCTCTATAAGGTCCTTAGTCATATCTTCTATTTCTTTTTTAACCTTAGCCTTAGCTCTTGTCCACTCACTTGATCCAAGCTTATTTAATTTAACTTTTTCAACATCTGAACCTATATATTTTTGCACCTTGTCCATTTGGTCTATTGGTACATATAAATTATCTCCACCTTGGTAGATTATCTTCATATAGTCTTTTTTAATACCATTTACAGTTATTTGATCTATTCCTGTATATCTACCTATACCGCTATTTTCATGAACTACATAGTCCCCTACATTCAAGTCTAAGAATGATTCTATTTTTTGTCCTTTTTTCTTCTTTTTATTCTTAGTTTTTGAAACCCTCTTATGAACTCCTATCATTTCATTATCTGTAATTACTACAAATTTTATTGACTTATATTGGAATCCACTACTAATTTGTGCTGGAGTTATTACAATTTGAGAAGATTTTATTTCTATATCTCTTTTTCTAGATACAGTCGTTTCTAACCCTAAATCTAATAAATCTTTACTTAATTTTTTAGCTCTTTCTAATGTATTTGTAGCTAAAATAATTTTGAAACCATTATATTTTAATCTATTTAATTCTTCTACTAATACATCTAACTTAGCATTAAAAGTAGGCACTTCTCTTGATTCAAAGTTTATTATGTTACTTACTTTAAAATCATTTACAGGTTTCGGTAATAATGTATTTAATATAATTTTTTTATCTTCTGCTATGAAATCTATATCACTATAATGATACAGTAAATTACCTTGTTTTTTTAAGGCTAATCCTCTTTCAAGATTTAATCTATAATTATCCTTAAACCCCTCTGTATAATTTTCACATCTTTCTTTTAGCCTAGAAATATCGTTTATAAAAATTATTGCATTATTCTTGAAGTAACTGAATATGCTTTTATTTTCCTCAGGATAGATATAGTCTATATAATTTTCTATTCCTTCAAAGTAAGTTTTACTTTCTATGTCCTCTATATTTTTAAATACATCTTCATTAGTATGCTTACTAGTTTCTTTTTTTAATTTTTCTATAGCATTGTTAACCTTTTCTGGATATATAAATTCCCTAGAAGGAGTTATAGAAAATTTCTTTATTTTATCTATAGATTTTTGTGAGAAAACATCAAAAGTACGTATAGAATCTATTTCATCATCAAATAGTTCCATACGAATTGGATTTGTGTATTCTAGTGAGAATATATCTACAATCCCACCTCTTATGCTAAATTGACCAAAACCTTCTATTTTAGATACTCTCTCATAACCTAAAGAAACTAGCTTATCACTCAATTCTTCTAAATTTAAAGTATCTCCTACCTTATAGGTAAACGTATTGTTTAATAGCACTTCTTTTGGTATATATTTTCTAAGTATTGATTCTACAGAAGTTACTAATACTAGTTTTTCACCTTTCGCTAATCTTAATAATACTCTTAATTTCTTAGCTTCTTCATTCCTATCCTTTGCATCTAAATGATAAAAGTGAATATCTTGATGACCTAGATATTCTACTTTATCCTTCATATAAAAACTTAAATCCTCATAAGCCTTCTTAGCTTCTAAATCACTACTGGCTACAAATACCATAGATCTTGATAACTCATTAAAAATAGAATAAGTTATATGAGGTTTTTGCACTGACAAAAGGCCATTAATTAATAATGAGCCTTTGTTACTGTTTATGCAATTTATTACATCTTTATATTCTTTGGAGTTTTGCAAAGGGTATATTAAAACGTCACTCATATGAATCTCCCTTTCCTTATCCGTTGTATTTATTCATAGCTAAATCAATATTGTCTCTTATCATTACATCAACTGCTTTTGCAGCTTTTTCTAAACCTAGTTCTACATCATCGCTTTCTTCTTTTCTAAATCTAGAAAGAACAAAATCAGCTAAATCTTGCCCTGGTTTTGGTTTAGAAACCCCGACTCTTACTCTTGGAAAATCATTAGCACCTAAGCACTTTATAATAGATCTCATACCATTATGAGTTCCACCACTTCCTTTTTTTCTTATTCTAATTTTTCCAACATCTAAGTCAATATCATCATATATAACTATTATGTTTTCCATATCAACCTTATAATAATTATATATATCTATTAAAGTTTCTCCACTTAAATTCATATATGTTTGAGGCTTAACTAAAAGAACTTTTTCACTTCCAACTCTACCTTCTCCTATTAAAGCCTTATGTTTTATTTTCGATACGCTTATGCCATATTCCTTCGCTAGAATATCTATAACATTAAATCCAACATTATGTCTTGTATTCTCATATTGTTTCCCTGGATTACCTAATCCTACTACTACGTACATATTTATTCCTCCTTTATAACACATTGTACATTATGTCAAAATAACTTGTAAGTATGTAATTTTCAGTTAACATTATCAACATGGTTGCTAATGATATAAATGGTGCAAATGGTATACTATCCTTAATTGATTTATTTTTTGTAAAAATTATGTAAATGCAGTATATGAATGCTATCATAAATGATAAAAATATCATATATATGCTGTAATCATGTCCTAAAGTAAAGGAACATAAAGCAAATAGTCCAATATCTCCTTCTCCTAAAGATTTTGTTAATTTAGCTAGAATATATGAAAATATTAATCCTACAAATAAAGCACTTATATGACTTTTAAAATCTTTTTCTATATTTATTGAGCTTATTAAAATTACACCTTGAATAATTATACCACTAACTATTGTTATATCATATATGTAAGTAGTTTGGTAATCAATAATTGATATTCCTACTAAAAAAGGAATTAAGAATATATATCTTATAGATTCTATTGTTAGACCATATTTCAGATAAATACATATACTTAAAGTTATTATCAAAAAATATATTATAGGTATATTATATGTAATTTTATTTGCTTCTTTTCTTACATAACTTAAATACTTATTTGTAAAATAAGTTAAAATTATAGATGTTATTATTGTATAAATCATTATATTTAATTTATGTATTAGTAATAGGATTTGGCTATATATCTTGATTTTTAATTAATATATAACTTTTTATACTTCTTATTAAAAAAATAAGACGCCATAAAGTACGACGCCTTATTTTTATATAAGTAATTTCGAATACCAATTTAAAATATTATTTCCGTATAATAAAACTATTATAGCTCCAACAGAAATAAATGGTCCATATGGTATCATAGAATTATATTCTTTATTATTTAATTTGCTATATAGTATAGTTCCTACACCATATATTGCTCCTATGTATACGCTTAAGATAATCGTTAGGATTCCTCCTTTTATACCTAAGAAAAGACCTATCATTGCGAATAATTTTATGTCTCCTCCACCCATTACTTCTTTTTTTACTACAAGTTCTATTAGATGGATTAATATTAACATTTCTCCTCCGCATATTATGGCTCCTATAAGACTTTCTTTTATTGGTATACCTATACCAAGTATATTTAATATTAAAGCTGTTACTAGTCCGAATATTATTATACCGTCTGGTATTATATAGTGGTCTATATCTATGAAAGTTATTATTACTAATAGTGATACTAATATTAAGTAATATACCGTTTCTAATAATATTGAGTGTACGTTATATACTAATATAAATAGTATTCCTGTTAGAAATTCTACTGCTGCATATCTTGGTGATATTTCTTTTTTACAGTATCTACATTTTTTTCCTGACATTAGGTAACTTAATATTGGTATTAAGTCTATTGGTTTTAATCTTGTGTTACACGTGGTACATGTTGATGGTGGGTTTGCTATTGACTTATTTTCTGGAATTCTGTATATGCATACGTTGAAGAAACTTCCGAAAATTGTTCCCACTATAAATATGTAAAGTTGTAATAAAAATTCCATTTTAATATCTATCCCCTATTAATCTACTTGTATACTCATAATCAGTACATCTACTTAATGCACTATCTCTTGAAATTAATCCTTGTCTATATAAATTAACTAGTTCTTGATCCATAGACTGCATACCAAATTTACTTCCTGTTTGAATTTGATTTGGTATTTGGTAAGTTTTATTTTCTCTTATTAAATGTCTAATTGCAGGATTTGCTATCATAACCTCAAGCGCTGCAATTCGTCTTCTCCCATCTACAGTTTGTATTAATTGCTGTGAAACAACGCCTTCACAAACTGTAGATAACTGAGCTCTTACTTGCTGTTGCTGCTCTGATGGGAACATATCTACTATTCTATCTATAGTTTTTGCTGCTCCTACCGTATGTAGAGTCGAGAATACTAAGTGACCAGTTTCTGCTGCTGTTAATGCTATTGATATAGTTTCTGGGTCTCTCATCTCTCCTATAAGAATTACATCAGGGTCTTGACGAAGTATTGCCCTTAGAGCTGAATTAAAGCTTTCTGTATCTTGTCCTATTTCCCTTTGATTTACTAAGCTAGTCTTGTGTTTATGTACATATTCAATTGGATCTTCCAAGGTTATTATATGCCTTTGTTGGTTTTCATTTATTATATCAATAAGACTTGCAAGTGTAGTAGACTTCCCACTTCCCGTCGGTCCTGTCACTAGAACTAAACCTTTATGTTTTTGTGTAAATGTTTTTAATATCTCAGGAAGACCTAATGATTCAAATGCTGGTATTTGTGCTGTTATTGTTCTTGCCGCTATTGCGTAATTTCCCTTTTGTTTATATACATTTATCCTAACTCTTTCACCTGTATCTATAGCTATCGAAAAATCTACTTCTCCATGATCCTCTATTCTTATAAAATTTTTCTCTCCTGCAATATCTTGAACCATCTTTTTTGTATCTTGATTAGTTAATATTTTATCTGATAGTTTGATAAATTTTCCTTTTATTCTAGCTATAGGAGCGCTTTCTACAGTAATATGTACATCTGATGCTCCTAATTCTATTGCTATTTTTAATAAATCAAATATATTCATACCTTACTCCTAATATAACTAATTATTAATTTTGTCGTAAGACTTAATGCTATAACTAGTTTTAAATTGATTGTTTTCTTTTCTAGTTTTAAAAAGTACTTTAGCATTTACTTTGTAATTATATCCATTATTATTACCTCCTGATATTATATCCAAACTAAAATCCTCTACATTTGATATATCTCCATTTTCATATATTAAGTCTAATTTTTTTTCATCAATAGCTTCAACTGTATAGCTAACATTTTCGCCTAATATATTTTCATATTTATCTAACCCTATATAAACTTCTTTATTTACTGGAGGATTTACATCAGGAGAATCTGGCTTATTTATATTATCCTCTTGTTTAGTTGCTATAAATCCTAGTTTGCATTTAAGTTCAACTAAATTTTTTCTTATATTATCCATGTTGTATATCATTTCTTTTAATACTACATAATTTTCTTGAGTGAGAGATTCAAAATTATTCAGTTCTTCTATATAAATTTTGTATAGTTCATTTTCTACAATATCCATTGTATATTTAATTAATATTTCATCAATAACTTTAATAGCATTATCTTTTCTTAGACTTAATTCTATCTCATATTCAGTTACAGAATTTTTATTGGTCCATTGAATATGATTTATAGTATCCTTTAGATTTATTAAGGCATCTTCTAATTCTCTTATTTTCGTATCAGATAACCTTCCTATTTTATCTTTTAATTTATAATACCCTTCTACATTAAATTCTTTAATAACAAACTTACTTGGCGTATTCTTTAATACATCTCCAGTATATCTCTGTATAGAATCCACGGTAAAACTATACGCCTCATTCCCATAATCTTTTATAAATTTAGTTTCAATTTCACCTTGAGTAACATATCTATTATCTCCTCCATAACTAGATGAGCTTATTTCTAATGCAGTATGACCTTGATGAATATCCTCACTCTCATATATAGTTAATACTGCATCATTTAAATACCCTATTGCTTCATAAATTATATTTAAATCTTCACCCTTTATACTATTATCTTCAGAGGCTATTGCATGTATAATATATAATTTTATATCATTTATATCATTATTTAACTGTAATATAGACGAATAGTCATTATTTATAATCTGATTTAATTTTACTATTATATCTTTTTTACTTTGGTATCCATCATTTATTTGACTAATATTCTCATATAATAAAATTAATTTATTTTTAGCCTTTCCATACCTATCAGTTGAGGATTTAACTATATTACTACTTATATTATTAAAGTTACTTCTAGAGCCATTATTAATATTGTTTATCTTATTTTCGACCTGATTAACAATTTTTGATATTGTGTTTTCTACACCTGACTCAGCCATATATCTTGATTGCATAGTATCATAAGAGTTTTTATTAGATTTAACTTGATTTATTATCTGCATTGACACAGTACCTATAGTTATACCTATAATGGCTATTGCAACTATTACAATAATAAGAGCTCCGCCTCTATTATCGTTCAACTTATTTTTGTACATCCACTATCTCCAATCATTTAACATAAACTTGAGTAATTAAATTTATCTTTTTTGTACTGTTATACTTTGATTTAGTTTCTAATTCTACCGTATATACACTCATATTGTTCTTATATCTTTTTACACTATTTATTGTCGCTAAGTATTTATTATTATCTTTCTCGATTTCTAAAGTATCAAGATTTCCCGTATAGATTTTGTACTCAGAATCTAAGTCTACCCAATTAGATTCTGAATTATCAAAACCTAAGTCATCTACTCCATCATTATCTATATCTATTCCAAACTTATTATTTAATTTGCTATAAATCCTCATACTTTCTATTGCAGTCTGAGATACATTTAAGGAATTGATATCTGTTTCATTCTTTTTATTAAATTTTATAGAACTATTATAAAAAGAAAAAAGTGATAAAAGTATAATAGTAACTATACTCAAAGATATTAGCACTTCAATGAGTGTAAAACCTCGATTTGTTTTATTATGTTTCAATACAAACACCTACTATCATTTTCAATCTACCATATTATACTTAAGCCACTCTTAGCTCCATGGTTTATTGTTAGATTTTCTACAGCAATTCTTTGCACCATTTCTGGTGATTCAATATATTCCTTATCTTTGTATACACTACTATTTATATATACTCTATCATATAAATAATAGTGTTCTAATTTTATTACTACATTTGATGGATACCCAATCTTATGAACTCTAAATTTTTCAACTCCATTAATATATACCTTAGCATAAGCGCCATCAAATATAATCTCAAACTTATCTAATGTATATCGTTCATTATTGCTTCCATATGTAAATTTAAATATGTAGTCATCTTGTCCATTTAGTTTTATACCTACCCCATCTCTATAATCAATATCTATACCATTTCCATAGTAAACATTGACGTCTTCTTTTTCATCTGTGTTTTCTTCTTCGCTAATTCTAGAACTAACATTAAACTCATAATCATGTTTTCCACTTAATAGTTTTATATTATACAAGTTATTATCATATTTCTTTATACATAACGGCTCTACATCCGTATCAGTATATTTATGATTTGACACTAATACTAAATTTTCCGAACCTACTATTCTATTAATAGAGTATGTTTTTTCTTTTTTATTTACATTTTCTATAGTTTTTAATAAATATCCATAAGAATACTCATCATCTGCTGAGTTTCTTATTATTACATTTCCGCTTTTATCTATGTTTATAAATTCTATTGAAATAGCTTTTTCTATGTCTTTTGTAAAGTACTTATTTAATAAATTAGTTACTTGCTGTTCATTAAATATTTCACTTTGTTTTTTAGTTGATATACTTGTACCATCTATAACCTTATATCCTAAAAGTAAAATAGTACTAAATATACTTATAGCTATAATTAATTCTATTAAAGTAAAACCTTTATTTCTCAATCGTATCCCCCCATACTATCTTGTTGTCGTAAATGGATTCCATTTACCTGGATTCCAAGTAGTAAAATCGTCATTATCTAATTCTATTTTTGGATTTTCTGAAGAATACATTATAAAGCTAAATTTCGCTATAATATCTCCTTTAGCCTTAGGAACTTCATTATTATCAATACTACTTTCTTGAACTATGTTTCCTTGAGAAGTTTTAGTACTTAAAATAGGTTTGCAGTCTGAGCAAGCTTTATAGTTATTTGGTGGAGCTGCTTGTATAAAGGATCCTCCAAATTGTTGTGCCTCTTCCTCTAATATTGAACAATCTTTATTATGATATAAGTTACTATTTAAGGTCCATCCTATATCAGAATAAGATAGGTCATTTGTAGTAACACTTGAGTTTAAACTTGATACATTAGCTGTATCAGATTCTTCTTCATCTATATAAGTTTCCATATTATAATCTAAGATTTGAGTAATATTATTTTGTTGCTCTAAATAATTCATTACCTCTCTAACATTCTTATAATTTCCTCTTACCTTTATCGTTGTAGGTATCGCATAAAAAGCATGATAAGATTTTGATTCTTCTACATAATATTCAACTAAATCTACATTAACTGCATCCATTAATTTTGAAAGGCCAATTAAAAACATACCATCTTCCATATTGTGAGATAATATTTTGCTTTTTACTTCTATTTCTTTCGTTAAATTATTTAGTTTTGATTCTAACTGAGGTAATTCATTTATTCGACCTTTATAAGTACTTATCTGATTTTCTATTTGTTCTAAAATAGTTGCATAAGCTTTATACTCTGCATATCTAGGATATATAAATACAGCTCCATATATAACTATAAGAGTTACTATCCCTAGTACTAATAAAACCTCTTTTGTATTTAATTCTTTTTGTAATATACTTTTCTTTTCAAACTTTTCATTAATCACCAGAAACTACACCTTCTTTCAAGTCCAATACTATATTAAATACCTGTCCTCCATTTTCTTTATCTTCTGTACTGCTTATTAGTTTTGCAGATTTAAAATATGTAAGTTTATTAAGACTATATACAAATTGACCTACATAAACAGAGTCTTTTGCAATCCCCTCAATATTTATAGTATTAGGTATTTTATCGTATATTGGAACTTCAGTTTCTGCAGTACTTTCCATATTTACATCATTTTCTATTTCTTCACTATTTGTTTGTTCTAAATCAGGATTCTCATAAGTTACAGAAATATTAGTTAGATCAACTTTATAAGGAATATTTTTATCTATTTCGTTTAGCACATTCCCCCATTTTACATCCTTACTGCTTAACATATTATATATTTCTAACTCTTCTTCTGCTGTTTTTATTTTTTGATTTATACTTTCTATCCCCTTGTATTCGTTCATTATCTTATCTAATTTAACTTGAGCTAAGTTTGTATCATGTAATACCTTCATATTCATAGCTCCAAATACAAAATATGGTGCTGCTATTATTCCTAATGCTATTGGTGCTGCTAAAAAATATTTCCTAACTATATCGGTTTTCTTTTGCTTATTTCTTTGTTTTAGTGGAAGTAAATTCATGTAAGAATAACTTTTTTTATCTTTAACTACGCACATACTTCCTAAGATATCACAAACTTTACTAATTTCATTTATCTGTATATCTCCTTGTATATCTTCTGTTATATCAAATAAGTTTTCTATTCCACTTACTATCTCACTATTAAAGCTATATTTAAAGCTATCTACTATATCTGTATTTTCACTTGATTGACCAACTATAACTACAGTATCTATGCTATTACCATAGTTTCTAGACGAATAGAAATTCATTAGACCTTTAATTTCGTCCACTAAAGCTAAACATAATACATCGCTTGATCTTTTATTTATTCTGACAGGTACATTGTCATATATGAATAAACTATCTTCTTTGTATATATTTACGATACTTCCATATTCACCTATGTTTAGCATCATTATATTATCATACTCAATATTTTTAAGTAATCTACTATAAGCAGTAGCCATAGTATCTATGCCTTCTAAATTAAGCTTAAACTCCTTAAATATATCTAAAATTGTATACAATTCTTCATTCATTACAGCTGCAATAATTACATCTAATGATTCTTTCCCTTCATCATTTCTTTCTTTTACAACCTCATATGAAAATGTATATTGATCATCATTTAAAGACATCATTTCATATATTTCATGACTCATTATTCCATCTAAATCTTTAGGACTAACCTTAGATATATTATTTGATTTTATAAGTACATCCCTTGTATTTAGGCAAAGTACCGCATTCTTAGCTTTCCACCTATCTAATTTTAAAGCTTCTCTAAGTAGGCTATATTTATCATTTGCATCAAGAGGCACCTCTTCACTAGATAAAACCATATACTTTTTAATATTGTATTTTTCTTTTTTACTATTGTATGACCCTTCAACTATAGAAACATAATTTCCATAGTATGATATGTATAATTTCATTTGTATATTTCCTCCTATAAGGCATCGTACATATTCATCATCGGTAAAAATACTGATATAACTAGTATGCCTACTACAATTCCTACTCCTATTATCATAATTGGCTCTATCATAGCCACTAATCTACTTAAATATATATCTGATTCTTGCTCATAAAAATCTGCCATTTGATTACTTATCGTCTCTAGTTGTCCTGTTTGTTCTCCTATAGCTATCATTTGTATAAGAACCGAATCAAAATAATGATATTTTTCTAAGTTTTCTGCTAACGTTTCTCCCTTTATAATACCTTCTTTTGCTCCCATTATTGCTTTTTCTGCTATCGAATTATTTACACTTGCTTTTATGTGATCTAGCCCTTGCAACAATGGATAGCCTGTAGATATAAATAAATATAACGCCCTAGAAAACCTCATAGATACTATACTATTAATTCCCTTTCCAAGTAGAGGAATTTTGTTTATTATTTTATCTTTTTGTATTCTTCCCAATGGGGTCTTTATGTATTGAAGTAGTACATAACTTACACCCATAATCATAATAAGTACTAACCACCAAAACTTACTCATAAATTGTCCTACACTCATTACAAACTTTGTAATAAACGGGACTTCTCCACCTACATCCATTATAGATTCCATCATTTGAGGGATTATAAAACTTGTAAATAAAAATAGCATCACAAATGATAGCCCTGCTACTATCGCTGGGTAAGTAGATGCATTTTTAATTTTTTGGTTTATTTTATGTTCTCTTTCATAAAACACTGCCATACTACTTAAGACATCCTCTAAAGTACCAGTTTCTTCTCCTGTAGCAACCATTGCTCCTAGAAGCCTTGGAAACTTTGACTTCTTATCTAACATAGCATCAGCTATATTGGATCCTTTTTTAACCGATTCTACTATCCTATTCATTTCGTTAGCCAAAACTTTATTTTCTGTCCTTTTAGCTAACGTTTCTAATCCAACTAAACTATTTATACCAGAAGACATTATTATAGAAAACTGTCTACAAAAATGGCTTATTGTATCTGGCTTTAACTTTTTTCCTTTTTTTCTTGTACTAAATGTATTATCATTTTTTTCTTTTATATCCACTATTCTAAGTTTTTTCGATTTTAGCTGATTTCTAGCCTCAACTAAATTGTTAGCTTCAATTATTCCCTTTGTTTTTGATCCATTTACCATAATAGCAGTATAACTAAATTTAACCATTTCTTATCATCCTCTACTCACTAATAAATGTTACTCTTATCATTTCTTCCACAGTAGTTAGACCATCTATAGCCTTATTAGCTGCATCTTGTCGCATTGTTATCATCCCAAGTTTGTTAGCTTTTTTCATTATTTCATCTTCCTTAGCACCTTGGTCTATTAAATCTTTTATAGGTTTTGTAGCCTGTATCATTTCGTATATACCAAGCCTTCCTTTATATCCTGTATTGTTGCATTTATTGCAACCTTCACCTTTATATAAGGTTAAATTTTTATCTATATCATAACCTAATGCTTTTTTTTCTCCTATGCTAGCTTCATAGCTAGCCTTGCATAACGGACATATTTTTCTTACTAGTCTCTGTGCAACAACCCCAACTAAAGAAGAAGTTATAAGGAAACTGTCCATTCCCATATCTGAAAGTCTTGATATTGCACCTACTGCCGTATTTGCATGAAGAGTACTCAGTACTAAGTGTCCTGTAAGTGATGCTCTTATTGCTATCTCTGCTGTATCATGGTCTCTTATTTCTCCAACCATTATTATATCTGGGTCTTGTCTCAGGAAGGCTCTTAAAGCGCTCGCAAAATCAAGTCCTGCTTTATAATTTATTTGAGATTGGTTAATACCTTGTAATTCATATTCAACAGGGTCTTCTATAGTAAGTATATTTTTTTCTACATCATTAAGTTGATTTAGCATTGAATATAAAGTTGTTGTTTTTCCACTTCCTGTAGGTCCAACAACTAAAATAAGCCCATATGGCTTTGATAGTAAATCATCATATATTTTTATATCACTTAAACTAAATCCTAGCTTTTCTTTACTAACCATAAAGTTAGATTTATCTAGTACTCTCATTACTACTTTTTCATATCTACTAGTAGGCATTGTTGATACTCTAAAGTCTACTGATTTATTATCTACAACTAAGTATATCCTACCATCTTGCGGTAATCTTTTCTCAGAAATGTTTAAGTTTGCCATTATTTTTATTCTACTTATAATCGCTTTATATGCTTTTGAGCTAGCTTTCATATGCTCCATGAGAATCCCATCTATTCTATAACGTACTCTCATATAATCTCCGTCATGCTCTATATGAATGTCACTAACCTTTTTTCTTACTGCAGTTTCTAATATATTATGTACTAACCTTACTACTGGAGCTGAATTTACATCTTCATCTCCCGTTATTTCTTCTTCTATCGTGTTTTTAGCCTCATTTTTTGCATATTCATTTATAACTTTATCTAAATCTGTATTTGAATACCATTGCTCTATTGCTTGATTTATCTCTGATATTGTTGCTATCTTTACATCAATTTCCATTCCGGCTATACGCTTAACATCTCTAATTGCCTCTCTGTCTTGAGGGTCTTCCATTGCTAGGTATAATTTGCCATTTTTTATTTTATACGGAAATACATTATACCTTTTGCATATGTTTTGCGGTATTTTTTGTATTGCTTCTGGATTTATATTTGAAGGGGTTAAATCTATATTATCTATGTTTAGTAGCTCTGTTAATGCATTTGTTAATAACTCTGCTGTTATTAACCCTTGTTCTATAAGAATTTCTCCTATTCTTTTGCCTGTACCACCCTGGTGAATTAGAGCTTTTTGTAGTTGCTCTTCTGTTATATATCCATATTGAACTAATTTATCACCGATTCTTATTCTATTTGAATTCATTTTGTCACCTCATATTAGAACATAAATATTTATTCAAAAAAGGAAGCAACATAAAATAATGATAACTTCCTTTTCCAAATAAATATTTCAAATTAATTTGTTGTATCTTTTGCCATTATAGTAACAGTAACAACGTTACCGCTTACATTTGAAATTTCTTCACCTAATTGTTTTTTAACGGCTTCTGCAATTTCATTCTTAGTCATAGTAAAATTAACTACTAAATCCTTACCTTCAGAATTTATTATAACACTTGATATTGCCTTCTCTGGTTTAGACTCTACTAATGGTTCTATATCTTCTTCTTCTGGCACATCACCTGTTGTTGTATACTCAGATATTACAGCGGTTCTATAAGCACTTATATATGATACTGCATCTGCTGCATGAGCCTTATTTATATTTTTGAATAATGATGGTACTGCTACTACTGCTAATATGCCCATAATAGCTATTACTACTAATAGTTCTACTAATGTGAAACCTTTGTTATTTTTCTTCTTATTGAACATTGTTCTTCCCCCTTGGAATTTTCTTTTATAATACTCTTAATATGGTAAGAGCTATCAATATAAAAAAAGGCTATACCTAAATTTAACTAATTTATAAATTAGTTAAATTTAATAAATATAGCCGGTTGCACCACTAACTCCGTATATCCCAGGTGCCCAAATACAGAATATACTTCTTAGTTTCAATTTTATATCACATAAATATTAACATTTTTTCTATAATATACAACTTTTTCCTAATATTTTTAATGAAAAAGTAAATTTTATTATACTTTTGTATATATTTTCATCACAAATTATATTTTTACAATATGTACCAATACCTTAAATAAAAAAATACACTCTGTTAAAAACAGAGTGTATTCACTATATTACAATTAGAATAAAACACTTATAGATTCATTAGAGAATATTTTCTTTATAGCATCTCCAAATAAAGGAGCTACTGAAAGAACTTTTATCTTATCTATTTTCTTTTCTTCAGGAAGTTGTATAGTATCTAATACTATTAACTCACTTATAGCAGAATTATCTATTCTTTCTATAGCAGGTCCTGATAATACTCCATGAGTACAGCAAGCATATATATCTTTAGCTCCAAATTCTTTAAGAGCATTAGCTGCATTAGTTATTGTTCCAGCTGTGTCTATCATATCATCTAATAATATAACGTTCTTTCCTTTAACGTCACCTATTATATTCATGACTTCACAAACATTAGCTTTAGGTCTTCTCTTGTCTATTATAGCTAGAGGAACTTCTCCGTCTAATGTAGTTGCGAACTTTCTAGATCTTGTAACACTTCCAAGATCTGGAGATACTACTACTAAATCTTCTATACCTTTTTGGTTGAAGTAATCAGCTAATATACTTCCACCTAGTAAGTGATCTAGTGGGATATCAAAGTATCCTTGAATTTGAGCTGCATGTAAATCCATAGTTAATACTCTATCCGCTCCTGCTGCTGTTATTAAGTTTGCAACTAATTTAGCTGTGATAGGATCTCTTGACTTTGCTTTTCTATCTTGTCTTGCATATCCGTAGTAAGGTATTACTGCTGTTATTCTACCAGCTGATGCTCTTCTTAGTGCATCTATCAATATTAATAACTCCATTAAGTTATCATTTACTGGACTATTAGTTGATTGAACTACGAAAACATCACATCCTCTAACTGTTTCGTTCATGTTAACAGATATTTCTCCATCGCTGAACTTTCCTACTGTACAATCTGCTACAGGTACACCTATGTAATCAGCTATTTTTTGTGCTAACTCCTTAGACGAGTTTCCTGAAATTATTTTAATTTCACTTCCGCTAGTATTCATTGCTTATCCTCCCGAAAATTTTAAACTTTTGATATATATTTTGTGATTTGTATTTTATAATTTTTAGACTAATTCTAAAAATAATAACCTGATTAATTTTATTTGCTGTCTCTTACTCTTTTCTTTTCTACCCATCCTTCTTTAACAACTTGTCTTTCTCTTGCAATTGCTAAAGCACCTTTAGGTACATCATTTGTTATTGTCGAACCTGTAGCTATATAACCATCTTCCTCTACTATTACTGGTGCAACTAGGTTAGAGTTCGATCCTATAAAAGCTCCATCTTTTACTACAGATTTAAATTTATTTTTACCATCATAATTAACAAATACAACACCGCATCCTATATTAACATCTTTTCCTACATGAGCATCTCCTATGTAAGATAGATGAGAGGCTTTTGAATTATCTTCTATTGTAGCATTCTTAACTTCTACGAAGTCTCCTATTTTAACATTGTTTCCTATGTTACTTTTTGGTCTTAAGTACGCATATGGTCCCACTGTTGTATTTTCTCCAACTACACTGTCTATTATAGTTGAATTCTTCACTTCTGTATTATCGCCAATAATTGAATTTTCTATAGCTGAATTCATTTCTATAACACAGTTACTTCCTATTTTAGTGTTTCCTTTTAACATAACTCCTGGATATATTATAGTGTCATTTCCTATTTCAACATCAGATTCTATATATGTAGAATTAGTATCAATTATAGTTACACCATTTACCATATGAGCTTCATTTATTCTTCTTCTCATTATTTCTTCTGCTTTTGATAATTCTACCCTAGAGTTTACACCCATAAGTTCTTCTATTGTTGAACCATTGTATGCCCCTACTTTTTGACCTCTATCTCTCATTATGTAAATAGTGTCTGTTAAGTAGTATTCTCCTTGAGCATTGTTATTATCTATTAAGTCTAAAGATTCTCTTAAAGATTTTCCGTTGAAACAATAGATTCCTGAATTTATTTCTTTTACAGCTTTTTCTTCTTCATTTGCATCTTTTTGCTCTACTATCTTTAATAAATCTTCATTATTATCTCTTATTATTCTTCCATATCCAGTTGGATTATCTACCTTAGTTGTTAAAACTGTTGCATGATATTCATTTTCTAGATGATATGCAAATAATCTTTTTAAAGTATCTTCTTTTATTAATGGAGTATCCCCACATAAAACTACTATTGTATCTTCGTCATTTATGTATTCCTTTGCCATTTTAACAGCATGCCCAGTTCCTAATTGCTCTGTTTGCATTGCTATCATACTGTCCCTAGGAAGTCTTTCTTTTACAACATCACTTTCGTGTCCTAAAATTACTACAATATCGTTTACTCCTGATTTTTGAGAAACATTTATAACGTGATTTACCATTTCTTTTCCGCATACTTTGTGTATTACTTTAGGATATTTAGACTTCATTCTAGTCCCTTTTCCTGCCGCAAGAATTATTGCTTTAAAGTTCATGATTTGACTCCTTTATTTATTAATTAATCTCTATATATTATATTCTATTATTTAATTCTGATATTCTGTATACAATTTCTTCATTTCTCTAACTAATATAGCACTTTTCTTATTAAAAGTACAGTCATTAAAGTGTTTTTTCCAATAAAAAAGAGCCGAATAGTTCGGCTCATCCATACTAATTTAATACTAAATAATGTTATTTGTTTACTATTCTGCTGCTACTTCTAATTGAGCAACTGCTTCATGGTAAGCTTTTAATACAGCTTCCTCTAGAACTTGTCTCATCTCAGCATTTATTGGATGAGCTATATCTCTAAAGTTTCCTTCCCCTACTTTTCTACTTGGCATAGCTATGAATAGTCCATTGTGTCCTTCTATAACCTTTATGTCATGTACAACAAATAGATTATCAAAAGTTATTGAAACTATACATTTCATTTTCCCTTCATCAGTTATTTTTCTCACTCTTACGTCAGTAATGTTCATACCTCAATATCCCCCTTTTAATTTCGACAAAATTAGTTTATATTAATATAAATTGTTTATTACTAATAATAGTAATTCTATATTTTTTTAAATTTTCCTTTTTATTTTTTTAAATATTTATTTTTTATTATTCTTCATCAAATAAACTTTCGTCTTCTTCAACAAAGCCCTCTATTTCCTCATTTTTTTCTAGATCTATATTTCTATATTCATCTCTAAAAGTTTTTAAATTCGGCTCTACAGTTATCTTTTCCCCATCCACATCTAATTGTATTAATGATATATAATCTTGTACCATTTTATCTTCTGGTGTAGTTGTTGATATGAATACTCCTGAACCTATTACTTCTGCCCCAAATTCACTCATTAGATTCATCATACCCTTTATAGTTCCTCCACCTCTCATAAAGTCATCTATTAAAATAACTTTACTTCCTGGTTTTAGAGCTTTTCTTGGTAAACTCATACTCTCAACCTTCGACTTCCCACTTACATATGTCATACTTAAAGTTGGACCTTCTGATACCTTTATATCCTTTCTAATTATAACTAAAGGTAAGTTCATAGCCTTAGCTGTCATAAGAGCCATAGGTATCCCCTTTGTTTCCATTGTTACAACATAGTCAGCCTCAGAGTAGTCAATATTTGACGCAAATATCTTTCCTATCTTTGATGCTATACTTGGATCATATATTAAATCTATTAGATATAAAAATCCTCCTGAAAGTAATCTAGATGGATCACTTATTTTTTTACATAAATCCATTAAAAATTCTTCATTTTCTGATTTAGATGTTTTAGGTATATACTTAACTCCTCCAGCAGCTCCTGAAATAGTTATAACTTTCCCTAATTCTAGTTTTTCAAAAACATTTTTTACAACTAATAAATCTTCACTTATTGTTGATTTTGCAGCATTAAATTTTTCTGTGAAATAACTTAATGTATATATTTTATTTGGGTTATCAGATAGTATTTTTACTATAGCTCCAATTCTTTCCGTTCTCTTAAATTTCATTGAGCTTTACCTCCTAAAGTCTTTGTTAATTTATATGTAAACTAAGTAATGCATAACATTACTTATTATGATATAATTATAGTTATGTTTTAAAGCATTTTTAAATATATTGTATATATATAGTATATGTACATTTCTAATAAAATATTGAACATTGTATTATTATACCACATAAATAGTTCATATTGTAGAACTTAATTATGAAGAAAGGTGGTTTTATTATGAATATACACTTCATTGGAATTGGTGGCATAAGCATGAGCGCATTAGCGGAAATATGCCTTAACAAAGGATATAAAGTTTCTGGATCTGATATGAATGAGTCTTATCTTTTAGATAAGCTAAGAAGCCAAGGGGCTAACATACATGTCGGACAATGCAAGGAAAATATATCTGACAATATAGATATGGTAGTTTACACAGCAGCGATACATCCTAATAATCAAGAGCTTATGGCTGCAAGAGAAAAAAATATACTTACTATGGATAGAGCAGCTTTCTTAGGACAAGTGATGAGAGAATATAAAAACTCTATAGCAGTTTCTGGTACTCACGGAAAAACATCTACTACATCTATGCTGTCTACTATTTTTGAATACGCACAGTTAGATCCTACTATATTAGTTGGTGGTAACTTAAGTGTTATAGGTGGTAATGTTAAAATAGGATCTTCTGATCACTTTATAACAGAAGCTTGTGAGTATGTTGATAGTTTCCTTAACTTCAATCCTAAAATATCTATAGTATTAAATATAGAAGAAGATCATCTTGACTATTTCTCTGGATTAGATGAAATAAAAGCTTCTTTCAATAAATTTGGAAAGCTTCTACCTAAAGATGGTTTCTTTATCATAAACGGTGATGATAATAACACTGTTGATATTTTACACGAAGTTAAAGCTAGTATCATAAGATACGGTAGAAACGAAGACAATGACACTATTATAAAGAATATAAGCTTTAATGATAACGGATATGGTGTGTTCGAATTAGAATACAAAGGGGAAAACCTAGGTACTTTTGAATTATCAGTGCCTGGACTTCACAATATCTACAATGCTACTGCTGCAATAATGACTGCTTACGTTTCTGAAATAAATTTAGAGACTATAAGAGAAAACATAACTTTATACAAAGGTGTTGGAAGAAGATTTGAAACTAAAGGTTATTATAAAGATGTTTTAGTTATAGATGATTATGCACATCATCCAACTGAATTAAAAGCTACATTAGCTGCAGCTAAAAAACTAAACAAGAACAACTTATGGTGCATATTCCAACCTCATACTTATACTAGAACTAAAGCTCTTTTAGATAGCTTTGCTGAAGCTTTCTATTCTGCTGATAAAGTTATAATAACTGATATTTATGCAGCTAGAGAAGATGACCCTGGTGATATACATTCTAAGGATTTAGTTGAAAAACTATATCATAATAATGTAGATGCTATGTATATAAGTAAATTTGAAGATATTTCACAATATATTAGAGAAAATGCAAAACCTAATGATTTAGTTATAACTGCTGGTGCTGGTACAGTATACCAAATAGCAGATTTATTAGTTGAAGAAAAGTAAATAATAAATTTTTTAATAATAAAAATAAAAGGTCGGTTTTAACCGGCCTTTTATTTTATCTTAAATATATCATTTTTTATATATTCATATAAAGCATTATGCACTTCATAGTATGACTGTAGTTTATGAGATGTTATTTTTACATAATCTGCTCCCATAGTTTCTACTGTTATATCTTGTCCTTTTATTTTTATTGACATTGTAAAGTTGTATTCACTTCTCTCTTTACTTTTCTCTGGTTGTACTTTACCGACTATTCTTTTTGATGCCATCTTATATGATAAATCATCATATTTCCACTTATGAATCTTTTTAGTCTTGTCACCATAAGTTATACTTACACTTTCCCAATTCTTATACTGAGTTACAAATCCAAAAGATGTATAAATACTTTTATTTAATACATTCGTAAATTCTTCTTTTGAGTCTACTGGAATTTTATAGTATGCCTCTTGATTTACAGTATAAATCCTTAAGTAATTTAAGTCTGTCGAGAATTTAATTCCATCATCAGAGTATCCACTATATGTTTCTTTATAAGATTCTGGTATTCTCACTTCCTTCAGCTCTGCTAGTATGTAATCTAATTCATCCCAATAGTCCTCTTCAACTCTTATGTTGCTAACAGTTCCATCTGAAAGATATATCTTCTTCTTATATCTTAACTGTGTTAATAAAGATCTCGTATCTTCTTTTTGCCCTTGCGTATTTACTTCTATTTTTTGGGTATTTCCTTGTTCTTTACTAAACCACCAAAACGAAAGAAAGTACAGTGCGAAAAATATAAGCAAACTAAGTGGCAGTATTGCACTCTTCTTAATTTTTCTTTTCTTAGCCATATTGCACCCCCGCTATCTCTTAGTTATAAAATTATTATATACCTTTTTTCGATTTTTTTTAATATATAATTATTTAAAACAAGTATTTCCGGGGCAATAATTACATGGTTCTACATGAACAGTTATACCTTTTACAAATTCCATCTCTCTGATTATGTCCTTTTCTAGCTGGTTTGCTATATCATGTCCTTCTCTTACGGTAAGATCTCCATCCACACAAATAACTAAATCTACATATGCCATAGCTCCATGTTTTCTACTTCTTATTTCACCTAGGTTTCTTACACCCTCCGTATTTTTTGCTATTTCCTTAATCTGTTCCTCTTGCTCTAAATCTATAGAAACATCCATAAGCTCATTAGTTGAGCCTACTAAAATTTCTATTCCTACCTTAGCTACAAATATTGCTACAACAATAGAAGCTATAGGATCAAAAACTTTAAAGCCTAGCATTGCTCCTCCTATACCTACAAATGCTGCTACTGAAGAAAGAGCATCCGATCTATGATGCCATGCATCTGCTTTTAATGCTGGCGAATTTATTTTTTTAGCTATTTTAATAGTAATTCTATATTGATATTCTTTTATTAAAATTGATATTATTGCAACTACTAGTGGTAATACTGTTGGTATTGCAATTTCGCCTATATTTCCTAAAGATTTAACTGCTTTTATGCCAATTGACCCTGAAACAACTATTAATAATATAGATAATAAGAAAGATACCAATGTTTCTGCCTTTTCATGGCCATAGTTATGCTCCTTATCTACTGGTGTTGCTGATATATAATTTCCTAATAGTACACCTACTGAACTTATTATATCAGATGCAGAATGTAGTCCATCAGCTATCATTGCACTAGATTTACCAAGTACTCCTGCAACTATCTTTATAATTGTCAGTAGTATATTCCAAGCTATTGCTTGCTTGGTTACCTTATTCGATTCTTCATATCTTGTTTCCATAATCCCTCCATTAGTTATTTCTTTGATAATTCTATGTTATTTATTGATATTGCATACTCTTTACGTTCAATATTAATTCTCACTCTCCAAAAACATAAAAATGGGCATATCTTAAAATATTAACTTAATCAATATCCATCTGATACTAATTAAGCCTATTCTAAGATAGCCCAATTTTATATACTATCTATTGTATTATGCTTCTTTAATTATTTCAATAACTGTTTTTGCAGAGTTAATTAAATCTTCTATTGCAATATATTCTTCTAGAGTATGAGCCTTCTTCATTCCTATACCCAGATTTACAGCTTTTACACCATTTTTATTTAATACATTAGTGTCACTTCCCCCACCTGTAGAAGCAGTTTTTCCTTCTATGTTAAGATTAGCAAATGCTTTTTTAGTAAATTCTACTATATCATCATTTTCATCTATATTAAGCGGTGAATACATTCTAGAAGTTTCTACTTCTATTTCTGCTCCAAACTCTTTTGCAGCTTTCTCGAAAGCTTCTATCATATGACTTGTTTGAGCATCTAATTTTCCTTCGTCTAAACTTCTAGCTTCTGCAATTATTTCTAATTCAGGCATTACTATATTTGTAGCTTCTCCACCTTTAACTATACCTATGTTAGCAGTAGTTTCTTCATCTATTCTTAATAAATTCATATTTTCTATAGCTCTTGATGCTACCATTATTGCACTTATTCCTGCTTCAGGTTGAAGTCCTGCATGAGCTGGTCTACCTTTAATTTTAACAGCTATTCTATCTTGACCTGGAGCTTTTACTATTATTTCTCCTGGTGACCCGCCACTATCTAAAACAAATCCGTAATCTACATCTAACTTCGAGTAATCTAGAGATTTTGCTCCAAATAATCCGCCTTCTTCCCATATTGAGAATACTACTGTTATATCTGAATGCTCTATATTATTTTCTTTTATATACCTTAACCCCTCTAATATTGCAGCTATTCCTGCCTTATCATCTGAACCTAAAACTGTAGTTCCATCACTTTTTATGATTCCAGCTTCCTCATCTATTATAGGTTTAATTCCTATTCCAGGACTAACTGTATCCATATGTGAACTAAATAATATTTTTTTACCTTCTCTATTTCCTTTTAATGTAGCTATTACATTCCCTGTTTCGCCACCATGTATTTCCCCTGCATTATCTACTTCTACTGATAAACCTATTTCCTCTAATTTTTTAACTAATACTTTAGCAACATTTCCTTCTTTAGAAGATGGGCTATCTATTTGTACTAATTCTAAGAATTCATCTATAAGTCTCTTATTATTTGTCATAATTTCTCCTCCAAAATATATAGTCTTAAATTCTATTTTAGAGGATTATTGAATTATTATCAATAGATTCTAAATTTAATGACTATTTTAAAATATTTCTAGTTCTTGAATCTATATAACATAGCCAGTAACCTAAGCTATTTCCTCTATTATCACAAGGTTGATACGTAGTAAATCCTGTGTGACCTTTATCTGGTTGTTCATCCTTTTTACCTGGAACTGCATAAATATAATTTTTTCTCTTATTATATTCATCATACTGAACACCGAACAAATAATGTCTATATTTATAGGATTGCATTATTGCATCACTATACATTGTATAATTTAAACTGTTAACATATCCTAAATAAGGCATTGTGTAGCCACATAGAGTTGCTGGTGTTATATCTATCTTCCACCATCTAGTATTATCTACATAGTCCTCCACAAAAGGCTTAACTTCTCTAAAATATTTTAATCCTTTTTTGATTTGTCTAGGCATTAGTAAAGTTCCTTGTGGTCTTGTATTTCTTTCTTGTTGAGTTTCATTTATATCGTCTTGGTAATTTATACCTTGATATGCTTTATTAATTGGACTTCGGTATTGCTTAACCTTTTCTTTAATTGTTTTGTTTTGTCTGGGGATTCTATTTGTTCTATTATATTCTAAGCCATTATCATCATTTATATTTTGATACTCATGATATTTATTTTCTACGTTGTCATAATCAATATCACCGTCAACACTTTCATCAAATTCATATTCATCATCAGTATCACCATATCCGTCTAGGTTATCATCCTCTTCAACCTCAATATACTCTATTTCTTCATACTCTTCGTAGTCTCCATCTTCGTCATCTTCTACCTCTATATATTCTATCTCTTCATATTCGTCAACTTCATCATCTGTTTCTATATAGTCATCTTCATCTCCCATAAACAATATTTCTTCGTAATTTTCAATTTTATTTCCCTTGAATCCTATTAAAGGCACAGTTTTTTCATATAATAAAGCAATACCTTTTATTTCTGCATCCTTATCTTCTAAATTTAGTACAAATTCACCCTTACCTTGCTCATTTAAAGTGATTTTTCCTAAATCTATAGTTTCATAATCACTTCTTATTGCTACTACCCTATATCCGTCCTTCATATATTTAAGATTCTCTACATATAATGCTACGACTGATTTTTCATCATTTACTTCTATCTTTGCAAAAGCCTTAGGTAAGATACGCTCTTTATATCTAAAATTCATATCCTTTGCTTCTAAAATTATATAGTCTCTCTTAAATTTTCTTTTAGAGCTCACTTCTTTCCCCCCTTTACATAAGTTCTCTAGATAGTATATGTTTGCTTATAAAAAAAAAGTACCTTCTATTTTGAAGGTACTTTTGAGTTTATGGCATTTGCAAGAGTTGCAAATTCTTCTATGCTAAGAGTTTCTCCTCTTCTTTTTTCGTCTATATTAGCCTCGTTTAAAGCTTCTTTTATTTGGTCTTTAGTTAAAAATCCTAAACCACCTAAAGAGTTAAGTAAAGTTTTTCTTCTTTGACCAAATGATGCTTTAACTGTTTTAAAAAATATATCTTCACTGTCTACAGGATATTTTCTTTCTTCTCTTACATGAAGTCCTATAACTGTAGAATCTACATTTGGTTGAGGAACAAACATGTGTCTCGGAGCTTTTGCAACTATTTCTGTATCACAGTAGTATTGAACTGCTACTGATAACGCACCATAGTCTTTAGTTCCTGGACCTGCATTCATTCTATCTGCAACTTCTTTTTGAACCATAACTACTATATCAGTTACTGGAATATCTTCTTCTAAAAATTTCATAACTATTGGTGTAGTTATATAATATGGAAGGTTAGCTACAAGTTTAACTGGTCCTCCATCTAATTTTTCTTTTACTAATTCTTCTACGTCTACTTTTAATATATCTTGATTAACTACTTCTACATTATTTAAATCTTCTAATGTTTCTTTAAGTATTGGTATTAAAGTTTTATCTATTTCTACAGCAACAACCTTGTCTGCAACTTTTCCCATTTCACGAGTAAGTGTACCAATTCCTGGTCCTACTTCTATGATTCTATCACCTTCTGATAATCTAGCTCCTGCTAATATTCTATCTATAACGTTATCGTCTATTAAAAAGTTTTGGCCTAATGACTTTGAAAATTTAAAATTATGTTTTTGAACTACTTCTTTGGTAGCTCTATGAGATGAAAGTCTATCCATATGTTATCTCCTTCTATGTATCTATTTTTCTTATTTTATTTATTGTTACTTTTTATTATTTCTTTAAATAATTTTTATATAATACTTTTAATCTGACATCTATAGACTATTATTTATTGTGTCTACTGCTTTTAGAAACTCTTCTCTACTTACTCCATAATTGTTTAATCTACTTAAGAATTGCTTTGCATTTCCGTATCCAATTCCTAATATTTTTCCAATTTCGTCTCTTCTGCAAGAAGCATCTTCATTTCCTATAAGTTGATTTCTTATTAAATCAACTTGAGTAAATTCACTTCTTTTTTCTACGCTTTCCGTTCTAACTTTATTTAAAGCAGATATTATACTTTCTGGAGATGCATTTTCAATACCTATATCTCCGTCTTTCTTAGCTTCTTCTCTTGGTAAAAAAGCATGCTTACATCCTGGAACTTCTGCAGCTATTTTCTTTCTTATTTTTTCCCCAGCAAAATCAGGGTCAGTAAATATTATTACTCCACGTCTTTTTTGAGCGGCTTTTATGCGTTCCATAACTCCTTTAGGAAATCCAAATCCACCAGTAGTTATAAGTTCTGCATCTAGAGCTCTTTTTACTGCTGTAACATCATCTCTACCTTCTACTACTATAACTTCTTTTATCATTATAAAATCACCTTTTCCATCTAATCGCTTGAATTCATAAATTAAATTTTAGCATAAATATTTGTATTAGTATATAATTTATCCATTTTTCAACTATTGTAATTATAAATTGAATTTTTTGATATTTTATATATATATTTTTTAATAAAAAAGTTCAAGATAATTAGATCAATTATATCTAATCATCTTGAACTTTAGATTACTTTATATTGAATAATTTTTTTGCATTTTCCTTAGTCGCTTTACAAACTGCTTCATAAGATATTCCTTTTTCTTGAGCTATCTTATCAGCTACAAAAGCTACTAATGAAGGATCATTTCTCTTCCCTCTATGTGGTTCTGGAGCCATATAAGGTGAATCAGTTTCTATTAATAAATACTCTAGAGGAATTTCTTTTGCAACCTCTCTAGTCTTTTTATTATTTTTGAAAGTAACTGTTCCTGGGATAGAAATATAACATCCCATCTTTATATATTCTTTTGCTAATTCTACATTACCACTATAACAATGAAGTACACATCCTATTTCTGGACTCTTAGTATTCTTTATTATTTCAAAAGTATCACCATGTGCATCTCTATCATGTATTATTATTGGTAATTTTAATTCATTAGCAAGTTCTATTTGCTTTTTAAACCATTCTTTTTGAACTTCTCTTGGAGAATTATCATAGTAATAATCTAATCCAATCTCTCCTATAGCAACTACCTTTTCATTTTCAGTAGCTAACTTTCTTAAAGTATCTATCGCAGTATCATCTAATTCTCCAACATCATGTGGATGAACTCCAACAGCTGCATATATAAAATTATATTTATTAGCTAGGTTTACACTACTTATAGAAGATTTTATATCTGCACCTGGGTTTACAACTAAATCAACCTGCTTTTCTTTAAGAGAAGCTATTAATTCTTCTCTATCTTCATCAAATCTCTCATCATTTAAATGTGCGTGTGAATCGAATAACATAATTATTCTCCTTATCTAACTTCGCATCCGTCTTTAGCACCAGTAGTTGTTGGTATTAATAAATCATCACCATCATCACCAGCTGCTAATATCATACCTTGAGATTCTACTCCTCTTAACTTAACAGGCTTTAAGTTACATACTACTATAACTTCTTTTCCAACCATTTCTTCTGGCTTGTACCATTTAGCTATCCCTGATACTATTTGTCTAGTTTCCGGTCCTAATTTAACTTGAGATACTAATAATCTGTCAGCTTTTGGATGCTTTTCACAGCTTACTATTTTACCTATTCTTAATTCTACTTTATCTAAATCGTCTATAGTTATTTCTTCTTTATGAGTTAAAGTTTCTTCTTTTACTTCTTCTTTAGCTTCTACATTTCCACTGAATAATTGTTCCAATTCTACTACCTCTTTCTCTATGTCTAATCTTGGGAATAAAGCTTCACCCTTGTGTACTTTAGTATTTTCTCCTATAAGTCCAAAAGTATTTGTACTTTCCCAATTTATTAATTCTTCTTGTCCTGCTATTCCTAATTGATCATATATTTTATTAGCAGTTGTTTCCATCATAGGTCTTATTAAAGTTGATATTATTCTTATAGATTCGCATAAGTTATATAATACTGTATCTAATTCATCTTTCTTAGCTTCATCTTTAGCTAAAGCCCATGGCATAGTTTCGTCAATGTATTTGTTAGTTCTTCTTATTAACTTCCATACATTTTCTAATGCTTCATGGAATTGCATTTTATCCATTTCAGCTTCGAAGTGTTCTCTAGATGATTTAGCTTGTGCTTTTAAATCTTCATCAAATGCAGTTGCTACTTTTGCCATTGGTATTATTCCACCATTATATTTTTCAACCATAGCTACTGTTCTGCTTACTAAGTTCCCTAGGTCATTTGCAAGGTCTGAGTTTATTCTAGTTACGAAGTTTCTATGAGTGTAACTTCCATCTTGACCAAAAGCAAATTCTCTTAGTAAGAAATACTTAAGAGCATCTATTCCGTATCTTTCTATCATTGGCTCTGGATAAACTATATTTCCTTTTGATTTACTCATTTTATCATTAGCAAATAATATCCATCCATGTCCGTAAACTTGCTCTGGAACTGGTAAATCTAAGGCCATTAACAATGCTGGCCATATTATAGTATGGAATCTTACGATTTCTTTACCTACTATTTGAACATTTGCTGGCCAATATTTTTTGAACTCTTCCTCATTTTCGCTCATGTACCCTAATGCAGTTATATAGTTACATAATGCATCTACCCAAACGTAGATTACGTGTTTCTCATCAAATGGAACTTTTATACCCCAGTCGAAAGTAGTTCTAGTTACACATAAATCATCTAAACCTTTGTCTAAGAAGTTTGCAACCATTTCATTCTTTCTTGCTGCTGGGAAACAGAATTTATCATTTTGGAATAATTCTTTTAATCTATCTTCATATTTAGATAACTTAAAGAAATAAGCTTCTTCTTTCGCTAAATATGTTTCTCTACCACAGTCTGGACACTTATCTCCATCTACTAATTGAGATTCCGTCCAGAAACTTTCACATGGAGTACAGTATCTACCTTCATATGAACCTTTGTATATATCTCCTTGTTCATATAATTTAGTGAATATTTTTTGTATAACGTCCTTATGTCTATCTTGAGTTGTTCTTATGAAATCATCATAAGATATATCCATTGTATTCCATAAATCTTTTATACCTGCTATCATTCCATCTAAGTACTCCATTTCTGTCATACCTTTCTCTCTAGCAGTTTTTTGTATTTTTTCTCCGTGTTCATCTGTCCCTGTAAGGAATTTTACATCAAATCCAGAGAAACGCTTAAATCTAGCTATTGCATCTGCTGCAACAGTAGTATAAGTATGTCCTATATGTAAATTTCCACTTGGGTAATATATAGGCGTTGTAACATAAAAAGTTGGTTTGCTCATCTTAACTTCCTCCTATTTTTTTAGATATAAAAAACTCGCCTCCTATGAATATTACATAGGGGCGAGATTATATACGCGGTACCACCCTAATTTATCTATAGTTTAAATTTATTCTAAACATATAGATATCTTAGTAGACTATAACGTGTCTAAACGTCTTATCCTACTTAAATTTCAGATAAGAAGCTCCAAGGCCATCTTCAATAAATCATTTAACACTAGCTTTCACCTAACCTAGTTCTCTGTTGAAAAAGTCATTATTTACTCTTCTTTTCATAGCTTATTTTGATATAAAAATTATAAGAATTCTTAACTTATTATAAAAAAAAATATATATGTAGATTAATTAAGCATATAAATATATATTTATAAAATAAAATAAATTAAGTAAATCTTATTCGTAGTATTAACCTATGTAACAATCATTATACATGTGATTAAATTATGTATTATTAATAATATTATTAATTTTTATTCTATTAAAATTATGTATTATTGTCAACTACACTTTTACACCTAAGATAATTACTTTGAACTAAATTTTATGTAAATATTAAGTAACATATAAATACTGATGCTATAACTCCTGCTATATGACTTAACATCGAACAGAATAAGGTATATCTCGTATTTTTAATTTTTAAACTTCCATAGTAAATTGCCATTGTATAAAATATAGTTTCTGATGCTCCAACAATCGTAGAACCCATTTTTTCGATTAAAGTATCTATACCTACTCTCTGCACTAATTCATTATACATTCCTAAAGCTCCACTGCCTGATAAAGGCTTTACAATTATCAGTCCAATTAATTCCTTTGGAATACTCATAAGCTTTGCTATAGGAGAAAATATAAACTCTAACATCTCGATCCCTTTTCCTGATTTGAATATACCTATTGCTAAAAATATAGCGATTATGGACGGTAATATAGACCATGCTGTTTTTAAACCATCTATAGCTCCTTTTACAAAACTTTCATATATATCTACTTTATGAACTTTTCCATATATTACTATAAATAATATAACTAAAGGTATAATCAAGTTAGCAAATATATCTAGCACTATTTATCATTCCTCCTTTGAAAAAGTTTACAAGTTACTATTCCTACAAAGGTTGATATTATCGTTGCAAATAAGGTTGTAACTATAATTTCATTTGGAAATTGAGCTCCAGCATCCCCTCTTATTTTAAGCATAGTAAAAGGAATTATCTGCACAGACGATATATTTATTACTAAAAACATAATCATATCATTACTTGCAGTATCTTTCTTTCTATTTAAAGTTTGTAACTCATTCATTGCTTTTAATCCAAATGCTGTAGCTCCATTCCCTGCTCCTAGTATATTTAAAGCCATATTCATAACTATATAAGACATAGCCTTATGTCCTTTGGGAATGGAAGGAAATAATTTCTTCATTATAGGACTTAGCTTATATCCTATTCTTTCTATAAGGCCAGAATCTTTAGCGATGTTCATTATTCCCATCCAAAATGCCATAATTCCAGCTAAACTTATAGCAAATTCAATTGCTTTAGAAGATTCATTTAAAAGAGCATTGTTTAACGCTCCTAGATTTTGAAAATACACACTTCCTAATATTCCTATTACAATCATATAAAACCATATCTTTCCTATTTTAATCCCCTCCCCTCTTAATAATTTTATGTTAGTTAAGGACTAGTTTATACTTGAAAGTTGAAGTGTATTGTGTTTTAGTATAGGTATAGGGTTTTTTTATAATTTTTAGTATTTAAGGAGAAAAATAATGAGAAATTTGACACTTCTTACAGACTTGTATCAACTTACTATGTTGAATGGATATTTTGAGAAAAATATACATGAAGATGTAGTTGTGTTTGATATGTTCTTTAGGAAAAATGCATGTAAAAGTGGGTATACAATAGTTTGTGGTATTGAGCAATTAGTTGATTATATAAATAATCTTCAATTTTCAGAGGAAGATTTAAAGTACTTAAAAAGTTTAAACTTATTCTCAGATAAATTCTTAGATTTTTTAAGGGACTTTAAATTTACAGGAGACATATATTCTGTTGAAGAGGGTACAATCATGTTCCCTAATGAACCTGTTATTACAGTTAAAGCACCTCTGTACCAAGCTCAACTTATAGAAACAGCTTTACTTACTATCGTAAATTTCCAATCTCTTATAGCTACAAAAGCTTCTAAGGTTTGTTATGCTGCACAAGGAGATCCAGTTTTTGAATTTGGACTTAGACGTGCACAAGGACCAGATGCAGGTATCTACGGGGCTAGAGCTGCTGTAATAGGGGGCTGTAAGGCTACAGCAAATGTACTAGCTGGTAAAATGTTTGATATTCCAGTAGTTGGAACTCAAGCTCATAGTTGGATTCAAAAATTTGACTCAGAGTTAGAATCATTTGAAGCTTATGCTGATGTTTATCCTGATAAATGCTTACTTTTGGTTGATACTTACGATGTATTAAATAGTGGAGTTCCTAATGCTATAAAAGTATTTAAGAACTTAAAGGCTAATGGCCATACACCACTTGGTATCCGTATAGATTCAGGTGACTTAGAATATCTATCTGTTGAAGCTAAGAAAATGCTAGATGAAGCAGGTTTTAGTAATTTAAGTATAACAGCATCTAATGATTTAGATGAGTACACTATATCTGCTTTAAAATCAGGAAATTGTGCTATAAATTCTTGGGGTGTTGGAACAAAATTAATCACTTCAGCTGATTCACCATCTCTTGGTGGTGTATATAAGTTAGCAGCTTCATACCAAGGTGATAAAATCGTTCCAAAAATTAAAATTTCTGAGGATCCAGAAAAAATAAATAACCCAGGATATAAAAAAGTTGTTAGAATATACAATAAAGAGAATAAAGCTGAAGCCGATTTAATTATGCTTCATGATGAGAAAATAAATACTTCACAACCTCTTACTGTATTCCACCCTACATATACTTGGAAAGAAACTACATTTGAAGATTACACGATTAAAGAACTTCATAAGCCTTTATTTATAAACGGAGAATGTAAGTTTAAATCTAAGCCAATTACAGAAATACAGCAATATGTGCAAGATGAACTAAATACTTTATGGGATGCATATAGAAGACTTACTTGCCCAAAAACTTATAAAGTTGATTTATCACAAGAGCTTTGGGATTTAAAAACTAATTTATTAGGTGATAAAGTTGTACAAAAACAATAACATAAATCAAAGGGGGCTACATATGGATATTACTGATTACAGAATTATAGAAATACTTCAGGATGACGGTAGAATTTCAATGAAGGACTTAGGTAAAATAGTTGGTTTAACTTCTCCAGCTGTTTCTGAAAGAGTAAAAAGACTTGAAGAAGCAGGTGTTATTGAAGGATATAAGGCAATAGTAAATCCAGATGCTTTAGGCAGAGTTATAAAAGCATTTATACATATATCACTTCCAAGTGGAAAAGCTTATGATCAATTTTTAGAAGTTGCTAAAGATGACCCTAGAATAGTTGAGTGTCACCATATAACAGGTGATGACTGTTCTCTTCTTAAAGTCATAGTTAAAGATATGTATGAATTAGAAAATGTAATTGATACTATAAAAACAATAGGTTCTACTAAAACTTCGGTGATATTGTCAACTCCAATACAATCAAAGTCTATATTATAATAAATAAAAACAGGTTGTCTTAAAATGAATAATTCATTTTAAGGCAACCTGTTTTTATTTTAATCTTTTGTATCTGTATTCATAATTAGTCAATATAAATTCCATATAAGTTTTTATTACTCCTACTTCTTCATTAGGATTCAATAATTTTCTAGTAGATACTATATCTGCATATCCTAAAAGCATAGCTCCTATTGTATCTTCTTCTAAGGTATCGAACATTTCAAATAGTTTTTCTTGACTTATATCATTTTTCTTATAAAAAACTAATAAAAACATATGATATCTAACATATTTAAATAGAGTATCTATTACACTTTGACTTAATCCTAAGCTTCTCCCTAAGTCAATCACAATATCTCCACCTATTTTTTCATGGCCTTTAAAGTGAACTCTACCATTTTCATCAGTAGTTTTTGCATCAGGCTTACCAATATCATGTAAAAATATTCCTAATTTTAGTATATCAAGTTTACTTATACCATGTTCTACGCTAGTATTTAAATAGTTCCATATTCTATTTTTTAAATGATTTGAAAAGAAATTTTCATCCTTTATCATATCTTCAAATTCCTTTAATGCATTTATAGAATGATCAAAGCAATTCACTACGTGATATTTACATTCTCCAACTTCCTTCATTTCATTTATTTTAGGAATCAATTGTTCTAATATTTTATTATTATCTAATTTTTTAAACTCTTCACTAGCATCTTTGCATTTTAAACTATTTATTAAAATCTTATTCAATTCCATATGTATCACCCCGAATGCTTATATCTTATAAATCTAATACTTGCTTATATACTACATCCTTTTTTAACTTTCTTTCTTTACAAACTGTTTTAATAGCATCTTTCTTATCTAAACCATTATTAATTAACTCTATTACATACTCTCTTTCTGTAAGATCATCATAGTTATTTTTCTGAGTTTTTTCACCCTTAAAACCATCTACTATTAAAACGAACTCACCTTTAATATCTCTTTCATTAAATATTTCTATTGCTTTATCTATATCTTCTCTTATTATTTCCTGATATTTTTTTGTAAGCTCTCTATTTATAGAAATTTTTCTATTTCCTAAAACCTTACTCATATCTTTTAACGTATCTTTTAATCTATGAGGAGATTCGTAGAATATCATTGTTCTACTTTCTTCCTTTACATCCTCTAATTGTTCTCTTCTAGTCTTTTTATCTCTATCTAAAAAACCTTCAAATGCAAACTTTCTAGTATCTAATCCAGACCCTACTAAAGCTGTTACAAAAGCTGTGGCACCAGGTAAAACTTCTACTTCTATATTATTTTCAATAGCTTCCCTTATTATATCTTCACCTGGATCAGAAATTCCTGGCATCCCTGCATCACTTATTACTGCTACGTTTTCACCTTCAAGTAATTTATTGATTAAATACCCACCTTTGGAATCTTTGTTGTGTTCATGATAACTTGTTAATGGTTTTGAAATTTCAAAATGATTTAAAAGTTTTATACTATGTCTAGTATCTTCAGCTGCAATTAAATCAACTTCATTCAATACTCTTAAAGTCCTATAAGTTATATCTTCTAAGTTTCCTATGGGTGTTGGACATATATATAATTTACCGCTCATATATCTTATTCTCCTATATCTTCATTTGCATATATATCATTTATTTCTTTTGTATAGTTTCCATCTTCTCCATAAACATATAGTGGATCAAGTATTTTTAATTCTGGTTTTCCATCTTTCATAAATTCCACTAAAAGTAAGTTTGGAGCTTTATTAGCTCTTGGATGTACAAATTGTACTACTTTCGGTTCTAGTCTATATTTTCTTCCAAGTTCAATAATATCAACTAGTCTTGTAGGCCTATGTATCATGAAGAACTTACCTCTAGGCATTACTAACCTTGAGGCTGCTCTTATAACATCTTCTAAATTGCATTTTACCTCATGTCTAGATATTGCTTTTTTATCATTAGGATTTTTTATACCATCCATATGCATATATGGAGGATTTGAAGTAACTACATGATATCCATGTACTTCTAATACTTTATCTATTGTTTTAATATCTGCATTTACAATTTCTACTCTATCTTCTAAATTATTTAATTTTACTGAGCGAGTGGCCATTTCATATACTTCTTCTTGTATTTCCACTCCTACTATTTTCTTTGCTTTACTTTTTCCTGCAATAAGTATTGGTATTATTCCTGTACCAGTACCTAAGTCTGCAACGTTAGCATCTTTTTTTACTTTTGCAAAGTTTGCTAGAAGAACTGCATCTATTCCAAAACAAAATCCATTAGTATCTTGTATTAACTTTAATCCTTTTAACTGTAAGTCATCTATTCTTTCTGTGTCTTTTAATTTTATGTCCATAAATATCTCCTTATTTAAAAGGGTAGGAAAATCCTACCCCTTTTTTATATTACAAATTTAATCTTCTAATTTCTTTAACTCTCTTAATGTTTCTGCATCTAGTTGTTCATCTTTATTTTTGCAACAACCCCCACATTTTTTAGCTTCTTGTAATACTTTTATTTCTTCTCTCATACAAGTTTTTATAGTTTTATCATTGAATTCAACTTTAGCTTGTTCTAATAAAGGATTAACTTCTATTACCTTACCTTTATTTCCACTTACTTTAACTAAGTCTCCTACATTAGGCATTTTTTCTATTGCTTCTACATATACGTCATGCTCATATTTTAAACAACAGAATAGTCTTCCACATATACCAGATATCTTTGTTGGATTTAGTGATAGACTTTGGTCTTTAGCCATTTTTATTGAAACTGGTTGGAAATCTCCTAGCCATGAAGAACAGCATAAACTTCTTCCACATGGACCTAAACCTCCAATTGATTTGGCTTCATCTCTAACTCCAATTTGTCTTAACTCTATTCTTGTTTTAAATATTGCCGCTAAATCTTTTACAAGCTCTCTAAAGTCGATTCTTCCCTCTGCAGTGAAGTAGAATATTAACTTATTTCTATCAAAAGTATATTCACAATCAATTAAGAACATAGTAAGATCATGCTCTTTTATTTTTTGTTGGCATAATTCAAAAGTTTCTTTAGCTTTTTCTTTATTCTCCTTATATATGTTAGTATCTTCAGGAGTTGCTATTCTTATAATAGGTTTTAATGGTGATACTAATTTATTTTCATCTATTTCCTTTGGACCAACAATTACTGTTCCGTATTCTAGACCTCTTGCCGTTTCTACAACTACATCTGTGTTTTGCTCTATTTCAAAATCTACAGGATCAAAATAGTATATTTTACCTGCATTTTTAAACCTAACACCCACTATTTTTATCATTTTATCACCTCATATATGTTCAAAGCCATAACTTGTATACTTACACTAAAGTTACAATTGCTTCTCATCTTTCTTTTTGCTTCTTCTATTATATCAATAATCTTAGATACTTGCGAATAAGTAATTTTACTACTCATATTTTGTATAAATGTAATTCTATCCCCGTTTATTAACATATCCTTATCCGCTCTATCTTTGCATATCATAATATCTCTGAAGTAATTAATCATCATATCAAGAACAATAATAACTTTATCTTTATATTTATCCATATCACTTGATATATTTAAAATCTCTACCATATTCTTATCTAAAATATCTTGAATATATTTTTGTATATCATCTCTCATTATTGAAAAATCACTCGACTCAGATAGTTCTAAAGCTTTTTCTATACTTCCTCTAGAAAAATTCGCTAATAGTGCTGATCTCTTTTCCTCCACGCCTCTATCCATTAAGTACCTTTTTAATTCCATAATAGATATTGGTAAAAATTTGATTATTTCACATCTAGACTTTATTGTAGGTAATAAAGATTCTTTGTTGTTTGTAATCAAAATTATTATAGCATATTCTGGTGGTTCTTCTAACGTTTTTAATAATGCATTTTGAGACTCTACTGTCATCTTTTCTGCATGATTAATTACATATATTTTATATTTACTATGTGGTTTTATTATTATATCTGATTGTAGTTCTCTAATTTGTGCTATTTTTATGCTACTTCCTGTAGGTTCTATATTTATATAATCTGGACTATTATCTACATTATCAACATTGATAAGTAATTTTCCAAATTCTTTTGCAAATAAGTTCTTCCCTATTCCATCAATACCTTCAAACATATATGCATGATTAACCTTATCATTTTTAATGGAGTTTGTTATATACTTCTTTGCAAACTCTTGACCTATAATATTATTAAAATACATATTTACCTCTCCATAGGTTATATACTTTGTTTAACTATGTTATAGATTTCATCATGTATATCATCTATACTTCTTAAAGTCCCATCTTTAACACAATTTATTTTTTTCCAATTATACTTGTTAGCTATATATAGTGCATTATTATATGATTTTGTTAAATACTCTATATCGCTTTCATGTATATCTTTCTTATCTTCACCTGTTATCTTGTTCTTTCTATTTTCCATTAGCTTTTGACTAAACTCGATAGGAACATCTAAAAATATAACACAGTCTGGCTCTGGTATTTTATATAAATTAAATTCATAATCAACTAACCAATCTAAGTACTTATCTCTATCTTTTTCATCCATCTTAGACGCTTGATGTACCATATTAGACGTTGTATATCTATCTGCAATAACTATTCCACCGTTGTTATAGAATTCTTCCCATTCCGTTTTAAATGAAGCATATCTATCAGCTGCAAAAAATGTAGATGATATATATGGATCTACATCAGAAGCATTCTTTCCAAAATCTCCTCTTAAATACATTTTTACCAATGCAGAAGATTCTGAGTCGTAGTTTGGATATTCTACTTTTCTTATATTACTATTTTCCTCTGATAATCTTTCAAATAACCTCTTAGTTTGAGTGGCCTTTCCACTAGCATCAGAACCACTTTCTATTATTATTAATTTACCTTTCATTTGCCGTCCTCCATAGAATCTTGTACTATTCTATAATTTGAATTTGTCCTAAATTAGAATCTTTTAATCCACTTACATTCATTCCTTTTTCTTTACAGAATAACATGTAGTCAATTATTTCATTTGTTATTATCTCCCCAGGCGATGTTAAGCTGATACCTGGAGGATAAGGGATTATGTATTCTCCACATATTTTCCCTACACTTTCATATATTTTAACACTTTTCTTCTCTTTATAAAATGCTTCTCTTGGTGTTAATTTTTTTACTGGTATATTATTAGGATACTCTATTTTCTCTATATTTTTATTAGATCTATATTTTTCTAAGATTTCGTTTAAAGCAGTTTCTAAACTTTTGAAATCATCATTGTCATTACCTATAGTGCAAATTAATAAAGATCCATAATAATTGGATAACTCTACTTGTATATTATACTCTTCTCTAAGTATAGTTTCTAGTTCATAACCTATTAATCCCATATTAATTGTAGATATAAATATCTTCGTCTTATCATCTGTATCATAAAACCCTATACCATTATTTTCCTTGAAAGAATTTTTTAGTTTATCAATGTTATTTAATAGTTCATTCATAAGTTTTGTTCCATACTTATTATAAATATCAACAGCTATTTCTAATGATGCCATTAGCATATATGACGGACTTGATGATTCTATAATCTTTAGAATGGATACTAATTGTTCTTTATTTACCCTATCTCCTTGTATATGTATCATAGATGATTGAGTGAATGAAGGTAATGTTTTATGCGTACTTTGTATAACTATATCTGCTCCTTGTTCTAAAGCTGTTTTAGGCAATTCTTCACTTAAACCTAAGTGTGCACCGTGTGCTTCATCAACAATTACAGCAATATCCTTGCTATGAGCATAGTCACATACCCTCTTTAAATCATATGTCATTCCATAGTATGTCGGGTATGTAAGTATTATAGCCTTCGCATCTAAGTTACTATCTATAACTTTTATTGCATCATCTATATTAATACCCTTAAGAATATTTGTATTTTTATCAACTTCTGAATTTATATATACTGGGTCTACATCTCCTAAAATACATGCATTTATTACTGATTGGTGACAATCTCTATTTGCAATGATTTTGCTTTTGGGTGGGCATAATGCCATTATAGCTGCTTGTATTCCACAAGTGCTACCATTTATTAAATAATAAGTTTCATCACTCTTAAATACTTCAGAAGCCCTCTCTTGAGATTCTTTTATTATACCTTCTGGTGAATGTAAATTATCAGTTCCTGGGATTTCCGTTGTATCCATAGAGTAGATTTTATTAAGTGTATTTGTATAATTTAATTTATCATAAATCTTACCTAATTTATGCCCTGGAACATGAAAAGATATTAATTTATTATCTACGATATTATTTAGTTCCTCTATAATTAACTTGCTCATATATTCTCCTCATATATTTTCTTATATTATAAATTTCTTTATCTGTAAAATTATCTATCTATAAAATTATTTTATTTATTATTATATTGGTTATCATCATTATAGTTTATACATCTTCATATTCTTTATATTATTATAATCATGGATAAATTAAAAGACCGTTTCTAAATAACAGTCACGGTCTTTTATCTTCATATTAATCATTAATCACTTTTGTTTTCTAGTTTTTGAGTCATTATTAGATATATTCCAGCTAATCCTACAGTGAAGTACATCATCCTGCTTAGAACTTCATAAGTTCCTCCAAATACATTACCTAGTAAATCTACTCCAAATGCTCCTATTCCGCCCCAATTAAGTGCTCCTACTATAACCAAAATAATTGCTAGCTTTCTCAACATGTCTATCACTCCTATTTTTTCATTTTGTAATAGTATTTACATGTTTTTAAAACCTAACATTATAAATATAAGAATATAATAAAAAAAGATTACGTGGCTACGTCTTACTCTCCCAGGAGGTTGCCCCCCAAGTACCATCAGCGCTAAAGAGCTTAACTTCTGTGTTCGGAATGGAAACAGGTGTATCCTCTTTGCTATAGTAACCACATAATCTTTCGATTAACTTATATTAAGTT